>RXKB01000001.1 GCA_003963225.1 Candidatus Babelota bacterium
TATTTTCCCGCTCCATTTCAGCTTGAATACGCGGATCACGTAGATAATCGTCGCGCGTCGCGCCCTCCGGCAGTTTACGCATTGCTTCCTCAATAGAATCGTTCGTTGCCTGGCGTCCCTTGTAACCGATAACACCTCCGAGACCACCACCAGCCAAAGCACCAATGAGCAACCCAGCGAGAGGATGCTCTTCGCCACCAGCCATCAAGCCAAAGGCACCGCCACCCAAACCACCCAACCCAGCACCGATTCCGCCAGCCCAGGCAGGGCTCGACATATCTGCTGTCAGCGGGTCTGCGGTTGAAGTAAAGATCTTGCGTAGCGGCTTCTGCTTTGCAACATTGATTTGTTGCTTTTCTCCTTCGCTCAATCCGCGACGTGCAATGGGCGCAAATTGATTCATTTCTAGTCTTGATGCGCCTTCGTAAGCGGCCTTTACAAAACCAATCAAAAATGCTTCTTCATTCATGGTTATCGATTTTGAATCAAACAATTCCAGAGAACCTCGTCCGTAAGCGTTCCCCTTTCCTGCATGTGGTGCAGCGCTGCAAGCTTGTAAGAAGCATAGACCTCGGCTAATTTTTCATCAGCCTTATTTTTGGTCGGAGCTTCCTTAGGCTTCAATTCTGCGTCATCACCCTTCGGTCCAAGCTCAATCGTAATACGCATGACACGACGGACAGAAGGTTCTCCAAACATGGAGTGTCCTTCCGTCAGACCTGAAATCAATTCTTTCAATCCCTTTGGAAGCAAGTCCAGGCCGGCAGGATCGAACTTCTCGTTGTTCACTACTTCCTGGTTGCCCTCTTCTTCCAACTTGGAAAACACATGAGGCAGGTGCGTCTTCATACCATGAGACACGTCCTCCTTCGCGCGGTTTCCAAACAGATACTTCACAAAGTCATCTGGGCTGAGCATCACTCCATTGTCAGCCAACCCTCGCATTGCCTTTGCTGGCTCATGCTGGCGAAGACCATCAATGTCCTTATCTTCCATCTTTGGAGATTTCTTTAGACGGGCCTGACGCTTTAAGAACAAGTCCTTTGATGTATTCTTACCCTTGCCTTCAGCAATGGCGTCGACATGTTTCTCCATTTCTGCCAGCTTACGGAGGAGTTCTCGCTTGTCAGCAGCTTTCTTCGAAATTATGAACTCGTCGTCAGGCGGTTGAAACCCGTCGTAGATCTTCAAGTAATCAGATGGAAGCATTGGCTTGATACGCTGGTCGTCACTAGCCAATTTCAATGACATACCGATACGGTCAGCAGGACGGCCAACATGAGAGATCTCAAACCAACGAGGGTTTAGATTGATCATGCCGCACATCACTCCCTGCTTGTTCAGTTCACCAATCTTTGCTGGAATGCAGTCACAACGATCTTTGTCAGTCTTGGCCTTGTGGCCACACCAAGAGCAGACATCAAAAGCCTGCTTTGAAGCCATTGACCAATTGGTGTAGCCCTTTTTTTCCTGCTCGTCCAGAATGTCTGCGCACTTATCATTGTCAAGGCCGACGATAAGCTCAATACGCTTCATCGGCTCGTTGTAAGCCGCTGCCTTGATCGTACCGTACTTCGGGTCAGCTGGCTTATTCTTGTGGTGACGATGCACTGCACGCCCAGCCGCCTTAAAGAGGTGGTGGTTCTTACGGCAGTCGTCCTCCATGAACGCGTCACCATTACGGTTGTAACCGGTGCCTTCGTAGGCACCAAGCGCAATAATGTGGAGATCAGTTTGACCCGGCGTACGTTCAAACTTCAGCAAGTCCTTTGCCGAAGCACGCTTGGTCAAAGAACTTGGGCTTGTAACAATGGAGGCCACTGCTACATCGAAGTTAAAATCGGTATTCGCCGTAAACTTGATCATAAATTAGTCTCCAAATATTCCACGAAGACCTGTCCACAAAGCTGCGCCACTGCCTACGCGTCCAAGCGCGCTCAAGGCGTGAGATCTACGGAGGGCTTCTTCCCCCGCTGACCCGCCCAGCAGAGCCTTTTCGATGAGAGGCATCGCTCGGCCTGATGTGCCTCCCTGGGAACCAAGAATACGTTGAATTGCCGTTCGACCTTCTGGTGTTCCGGCCAACGGATGCAACGCTTCTACGATGCGATGTTCGGCATTCGGGTCGATCATATTAAAACCGAGACCACGAACTACCGAATTTTGACTAAGGCGGCCTAGGGTGCTCTTATTTGCCGTCATCCTCTCGATCGTATTGCGAATGTTCTTTTCCACAGCATCCATAGGAGCCGCAGCGGAACCAAGCGTAGCAGCGGCAGGAGCGACACCAGATGGCTGAAAATTCTTCACATGAGAATCCAGGACATCCTTAAGTTGGTCGATGCTCTTGCCGGCAAGTGTACCTCCTGTACCCTTCCAACCCAAACCTTGATTTACAACCCGGCGTGCGACGTTATTTCCGATAGCTCCTGCAGCAGCACCTTGTGCCATATTGGAATTCGTTCCAAAGCGAAACAATCTTCCTAGCGCGCTTGTGCTATCCGGTTCCTTGTACATCTTGTAACCGGCGCCAGCAGCGGTACCGCCTAACCCACCTAGGGCCGCACCGAGCAAGAGATTTCGCTTTACGTTCTGGCTTTTGACTTCTGGGTCTTCTTCACCGGACAAGGCCGCAGCACCACCAAGACCGGCAGCTCCAATACCTGCACCGGACAATCCACCAATGATTTGTGGCTTGTAGTTATCCCAGTATTTTGAAAGCGTAGCCGTTGGGATTCTGTCAGTGAGCCCCTTTGGCAATTTGGATGTCAAACTAGAAAAATCGATTGGCATACGTTATGGTTGGTAAACAGTTTCAGTCGTCAG
This sequence comes from Candidatus Babelota bacterium, assembly GCA_003963225.1. Taxonomy (GTDB): domain Bacteria; phylum Babelota; class Babeliae; order Babelales; family Vermiphilaceae; genus AWTP1-30. Next base: position 2,827 of record RXKB01000001.1, read on the forward strand.
GTCTTTCTCTGGAGTATCAAGCAAACGCAGAGCAGCCATCGCACTTTGTACAGCTGAAGAAATCTGCCCTCGATACAACGAGACCAGTTGAGCCAAAGAGTCGTCTCCCGGCGGGATCGTAGTGATACGACGGATAAAAGGAAAACCGGACAACAGCTTTACCTTTTGAATTGGAAAATGAGTTTCATGCCCGCCCGACGTGATACGAACCGTCGTGCCTGCCGAGTAGTTACTACCTCCACTGACAACATCAACAGAGTCAAGTCTACCGTTGTCAAGTAGTACCGCTTCGAATACGGCTCCAGAACCTGCGCCGGTGGGGTCAACAGCTTCTATAACCACAGGACGTTGAGCGCTGTATGCTCGCACATCACCAGGAGAGTCAACAGTGACCGCAGTAATTGCTCCACCTACGATCGTGGGAGGATCGAGTGTCGCCGATAAAAGCCAGCCGCCGCCGACCTCGATCTCCGGCTCACCAAACTTGTTCATCAATTCCAAATCACGAGAATCTGGCTCAAGAACAAAGCGAAGGATCGTATCGCCTTTAACGTGAGAGGTAAATACACGCAGATTGGTGCTCATCGGTTATTTCTCCTCCTTAATAGGACGTGCTCCGCCTTCCATTTGCTTCTGCTTCAAAAGCTTTGTATTGGCGTCCATCAACTGTGCGCCGTCGAAAGCGGTCATCGCTTGAGAAGCGACCATCTGGCGAAGGTGGCTTCGTACGATCTCTTTCTCATTTGAAAGCTCAGGAGCAAGACGTAGAAATTGTTCATAAGAGTCTGCCACACGCTTCGGATTGTAGGTCTTCAAAATTGGGTCCGTGGCCATCAGATTCTGAATCAGAAGTTTCCGATCCAAGTTTCCAAGTGCACCTCCACCTGCGCCTCCTCCGGGAGTAGACTCTTTCTTGTAGTGGTCGCTGAACGCGTCAAACAGTTTACCAGGCATACTGTCACCAAGCACGCCGGCTTTCTTTTCAGCTTCCTCTTTACGAGCAGCAACCTTAGCGTTTGCCGCAGCAATTACAGGGTCAACAAACTCAATTTTAATTGGTCCCTCTGCGGCTTGTTTTTCGGGAGCAGCTTCGTCGGTTTGAGCTTGTGCCTCCTCTTGACGAGCAGCAGCCAGCTTTGCGTAAGCTTGATTCTTCTGATCTTCAAGTTCGGCCATCGTCAGTGTGATCTCAGCCAGTTTCTCATTTGCCTCACGAAGGGCGTCGGTGGCTTCAAGGAAGGAGGCAAGAACTAACAACTCCCTTGAGTCATCATAGGCGACGTACTTGGGGTCATGTTCACCACGAGCTTCCTTGCAACCTGCGGCCTTGTAAATGAGGTCGATGTACGGAATAACAGCCTCTCCATATCGAGAAAAAGCCTGAGATTCAAATTCAGCAAAAGAAAGACGGGCCGAAGCTTCCTTACTCCAATGGTTCACCAGGTAAGCAAACTGCGACTGCACTCCATGTTTGGCGCCAGCGGCATCGGTGCGGCATACATCTAGTTCACGCTCAAGCGCCAACTTTGCCAAGCCGGCCTTTTCACAGATACCTTGCTCGGACATTCCACGAGTTTCGTCCTTGGCTGTCGACAACTTCGCGAACTGATCCCGAAACTGTGCGTCGTGCTTGGCTTTACGGAAATTGGGGACGGTTTCTTCAACAATACTACCAGAGAAGAACTCTGATTTCTTCTCGTTAGTTGTCTTCTCAGGTTGGTTAAATACCTCAGCACTAACCTTTTGTGCATCGACAATTGGAAAGTCCTTATCACGAGCCTCCGCGTTCTTGCGAAAATGCTCGTAGGTCAACGCGACATTGATTACTTCACAAGCGCGTTTGATAAAGTGGACGTTAAGGTCCATCTCTTTGGCTGTCTTCACGACAGCGGCATGAGCGGGGAGCTTCTCGACATTGATCGAATTTACGATGTTGTCGACCGCCGCTTTTAGCAGTTTGTTGGGGTCTTGCATAGCGTCCACAGTTAAATCCACTTACGATTATGGTATTCGTTCAGATCGATGAATTCAATCCTATTTTGGCTTAGTCATATCGAATACCGTCTTGTACCTGGGCTCAGCATCGGCCCGGGACAACTGACTAATAGCACTCTGAATAAGCTTGAGATCCTCAGATTGCATTTCCTGTACCTTACCTTCGTTCAATTCCTTGCCGAGTTTTGCCACCTGCATCTCAAGCAGCTTCTGCTCGTGCTGGCGAACCTTGATCTCCTCACGTTGCAAATCAAGTCGGACCAAGTCACCGATAACGCGGTTGTAGACCAGGGCTTCTCTGGGTGTCCTAGTAGCGAACTGAATATTGAACGTATTTCCAAGTGCGGTCTTAGTCAGATAGTCTTTGACCTCAATACGCTCATCCGCATTGAGAAATGCACCAGCTACTTGTGCTTTCAACCCCAGCGGGCCCATCTCATGCACCCGACGGTACAAAGCAAATTCGTCAGGTTTGATGTCACCATTGTTCACCCACTGAACGAGGGTAGCCCATTGGGCGACAGGTGAAGACGGTAACGCAGAGAAATCAAAGAATAACATCCTCAGGGCTGTAATAACCCCAGGGTTGAAGTTCCATTCTTTTGCAATCTGACAGTCTGGCTGTTTGGCAAAAATCAAATGACCAATGTATCGCTTAATTTGTGCGTAGTCGTCATTCAAATGCAACTTCAACGCAGCATCGATGTCTGGGTAAAACTCAAGATTGCTGACGTGCTCGACCAGCTTGCGAAGCCAAGGGTCGGGGAGGCTCGCCATCTTCTTGGCGTTCCAGATCACTAGATTCTCGTATTCATCAATTCGTTCGATTGCAAGTTTCGTCTGATCAGCCTGTCTCCAGCGGCGTTTCCAAACAGCGAAAAGTTTATCAGCCAGACGTGGAGGCAGGTTACGAGAAAGTTGCTGTATCCCTGCGGGAACAACAAAGTTCACGCGGTGATCCAGGCCTTTTTTGATCAGTCGGCGCAGGCACCCAGCGTTGTCAACCTTCCTAGAACAGAAACTGCGAAACCCGTACTTGTCAGGGTTTCGCAGGGCATCGTATCGCCATGCCGGGCGCTGAAACGGGGTTCCTAGCCTTCTGGTAGGAACGGACGATCTCATTTGAAATTATCCTTGCGGACCCTTCGGAGGCGCACCTGGCGGCTGCTGGGGCGGGCCACCTGGAGGAGGTTGTGGTCCTTGTGGTGGAGGACCCTGTTGACTCATCAACTGCTGGATGATCGCTGGGTCGAGTTGTCCGTCACCAGACTCAACTCCGGTACCGTCATCTTCGATTCCACCATCATCACCAGCACCTTCTTGCTGCGCTTGGAGCAACGCAACAGCGGCAGCGTGGAGCTTTTCTTCCATGGTATTGCCAGGGAGCGCTTCAAGCAGTTGTTGCACGGCTTGATCTTCACCGGCACCTTCTGGAAGAAAGCCAGGGCCAGGGCCAGCGACAGGGTCGATCTCGCCGCCGCCTTCTTCTGGACCACCTGGGCCAGGAGGAGGAGCAACATCACCGGCATACTTGACCCACGCCAGCTTTTCAGTGGCAGAGAGAGGAGCCTGGGCGATAGCCCGAATGAAGCCAGTAACGAAAGCCTTTTTGCTGTTTGGCTTGTTGTCAGGCAAGCTTTGGAATTTGAACTTGCTTGCAGGGGAAGTGTAGAATGACATGTGTTTTCCTTACATTGTAGGTGCCATAGCCGGTGCAGCCGTTGGCTTGTTGAGAACGGAGTTGACCGACGATGAAGGAGCCGAACTCACTGAGTTATTCACTCCTCCCAAACCGGTTTGATTGATGTTGAATCCGAAATTGGATGCGGCTGGTTGCTGACCAGTACCTAGACTGCCGAGACCACCTGCTGCCCCAAGACCACCAGAGGCGCCAGGATTAGTACCTGGCATTGGGAACATCTTTGACGGTGCCATCGTGTCTACGATCGGCGGGTTAGGGTTTATCGGTTTCGGCGGCGAAAACGAAGGTGTTTGAAATGCGCCGGTGGACATGGCCCATTTCAGAATGTCGATTGCCTCTCCGGCAGTGCAGCCTTCTGCCTGCGCAGCCTTCATGAAGCCTTTTACAAATGCGTCTGTCATAAATTATCCTCCCTCACTGGTGTCTTGTTCATTTACATTGATGGAGACATCCGGGAACTTACGCTTCAAGAAAATCACCAGATCTCCGAGGTTACGAAACACACTCTTGATGAGTTCAATCAACTCAGGCAGCTCATCCACGCCGTACATTTTCTGGAATTTGTCTGTCTCCCAGTAAATCATGAATAGCATGCGACCGAGCTTGTCGAGTGAGTCAACGAAATTAGGTAGGTAGTTGATGACCTTGCTGGTCGGATCAACATACTTGGAAATAGTAGCAATGGCGCTAGTATCGAAGATTTCCTTCTGTCCATTAGCAGCCATTTGAGAAGCGCTATTTACGTCTTGGCGTGCACCACCCCAAGCGCCCTGGTCAACCTCAGTTGAAGCCAGCCCACGCTGTGTCGGATCACCCTGGTAGTAGTGGTCTGTCGGGGCCACCGATTGATAGGGGATTCCGAAGGTCGTCGGCTGGCCTAACTCATTGTAAGATTCTGGCTCATCTTGCAACGTGTGCACATAGTCACCTGTTACGGCAATCTTGAAATATCCTTCTACCGGCTTGAGTTCAGACACCTGTTCAACCAACTCAATGGCGTCCGACTCGTCCAACCCGAAGTCGAGAATCATTCCGATCTTTGCCTTGAGCGGGTTGTCGTATTTCTTGCTTGCCTGCCCAACGTTTGCAAAGTATTCACTTCCGTTGCTTCGAACCGTGAATGGGAAAATGCCGTTCTCTCGCAAGAAACTAGTCAAATCACAGATCTTGCCTGGCTTGCCTTGTTTGATTCTCTCTTCTTCGGCGTTGGCCTCTTCACGCTTCTTTGTACGTTGTTCTTCTGTATCCGTGCTGCTCCACGGGACAGAAACGTAGTTGCTGGTGGTAACCTCAAGCAGCTTAAAGCCTTTCGGCACATACACTACATTACCACGATATTCCAGCGTGTCGCTTTCGCGTTTGGTGAAAACGAGCGTGATCGGATAGGTGTCTTTCTTCTTCGGATCAAACTGATTTGTATCCTTCCAACGATAGCCGTCACCAAACCAAGAATCAGGCTCTACCTTCAATCGGCGGTTACCCTTATCGTCCTGATAGTTCATGCGGACGCGGAAAGGTTCGGTCGACTTCAGTTGCTCATTAACCAGAACGTAGGTTCGGCTAAAAGAAGGCTCGGCTTCAATGGGGTTCTCCATCAATTTATGAACCGTCCCGAAATCAGCGATCTGATAAGCTTCTCGGACAAAAATCTGCTCACCTTCAGGTACCACATAGCACTGACCTGTGCGCTTTGCTTGCAGGTCGATCACCAACTGCTTTTTGCTACGAAAGTTCGCATACAGAGAAAGAGGCTGCAGAATCAACCCATGGCGCAAAGTTCCAAGACAGGTCAGATACGCGTAGAAGCCGGGTTGCGCCGGGTTAGTAAACTTGTCGGTGTACGAAAGAATACCGTAACGACTCTTGGCATCTTCTTTGCGTCGGTCGATAACAGCAAAACCAGAGGTCATAGCTTTGACCTTCAATTCTGGGGGAGCGGTCTCTGGTGTTACTACCTCTACACTGCTCTGTGGGGCAGCAACTTTCTCTACTGGCTTGAGAGCGGCGGCTAGTTCTTCTGGGTTGTAAAAACGGTGCAAGGCTTCCGTGAACTCAGGGTATTCATTCATCAACCCCCAAGCAGCCGCCTTGATGTTGTCGTCTCCATCCGAAATGAAGTCAATTACCGAAGCATAGGAAATACGCCCAGTGCGAGGAGGGAAGACCAGGTCGCGCATGTCTGCGCCAGGGTTCTGCTTTTCAATGTCTTTACGGGACTGTTCAGACACACCGCCAAGACCAGTAGCATCGTCCTTCAAAAACAACTCCGCGTAATCCTCGTTAAGAGGGTAAAACTGGTTGTTGTTGCGGGAATACATCACGTCGAGGTCCTTGACCTTGCCGTTGATGAAAAACGCAGGGACATAGATAATTTGCCCGTTGTCGGACTTGAAACCAAATACGCCGACCGCCTTAGTTCCGTCTGAAGCCTTATTGACGACTTCGAATCCGACCATATAGGGCAGCAAGTTGTACAGCTTGCTTTGCAGCTTGTCATAGGCGAGCTGGAAGAAACCCTGCTCAAACTGCTGGTCTGGCGAGCCTTGTGGAGGGGCGCCAGCAACCGCCGCCTTAATCATTTTGAGGTCCATATTTTCCTGGTCGTTAAGCCAATCATATTCAATCCACTCGAAAAGTGCAATAATTTGCTTGGCTACTTGTTACGCTCACCAAAGCCGACACCGTATGCCAACCCCGGAACAGGCGACGGGCCTTTCAGGTCACTGAACGCCCCGGTGTTCGCAGCGTGCAAAATCTTACGTTCCAAATTCGCCGTGTACAGCTGGTGCATCCAGTCTGGTTCATGTTCTGGGATGGCGTCAAGTCGCTGCATCTCAGGAGTGAACGCTGGTGCATGGCTGCTCACGAGTACTTGCTCAACTCCTCGTGAGCGCAGGTTATCGATGATCTTCTTGGTAACACGAGTGCCTATCGTGTAGTGCAGTACGGGTTGCTCCAAGTATTTATTGTACGCGGCGTCAACACGAACCTTGGCAGCATCCGCTCTAGGCTGGTAGTCGCGCTCTACTGATTGATACGAAATTATTTCACCAGGTAGGTGGTCGCCTAGACCATCGTTGGAAGTAACACGTACATGGTCGATCATTGACTTCGACAACACCTCGAAATTACGATGGTTGATGCCACCCATACCGGAGTCGTCAAAAGCCTTTTTCATGGCGTGGGCGAAGTACCTGCGCCCCTCGCCGATACCTTTTAGCCGAACCATGTCTGAAGGGTTTACAATGCCTTCCGACAAGATATCACCTGCTTCCACCGTATCACCAACCTTCACCTTAATACCGAAACCGGTGGGCACGTAATACTCATCTTTAGCAATGTGGATGTAATGACCGCCTTGTGGCGCAGGGCGGATCAAATCCACCTTGCCGTCGTGTTCAGCGACTGCCGCCTTGTCTTTGAAGGTTTGTGGAATCGTCGCAAGCTGTTTAACCAAGTCAAAGCCTGAAGCTAGATTGGGTCCAGTGGCTGAGCCTGAGGTATGCTTCAACGACAACTGACCTTGTGCGAGAGGTTCACCCAGTGTCGAAGCCGCTGTGATGCCGATGAAGTCTCCGATGGAAGGTAGCCCTTTTTCGCGCTTACCAGCGCAAAGCTGGCAAATCGCATTATGATGGTAGCGGCGAGAAGACTGGCAGGTAATTGGCGAACGAACCACGATTCGGTCAATGCCTCTGTTTTTCAGGTCATTGAGCATCTTTGGCGTTACTTCGTTGTTCTTGTTGTACCCACCGACGGGGTGTGCCAAAAACGTCCCAATGTGCTCCTTGCTGCTTGTCTCTACATCAACACCGTTGTCTGTTCCACAGTCGTGCTCCTCTACTCGCAACGTCATGGTAGCACGTGACATCTGCTTGGAGAAATACCCTGCGTCCGCCACAGCCAATTTCTTGGCTACTTCACCTTGGCGTGAACCGAAGGTGGCCGCAAGGTACTCAGGCAAATTCAACCCATCTGCAAATGACTTCTTCAATGGAAAGTCAATCAACGGTCGGCCTGTATTATCTTGCACCAACACTGGCGCAAACACAGTCTGCATATACTGTACAGGAGAACCACGTGAGCCAGAACGAATGATTTTCGCCAAAGTCTGATTTTTCTGTACACCAACATCTACGAGGTCTTTAGTGACACCCTTCACAAAAGTCTGATAAATGTCGTTTGCTTTGCGTTCGTATTCCTTTTGTGGGAGCTTCTGTTTTCTCAGCTCTGCCAATTGCGCGTCTAGCTCGGCAAATTTGGCGGCTTTATCGATAGGAGAACGAAGATCAGTAAGACGAACAGTGGACCCCATGCGAGTGGATACCTCGAACCCAAGACGAGCAAGCTCGCTGACAATTTTGTTGTAAGAGTCAGGGTGCTTTTCGGCCAACAAGTTAAACAACTTGGCGTTGCCACCCTTGTCGAGTTCTGTAGAGTCGATGAAGGCGTGCATATCCTGTGGGAGATGCTCCTTCAACAGCAGTTTGCCTACCGTGGTTTCCATAGTTACTGGAATCTAGCTGGCGTCAGGTCAAGAACATTCAGGCTATTAGTCACATTGAAATACTTGGCCTTTGCCAAGAAGTGGTGGCCGTCCACGATTTGGTCATTTACAAGCAGAATGTACTTGTCCTTGGCTTTCTTGAAAAGCGCGTCGCGCGCTTCAGCCAGTTTTTCCTTTGTAAGACCATCGAGTTCTTTCTTCACCGCTTCCCACGCAGACTTGTAATTCTGTGGGTCGGCACGGTCAAGCAGCTCACGTACCATCATCCCATAATGGATCACGGTCGGGTTCTTCGGACTCTTTGGGATAAACCGACGAACATCTTCCTGTACCTTTTCAGGCAGATCCGCCACACGTGTGTCTTTGATGTATGCAGACATTTTGATCCTTACGGCTCGTGCACGCTTTACAAGAGTTAGCATGCTTACCTTCGTCCTTACCAATGGAGTTACTTTACCGAACGTTTCCGGAGTTTCTGGGTTCGGCTGTTCAATCTCCGGCATGGCCTGGCGAAGCAAGAGGTCTTCGGGACCTTTGATCGTTTTGTTCTGCGAAGGAAGCCCCGTGTTCAACTCCGGCGCGATCACCTCGTCGTCTTCATGTTGCTGAATCATCTGATCCGGTGAAAGCCGCTGGAGCAGCTGTACCATATCATTTTGCAGCAGAGGATCTTGCGTCTCTGCTGCAGCTTTCAACAAATATCGACGTAGAATCGGAAGGTTCATGGTTAGTAGATGCCTCCACCGCCCATCATATTCGGGCCATTATTGGCCATAGCAGCTTCTTGCTGAGCTTGCTGCTGCTTCATCTGTTCCTGCTGCTGGCGCTTCTGCTGGTCTTCGACCGCTTTCTGCTGCATCTGCTGCTGCTTCATCTGCCCCTTCTGGATGTGCTCCTGCACCTTGAGGGTAGACTGCGTCGCCTTACCACCAGATACAAGATCAAGCAAATCACGAACACGAAGAGTAATCGTGGATTGTTCCAGGTCAGTCGGTGGACCCGAGCTTTGAACCCGCTCACCCTGCTGTCCTTGCTGTGCGCCTTGCCCTCCACCTTCTCCACCGCCTTGCGCGCCTCCTTGGCCTCCCATCTGCTGCATGACCTGTTGGAGCGCTTGCTCCTGTTGGTCAGGTGGGAGTTGCTGGATCTGCTGAGCGATCTCAGGAGGAAGCTGCGAGAGTACGCTTTCCAGCCCGCCGCCTTCTTGCTTGTCGCCTTGTGGTGGCTGTTGTTGCTGCTGGCTGGCGTCTTGCCCTGGAGGTTGTTGCTGCCCTTCTTGCCCGCCGCCTTGTTGCTTATTTGGCGCCGGAATAAAAGCTACTTTGACGGCAGCATCGATTTCACTGAGAACTTGGCCGATTTTCTTCATATTGAGGTGTCTCCCATTCAGCGATCTGCAACACGAGTTGCTCAAGATCTATACGTATTTGCGTTAGACGGCCTTGTTCAGGTGTGCCGCTTAACGCGTGCTTGCCGTCGTCTATGTCACAAAGTTCAGAAAGAGCCGCACGCAGGCGCTCATCTTTCTGCGCCTGTGTCAACCCATCCCATACTTCTTTGGTAATCATAACAGCTCGAATTACGAGGGTCAACCTACCTTTACCTTGTCGCCGATGTGCAACCTACCTTGATGAAAGGCGCTTACCACGTCCTTTGAAGTCTTGAAATGCTGCACAGTATCGCTGTGAGACTTCTCCGTGGACATCTGAAACAACCCAAGGGCAGCCTCGTTCGACGGCACGAACATTGGCTGAAACGTCTTTGGCGAAAGTAGGCTCTTACTAGGCAGCATCTTTTCGATCACTTCCTGCTTTGCCTCTTCACTAGCTGGCACGTTGATGTTCAATTGGTCACCGTCATTATCAGCAGCAAGCCCCTTGAATACAAGAGGATTCAGCTTGATTGTCTTATCTCGCTTATTGACATTTGGCCTCAAGAAGAAGCCTGTGAGGTTGAATTTATGAAGTGACGGGTCGCGGGAAATAATTGCAGGACGCTCTTTAAGTTCAGCATGCAGTGCCTCTAGCGCCAACGGGTTGCGGGTCTCGATGTACTCCTGTGCTTTAGTTGCTGGCACGCCTTTCTGTACGAGGCGTCGCTGCACAAAAGGCAGGTACACTTTCCAAAGAGTGTCGATCGGCACACTAGCTTCGTCAAGGTCCAGGAAGGCGCTTGGAGTCAACACTGCGCGACCTACAAGGTCCATAGGTTTGTTCACGACCTTGGACTGAAACATGGTAGTCTTTGCCGAACCACCACGAATACCGAGTGTGGTAGACAGGAGTCCTTTGAGCCCTTTCTCCTGGTTCTTCACTACAATCGGATCGCCCAAACCATAAATGGCTTTGACAGCGTCGTACTGTTTTCCTTTCAACCCTTCCACGACATGAGGAGGAAGACCCGAGTTGTCCTTCTTCAACTCGTTCGACGTCATGATCAAATCTTTGTACAAATAGTTCACATCCGCAGCGAGAGAAAAATCCCCTTGCGCTAATGCCGGCCGGTAAATGGCTGGGATCACAGGAACCTTTGTCAGCATCAGATCATGAGGGTGCAATTGGTTCTGCTGAAGAGTTCTCAGAAAAGCGACTAGCTTTAGGGCGTCTTCACGTTTGGTCTTCTTACCAGTCTTGAGATATTTGGTGTACTCGTCCAACTTCTTCTGGACATTGATCTCTTTGAGTTTCGCTGAAATGGCTCCGGAGCGCACAAGCTCCATATACCCGTCTTTCGTTACTCCAAGAAGCTTGCGAAGAAAATCTTCCGAAACTGGATTAGGAATAGGTTGAGCCAGTTCCACATGGTTGTAGCGCTCACCGAGAACGCCAACCCGCTCAGGATCAAACAGCCCACCTTTCTCAGGAATAAGCTTGTCGCCTTTTACCTGAAACGTCAGGGGTTCATGAATAGCACCACCAGACATACGAGCTACATCCTTGTCCGTCATGGGCAAGATATGAAACTTGTTGTCTTTCTTAGTGACGTTAATGCCTGCGCCTTGGAGGGAAGCGAGGAACTTGTCAAAGATAAACGGGACTTTAGGGCTTGGAACAGGTAGGCCTAATTTCAAACGACGCCAATACTCGTCGTTCTTTGTCGCCTTGATAGTCGCGATATCACGAAGTACAGCAGTTGCGCCGTGCGACAAAAGAGCAGCAGTGCCAAGGTTACCAATACGTTTCGCAGATTCATCATCGGCCTTCGTCGGTTGCATGTCCCACGAATAACCTGTACCAGTGGAACGATGACTTTCTTTGTCTTCTGCAATGTGCACAAGACGTGTGTAGTACAAGGGACCTGTGAGCACCTCAATGTTGCGCCCTGTCACTGGGTCGTAAAGTTGCTCCGTATCCGACAACCCATGCTTTTTCAATTCACTGATTGCGTGCTCCACGGCCGATTCATTCCGGAAATGAGGCATCTTGACCGGATGTCCTAGCTTCTCGGCGACCTTACCAAGCACCAGAGTATTTACCAGAGCCGGAGCGACACGGGAGGTAATACTCATGGAATTCAAAATGATATCGACAGGCTTTCCATCCTTGTCCATCGGTGCACGGGAATCCGGTACGATGGAGCCGACGACGCCTTTGGCACCGAATACACAGCTGACCTTATCGCCGACTTGAAGCGTTCGACGGGTCTTCACATTTACGGTGACGTAGTCACCGGTCACAGAGACATCTACAACCTCGCCAGGAGACTCATGATCCCAAACGACGGCGTGGTCAGAAAAGGCGTGCTTTAGCACACTCGACAAACGACCCAGCGCCACGTCCGTCGACTTTAGGGCCTTTGGTGCCAGAGCTAACACAATCGGGTCGCCGTAGTTAACAATGGTTCCTTTTTTGACGACACCGGAAGGCTCGATAGTGGCTAGCTGCGCGTTGAGAAAACGATTGGGGAAGATAGCGACGTATTTTGTCTTGCCAATTTCCACACCCATACGGGCTTCTGTGCGGATACGGAACAACTGCTCGGCTTCCAATTTTTTTGCACCCGATTCGGTGACAACAAAGGCGTCTTCGAAATTAGACGAACGGTATGGCATCACCGCGGTACGCAAATTCGTACCCATCGCCATTACTCCATGGTCATCGGTGTAATTCGACGTAGCCAGGATATCGCCTTTCTTTACCTTGTCCCCGACCTTGACCTTTGGATAATAGGTGATGAAAGTCTTTTGCCCCAAATTGTGGTTGTGATACAACTGGTAGACCTTTGTCCCCGACGAGGTCTTGATCTTGATTTCGTGATCTGTCGCTTCCGTCACCTCGCCGTCGACGTCACTTTTCTGGCTTAAATAGTTCTGTCCCAATTGTTTAACGAAGGAGTCATCTTTTTCACGGGACGTACTTTGCACCAGTGGGGGCTGTCGATTTACCAAGGAGATAGCTTGAAGAGTAGCTTTCGACCCGATGAGAATACGTCCGCCTGACACGCCACCCAAACCAGTAACTAAATTGGCTGGGTAGGAGAAAAAGTCTTTGGTGGAGGCAAACTCAAAGTCATGCCCCTCAGACGTCGGTGTCTTCTTCAGGCGTCCTTTGTCGAGTACCGTAATTTCGCTCATTTGGTTTATGCTACACTACCTTGATTCGAATTGCAATTTCATCCGTACCTGGATACCATGGTGTTACCTATGGGAACCGGAAGACCCACCAAGCAAACAACCGAATACTGCGACAAACTCCGTTGGAAAATGGCCACGGTCGCTGTCGATCTTGATGGCACTCTCGCAAAGAGTGACGCCGGTAAACCGTTTGATCCTAACCACATTGGTGCTCCAGTCAAGAAAATGATGGATCGCGTGAAGGGTTTTCTTAGCCGCGGGAAGGACGTCGTACTATTTACCGCCCGAGCTTCCGATCCGAAAAACGTTCCACCAGTCCGCAAGTGGCTGAACCGACATAAGCTGCAAGCTGTGAAGATTACTCACGAGAAGACCCCCGATATTGAGGTAATCTACGACGATCGAGCGAAGGGGGTGCACAAGAACAAGGGGACGATCAAAAGTGCCGCCCTTCCGGGTGTCTCATTAAAACCTCACCAGCAGCGAGTTGTCAACCGCGTCAAGCAGCCAGGCACCACAGGACTTCTCGCACAACACGGACTAGGTTCAGGTAAAACTCTTTCTTCCATCGCAGCATGGGATGCCCTAGGGCGGCCAAATACTGCCGTAATTGTGCCGGCAGCTTTGCAAGAAAACTATCGTAAGGAACTCGCCAAGTGGGTAGGTAAGGTGCCACCGAATGTCAACATCATGAGTCAGCAGCGTATTGCGCGGCAGGGTGGCCTGCCGGGTGCCTCACCAGAGCTTATGATTGTCGACGAGCAACACAAAGCCCGTGAACAAGGCTCGGCTCTACGCGCCGCGCTGTCTACCATCAAGGCTAAAAAAAAGCTTCTGTTGACCGGTACCCCGATCTATAACCACCCACACGACATTGCAGCCAGCGTCAATTTGGCTGCAGGAAAAAACGTGTTGCCTCCTGATCGCGCTTCATTTAACGATCGCTACGTTTCCACCGAGTCAGTAAACCCTCCACTGCTCCAACGGTTCATGGGAGTACGCCCCGGCACAAGGCAAACACTGAAGAACAGGGCCGAACTTGGGCGCATCCTCCGTCAGTACATCGACTATCATCCAAACTCCACACAAGGATTCCCTAGATCCAACGAAGAGACCATTAAAGTACCGATGGCTGCCGGGCAGACGGATATTTACAATTCCATCATGGGCAAGGCGCCTGGGTGGGTTCGTTGGAAAGTGAAGTCAGGTCTTCCACCCGGCAAAGGTGAATTCGAAGCGATGCGCGCCTTTTTGACCGGAGCGCGTCAAGTGTCCAACACAAGCCGGGAGTTTACACGCTCCAAGGAAGAAGCCGCCAAAGTCGACGCCGCTTTCAAGTTTTTCCAGAGAAAGGCAACGACCGATCCTGGGTACAAAGCCGTAGTTTACTCGAATTACCTTCGCAGTGGGCTACTGCCTTACAAGGAACGTCTGACTCGTGCAGGCATTCCGTACGGCGAGTTCAGTGGAGATATGGACCGCCGCGCACGCGACGAGATGGTTCGTCAATACAACGACAACAAGCTCCGCGCGTTGTTAATCAGCTCGGCTGGCGCCGAAGGGTTGGATCTCAAAGGCACCAGACTTATTCAATTGTTAGAGCCACACTTCAACGAAGAAAAAGAGAAACAGATCATCGGGCGTGGCATCCGCTATGGTTCCCATGCGGCACTGCCTCCCGACCAACAACACGTACTTGTTCAAAGGTACTTGGCGCAACCCCGAGGCGGTTGGTTCGACCGGCTGTTTGGCCGTGATACAACACGAGGAGCGGATGAGTATATTCGCAATCTCGCATTGCAGAAAAGTCAGTTGAATAACCAGGTTCAGGAACTCCTAGCAAAGTAACCTTATGACCAAGCGCCGCCGTATCCCGAGACTTCGGGTGGTGGAGCGAAAGTTAGGAAGGGAGAAAGCTTACGGACTGTGTTATCAGGGCTTAGGGCTTGTTGAAATAGATCCAAGACAGGATTCGAAGGATTACCTTGATACGCTGATCCACGAGATGCTCCACAATTTCTTTCCTCGCGCCGCCGAATGGAGAGTTGGAAAGGTCGCCACGAAAATGGCAAATGTGTTGTGGAGGCATAACTATCGGCGTATAAAAGACTGAACGCCAAGCTATTGCAGCCTTACTTGCGTTTTGCCGATTCTGTGTTACATTGTCTCCAATGAGCACTACGGCAAAACAACTGCTGGCAGACATCAACGCCGCCATCAGTGGGCGCAGGGCGTTGAAGACCTTTATCAAGGAGATGGGCTATGTAATCTCTCCCCGCTGTGTTCTCGTCTCCCTGCATCGGCAGGATGGCGAAGGAAAAGACCACTTCGTTGTACACGAGTTGCTGGATGAGGACAACCACGAGAGAGAAGTATCATTTTCATTCCTATACGACCGAGCGTCAGAGAACGGAGTGATACTTCCTTTTCCATTCTCCAAATACGAGAGCCTGGCAAAGAAGAAAAAGAAGTCGAAAGCACCAAGCTAAAAAAGAAGGCCCGAGGACAACCTCGGGCCTTCGCGTTATTAGTCACGTCCGTTTACAATCACGTTGTATGCTTCGGTGGCTTTCTCAGCACTAATGCCTCTGGTGCCTAACCGGGAGATTACTTTGGGCAACCGATTATAGTTCTCTGAAACACAAGCACGCCCCGGGATTCCCACATAATCATACAACGCTTGCCAAACCTTTTGTCTGGCAATGAATTTCCTGGCACACCACATCCACAGCCTGCCATCCCACCCGAAGGTGTAGAGCCAGAGCTGGGTAAGGTGCACGACGTCGCCGAATTCCTCTTTGACGCCTTTCCAATTCAATCGAGTCACTTCAACCAACAGCTCCAGAACTTCGGCCATGACACGACGGAATTTCCGGCCGTGTTTTTCGACGAAGTCGCTGGTGTAATTTGTGATGTATTCGGAAACAAGCATGTTCAAGGCGATTCGTTAAGAGCCTTCCACACTTCAGAAATGCTCAAATTCTTTGAAGTAGCGAAGGCAACAATAGCTGGATGCCCAGCTTCCTGACTACTTTGATACTTCAACTTGAACTCGTTCCAGTCGTTGAAATCAATCAGCTTCTTAGTCGCCAACCGACTTGCTACCGGATCATCAGGATGTTCCGGATACACCGATGGTTGGCTGGAGGCTGTCGCTTCCATCTCCGCGCGCATGGCGGCAGCACAGAGTTCCTGAGCACGTTCGATCACCATTTCCAGACACTTCATATACCCATGAATGTCCACAATGTTATCCCACTTGTGGTGGTTGACTTCGCGTGACAACTTCACACAAGTCATAATGATCGGCTGATCGAGCGCCGTTAGCTCTCGATACGTACCATCAGGGAGTTGAAAACGATACCCAAGGGCATTCAGCATGCCCATGGCTCGGGTAAAGTCGTCGTATGGATGACCATAGTCTTTTTGACGGTCCGTGCTTACGACACGTTCAGCTTCTTGAATTGCTTTGGACATATTATTGGGCGGGTTGGGCAGGTGGTTTGGCGGCAATGTCTTCAGCGATACGCTGAAGAGTTAATAGATTTTCCTCTTCCTGGTCGAAGATCAAGATATCCTGGAGTCGTGTCATCACGGCGGCGGCCGTAATTTCGATGACTTGCTCCGCAGTCACTCCTTCGCCAGCAGCTTTGGCTTGTTGCATGCCGACCACGATACCTTCGTAGACGGCGCGGTGAACAAGCGGTGCGGCTCTAAACTTCATTCTCTTTTGACTTGGTAAGCTGTTTGTACGCGGCGTGTGCGATCTTATCGCACTTCTCGTTGTACTTGTTGCCATCGTGGCCTCTTGTCCACGTGACCTTGAGATTGATTTCCAGATCGGCGATGGTACCAAGGGCCGTATCTATTGCAAGCCAAAGAGGGAGGTTCTTTACGTTCTTCCACTTCTTTGCCTTCCATGCGATGCGCCAGTCGTTGATACCGTTTACCACATACTCCGAATCACTGATGATCTGATAGTCCGGAATTGGTCCCTGCCTCTCGGCTGGAGTACGTTTGATGATGTAATCCAGGGCCTCAAGAACCGCCATCAGTTCCATCTTGTTGTTCGTGACTCCTTCGTAAGCAGCATGATGCGGGTCTTCTGTCCCATCGGGAAATACCGCGATAAACGCCCATGCTCCGTATTGAGTTTTGTAGTGAGCCGATCCGTCTGTGTAGATTTGGATCAGTTCAGGCATTTTCTGCAAACGCCGAGTGTATGTTGTTGGGGTCAGTCACGTCAATCACATCAATGACGCTGCAAGAACCAAACTGGTCCTCATGCTCTTTTACCAGCTCCTTGACGGTAAGGTAACTGATCATAGGACGCCAGCGTGTCTGAGTGACGGTGTGACTTCCGATTAGTCGCCCCTCCACCCATATCAGGACGAAGTGTCGTTGTTTTTTCTCTTCCATGTTGTTAGCTAAAAAAGGGCGCCCGTGAAGGCGCCTGTGTAGCCGTCTCGCGACGGCAAATTGTTCAACCCATCATGGACAACGAGTCGTCGTCCGGGGTTGGTTGAGGCCGGTAGAGTTCCTCGTCCGGTCTTGTATGCGGCATGACCCTTGCGCGACCAAAGCCTCGGAATCTCAGACAGGTTTGTTCGGTTGCGCAGTTGTCGGCCCATGCGTCCCATGGGTGAGGACTGCGGGCAGCTTGTCCCATCTCCGCTTTCGGGATGGATTTCCCCCAGTCTCCTTCCGCTTCCTTCCGCTCGTTGTACCAGGCGATAAAATCTTCGCCATGACGCTGGTTGATGGGCCAGAAGCGTCCGACCTCCTCATCACCGCTCTTGAGGATCACGACAGGTAGCGCGAGGCTCACAGGTGCCTCCTTACCTTTGCCCAGTATCCCTGGGTGGCTTTGCGCTTCCAGCCGGAGGGTCCGCCGTTCCAGATGCGCGCGTGGTCCTGGGAGGTCGGAGGACGACCCAGGCGTTTCTCGCTTCCGTAGAAGTCGAGGTACTTGTGACACACGTCCACCGCCTTGGCGCGGACGAACATGTCACGATGTTTGTAGGACGTGCCGTAGAGACGGTTGACGTCCTCGACCATTTCCTGGTGGATCTGCAGGGGTCCGAGGGCTTCCCCGTTGTCACCGACTGCGTTGTCCCGTCCGCTTGACTCGATCTGGATGAGTGCCTGGATGAGCTTGCCATCCGCGGCTTCGGCGCGGACGAACAACACAGTGAGGAGGCCAAGGCACATTACGATTGTCTTCATTGGGTGAATAATATGGAGGTTGACTGGTACTGAATTCACGAACTGCCTGTTGGAGCAGTTCACCGGCTTTCTGCTTATCGGCCACAGAGCGCGCATGTTCTTCCGTCGACGGAAGAAATGGCAGCTGCACGTCAAGGCCAACAAATACAAGCCTGGATCCGTTTAATCTGTGGTCTTTCATGTGGTTGCGAGGTTACCGACGTTGACGAACCGGGCGAAGAACGATTCCTCCTTCATGGAGGCGGCGAGGGACAAGTTGTCCGTTGATGAGGGCTCCCCGGAACAGCTGTGTCTTGCGTCCTGTGAGGGGGACACCGAGAGCCTCGCTGAGCTTGCCGTGCCACACGCCAGGCGTGCGAAGGGCGAGCATGAAAAAGGCGCTGTTGATTTGCGCGACCGTCATCTGGCTCAGACCACAACCACGGCGTGCGTCCACCTCGGCCATGAGAAGCCTTCCGTAAGGAGGATTCCCTGGAGGTCGCTGCCAGCCAAGCAGGTCAAACAGCCAGGCGACCGGACGATCCCGCATGAGCAGGTACAGATCGATGGTGGTGAACAGGGTCGAGAAGTGGATAGGGATGATGGGGAAGCTGCTATACCCTGTGTCATAGAGCAGAACCCAGAGGCCGTTATCGTCTCCAGTGCAGTCGACTCTGGTCCTCCCGTAATGGCGAGAGAATCGAGCGATAGGGAATTCCGTCTCGTCTTCGCTGATCTGGGCCATGGCGAAGGCCTGGTTACGGGTGAGTGGATGTCCTTCTCCATTAAGGAGTTGGACGTGATGTTCAGGTGTGTATTGATACATAGAATGTCTTTCGTAAAAGCTACAATTAGTTGGTGTTCAAGGGACTCACGTCCCTCAAGATATTATACCAATTTACCCCCCTCTCCAGCACCCCCCGGGGTAGGGCTAAAAAAAGGGGCCGAAGCCCCCATGTTACCCGCGGTACTCCCAGGTGCCATCCGGCGCCCGGTGTACCACAGTCAGCCAGTCCCGGTTGAACGACCTGACGTGGTCGATCGCGCGTTGGGCCTGGCCAGCTCCGTGGCTCCCCTTGCCATCCTCGACGAGGACGACCGTAGGTGAGCAGCCCGGAGTGAGCAGCTCGATCATGGCACTCCACGCCAAGTGGTGGTCCAACCAAAGCGCCAGCTCAGGCGCCTCAGCTGAAAGGACATCGACCTCGACGCAGCCTCCGCCGCTTTCGAAATCGTATGCCCTGACAATCTCCCTCGCCCGCTCATGGGTGAGTAGACTGTCGCGGGCCGAGGAGACCACCAACACCGATTTTGTCCGATAGCTCATGGACGTGTCCCTTTCTTGGGGTTCGACAGGGCGGTATTACCCCGTCAAATTACTATACCGCCGGAAGACCCTCCTACCCACCCAGGGGACCCACCCCCCTAGTTAATACTATACTACAGCCATATCCACCACTACTGCGTAGAGGGTGTTCATGATGTGTTTTTACCCTTCCCCTCTCCCTACTCTTTCCTTGTCCTCCCTGTGTCCTTTTACCGTCCTTTGTGCCTGACTAGCTGAAGTCGTTTACCCTTCCTACCCTCTCTCCAATCCCCTCCAATTTGACAATCTCCCATCCTGTGATACCTTACGTGACTACTGTGGATCGCTTTAATCGAGACATCGTCGAGCTAGCCCTCTCCCTCGAAGAAGAGGAAACGGTTGAATTGCATAGTGTTATGACTGACCGTTTCCCCTCACGAAAGGTGTCCGAACGGTACAAGCACGGTAATTATCACACAAATGCAGAGGCCATTGTCTTCTCAAACTGGTCGTACAGAAAGCCTTACATCATGTGTGGAATGCCTGGCTTCGGTGGTGCTCCGTCCTCCTGTCATCAGACTCTCGTCTGCGAGTGCTGCTGCAAGAAGGCCGCTGCACGCATGTACGTTCGCTACAAGGACACCTTCCACAAGGCTCTGAACTGGTATGCCATCACCTATTCATTCACCTCCAACGTCTTCCTGGACACTGCTACGCAGGCAGAGTATCTTGAACGCTATGCCCTTGCAGATCGCTTCATCAAGTCTCTCCGTGTCTCCGGCCTTATCCAAGGGGCAGTTGCTGTAAAAGAAGTATCCGTAAACTCCTTCCATGGTAAAGCTGTATTTCCTCATACGCATGTTGTCGCCAATTCTGATCGCTCTGATCTTGTGGATGAAGACGGCAATATGCACGAATCCATCGCAGAGGAGGCACGACGCACCGGTGTCTCCCTCCGCATCGTGAAGATCACTGACCCTCAAGTATTTCTCTATGAATTGAAATACCCATTGAAGCCAATCAATATCAAGGCTCTGTACCAGGAGGAGGCACTCAACCACAATACCAACGACATCAACCTGGGGGTGGACATGGTGCTCGGCAGGCTTACTCAATACACCAAGGGTAAGCCTCGTATCGTTTATTACGGCAACATGGATGCGCGCTGCAAGGAGTACATCGGCACCGCAATGAACGAGGAGCGCAAGGCCCGTCGTAAGCGTATTCAGATGGAAACTAAAGAATTGAATTCTCCAGTTGCCTCTCCTACAATGGTCAATGAACACGTAAGTACGAAAGATGCAGCAGTTATGTCACTCCAACCGCCCATATTGCCTCCGCAGGCACCACAAAAGAAAAGAAACCTCTGGGGACCTCTTGCCCTCGGCCTTGGAGCCGGTGTGGCTGGTTTGGGTGCGGCCGACTTCCTCTGGAACAAAGGCAGGGCCACCAATTCCATCGTAGATGCCATCAAGAGCCGTTTTGGCGGGCAGTCCGCTCCCGTCACCCCTCCTCCTTCTCCGGAGGCTCCTGCACCCCTCCTAAGCGCACAGGGCCGCTCTATCCCTTCTCTCCTTTCTTCTCCCCCTGCACGCACGCCCAAGCCGATTACCCTTGGTCTACCCAAGACCGAAGCCGACATCATGGCTGACGCGGCAGCAGGCACGATCGGCAATAACGCCAACTCGGGGGCCCGAGACGCATGGCAGAAGTGGCTGGGCTTCCAACGAGACACGGCAGCAGAACAGGCTTTCGCCGGTGTTCCAGGTCAACGCACGGTAGTTACCTCTCCAGGCATCACCAATCCTCTGGCCCTTAATACACAAGAGGGGCAGCTTGACCATATTCTCCGAAATATCGGACAGGAGACCCGCACGATAGACAGCGCAGTCAACAACGCCCTCAATACTGTTTCAGGAAAGCTGACCAACGGGCAAATGGCTGCCTGGGGTGGTCTGGAATTGGCTGAGGCTGCCGGAAAGGGTGCTACAACACTGCCGAAGATCGGTCCGTTGCTTTCTTCCTCTCCTACCGCTGCGCGATTGGGAGGAGCCTTCAACAAGGTTCAGGCCTTTAACAACAACCCTCTTTTCCGCAGTGTTTCAGCCCTGGGCGGTGGCGTGCAAGGTTACAACTTGGGCAAGAATCCATTGACTGTAGAATACTTCATGGATAAGTTCCCCAACTTGACTCCTGACCAGGCTGCTACGCTGGCCGAGTCTACGTATGCTGGGGTTGGTGCCGCAGGTGCGGCTCGTCTTCCAATCGTAGGTAATCTGGTACTTGGCGCCAACAACATGGTGGCGGATAACGCCGTGGAGCGCATCAGGGAGATGACGGGTTCGACCGCAGAGCGTGGCGCGCTGGCTGATTTGATGAACCGTTGGTACGAAGGCACCCGCGCAGGCAATCCTCTTCATCGTAATGCCCTGGAACGCGCGTTGGGCTTTATCGACCAGAACAAGGGGCTGCAACAATCCATCGCCGGAACTCCTGCCGCTTCCAAGTGGAAGTTCTGGAATTACTTTTCCCCCGATACGTTAGGCCAGGACGGCTGGGGCGGTGACCTGGGCTCACCTGCACTTCAGAGTTTGATCAACAAGTCCAGACGCGCTATCATGCAATAAGATATGAACACAGACGCTTACACGCAATTCAAGCTGGCTTTTCTGGACCAGGTAGCCATGAAAGGCTACGACGCAGATTTCATCGAAGGATTTTTCAAGCGAGCAGAAGACGAATACGTCCATTGGGCCAAGCTGGTGGACTCCACATACCGCGGCGACAAGAAATTGTGCAAGCAGGCCTACACCGAAGCTGCTTATGCCCTCAACCATCAAGCAGGCGAGAAGCAGGCAGGTGAGGGTCTTGGCCCCGAGCTGCTCGGCTTTCTCGACCAGTTCGGAGGCAATATCGGGCAAATGTTTGGACAGCAAGCTGGTTCTGGTCTCGGTGGCGCCGTTGCTGGCGGAGGTGGCGGCATGCTCATCGGTCTTCTCCTTTCCCAGCTATTCGATATTCCTCTTCCAGTTGCTATGATACTTGGTGCCTTGGGTGGCGGCGCGCTGGGTTACGGAGCTGCCGGCACACAAGCAGGGCGTGAGGGCGTCTTTGGCGTGAAGCCTCCGGGTGCGACCGCAGCAGAGCCGAGTTTGGGAATGGGTGAACTCCGCAGGCGGGAAGGGCAGGGAGAAATTGCTGCGGCTCCACCGGAAGCCCCAGCGCAAGCGACGCCTCCTCCTGCCCCTGCCGCTGCGGCAGGAGTAGCCCAAGGACAGCAAGTGGCGAACGACGCGGCAGCAGGTGCTCCTCCGGCCCCGCAGGGTGCTGCTCTTCCTCCGCAGCAACCAGCCAAGCCAGTTGTTCCACCACAGCCTGCCCCAGGTGGGCAGCCTCCGTTGAGCCTACCAAATACGCAGCCAAATGCCAATCCAGTGACCCCGCCAGGCGGCGCTCCAGCTCCGGCGGTCAAGCCACCAGAACGAAAACTGTAATATGAGCAAGCTTTACATCAACGATTTTCTAGAAGGACTGGAGGCTGCACTGGACAAGCAGGCCAACGAGCATCTGTTCACCTCGCCGAACAACGCCTCCCTCTTTCCTAATCTGACTTCACAGGCAAAATGGCGTTATGCCCGTGGAAACGATTTCCTGCGGTTGCATGACGGGCAGAAGGTGTATGCCTTCAAATTGCCCTCAGGGTTGTCTCACGATGAAGATTTCGCTGCTTCTCGCGAGTCAGACCTTGATCCCAGTGTATTCGCTGATGGAGCCACAGAACATGGGTTGGCGCAAGTGCATCGCGCCGATCCTGGCTCGATTTACTTCACCTTGCAAGAGGGCCGGAACAACCCCACATTCACCTTCAAGCATACAGGTGAGAACACCTGGCGAGGCAGCCCAAAGAAACGGAAGGCCAAAGAACCTGTAGTGGCTAATGTGGACCATTCGGCCTTGGCCGCTGGTATCAAAGCTGCCTTTGACCAATTCGAGAAAAAGGCCTTCTCGCCTTTTAAGTGGGCTGTAGGTCCTGGCGCCCAAGGCCTACAGCGCGCAGCCTTTTCACCGGGCGAATTTGTGCATAACGTCGGAGGCGGAGGACAACACAACCTTCTAGGAAGTCTTGCCTTATCTGGGCTTGGTGCCGGAGCAGGAGCAGCGTATCATTACGGTCGCCGCGCCTTGTACAACACTCCGGAAGAAAATGCCGAAGAAGATGAAAGGGGGCCGAGTGTCCTGCTAAGGCGCATGGCCATCCCTGGTCTCGCCGCTGGTGTGTTGGGAGGGGCTCAGTCCTCCTTGTTTGATGAGCACTACAAGGATTTGGCTGCTGGCGTTCCAGGGCCACAATAACGTATGCCAAACCTTTTAGCAGAACTGCGTCGTCTCCGCGCTGGAAATACCCAAGCGCAAGAACCCGCTCCTCCGCCTCCACCTTTCAACGCCGCACAACTTCGCCAGGCAATCGCCAAAGACCAATCACTGTCTCATGCTCAAAAGGAAGAGACCTACACTTGGCTTGACGATCCTGTCGTACTCAACGAATTGCGTAGCGGTTCCATCGGAGCCGCGCTTACATTGTTGATCGGTAAATTCCTCAATATGAAGCCACGCAATCAACTTTTGTTGTCGATTGCTGGCTTTGGAATTGGTAAGATCATTTACGACTACAAGAACGACCCAAAGAACTTCAGCCGCTGGAACAAGCAGCTACGAATGTATGAAATCGAACACTGATAACCAACTAAGCGAAAACGCTTTGATCCTCAAGGGCGCACTAGCTGCTCACCTCAGTAAGTCTGGCCATACCCTGCACGACTTGGAAGACGCACTGTCAAAAAACGACAAGGAAAAGGTGGCGTCACTGACCAAAGGTGCGTTTGACCTGGGAGGCACACTCAGCGGCACGAAAGACTTTGCTGCCGGGCTTGCGCAGCTCGGGCTCGGTGGAGCAATGCTCTATGGTGGCGTTGGTGGTCTTGGCTTGTATGGCGGCTATAAGGGACTGAAAGACTCCAACAAAAAGCTGGAGGAAGGCGACGCCGTCAAGCAACGCATTGACTTGGCTCGCAGGGAACTAGAAACTGAGTTGGCGGCCCAGCAACAACACAGATAATTTATGCCAATTGACGCACCAGATCAGACATTTGACGGACTCTCGGATCTTCGAGCCGATGAGCTGCCGCCAGAGCGCGATCTTGAATCGGAGTTGTTCAACAAACGCAGTATCCGTGACTTGGTCACGAATATGGAACGTGAGTTGGGACTCACTCCAGGGAAAAAAGGCAAGAAAGTCAAACGACATAGCCGGATCATTGCTCCCGGTCGTGACGAAGACGCTGAAGTTCTCAATGGAATTTTGAACGACGATTCCAAATATCGAATTTTGATGTGGAAAGATACCTGGACAGTCCATGGTGACTACAGAATCTTCCTGATTTACGAAGAGCAACTCGAAGACAAAAAGACCAAGTAATATGAATTCAGCAACAAAACAAGCCGATTGGGCCAACCACATTTTGCCGTATGCCGGTGTAGGTTCTGGTGCCTTTGCTTTGGGTGCTCTTCTTAACGAGGTGCGCCGGCAGCAAGCCAGCGAGCAACAGCGCAAGCGCCAACAGCTTCCGCCAAACGCCCTCGTAATTGACCTGCCCCGCCAGGCAAAAGCAGCCGAAGAGAAGTTCTACAAACAGGCCAGCGGCGTGCTTGAGGGCCTCGTAGACCATACACTTTCCGCCGCAATCGGGGCTCCCATTGGGTTCATGGGAACCAAGCTTCTTTACGACAAGTACAAGAAGAACCAAACCGATCAAGAAATCTCTGCCGCCAACGTCAAATATCTCCGCGCGCTTCAAGCCTTGCAGCAGAAGAGTGCCGAAGTCTCTACCCCGCACGTAGACAATTTCTGCAAGTCGGCCGCGGAGACCATGAGTAAGGTGGCAGGCCCATTGGATTTGCTAAGGGCACTGGGTGGGCGAATTGGCTCGGCCGCAAAGAGCGTCGGAACGCATATTGGTGCACATCCTGCGGCATATGCGGGTGGCGCCGGTCTAGGCACCGCTGCAATTGCAGACGCAATTAGGCAGCGTTCTGGTGGCGCCGTTCCAGGTACCATCGGTGGTCTCGGTGACACGGCAAAGAAGCTTTTGGCCACAACCGCGATCCTCTCCGGATTAGGTACGGCTGGTGCGATGATTAACGCAAACAACAAGCGAGAAAACAAAGCACCAACTACACCGACAGCGGTTGCTTTGAACTACGAAGATCTTCCACCTGCCGCCACAATGCAATAATGAATCAAGACGCGTTCATCGCTGGGCTCGGACAAAGCCTGGTAAAGTCGGCCGGGCTATCGGACTGGGTACGCCAAAACGTATTTCAGCCTGTTGCCCAAGGAGCACTCGACCAACACTATCGTGGATTGGGTAGCTACAACCCGCAAACCGGTGGTGTGGAAGTAAACACCATGAACGCGCTTCGAGCAGTCAGTGACGTCTCCCCGATTACCAAGCCACCATCTGAGGGCTTAATCCAGAAGGGACTTTACCGCCTTGGACAAAGTCGGCCAGGCAAATGGTTGGTGAACTCGGTTGCAGGCTCAGACGCGACAATTGGTTCCAGGATGTCCAATGCTACAAATGGTGTATTTTCCATGGGTGACAACGGCGTCCAAGTAGACCGCAGCAAAATTCCAAGCATGATGGCAAGTAAGGCGCGTACCTGGATGGCGTCACATGGTGATATGGTAAAAGGTCTCGGACTCGGTGCTGCCGCTGTCGGTTTAGGCGCACTCGCTTTCCGAAGTAGCAAGCCAAAGCCAGTGCCTCAAGTAGCCTCCCCAGGAGGACAGGCCGCGGCACCATTTACTGGAATTGGGCAAGGTCGGCGTGGAAATTACTTCCAGAAGTACGAAGAATAAGGTATAACCTCCCCATGGGCGCACACATTCAAGGCATGCACGATCTGGAAATCCCCGACCACGCGAGGGCTTTCTTTGATCCTGACAAAACTCGTAAATGGGTTCAAGAGAGTGCTGTACAGGGATTACATGAGTACCTGAACAAACTGGAAACACCAGACTTCAAGCTTCAGGTAAAAGACGTACATGTCCACGACCCAAGCAAGCATTTCAGCCTCCAGGAGCAGAAGCAGGCTACACTCGACCGGCACGATCTGACGCAGGCCGTTAAAGGTACAGTCGAACTCGTCAACAAAAAGACTGGGGCGGTAGTTGATACGAAAAAAGGTACAACACTAGCCCATATTCCTTGGGTGACTGATCGTAATACTGTTGTTTACAATGGCTCCGAGTACAACATCACCAGTCAGCAGCGGTTGAAGCCTGGTGTGTACGCCCGTGTCAAAGATACCGGCGACATCGAAGCGCACGTCAATGTAAAAGCCGGTACTGGATCTGGTGGCAAAGTCATTTTCTTCCCCGACAAAGCCCTATTTATCTACCAAGTAGGCACTACCCGTATTAAGCTTTACGGTCTTCTTCACGCCCTCGGCATTTCAGACAGTGAAATGGAACAAGCCTGGGGTAAAGAAATCTTCGCCAAGAACAAAGCTGCCTACGAAGGCAACGAGGCGGAGAAGATGTACGACAAGCTCTTCACCTATTGACAGCCTGAGGTTCATGGTGTAGGTTAAGCACTCATGAACGATTTGGTATTGCCAGACACTGCTTCGCAGACGATCTTCGGGCTTCTCCGGAAATATCGTGCTGACCTGTCTGAGGCAACGACAGCGACTGCCTCAGCCGTACAACAGCTCAGACAGCAGTTGACTAATATGGAACGTAACCAGGTGGCGATCCTTGCGCAAAAGGCCCTCTTGGACACGTTTGAAAAAGAACTGGCTGCCGCCGGTATCTCGGAACCTTCAACCCAGCAAGCAAATGCCCCGACAACGCAATCAACCTGAGCCTGAAACCACTGATGCCGCACGCGATGCGGAGCGAGTTTACAACCTGACTCTTGACCTTAAGCGCGCCAAGCGTGAAAAGAAAGAGGCGGTGCGAATGCACAACGAAGAAATCCGCCGCGTGCAAGCGGAGATCGACGAGATCATCAACCGAGAGCCTTCCCAGGCCGACGAAGACTCCGGAGCCGAGCCTCCTCCTGCTTCTCCAGATAATACCTGATTTGACGTCAAGGATCGTGTGGGAACCGCCCGTTGCTGGATACTCCGGCAGCGGGCTTTTTCATTTATGGGTTTGTTTTTGAAGCCTTTCTGGAGTATTCTGTAACCATATGCCGGACGACAGCTTTCTAACGCAAATCATCAGAGATACCGGTCCGTTTACAGCCGAATATCTGCCAACACCGATCGCAGAAAAACCTGCGTCAGGTTGTGACCTGCCTGCTCCGGTGCTAACCCGCCTTCGACTACCGACCTTACCGGTGGTGAAAAATGAGCTGGACTGCAACCTCAACTTTTTCCCGACACCGATTGTTCCGGTTCCATTCATTCCTCCCTTTGAGGGGCCTTGCCCTGATGGTTTTCGCTTTGAATCCCAGTTTGTACCCACAAGCGGACAATGCTTGACTCAACTTGCAGCGTCTGGTGGCTACCGTCCATTGGTGCTACAAAACTTTACAGCAGCGGACGCGGGGATCAACAGCGACACTGACTTTGTTCTACCTGACATTCGCCTCACTATACCCATAACCAACAATGGCACCGAAGTTTCAGGTTCTTACACATACCCCATTGTAGCGGGGCGACAGTATCATGTGAGTATCTCGTCGTATAACCACGACAACGACAAAACCAAAGGCATTGTCTACAACGGAACAACATACAAAAATGGACAAAGCTTCCGCGGTGTCGCCGGCGTCACAACCGCAGCCGCTTCACACTCAAGCATCAACGCACGGCTACAATTAGACCACGTACAGCACAAACAGATTTTGGACTACGACCGCACCACGGGCGGCACCGTTTATATCGACCAAACCGGCTTTGTTCTTCCGAACAGCAACCCAGTTTGTGCCTTTACCTTCAACCGTTTGGTAATCGCCGCCAATCAAAACAAAGAAACCGGTGGTGAAATTCGTTTTGTACAAGAGGAATGCGGTGGCAAGCTGGTGGGTGAAATCAACCTGAACTTTGACGACCTCAACATCCCTTGTGCAGACGGTGTTACTTTTGACGCTGGTTACAGCCCTAAGCCTGGGGAAGTGCTAAACGTGGTCAGCAGTGGAAGTCGAGTAACGTCTACCACAATTGACCTAGTACAATTGGTACCCTCCGGTATCAGTCCTGAAACCGGGCTGGCATACCCAATGCCTCATCTTCGTCTGAAAACAGGTGCTTCTACTTGGGTTGAAGTCCCGGTCATCAGCGTCAACAACGACATCAACGGTGTATGGTTGAATATTGGTGCAGGCGTCTCGGATGGGACGTATGCAGAATGGTATTTGCAGCGCATCAATGTAGAAAGTGGAGCCTCCACCGGAGGACACTTTGAATTTATCAAGGAAGGCAGTTGTGGTGGTAAGCTGGTCGGGTTGATTTCCATTAACGTACCAGGACTTACCACACCATGTGCAACCGCATTGGAGAACAACACCCTGGTCAGCACCTCAACGAATTTCGGTTCCGGGGATGACCTCAACCATGACTCGAACTGGCGCGCCCTGAAAAATGTGGATCGCCTCCGATCCAACTCCACACCTAACGGTACAGGTTGGACCACAGCCGCCCCAACTACCAACTATGTCACTCTTGCCAAAGAGGCAAGTAATTGCAGTTACAAGCTCGGGTTCAATGGTGGGGCACAAATCAACTTGCCTGATATCCAGATTCAGCTTAGGATCGGCAACGATGGTCAATGGCAACGGTTCAAGCGAACATATTCAGATGCTGTCACCGATACGGTCACATTTGAAGCTACGATTGACCGTGGTCAAGTCGGTAACCCCGGTGATGGCGGCAATTCAGGGTGCTTAAGCTGTTGTCGCTGGTCCTAAATCTATGCTGCAGTTCAAATACGTGGCGCCAGTTCACGCTGGTGACCCAATTTCTAGCAAAAGTCACAATGACCTCGCGCTGGCCTTCAACCAGAGAATCCTTTCTGGTGCAGGTGACGCGGCGTGGCGCATCATGTGGAACGCCCATAGCCTCATGCGACAAGTTCGCAACCCAGCTGGTGGGTTTGGGGATTTACCTGGTACGCAGCAATGGCCGGCCTCTGATGAGTGGTGGAAGGTGTACGCCCTTGTAGACAACGCAAGTCGTTGTGGTGAGACGAACGATACCTGGTACTGGCCAATCGCAGAAGCAGGGCAAGAAGAAGGCGCCAACGTGGCCAATCCCATGATGGCTTTTGTTTTCGGCCGAGATTACATCAACGCTAGAGTCCGTGATTTCGAACCTGAAGTAAATCGCCTCACTAACGGCCCGTCGGACGAAGATGGCACCTTTGAGCCGATCGATGTTGCTGTCTTGAGTGGTGACCCGTTTGTGACTGCAAGCTCTGCTTGGATGCAGGCAAAACAGCAGCGAGGTATTATCGAGGTAGGAGCCCCATACCGCGCAAAAGCACCGGCGTATGAGGCCGCACATAGTACCTATTCTTGGCGGTATCCTGCCAGAGCCCCATATCTAAAGACATACACAACCTTTGCCCCAGTCCCGAAGGACGAAGGTAATTGCCCTCGTATCAATGGGATTATCCCGCCGTACTGGCACGCCAAGTTTACTCCTCTCGTTCCAAACTACCCGGCGCTGTCATTCCCAACATGCCCAGGCGTGAGCGGGCATCTACAATACATCGCCAGGCTGACGGACCGCTATATCCTGTACTTTCAGGATGGACCGACACTGATGTTGCCTTACACGGTGTATTTAGAGGGACCCTACGATGGAGGCGGTGCATTGTCCAAGCAGCACTCGGAACTTCTAACGCAAGCGATCAACAAGTACGTGATCGAAATGCGTGGAGACTATTCTGAACGATTGGATAATGGTTGTGTAGATGTAAAAGGCGCGCAGCAATTCGATTTTCAGAGGTTCTTCAGCAGTCAGTACGCGTTGGCTCCTGCTGCAGTAGGATACGTAGACGGTAATGGCGTTCTGCAAAGCTATGGGTATCCGACGTTTTACTTGCCGTTCAGTGGAGCTGGGCAAGAACAAGAAATCCCCGCTGACACATATTTGGAATTGTCCAACGGACATCCGGGCGACGCCATTGATGAGCACTATACACCTCCGGCTTTTGTTTTTAGTGCGTTTTGCATCACAGTGGCAAATACCGTCTCTGCCGCAGAGTTTGAGTTCGTAGACATCGCCGGCAACCCGATTCACATTGGCGAAACCTTGAAGCCTTGTGACGACGGCTCCAGGGCAGTGTTGTCTGTCACCGTTCCTTCAGCTGTCGAGGGGAGCAAGACCATTGTCAAATTTCTCGGCACCCCAGTTAATCCTGGCTCGATCGGCGTAAGGTTGAAGAATGCCGTAAGAATGACCGCTGGTGGCAGCATCACGGTTGAACTCCTGGAGCAGGTGCCTTACATTCCAGACATCCAAGACGCATACGCTGTGCTACGTTGTGGCACAACCAACGGGTCTGAAGATGGGCCTGACACTTACGGTGGCGTCATCGCCTCTGAAAAGTTACGCACTCTCTGGGATTACTACTCCAAATACGGATGTATCGTCAACCCCGACGGTATCACACAGCTTGGATACCATCCAGCAGGCGTGAATTTCAACTCCATTTACGAATCTGCTCGTGAGTTGTTGAACGAGAATCTACGCCTTGTACCGCGGGAGCGCATCCAACGCTACACGGTGTCAGGAGGGAAGAGCACCATGTATTTCTCCAGATACGCTCTTGGTCGGGGTGGACAGCCAGGAGGTACACGAACCATCGAAACGGAAGTAAAACCGATCGTAGGCACACGCATCATCGAGGCCATCTCCGAAACCAACCCGAAACCTCTTATTGAGTATGTTGTGCGCCGGAAAGGCACGGACAACGTAAAATCGACGATCGTCCCGAATCCGTCGAATCAGAACCGCCCGGAGATGCACGCTGAGTGGCCGTTCACCAGCTACGCTTTCAACTCGACGTACTACTGCGACGACTTTGTAGTCTACGGAAACGTCAAATACATCCCACCTGGATACAGCTGGGCCGCGGCTAACAACTTCAGCTCACCTGCTTATCCGTCTGACCGTGATTTGAATTTCGATCATACCTTGATCGGTATGCAGATTCCGTCATATGACGTTTCTGAACAAGTACCAGTCGGGTACATCAAGTTAGTCGAAAACCAGGACATCAAGCACACAATCCAACCGGTTACTCGTCGTCGTGATTTCATTGACGCCTTTGGACAGCAACGCAGTGAAGTCATCAACGCGCTGCGTATTGATTGGGTGTCTAAGACCAGATACGGCGCTTACAACGAGGAAATGACCGCCCGTGCGACGGAATGGAAGAACATGCTTCTCCACCCCACGCCACAACTGGACAACGCCAACAGTCTAGAGAACACAGGCTTTCAATACCTGAATGGCTTCAGATACGCAGTACAACGGCGTCTGTGGTCCGTATCTCAATCTCAATGGCTGCCCTGGGAGACGATAGTCGACCGCCATTCAGGCAGTACCGATGGTGTTGGCACTTACGGCTTCGACCCGTTGGCTTCCCTCTCAGGAGCCACTGGCACATACTTTGCTGAAGACCGATTAGGATACGGTAAGACACTCGGCGTTGACGTGGAATACCGGATTATCGCCAAGCCGGTTGTCGATGTAAACAACGACAAGATGGTTTTGTACCAGCGCGCTGCTTTTCTGCCTGTTCAAATAACCTGGACCGGACAAGCAAACAAGGTTTACAAAATCAAGAGGCGACAACTTCGCAAGGAAGGTAACGCAGTCATTGACGAAACTGTTGAAGTGTCAGATCCTATCACCGATAGGACTAGCTATTTCTTCATCGACCTACCGACCTTGTGCCCAATTCGTATCACTGCCGGGCACGAACTCGAAAAAGATCAGTACGAGACGAATGATCAAATCCTGGGCTATGACCTTTACGAGGTAGCAGGTAGTGCACAGAACCTGTTGCAGTCCTGGACGTTAAGTCAACTTCGCAGCACAACTCCGGCTGCCTTTTATGTTCGCCCTGACAACATCTTGCCTACAGACTTCGGAGATCTATTTGGCGTTTACAACGGTACTCCGTTGGACACCACCGATCAACCTGCACGCACTACACCTACCGAAGATCGTGTGCCTGATTGTAGTGAGTTGAAGAGTCTTGTCTACAAGGTACACGGCTCTCAAGATGGTGGACAAAGCGGCATACGCTTCTACGCACCAAACTACGAGAACATCAGCGAACCTTACGGCAACCGCACAGAACAAACCTTTGAGGTCTACGCCGGGCAAACCTTCACTTGGGATTTACGCAGCAACTCGGTTGCTCCAAACCCATGCTTAAACCTCCCACAGCCCTGTGTAAACCCATGGGTACCGTCCGTTTTCAATTTTTATGGCGCTGAGCAAATCTGGAAAGAAGGTACTGGAGAGGTAATAAGCCCCATTCAGGCAGCTCAACGCGCCCGCGTATTTCAGTACGGCAGGTACATCACCAGTGACTGCAACAGCTTGTTCTCCATTGAAAACGTAGCTGGCTGCCAACCTGGGCACTTCACAGGAATATTCAAATTCGACACAAGTGGTACGGATGTCATTTCTCTCTCTGACTTTAGAGCGGTGTCACAAGCGAATGAGGCATGGTTCCATCCTGATCTAGGCCCGGTGGGTCTCCCGATGTATGCGACGCCGGCAGATGTCGATATTGACTTCTACGGGCATCCAGCCTACAGCGCGACCTTTGTTCCAACACAATGGACCCCATGGTCTAGCGCAGCCGACTCTGCTGTTGTAGGAAACGAGACCTTGTGGTTCATGTATCGTACAGGTTACGAACGCCTACAGCTCCAGACGTTCATGGCCCCAGCGTTTGAAACTTATTCCGTTCGCGGTGTAGGGTTCATTACCTACCATGGTGTAAAGTATTTCAGTGGCGATAATATCACCTTTGTTCCGGCTTTTGGATTGAACTACAGTGTATCCGACCCAACTATGAAGTTGGTGAAGGTTACCACCATTGCCTGTGAAACACTGATCTTTGACCACTTCCAGGGTATCGCGCCACTCAAAAACCTCAGTGAGTCTGAACTGGAGGACGGGGTCACCTACCGCGTTCATAAAGGAAAAGGCATCACCTACCAGCGCAGGGATGGTAACGGTGCGGTTCCAACAACCGTGAACCCCGGTCAGACCTTCATCTGGCACCAAGGAGACAGCGGAATTACTTACGACGTTTCCGGGACGATGGCCTCACAAATCCGCGCCGTGGAAGGTATCCGACATAAGAATCAAGTACCAAAACGTGGCTGGTCAAATGAGTGGTGTATGTTCATGTCATTGAACCACTACCACCCATCAGTCAGCTCAATTTGGAAAACTGATGCTTACGGCGACGTCATGCCGTTTCTACACAACCGTTGCCATACATATTCGGCAGAGATCCGTGCGCCGTGGCACACCACACTAAACCAGCAATTCTGCTATGGGCAATTTCCTCCTCTTGTTTCAGAGGCTCCACCAGGATACACCTACTTGGAAGGAATCAACTTTCCATATTGGGACGACCGACAGGTAGCCCGAGACTACTACCGTAGCTGCCAAGTGTACCGGCAGCCTTACGAGATTGACTCTGCTCAAATCGTTTACACTGCGCTGGCCGGTCAGCAAGACGAGGATGGCAACCAGAAATACGACGACAGCGTTGTGAAGATCGTATTCAAGGGGAGAATCCAATCCACTCGCTCTTCTCCTAGTAGTGTAGATACCTTGAACGACGGTAACGCCGGCGCCCAAGCCGCTATTCGTTCTGAGCCTTATCGTACGGATGAAAACGCCTTGAGGGAGTATTTGCAACAGCAAGGTGGTGGACCTCATTGCGTCAAAGGTATGCTTGGGGACAGCGCGACCAGCTACAATGTTTTCACTCTTCCGGATGACCCGATGGGTGCCTGCCATCCACGATTCTATTTCGTGAAGCTGATCCCTTACGCCCACGAGGATAACAACACCACCGTGGAGTCTGGACAAGATAGTCTCATCCGCGTGGATCCTTACGTGCAGATGGATTTGTATCTGCGCGCCATGTGCGGTGGTTGGATGGACATCCAGTCGCTTCGGTCAATCAACTGCGACCAAGGGTTGTCGACCAGCCCGGTAGCGGATTACTTGTACGAAAATCTATGTTACCAGGCCTGCCGTTCCTACGGCGCGCATCTTGACGTAACGCCCGAGATTTGGAGTGGCAAAAACTTCTTGCCACTGCAAACGATCGCCGAATACGACTTCGCTTTCGCGCCTTCCATCGTAGACCCACTTGTCATGGAGTACCGCACTTGGCAACTGGATAAATGTCAATGGGGTCCATGGATGGTGTACCAAGGTACTATCGAACCAGGAGCCTCTGAACCACTGGTTGGCGGAACCGGATACCAGACCTCTCCAGAGATCACCCTGGACTCCGGGACTCCGACGTTGATCAAATACGAGAAGCTTTCAACGCCATTCGTGTTGCAAGCAAATACCACATACTACCTAATGTCGACGGAGACTTCTGGTGGTGACAAGTGGAATGACCGTATTGAGAGTGTAGACGTTAATGGCACGAATTTTGCAACGGTAATGCCAAATGGTATTTCAAATGTCTACGCAGCAAAGTACGTATCAGGTACACTGACAACATACACAGCACCAGAAGAGCAGAACAGTATCTTCGGACCGGTTAGCTTCCGTACAGATTGTGTTGGCTGCGCCTATGGAAATGCAATTACACCGCTTGGCAATCTAGGACAGGAGAAGAACAACATTTCCGGTCTGATCGGTATGCGGTTTACCACCGGTGATACTCCCATCACCGTTTATGAACTTGGGCGTATTGTGTTGCCAAATAGCACACAGACCCACACTGTTTCAATCCGTGATGGTAGCGATATCACCACGGTGTTAGCTTCAGTTGCGATCGATGCCACTTCAGCTCTTACCGGAGACGCGCAAACTGATCTGACCTTGTGGCGCGCACCGAAATTCCGCGTTAACCTGAACGCCGGCGTAATTACAAGCGTAGACATCATCGATTCTGGTACTGGCTTCAACCATACAAAGATTTCCAAGATGAAGCTCTACGTGACGGCTTCTGCGGGCTCAGGGGCAGTGATTCAAGTCAACGACGTCTTTGTTGATGGCGATGATTTGACACCAGCCGAGGGGCAGATTCTGGAATTAGGTGGCATCAAGAGCGTATCTGTGTTGCAAGGAGGAAGCGGCTACGCGTATCCAGTGACAGTCAACTTGATCGGAAGCTTCCAGAACAACGCGAATAAAAGCCCGGCATTCGCAACGGCCACAGTTGGCAAGCTGCGTATCAGCCGCATTAGGGTCACCAACGGAGGAACCGGCTACAACAGCGCGCAAGTTACATTGATCGGCGGAGGCGGACAGGGAGCCACGGCTTCTGCTCAAGTTCAAGGCGGTACTGTTGTCGGTGTCGACCTTATCAACGCCGGCAACGGCTACACTTCATTGCCTCGCGTGAGTATTCTGGGCGATGGTACTGGAGCGACGGCAGTCGCCGAGGCCGTCATTATCCCAGGTTCTGCGGGTTCAATCGCTTCCGTGGATCTTATTCCTGACTCGGTTGGAACGAACTTTGGTTACTCTGCTCCGCCTGAGGTTCAAATCGTCGGAGGTGATACAGGAAACAATAGCGCCACCGGTGCCGAAGCAGTCGCTAAGATGCAGGTTCTCAACCTCCGGGATGACGACGGTATGCGCGTTGTTGGCTTCGAAATGGTGCCTACCGCATACTATGGGTTATCAAAGATCTCCATCCCGTATGATGGACCTACCGCAACAAAGATCGAGTTTCGCTTCTCTTATCAGGCCGACTGGCTAGGTGGAGTGCCCAGCACGAGCTATCTGAACTCAGGTCCAACCGGTGTCAGTGTGTTGCCGACCACATACTTGTCGTTCAACTTTCTGCCGGATCGCGTGAACAACCCTCATAAATACGAGATCAAACGTGCAGACTTCACATACGGCACAGGTTGCAACCGTACACCAACAACCTGGACAACACTGACAGGTAACGACGGCGTATCTGGCCCAATCTGCGACAATAACAGCAATCACGTCGAATACGACGACTGCACAACAGATTGCGCCTGTCTATGGCCTGACCCGACAGCGTACAGCCCGACACCAGGCACATACCTGGCACCGATCCAAGATCCACCTCAAGCCAACGACGTTGTGGCTTCGACATACCGCATCAAAGACCTGAGTGTGATCAGTGGAAGCGGGCATGTCACGTCAGTAGGCATACAGACCGGTGGAGAAAATTACAGTGCCGGCGCCACTGTTCAAATTGTTGGCGGAGGAGGCACAGGAGCAGAGGCTACCCTGACTATCTCTGGCGGGGTGGTGACGGGTATCACGCTAACTAACCCCGGAAGCGGCTATACCCAAGATCCAACGGTGGTAATTACTGATTCAACAGGTTCTGGTGCTTCAGCGATTGCTGTAGCAGACAGCCTGTTCCAGAGTTATTTCCTGTCATGGCCAATGCAACCACTGGTGGTCTACAATGTAGAACGCCGCATGTTTTATCGCTTTGATTCAGATGAAACATGGCACACGTTGGCGTCAGGTGTACGCTCGCCTTACATCGATAACGCTCCTTGGGAAGAGAACTTTAGTCGACAGATCGAAACAAACCCTGTAAAGCACGATCAAGTCATTGGTACTCCGCAAGAGATCAATCCACCAATGAACAACCATCCACGGATGGTGACGATCGACTTGACCGGTGTACCGCGCGGCAGCTACAAGAACGTGTATTTGGACTGTGTTCTTACAGTCACCGTTCCCGTCGACGAAAACACAACAACCTCGGTGGAATACACTGTGGAGCCGGTCGTAGTCTATGGCGGAACAGGGCAAACTTCTTTTGTCTACGAAGACGCCCGTGTATTCTCGCAATTTGAAGGTAGAATCACCAAATACCGCTATAGCACGCGGATTGTAACCTCAGTTAGTGTGACGTGGCCTACGCTGCGGAATCACAAGCAGCTCTGTTCTGACCTACAGCGCTCTCGTTTGTCTTACAAACTGCACCGTCAGTTTGAAACCAACGACAATGGTTCAATCGTCCAGGTAGACGAGGTAATTGCCTCATCGAAGATCTCCGGAGCTGTGGCGCCAGACTTTGGTCTTAACCCAGATAGCGAAGAAATCACCGTAGAATGGACAGGATGGGACGACGACACCCACCGTCGATTGGATGACAGCCGTAACAACACCGGCTTCAACCCAGCCAATCGTCAAGCCAACACAGAGAAGTACTATGTGGTTGCTTCTTGGGTGGATTGGCCTGAAACGAAGTGCGTCGCAGACGCGCAACAAAATCGACCGGACTGCGCACCTATTGATGATCAGGTTCCTTGTGTAAATATGAACCGTCAATACCGAGTGGAGACGGTGGTAAACGCCAGGGAGCGCTGGTTCACTGCCATGCCTATGGCCATTAACATTGAACGCCCACAAGGATTTTCACCAGTCCCAAATACCTGCACATATGCAGAGATGTTCAACAACTTTGCCAGAGCGGTTAATTTGCTTACACATTGTCGACTGGAGCTGCCGTTTACAAAGAGGATGCGTACAATTTACTCAACCTCTGTGCCGGATTCCTTCTGGCAACAGCCGTTGATTGATTGCAACAACATTGGCTGCCTTAGCCACGGAATACGTCGAAACGTGTCACCTGAGGGTGCGGTTAAGACGGTTTACGGAGACTGGCAAGAGGTGCCAGTAGACGCCTCAGTGAGCGCGTATGAAGGTGTCGGTGCCACAGGGTACGCAGTGAGCGATTGTTCCGTAGACATGAAAATGGCGACGTATCGTTCCTGGACACAATTCGCAATAGACCCGGATCAGGAAGCTTTCTCCGCTATTCCAACCAATCTATTGGGTAATTTCGATATCAGCAACTTGGCACTGATTGGAAAACAATCCCAAGGTGTCGGTGTGTGTCGTGTCGAGAGCGGGCTTTATCAGTCGTGCCTAGCGGATTCATGCTGCCGTAATTACCAGAGGGAAAATGGTTGGTGCTTCTGCCAGGAGTCCGCCGACGCAGAGCCTCAGTGGGGTAATTTCTGTGGTTGTGGCTGCCGGCTATACGATGGCGAAAATGGACCGGCTAGAAACAACTGTCGTGTTGTATGGGAAACAACCGGAGATTGTTCTGTGTTCATGGCAGGCACAGTAAAGGCCCCAGGTGTCCCAACCGGCGATGTCAGCTGGATTGGCGGTACAGGCTACGAAGGACGCATGCTCTGCGCCAGCGGTTCTGCCTGGAGTTGGGCGACTATCGAAGGAATTCGAAGCTTGGTTTACATGTCCTTCCCGCTATACTAACCACATGACGTATTTTCCAGTTCCGCACAATGCGCCACCAAAACCAGTGGCGCACATCGTACGAGGTCCAGCGCAGGAGGCAGTGAAAAAGGCTGCTCCTGTGGTGAATCGTCCTGCCGTCATGCCGGAAGAGCTAAAAAAATTGGTCGCACAGACCATGCAGCCCCAACCTCCACCTGAGGTAGCCCCGGCGCCTACCACAGAGGAACTATCCCTGCCTTCCATGACTCAAATGGCGAAGAATGTGCTGGGCAGCCTCGGGAAGGTGGTAAAGGCCGCGGCGTCAGGGCAGGGAGTAAAGGTGACACAAGAAACGGCAGAAGCCAGGTTAGCTATCTGCCGTAGTTGCCCATTCTTCAGACACACAGACGAACGTTGCTCGAAGTGTGGATGCTACATGGCCGTCAAGACATACCTCAGGGCTGAGAAATGTCCTGTGGGAAAATGGTAATTAGGTCTCAGGAATTTTCACACGACTATTGAGAATAGTTTCGTGGTCAACCCACCTGAGTTTACCGGTTTTATCTTTCACGAGCTTGTAGAGCTTGTTGTCGCGCCCCTTGAGGGTATTGGCTGCGATGTATTGTGTCACGCCAACCTTGTCTGACTCGGCAATGTGCAGCGGGTCGAAGAAGCCAAAAGAAGACGTGTTGATCTGGCGTGATTCGTCAGGGATAGACTCCGGGCTTGCGATACCACCTTCACCCATCTTGGTTACACGATGGGCATTATCGAAGTGCTCCATCGGGTTAATGCCTTCCACGTTATTGCTCAGACTGTTTCCGATAACCACGGACTTAATTTGAGGCGTGAAGAAGGAAGACGTGAGCCAGGTAAGATTTTTTCTTTGCTGGATCTTCTGTGCTGCCTTTTTGCGTAGTCCCGCAGCATCTTTTTCAATGTGGTCTTTGATGAAGTCTTCAAGGCCTAGAAAGCTGGAAAAGCGCAGGTTGTCGCGATCGTCTGGCTCAACTTCCTGCTTGTTGATCTTGATGAGCTTGGCCGACGCAAGCAAAAGCGTACGAGGTGACACGCTGGACAGAGGTTCCCCGAGGGTTTGGTTAGTTACCACCGGGTCGACAAAAGTGCGAGCCAGCCACTTTTTCAGCGCGTCGATTTTTTCTTGTTTGGACAGGACCATACACGTATATTACTGGATATGCCGGATGCACACAAGTTCTTATGACCCTGCACATTGAGTTGGATGAAGAAGCTGAGAAAGTAGACATGGTCGTGGACGACCATCTCGTCCTTCGTGCCGAACGGCGCTCAGCTAACCATATCAGCTACAAGAATTTCGACTCCCTGGTCGACGACCGTGTGCACGACACCGTCAAAGAAATCGCCGCCGCCCTCTTAAATTTGACAGACTGACCTCGTGTGGTACATTACCACACATGAGTCTGCAAAAGAAAACTCGGGCACCATGGCCACAGTTCGCCATGCACCTGGCTCTCACTGCCGCCAATGAGCGCTGTGAGGATCCCTACGTTCAAGTCGGTGCCTGCTGCCTTCGCCACGACAACTCTGTCGCTTCTCTGGGCTACAACGGCCCTCCTCCTGGTGTTGACGTAGATTGGTCCGACCGTGACAAGCGTCGCAAGCGCATGCTGCATGCTGAAGTCAACTGTCTGCGCTACGTGAAGCCTGGTGAGGGAAAACTCCTCGCCGTCACCGTAATCCCCTGCATGTCATGCCTTTCTGTCATTGCAAGCTGGGGTATCAAGGAGGTTTATTACCTGAACGACTGGACTGGAACCGATCCAGAGATCTTCCAGGTCGCCAAGGAATTCGGAATCAAGTTGGAAAAACTCGCCCTCGATGAACGCTAAGCGCTCTATCCCTACCTTTGAAGCCAAGATCTACGTCGGCTTCCGAAAATCGTATTCGACCGACCATCCTGACGTTGGAAACTGTATTTGGAAAGTCAGGCAAGCCTGTCGAGACGCCGTCGCCTCTGGCTGGTGCGTGACCATGCAGCCCCTCGAATACATCTACACGCCAACCTACACGGTAGGGCAGGCCGAAGCCGTGGATGGTGAACCTGGTGTTGTGATCGGCGCGATCAACTATCCGAGGTTTCCAACCAAGCCAGAAGCCTTGAAGCAACGCTGCATCGACCTGGCCAGCAAGCTGATGGACGTGCTGGAACAAGAGCGTGTGACGGTGGTTTTCACCGACGAGACCGTTCTGCTTGAGCGTGTGTGACTGTCAAATGGAAAACTTGCAGAAAAGTGATGTCTGCGAGTTGCGCGGGTGTCGTCCGTGATGTATGTTAGTTAGACTGTATGAGAGTAAAAATTAAGCGATTGGCGATCGACGCCAAAACCCCAACGAAAGCAACGAACGGCAGTGGAGCCTATGACCTTTACTCCACTGAAGCGACAGTCCTACCCGCCGAAGAGCGCACAGCATTCGGCACTGGTCTGGCGATGGAAATTCCAGAAGGTTACGTAGGCCTTGTCTGTTCCCGCAGCGGCCTGGCGTTGAAGCAGGGAATTGCGGTGCTGAACGCACCTGGCATTGTGGATGCCGACTATCGCGGTGAAGTCAAAGCGATCGTAATCAACCACAGCACCACCCAACCGCTGGTGGTAAGCAAAGGGGACAAGATCGCACAGATCTTGTTCGTGAAAGCGGAAGACGTGAATTTTGAAGACGTTGAGGAACTCTCCTCGACTGAACGTGGTGTGGGCGGATTCGGTTCAACTGGCAAATAATATGAGCGAAGTCAATTTCCTGGACGAGATCTCTGGATTCATTTTCACGAGCAAGTATGCTCGTTACAACACTCTGGTCGAACGCCGTGAAACGTGGGAGGAGTGCATTGACCGTGTCGCGGCCATGCACCTTTCCAAGTTTCGCAAGAAGCTGCCCAAGGAGGACTTGGACCAGATTCGCTGGGCCTTCGACATGGTGAAGAAGAAGGCTGTGGTGCCTTCCATGCGCTCCATGCAGTTCGGTGGTAAGGCGGTCACCACGCATAACGCCCGTGTCTACAACTGTGCAGTCCGGCACATCGACAGCATCCGTGCTTTCGCTGAGGTCTTCTACCTGCTGCTTTGTGGTTGCGGCGTAGGTATCGGCGTGATGCCTCATTTCATCGACCGCCTTCCTCCGTTGGTGGACGCCACCAACAAGACCGGTACCGTGCTGACCTACGTCGTTGAGGATTCCATCGAAGGATGGGCCGATTCGATCGAGGCGCTGTT
Organism: Candidatus Babelota bacterium; assembly: GCA_003963225.1. GTDB lineage: Bacteria > Babelota > Babeliae > Babelales > Vermiphilaceae > AWTP1-30. Next base: position 44,854 of record RXKB01000001.1, read on the forward strand.
GAACTGCTATTTCAAGAACACCGCTTACACCGGTCGTAAGATCGTTTTCGACTACTCGAAGATCCGTCCTGAAGGCGCACCTCTGAAGACCTCTGGTGGCAAGGCTCCTGGTTACAAGGGGTTGAAGAACTGTCACAAGAAGATCAAGGCCCTGCTTGACCACATCATCGAGGATCTCGACCAGGCGAACGTTCGTCCGATCAACGCCTACGACATTCTGATGCACGTCTCTGACGCCGTGCTGTCTGGTGGCATTCGTCGTTCCGCCACCTGCGTGATCTTTGACATCAACGACCAGGAGATGATGGATGCCAAGACCTACTTCAAGGTCAGCAAGCACAGCAAGTTCGCCTACGACGAAGATACCAAGACGTATTCCGGCAAGGTCACGGTCAACAAGAAGGTCTACGAGGTCGAACTGAGTGAGTGGGAATACACCAACCAACTCCTGAAGGAGTCTGTCGTCGGTTGGATTCACATCGAGCCTCAGCGCGCCCGTTCCAACAACAGCGTATTGCTCCTGCGTGACAAGGTCACCCGCGAGCAGTTCAAGGCTATCGTGGAGCGCACCAAGCAGTTCGGTGAGCCTGGCTTCGTGTTTGCCAACCATCCGTGGCAGATGTTCAACCCATGCTTCGAGATCGGCTTTATCCCGGTCACCGAGGATGGTGTCTGTGGTGTGCAGTTCTGTAACCTCAGCTCGGTCAACGGTGCTGCAATCACCACGCAAGCCGACTTCCTGGAAGCCACCCGTGCTGCCACGATCATCGGTACCCTGCAGGCGTCCTACACGGACGAGATGAAGTATCTGAACAACGCGGCGAAGAAACTCACCGAGCAGGAAGCTCTCCTCGGTGTCTCCATCACCGGTGTCATGGACAACCCAGACGTGTTGCTGAATCCTGAAGGCCAAGCCGAGGCAGCCAAGCACGCCGTAGAAGTCAACGACCTGTGGGCACGCAAGCTTGGCATTAACCCTGCCGCTCGTGTCACCTGCATCAAACCTGAAGGCACCAGCAGCCTTGTGCTGCGTAGCGCCTCTGGTATCCATCCGCACCACGCTCGCCGGTATTTCCGTCGTGTGCAGTGCAACAAGGTTGATCCTGTTTACAAGTTCTTCAAGGCCACCAACCCGCACATGTGCGAGCCCAGCGTGTGGTCGGCCAACAAGACTGACGATGTGATCACCTTCCCTCTCACCGTTTCCGACAAGGCGATGGTGAAATCAGACTTGAATGCGTTGAAGCACCTCGACATCGTTCGTTCGACCCAGCAGAACTGGGTACTGAACGGCGTGAACGAGACTCACAACAACAAGCCTGTATCGCACAACGTGTCCTGCACTATCCTGGTCGATGAACCGGAGTGGGACAACGTCGTAAACTATCTCTACGACAACCGTGAGTTTTTCAGCGCAGTGTCGCTGTTGCCTCTGGTCGGAGACAAGCTCTACAAGCAGGCTCCGTTGGAAGCTGTCACGACCGAAGCCGACGAGGCTCTCTGGACCAAGCTTACCTCCGGTTATACTCCGGTCGACTACCGGAAGCTGAAGGAGGACGAGGACACCACCAAGGTCCAAGAAAGTTTAGCGTGTGCAGGAGGAAAGTGTGAACTCTACTGAAGAATCTACCGTAACCCCCGGCACCAGTCTGCCCCCTGTTCAGTTGCACCTGCGCTGGCAAGGCTGCGGGGAAGTATCAAAGACCTACTGGAGTAGGACACGCGCTCGTGCCCAGAAGGACGGCCGCGCTTTCACCTTGAGCATCGAAGATATGAATAACCTCTTGATGGCTCAGGAAAAGAAATGTGCCATTAGCGGGTTACCTATCGAGACGACAAAACGACACCGATACAAAACCAAAGCCACAGCTTCGCTTGACCGGATTGACAGCTCCAAAGGTTATACGCTTGATAACGTGCAGTGGGTGCATAAACACGTCAACAGAATGAAACACACGTTTGATCAAGCCTACTTCGAAGACCTTTGTCGAAGAGTTAATGAGACGACCCTACAGCGTACCGCAAGTATAGCTCAGGGCTAAAAAAAGGCGCACTGGGTTTCCCCGGTGCGCCTTTTGAATTTCAACTGACCATCACTTCACCGCGGTCGGCACGACCGTCGCGGTGAGACCAATCAGACGGCGCTCCAGCTCGTTCACCTTGCCGGCGAGCGCACTGGGAGTGGTGTCCGTCACGACAGGCTGCGGAACGCGATGGTTCGCGTAGGACGAGGTGCCACCAATGAACTCAGGGAGGAACCGGCGGAAGCTGCCGCGATCCGCGATCTCCAGACTGCGCTCGGCAGTGGCCAGCTGCGCACGGCTGACAACCATGTCTGCCTGCTCCAGGGTGCGAGTGTGGGACCATTCGCGCTCCAGGTTGTTGCGGAGCGAGCGGGAGACACCCATCGCCTTGGCTTCGGCCAAGCTGCGCTCCATGGCGCTCTTGGTCATGGTTTGCGGCGCCTTATCGCGTTCGTCCGCAAGGGTGTAGCTGCGGCTCTCCGCAGTCTGGAGAAGGGTGACTGCACCAGCGAGGTCCTTGACCTCCTTGGCGACGTCGGAGCTGCAGCGGTTCGTATCCGAGAGGCTGGACACAATCCGATCGACGGCGAGGTCTTGGGCCTGCCGGAGCTTGGAGATGCCTTCCGTGGACTGACCGAAGGCGGCGAAAGAAAGGACGGCAACCGAGATGAGGGTGAGGATGTTCTTCATGGTATGTGCGTTACTTGTTTTGATGTGAGGATTTGTGAGAGCTATTGTGCTCTCTACAGTTTGTTATACCATGTGCCGCAGGCTATTGCACCCAGGGCCGGGGGAGGGGAGGGGTAGGGTAAGTAGCTAAAAAAAGAAGGGAGAGCAGGGTTGCCCCTGCCCTCCCCGCCCAAACAAGTATCTATGCAAACACTTCGTTCCACCCACCCTACAGCTACAGGCTGCAGGAAAATCTACCGGGAGGAGCCGTGCGCTGCCCCTGCACGGAGGTCGCCTTTGTCGGTCGTGCAACCAACAGGATTCTCCGCTCCTCCCGGAGCGCATTAAGCGCTCTGCAAGTTATTATACCCTGCAACACAGGCTATTGCAAAGGGGGGTCCCTCCCCCTTGACAAGCCTCACCAGTGTGCTATCTTCTCACCCTATGACAAAAGGTCTATTCATCACATTGGAAGGCAACGAGGGCTCCGGCAAGAGCACCCAGATCGCTAAGCTCAGCGCCGCGCTTTCAGCGCAAGGCAAGGCAGTCACGGTTCTCCGGGAGCCTGGCTCCACCGTCGTGGGCACGAAGATCCGGGAAATCCTCAAAGACCCGGCCAATTCCATTTGCTCTGAAACTGAGCTTTTCCTTTTTCAGGCTTCCCGTGCCCAGCTTGTCCATGACGTAATTCGCCCGAAGCTGGCTGCCGGGGAGATCATCATTGCCGATCGTTTTTATGACTCCACCTGGGTTTACCAGGGCTGGGCACGCGGTGTAAACCTGCTGGCCATTGAGTTTACCAACAAGCTGGCGACCGTTGGCGTTGAGGTCAACAAGACGTTTTTCATCAAGGTACCCTTGGAGGTATGCACGGCACGTATCAAAAGCCGTGGTACCCTTGACCGGTTTGAACTTGAAGGGCAGAAGCTTCTGGCCAAGATCGACGAAGGCTACAACGAACTGTCGAAGAGCTTCCCTCACCGCGTGGACGTGGTGGATGGAAACCGCGACATCGAAACTGTGCACCAGGAGTTGCTGGCAAAAACCATGCGCCTTATCAACCAGTAACATGAACGAACTACTTGTACCAAACATCACCTGCATAGACCAGGACGGCAATCTCGTGCCGATTCCGTCGCTGCCAGGCAGTGGACTTACCTTTGTAATCGTATCTGCCCAACCCGTTGTAACGCAGGACCCTGCGCAGCTGGAATTCAACTTCGACAAACCGACCGACCGATAACATGAGCGACATCATCCCAACCATTCAAAACGGCTATACCATCCCTGTGCTTGACCACGGGTTTGTACGGTACATCGATCACATGGGCACAGATACACGTATCGTGGAGGCTGCCCGAATCAGTTACCGTTCCCCCAGCAAGGGAGCCGACCAGGATCAGAAACTCCTGGAGTATCTCTGGAAGAACAAGCACACCAGTCCGTTCGAGATGTGCAAGCTCACGTTGAACATCAAGATGCCGATCTTCGTGATGCGCCAGTACGTGCGGCATCGTATGCAGAACCTCAACGAGGTCAGCGCACGATACACCCAGCTGCCGGCGGAGTTCTACCTGCCTACGGTATGGCGTGTGCAGGACACCAAGAACAAGCAGGGCAGCGTAACGGTGGAGCAGCCGCCAGAGTGGCACCAGCGGCAAGCCCAGCGCCTTATGAAGCTCTGCGATGACGCTTATGCCATCTACGAGGCCATGCTGGCTGACGGCGTTGCCCGTGAGATGGCACGTATGGTCCTGCCTGTCAACATCTACACCGAAATCTACGCCTGCTGGGATTTGAAGAACCTCATGCACTTCATCACTTTGCGTGACGACGGACATGCTCAATCTGAGATTCAGGAGTACGGCCGCGCGATCAAGAGCATCTGCCGGGAACTGTTTCCTGGCGTCGTAAAAGCTTACGAGAAGTATCAGTGGAAACTCGTTGAGCAATGAGCCACCTTCTCGCCCAGGCACTCAACTCCACGGTGGACGACATCTTGACCGCCATTGCCCACGGGCGGCGGTCAGTTGTCGACACCAAAGGAAAGCTAGCTGAACTGCACCTGCACAGGCTGCTGCTGACCTTCCCATTCGCCGAGGTCAACTGGGTGGAGAAACACGGCGAGCCGGACTTCCGTGTAAGGTTGGTTTATGGCGAACTCTCCTTCAAGGACTACAAGATTGAGTGCAAAAACATACGCTCACTTCAGGTTGCCAACCCCGATAAGTTTCAGGTAGAGTTGCAGAAAACCCGGCACAGCAAGACCGGAAAAACCGAAAGAGGATACCGTAATGATCATTTTCACATTCTCGCCGTCTGCCTATTCAATCGCACTGGCGGTTGGACTTTTCTGTTCCACGCCGCAAATACCCTGCCGACCGACCCGAAACAGCCCTGCTATCTACAGAAAATGATCGCGGTGCCTGCACCTGACTCCGAGCTGGGCTCATGGCGCAGAACACCGCTGGAAGCAATCGAGGACTACGAACATGCCAGACTACAAGGAATACCTGCAGACCAACGAGCGACTGACAGTGGACGGTGCGAAGAAGCTGCGGGTGGTAATGAACACGAAGGAGTTCGGGCTGATGTACAGCCAGACCATCGACCAGGTGGAGGACGAAACGATCAACGAACACCTGCTGAACACCCTGGGTGAGGACCTGATCACCGAGTACGAACGAAGACTTTCGCAGCGACCGACTGTCGTTGCAGGTTGGAGATGATAGACCGGCCGGAGGAGAAATCCTCCGGCTTTTTCACAGCTAAAAAAAGGCGCCCGAAGGCGCCGTGATTACTTGGACGCCTGGTCCTTCTTGGGCTCGACGAACTTCTTGTTGTCCCGTTCGTAGTATCCGAAGCGTGTGTTCCGGTGCACAGGGTCAAAGGGCTTCTGCTCCCCTGCTGTGGCTTCCTGAATGACTTCTTTGATCTGTTCTTCGGAGGTGATGTTGGCAGCCTTGCAGGCCGCCAGGAGCAGCTTCTTGCCTTCTTCCTGGTCGGCCTTCACACCAAGCCCCCAATACGTGGCCACACCGTAGTCATGGATCGCAGTAGGGTTGGACACACCGTTCGTCATGGTGGCGGCATGCTTCAGATATGCCAGTCCGTTTGCCGGTGACGGATTGACCCGTTTGCCGGTGTAGTATCGGACCGCGACCTTGTAGGCCGTGGCCGCGTTGGTCCGGGCTTCCAGCAACAAAGCCTGATGCTCGGCCGCGTATCGCTGGAGCTGCTGTGGTGCATGTCCTCCCCCGGAAGGGTATTGAGCAAACGATGGGATGGAGGTGAGCGCCATGACTAGCACGGCGACGATGGCAGTGAGGATATGTTTCATGATGTGTATTCTTGGGTCTAAAAAAAATCTATGAGGCCGATCCTTTTCAGGGGATCGGCCTCCAGCCAGGAGGAGAGCGTTGCCGCAAAGACCCTGCATTGCCCCTGGAGACGCCAGGGATGCAGGGAAGAAAGGACTCCTCCGAAGGGGTCAGCTGAGGTCCCCTGCGCAGAGGACGACGCCGTTCAGGGTAGGACGAATACCCCGACGAAACAACCGGCGGGCACCAACAATCGGATCGCCGGGATCGCCAACGATGCCGCCACTGACAGATACCGCTTTGCGAGGCGGTGTGACACGGATTTTAGGGTTGACGGAGCCGGAGGCGGGGTGAGGGATAGTCTTCATGACTGGTTACTTGTTTGTTGCTTGATGCTGTTTACACAAGCCGGATTCAACGCTCGTTGCCCGGAGCGTAAAACTCGCATCAAGTAATATACCCGTTTCCTGCCTCTTACCTCACCGGGGGGAGGGGAGGGCTAAAAAAAGCCTCCCCGTACAGGAGAGGCTTAGTTCCGTATGAAGGCATCCCACTCGGGAAACCTGGGGTCCCTACGCAGTCTCACAGCCAGAGGCTTGGGCTTTGGGGCTCCCAGGGGAATACGCAGCTGCAGACCCACCTCGTGAGGTGCCCGGTCGCCCTTCTTACGGTTGTAGGCGATACGGGTGAGGCCGCAGTTACTCCAGTCTGTCTTGCCACCCTTGGAGCGTGCCACGACGTGGTCAATGTCGCAGTCGTCCCAGCTCAGTTCCTCAAGGGTGTACATATCCTTGCCCTTCTGCTTTTCCCAGAGGTTGCTCTTGGTCAGGTGAGGGCTTACAACCGGTACCCGGTCGTAGTCGGACAGCACAATGATTGAAGGGACACGGATCTGCTGCCGGGCTGTGGCAATAACCCGGTCGCCTTCCCTTGGAGGCAGGCTGACCCAGTCTTCCCAATGAACAGGTCCTACGATCTCATGGTTCTCGTCAATTTCCAAAGCAGTCGCCACCTTCATTGAAGGGTTCTTGCGACGAGGCTTGGTGAGGAGAAAGAAAGCCCTTCGGACAGAGATCAGCCGCAAGGGTTGCATGATCCTGTTCAAAAGCAGGACCTTGTCATCGAGTATGTTCATAGGATAGCTATGTAATTGTCATCCAGGAGCCCGTTCAGGATCGGCAGCACCTGTGTGTTCCAGTCTAACCCACCGTTTCCACAACCTACCTTCGGCAGGCAGATGGGCAGTGGTTGTACGCCGGCCATTGTACTGATGTCACGGACAATTGGCCAACACAACTTTAGGCTTTCCGTGCTGGCTCTGATCAGTGTGAGATCCGACGGATCTCGCCAATGGTGTTTTGTGGGGAAGGAAATGACACGTTCCTGCGGACACAGTATCGGCACGTTTCCGTGCTGTCTGACTTTCTGACCAAGGGTTCGGCGCAGCCCCGGAAAACGCTCCACGGCTTCCAAGGCCACGCCTCTCCCCATGATCAGAAGACCATCGGCATTTACGATGCCGTTGGTTGTAACACAGACCCAGTGTCCACGGCCGTGGTATTCCCAGAGGTTACCCTGTTGAATCTGCATGGACCGTCCTCGATCCACTGCACGATGGTGACGCCTGAGCGGTGGTTACGGAGCAGCATTTTCTTTGCCGGATCCATGCCCCGCTCTTTCATCCGCGCATCGCGCGTGGGGATGTCCCGGGCCTCCTCGACCGTGAGGTCAACGTATTTGGGAGTCCAGAACCGCTGGTTGGGGATCTTCTGCCGTCTATTCGACGGCTGCGCCATTTGTGTCGACAAAGTGTTGGATGTAACGGACATTGTTCAACACCATGCGGGCCTTCGCCATTCCCATGGAGAATGGATACCGTCCGCCTGGGTTCAGAAGGATAGTAGGCTTGCCCTGGTAATCACTGATCACAGGGATGGAAGATTCAGACATCGGCTGCTGGGCCGGGGTACCATTTTCAGAAATATCGGTGCGAGTAACTTCAGACATGTGAGAGTAGTTGACTCGAACTTGCAACCTAGCTAAGATAGCTTTTATGCAAGTTCGAAATTATTGCTTGGTTTGTGAAGCAGAAACCAAGAATCCGAAATTTTGTTCATCATCCTGTGCTGCTTCATTTAATAACCGGCATAAACCCAAAAGGACAAAGAAGCAAACCTCCTGTCGAACCTGTGGTAGTCCTCTAACCGTTTCTCGCAACAAGTATTGTTCTCCGGCCTGTGATCCAACAAAAAGAGATTGGAGCAAGACAACGATAGCAGAAATACAAGCCGAAGCGCGGTATCAAGGGAGCGCACAAATCCGAAGAATGGCCCGTAAGCTTTGGCAAGAGCAAAACCCTAAGCCTGTATGCTTTTGCTGCGGATATACTCAGCATGTGGAGGTATGCCATATCAAGAGCATCGCCTCGTTCGATGCAGCTGCCACAGTGGCAGAAGTAAACGCCCCATCAAACTTGGTAGGGCTGTGCCCAAACCACCATTGGGAATTCGACCGTGGATTACTGCGCCTACCAGGACTCGAACCTGGACCTATAGTTTAGGAAACAGTCATGCTATCCAATTACACCATAGGCGCGTTCGATCAACTCTACTTACTCAGGTCAGAGAACAAAACCGGAGGAGCGTCGTCAAAGACAGCCTCCACCTTGTTCTCCACCTTTGCGAGTTCGTAAGGCCACTCGACAATGTCCGAGCGGAGCAGCTTGGTTCCTGGGGCCGGCCGGTGCTTCTCCGGAATCCTGGCAAGCTCGTCGGCAGTCAACTCACGCTCAACCTGTCGACGTCGGTAATAGGTTCCAGTCTTTGCCCACTTCGGATAGTCGGCCCAATTGATACCCTTCTGGAAGAGCATCTCCTGCTGCTCGCCTGAGCTTTTGCCGTGCAGTTCCTTGTCGGAATAGACCGCCTGGGCGGCTGACGACACACTGTTGCGCCGGGCATCCTTTTCACGCCACAGCAGCACGTTCACGGCTTCCCATTTGGTGGGCACCTGCCACACGCGACAGTCAAACGTGGCCAGCTTCCAAACCTTGTCGTCAATCTGCGACTGATGGTCCACCAGGTAGGTAAGCCACATCTTGTTGAATGCAGCAGTGGCGATGGAAGCCAGCACGGACGTGAGCTTGTAGACCTTGCCGTCAAAGAACAGCTCCGACTTCGGATCGTCCTGATGCAGGATCAGGGAGATTTCGTCGGACTGCGTGTAACCCAGAACAGCACCCGATTCACGGACAAGCTCCTTGGTGGTGTAGCGAAACATCTCGCTCAGCGAGCGGTCGAAGGGTTTCTCGAACCCCTTAGTAAATGTGTGGAAGGCACGGCCGTCGATACGGACGGCAACCGGAAGCATGGGAAGCAGCGTACGCTGGGTTTCCCTTGCCTCGTATTCCTTCATTCTGTCTCCGAATTCATCACGCATAAAGAAAAAGCCTGTGCTGTTGCACAGGCGTGAAATGGTGCCCTCGGCAGGACTCGAACCCGCATACTCGCGCTTATCTAGCGCGTGCTTTCGCCCGGGAATAAGCCGGGAGCTTTAACCAATTGAAGCTACGAGGGCTTACTTGGCTGCATTCGTCCAGACCTGGCTCACAACCGTTCCATCAGGGTAGATGTAGTGGACGTGATCCGGGTCATTCTTGGGAACTTTTACAGGCGCAGTTTTTGCGACTGGTGTATGTTCTTTGGACGCAGGCGCCTTGACAGCGGAACAACCCAGCCCGATGGCTGCGGCAATCGCCACAAGTGCGCTAATAGTCTTGATCGAGGTTTTCATAACCGAAATTGGCGGATGGAGAGGGATTCGAACCCTCACCGGCATGGTGACCGGACAGCTTAGCAGGCTGTTCTAGCACTCCAACTCTAGCGCCCATCCATAAAAAGTCTAACAGCTGCGGTGTATTTGACAAGATCTTTCTGTGCGACCGCCTTCACTCCTCCTGCAGGGATCTCTGAAGCAAGAAAGAAATAGCAGCACTTGGTGTCAGGACAATACACAGCCACTGAATCGTACCACGCCTTATCAGCAACTTTAACGTGATTGCCAAGGTTATTTTTGTAAACGGTTTTCAGAGAAACCTGAAGCACACCGTCTTTATCGAGCTTCCGATGTTTCTCCTTCAGCAGGCGGTATTTGCTTTGCCTGCCAAGCCTCGTATTTCTTGAGGGCCGATTCCAGTTCCTTCATAAGCCATCTTATGGTGTCGGCACCATGAAAGACGGCCGCCATGGGAACTGCTTTCCCTTCTGGTGTAATACCTTGAAGGGAAATTAGATCCTTACCATTTTCCCCGGCGCCCGGCTCAAGCTTGAGCAAATAGGCGCGACCGTTCTCAGTTGTTGCCGAGTGAAGGATCATAAATGGAGGATGGGGTGGGATTCGAACCCACAGTACCCTGGTAACCCAGCGTACGCCTGCTTTCCAAGCAGGTGCGATAAGCCGTTCCGCCACCCATCCGTTGAAATCACGTTTCGAGATGAATCCTGATCTTACAGGGGTTTGTTACCCCGACCCGTTGAATACGGATCACCAATTCATTCGTTGTTTCATCCACCGTCTGCTCGGTGGTGAAAGTGAACCCAGTCAAGCGTTCCGTAATAGCAGACATCACTGTCTGGAACACTGCGGCCTCTTCCTGCTCTTTTCGTCCTGCACTCATTGGCGCTTCTTCTTGGTTTTGACGAAAGAAGTCAGGATCACAAATATGGCAATGCTGGTAAACCTCGCATTGACACATAGGCGATCCGTCCTCACGACGCTCGATTGTTTCAGCCATAGTTGATGTTGATTGAAAATGGTACCCATGGCAGGAGTCGAACCTGCAACCCTCTCCTTAGAACGGAGTGGCTCTTGTTCCAATTGAGCTACATGGGTAATAAATGGTGCTGACGGGAGGACTCGAACCTCCAACACCTTGTCCCTCAAACAAAGGCCTCTTCCAATTGGGCTACGTCAGCTATAGTAGCCTTTTGCCTCTCAACTCCCTCTTTATGTCATCGAGGTTGTATGGGGCTCCTCCAGTGGCTAGCCATGCTATGAATTGATCAATGACGAATTGTCTATCTTCTTCTTTCTTCATGACAAACGGGTTTCCCCATTTACCAGGACGACCGATATAGACATCATCAGGACCAAGGACCATTCCTTTTCGGTATCGACCAACTGTGGTCATAGTGAAAGTATTGCAGCGTGGCTGTCAGGGGTTCCTCCCGTAGGTTTAGCTTACCCGACGATTCTCGTGCCTTTACCGTGCGCACGCTGCAAAAAGTGGCGGACATGGAGGGACTCGAACCCCCAGTTTCAGCTCCAATTACGGATCCGACGTTCCGAAGACGTGGCCGGCTACATGTCCAAAAGTGCGTGTGGCAGGACTTGAACCTGCACGGGGTGTGAACCCACCAGACCCTGAATCTGGCGCGGCTGCCAATTACGCCACACACGCGGTAATCATTTCTTCTTGCCCTTTTTCTTGGGCTTGGGTTGCTCCCAATTACGGGCGACAGTCTGCTCGGCCAACCGACAATACTCTACCGTAGATGAGCTTCTGCCTTCATAATCCTCGTGAGCCGGTGCGTTGTGTTTCCTGAACATCTGTTCGACCTTGGTCAAACTCACCCTGTCTTTCGGATTTTGCTTGTTGTGCTGTTTCAGCAGCTTGAGCATATCCTTCAGCTGGTGCTCGTAATGGAACCTGCGCTTGAGCAGCCATAGCGTCGCCAGCACACGTTCTTCCGTGGAGAGCTTTTGCTTCGGTTGGATTTTCTTTGCCCAGTAGTCGTGCAGCTCGTCCAACCCGTGAACACCAATGCCTACGGAATGATGCAGCCCACCCTGGCGCCAAATCTTGACGACCGTGTCTTCGGGGTCAATGCGCTGATACACCGCACGGTTGGCAATCTGATGCGTGTACCAAGCTTCGCGAACCCTTGAGTCCGTCGTGAAGATGTTGAAACAGGCACCAAGAATGTTGGCCACCAAACTGGCAAGTTCTTCACCCTGTTGAGCGAAGTCGTCTCGGTATCGGTTGAGTGCGTAACGAATGTTTTCACAGTCTTGGTAGATCGCGTACACATCCGCCAGTTCCGGCGCGTTTCGTCTCAGAATGCCTTCCAGCTCCGGGTGGTAGTTGCATTGATAGTCGCACAAGTCCATGCGCTCCAACTGCTTCTTACGCTCATCACTTTCCGGCAACGCTTCAACCTCCTTGCGTCGTTCTTCGGCCATCTCCTCAAGTGAATCCTTTACACCTCGGCTACGGTTGCCACATATGGCAATGCTGAACAACGTTGGTTTGTCCATCACTTCGTTGGTATCCCCGGAACCAAGCAACCAAAACAACCCATTACCTGAGCTACCCAGGAACGCCGGCCATAGGTTTTCCAGAAGCTTTACGAGTTCATCGTAATCGTAGGTTCTTCTCAGTCGCTTGAGCCGGTCCGCCTGTGTCATTCTCCACAGACTAAAATAGATCTTCTCAAGACGTTCTTCGTTAGAGAGGCCCATGATTGGACTCCTTGGTTACAGGGATGACCGGTTGACACGACGGGCACAGGCACTCGTCATGTGTAAGAAGTAACTGAAGGTTGTATTTCTTGATCGGCGCCTTGCACCGAACGCAAATAACCTTTCGGATCGCGACATGGCTGTAGTCGCCATACGTTACGTGTGTGCTCATATCGCTTCGACGATCTTCTCCATTTCTCGGATCAATGCTGTGTCGGGCCATAGAAATTGCGGGAATTTTGGGGCAGCCTTTTTAACGGCGGCTGCGCAGTGGGCAGCTTCCTGTTCTGGCGTTGGCGCAGTTCCCATTTTGGTGATTACGCAGGCCTCGCAGTACCCCAGGATTTGAAACTTGAACTTGTACCAAGGATGAGAAAAGGTCTCTGCTTTGCCGTTACAAACAGTGCAGATACCGTCATCGTGGAAAATCGGATAGCCGTGCTCGTCCCGCTTCCATTCCGTACGCTCAGGGCACTTCGGAATGTGCATTTTCCAGTACGGTGGCGTCGGCTCTACTTTTGCAGGTTTTTTCATTGTACTGGCCAAATGTAGGGTAATGTATCCATCTCTCGCCAACCAAACTGAGGCTGGTTATACCATTCAGGGTCTTTGCGCATGAGATTGCTGCGGTGTGAAGCATGGAATGCCTCATTACCAAACCAAGGAGGCTTTGGCGCAGGCGGTCTTTCCTTGGACGGATCTGCGGCAGGTACAAGGAGGAGGATTCTGGCTCGACAGGTATCGTGATAATCTCGTCGTATCCATTCATCGCAAACCTCGACACCATATTCAGCCAACGAGGTTTCGTAACCACGCCACATCTTCGAGGCCGGATGGTTGACCCAGCCTTTCGGATCAAATCTGATTACCGCCCAAGTATCTCCTTCTTGCACGGTCTTCCTACGTAGCAAGGCGTGCAAAAGTTGTAGGCACTCCACACGTTGCTTACCAAGTCGTTTGTTGTCCAGTGCCCACGCTGAGCGCTGGAAATCAGGATACGGCAAAAAGGTCTGCATGAAATTGGTGCGAGTGACAGGAGTCGAACCTGCAAGGGTTACCCCACGGCGTCCTAAGCGCCGCGCGTTTGCCTTTCCGCCACACTCGCGAAATTAGTTACGTTCAGCTACTCTCTTACACCATTGCACAAAGGTCGACTGGTCTAGCTCCCCCTTCATGCGGTTGACGTCCTTGTGCACCCAGTGTATATTCCCTTCGATGTAGCCTTTGGAAGAATCGATTCGGTCTAATGAAGCGGTTTGCAGATCTCCTGCTTTGCCGGAAAAACACCTAGCAAAAATCAGAGGAACACCGGTGAGAGCACATTGTCGGTTCTGTTTTAAGAAAAGTTCCCAAGCGTACTCAATAGTGACCAGCATCTGAATATCGCGCTTTCGAGCACCGTTACAAATATTGCTCCAATAAGATTTACCTATCTCTCCCACTCCCTGCCAATGGAACCGGGTCGGCGAACACTTCGCACAGCCACAGGCCCGCTCCTTCCGTAAGGTATAACTGTCTTGCACCTTTTCAAACCCACAGCTACAACGGCATAACCAGGCGGTGACATGCGTCGACCGCCCGTTTTTACATTGGTGCACACGATCCGGTGCTCTACGGATCACCGTGTATTTACCAAATTGCTTACCAGTTAAATCAATGAGGCGTGATTTCATTCATAAACGTTATCACACCACATCGTAGTCCGTCAACCCAATTGACATGGAGTATGTTATTCGTACTCCCGGATACAGCGCACCCAAGGAATTAACGGTACTCCCCATTCTGAGTATTCTTGAAACTCAACAGTTGCGAGTTTTCCTGGCAGAAGCATCCTATTTTTCCACATTCTTTGCAGAGACTGCCGCGTTCCGTCGATATTCGCAGCAAACTCCGTCACTGTACTTCCATCACGGGCGACGACAGGTTTGTGCAGCTTAAGTATCATGCGCTTCGCGCACCCGACCCAATCTCCATTTCCCTCTTCCACCGCAACGATTTCAAATTCATCCGACTCAAAGTTCTTAAGCTTAAGAAGATATTTGCTTCGTTTGAACTCATATCTACACACACCCCAGCGAACAATGATTCCTTCTTTACGCGCTTTCCTAGTTTTAGCTAGCTCTTCACACACTTCTGTCTCATTTGTGCAACGAACCGATTGTAGTACGTGTACACTCGGAACATTTTGCAACAATTGACGCAGTACCTCACGTCTATCAACGAACGCCGCTTGGCTGTCTACCTCAGTAGTAAATCCGTCATAGACATGAAACTGGACGATGCGCTCTGATTCGTCTAACAGTTCTCTTGTCAGATCTTTCGGCTGGAATATTACGCTTGTAAGCTCAATAAGCCTGTTCAGATTATTCTGATATACGGGGTTAAATAGCTCACCATCCAGGAATAGGTGTGGGTGCTTCTTAAAAGCAGGCGCTAGCGCCTTGAGAACATGGGGAATCGTGTGTATGGGTTTCCCCTTACGCGACCTTGCGCCAGCCGCTGTAATATTGCACCGCATTCCGTTTAACTTCTGATCCACTTCTACCGGGTATGTGACTTCTGCTTTGTAGTCTTCGAACTTCTTCGCCAACATCGGTTCTCGGTAGCCGGTCGAATCGACAGACGAAGCTTCCGTGGTGTAGCCGGTGGCCAGCTTCTTCTCCCACTTTGCCTTTGCTTCCTTGATAGCTTGCGCTTCAGGTGTAGTGGCGTTTGCCTTGCCTGGGTTCTTACCCTCGCACGTATGGGCTTTTGATCGGGTGATCTTTCCGTTAACAATGCCTTCCTCGGTGTAGTATGCGCCGCCTTCGGCCCAGATACGCCACTGCTGAAGTTTACCGTTCGAGTTTCTCTTGTAAAGTGTCGCTAGTGTTTCGGACATGTTGTTGAAAGTATTGTGGCGCCACACGCTCCACCGCTGCGCAAACGGTGCCCAGGGATTGCCCGGGTTGCTACTCTGAGTTGTGGGCTTCGGGGTCGTCACCCCTGTTTCGGATCCCATATTCGCCATAGACTGGTAGTTCTAGTCATGGAACGTTTTGGTCACGGGCCACAAAATTGGTAGGGAGGGCAGGTAATTCTCCTGCAATGCACCGCGATTTATCGGCAGACTCGGATGACGCCCACATTAGTGCGCGCCTGTTCGCCGATTATTCGTAGCGGACTCAAGCTCAAAATGCTAGTGCTTCCAGTATTAGAAGCTTCCTCCCTATTGTGATGTCAGGCCGGTACTTATCTCCGGCTTTGCTGGTGATTCCTCAGCCCTATTCCTGCTCGCCATTTCAAGCAGGTAATCAAGACGTTATCCCTTGCGGGTGGCTTCGAGTCTCGGTGCCTGTCTGTCTCAGGCATGTCCGACAAAAGACAGCAGTAATAGACCTTTTCTTCGATACGAGTACTCAGGTTAACCCAGTTGATTGTGCGTTGAAGTGCCAAGATCGTACTGCTTCAACGGACTACATACAACGAGACAGTTGCTTGGCCTCCTCGTTTATCGGGTTAAACTATCGGGTCGTTTCTTGCCGGTCTTGCGACTACTGCTGGAAAACTAAGAAAATTGGTGTGCGAGGCGGGACTTGAACCCGCACAGTTCCTGGCGAAACGGATTGGTTGTCCGCTGGATATCGCCGATGAACATCTCCGGATACCACTCCGGAGCCTATCTCACCTACAAACCCTTTGGTTATTTGTTCCCTAGGGGTGACGGCTCGCACGTAAAGGCCGGCCGAAGCCGGCGAGAATCACGAAAACAAACTGACCAGCTTGGCGGACAACTTGCCAATCTTGGCCTCGATCTGAGCCTTGCGTCGAAGTGCTTGCTTCTCGGTAAGGGGCTTCTTGACGATTCTAAGGGATGCTTTCGGCATGATTGTGTATTTGAAGAAGTGGAGCCACCGGTGGGAATTGAACCCACATAAGCCAGTTTACAAAACTGGTGCATTACCGGTCTAGCCACGGTGGCGTATGCCTATGGGAGGAATCGAACCTCCGTCAACGGTTTATGATACCGCCGCTCTACCATTGAGCTACACAGGCGTAAAATATCAGCGAAGTGCAGCCTGATTGGTGCGCACTCTTTTCAAGAATCGACGAATCTGCGGCCGGCACTCGTCCGGCACGAGAGTAATTTCGTCGAAATCGACAGCAAACTCCAGGAGCTTGTAGAACAGTTTGTCAGCGATACCGGAAGGCATATCGTTAACAATGGCGTTGTAAATCCTGTCCGCTGCCTGTTCGTACCGTTCTTCCGAGCCGGTGGTCTCTTCTTCCACAGGCCACTCGATAGTAATCGACTCCCGTCGTTCGATTTTGGTCGCCCGGCGTCGCGCTTGGGCTTTCAACACCCGAGGTACACGCGGTTTGATCTCCAACGGGTAACCCTCGGAAAACTTGTGCGTCACCGAGGTCTGAGGAAACTGATGGGTCGTTCCAGATGAATCGAATCCCTCATACCAGGGTTGGTTTCGGATGGGTGCAAATTGCACGTCGGCTCCGGGGGTCTTCCGAAGCTTGGTAATATAAACAGTTCGACCACTCACCAACGTGACGCGATCTCCGATGGCGTAAGCGTGTTGAATTTTGACAGGCATGTTCAACGGATAGTTTCGTGATTCAGATACATCCCGGGATTCAACCCTCCCTGTTCAACCAACTCGTTGAGGGAGTGAAATCCGGTTACAGATCGATGCGGGTTGGTGTGTACAACCTCCTTGTGAAAGGAGAGCTGCCCCTGCCATAGCTGGGTAAGCGTATTTGGATCACAGAGATCATCTTTTTCTGCACCTGGCCGCTGCTTTGACTCGAAAATCGGAGGAGAAACAAAGCTACCAACAACGGTGTATTTTCGGAGTGATGTAGGCTTGCCGTCCTTCTTCACAGGACCGTCGTCACGGACAAGCAGAAGGGACAAGCCACTTTCGTAGCCTGTCCCTTCCATTTCCTGCATCACGTCCCGCATGGTCGAGGACATGTTAGATTGGAGCCTCAGGAGGGAATCGAACCCTCTTCTCGTCTTTACCAAAGACGCGTTCTACCATTGAACTACAGAGGCAACTGAATTTGAGGCGACTCCAATTGGGGCTTGGAAGTACGACCAGCCTGAACCACCGAATGGCAGCCCTGACTGATAAGAAACCAAAGGCCAAGGATCAACGCCAAAGCCATGAGACCACGACGAGCGTAAAGCGAGATCGGATTTACTTCCACCGAACCGAGGTAGTTGCCACTGGAATCGAAGGAGTAACGATACATTCTTTTGCGTCGAGCACTCATGGGTTACGGATTGATCTTACGTCGCCAAAGGGTGAAAATGAGCAGCGGTACAGCAACTGCGAACAGTGTGTACGTTGACGGCTCCGGGATTGTCTGAACACCGCCTAGAAGGCCTTGTCCGACACGATAGTCTCCAGTCAAAGTTGACGGACCCCACCATGACTCGTTTCCGGTCAGGGCTGTCAGGTCGTCTTCAGTCAGCCAAGAATTAGCACGACCGAAGGCTCCAGCAGTAGTGCCTGGTGCCTCCAACTGAAATCGTCCTGAAGTGAACGAAGGTGTTTCGTCGTAAAGTGCCTCCCAGATCAAAGATTGGAGCGCGACAGCTTCACGTGGTGAATCGACTTCGTCACGGAACGTAAAATACATCTGAGCGGCGCGCTCGATTCCTCCTGGCGCCCAGTCAGGTGTCTGCCACGCCGGCAACCCTTGGGCTGCAGACAGAGACATCTGTGTGAAAGGCCCAGAGGCCAACGTAGCACCGAGATCAGTGCAATACGAGATCCATTGCTCTCCGGTTCCTTCTACGGTTGCCCGTAGCTGGCCGGCGTTTACGGTGCGAGAAGTTCCATCAAGTGTGATGCTCGCCTGCCCGCCATATAGGGTAGGCACGTCGAACCATGAATTGATGGTCAGATCGGCACTGTGTGCCGTGACGGCCGTGAGGGCCAGGCTGAGGGTGACAAACACAGTTGTCAGAATACTCCGTAGTTTCATGTGATATATTTCCGTCGTTTACTCGCGTCAAAGTGGAGCGCTACCAGGGGATCGAACCCTGCGAAAAGAGTTTTGCAGACTCCTCAGTTACCCAGCTCCGTCGTAGCGCAGAAAGTGGGGTGGCTAACGGGACTCGAACCCGCAACAGTCAGCTTCACAAGCTGAGGCTCTAACCAATTGAGCTATAGCCACCATTAGGGACAGTTAGGAACCTTAGGAATTTGTCTTTCCCTCAGTTCAAATGTTCCGTCAACTATTCTAGCATAGCACGCAAGGTGCGTATCAATGCAATAGTTCTCGCTGTTCGCAATATTGCCGCTGCGACGCTTGGTGTCATACTTCCAAACTCGCCCGGGTTGCGGTGTGTGTCCAAACACCTGGTTAATACCGGCGATAGGCACAAATTCGTTTACGTCACACCAGGTCAGGCCACCAAAAGGTGCGCGTCCTCCGCGAGCCATGCCTGCGGTGAAGATCCAGTGTCTTTCCTTCATTCCTCGGCGCAGAGCAAGTTGAGCTGCCTCTTCTTCTCCCTCCAGCCACGAACGAATGTCAGTAACACCAGCTGTGTGGCTTTTCGTAAGCCCGGCATGACTCATCAGCCACGAGCCTTCCCAGTGATGAAACACAAAGCGATCCCAGTGCCTTGGCCGCATGATGTCGCGGATAGCGTCGCACTTTGACTGTTCATACCCGGAGCAACAGACACCGGGAAATGGAAAGCCATAGTGCACATCATGATTGCCCCAGATGAACACATCTTCTTTATGCCTATCCATGCGGTTGGTCAGCCACAGGGCAGTCTTTGCAGACATTGCTTCATCGTCGTAAAAGTCGTCGAACCAATCACCGAGGAATACGACTTTGTCGGCAGCCTCAGCATAAAGAATTTGTTCCACCTCTTTGATGTGATGGTGGATGTCTGGGATGATGGTGATGTTCATTTTGAGAATGGTACAGGCGAAGGGAGTCGAACCCCTGCTTCCACGGTGTAAACGTGGTTCGCTACCGTTACAACACGCCTGCTCTCCATAAGTTGTTGTGCCAGCCTCTATGGCAATTCGCACATAAAAGCTGCAAATTTTCTGCTACGTCGTTGTTATGATTTCCGTCTATGTGATGAACTTCCACCGAGCAGCTAAACTCTTCATAACCACAACGAGCGCATTTCATTTTTGCACCGTCAAACTTTGAACGGTAGTTGACTTTGCCTGTTCCATAATGAGGAGGGAGCATGCTGTCAAACCCGGCGCCTAGACGTTGAGCATCTCCCTTACACTTCTTGGAACAGAAGCGCAAACCTGACTTGGATTTCTTGAGCGTTGAGCGCCGCCGAGGGAATGCTATCTTGCAAAATGCGCATATTAGCTCGACGGCGCAGTTTCGGCTTTTGAAAAAACAATCTGAGGAACAGAACTTTCCGCGCCCCTTTTTTACTTCTCCTAGTAATGCAATAAACGGGCGGTCGCACTGTTCACATTTCCTGTTCACAGCTTGTCTTTTCCGACCATCTTTACATGTTTTCCAGATCATCACTTATGGTACATGATGCTGGGTTACAATGTAAAGCGTTTACGCATACTACGCTCCATGATGGTCTAGAGGCTTCCAACTCTTTTTTGCCATTTTTGCAGCCACCTCACTGAAAGAAACCGGATAGTAGTTCCAACAATCAACTCCAACGTCAAACGAGTTAGATTGTGGGTTATCCGGCAGTGACCCATGAGAATGCCCGTAGAGGTGCCAGGTATTGTGGTGGCTTTTGTTCCAAACCAACATAGCGTAATGGCATAGTACTATCTTCTGTCCTTCTACTTCAACTTCAGCAAGATCAGGCAGCCATGTAACCTTGTGGTTCCATTTCTTTTCCTGTTTGACCCGCTTCATTTCCCGGTCATGGTTGCCGAACACAAAAAAGATGCGCCCGTTTAATCTGGCCAGGTATTTGTCAGGGAGACCGAAGGAGAAATCTCCGAGATGATACACCGTGTCTTCTGGCCCGACAGTTGCGTTCCAGTTGTTGCACTGAGTATCGTCCATGTCGTAAACGCCCTTAAATGGGCGATTACAATATCGAATGATGTTTGCGTGGCCGAAATGTGTATCGGCTGTGAAGTATGTATTCATGAAAAGAAAGGGTCGCCCAGCTTTGCCAGGCGACCCCCGTGATTCGGCTACCGTAGTAGCTAGAATGTCCAGCGTAGACCAACGCGTGTCACGACAGCCTCGCTGTCACGCACTTGCAGGTAGTCTCGCCATTGGTATTGGGCATCGGTAAACACGCTAACGTGTTTGAACAACCGTTTCGGTCGATACTCGAAGCCACCGCCGGCATAATAAAATCGGTCATTCTGATGGTCAAAGTCAAACCCAATCCCACCCAGGACGTAAGGCGCGAGGCCGGTATCTTTGAGAGGAAGGCGGAGGACAGGACCGATCGACAAGTTCTGGAAGAAGG
Organism: Candidatus Babelota bacterium; assembly: GCA_003963225.1. Taxonomy (GTDB): domain Bacteria; phylum Babelota; class Babeliae; order Babelales; family Vermiphilaceae; genus AWTP1-30. The sequence goes on from RXKB01000001.1 coordinate 65,832, forward strand.
CACCATCGTCAAACCGGCTCTTGCTGGTTGCGAGGGTAACGCCGATATTCTTCGTGACGAAGTAGTCGGCTTGGATGCCTGCTCCCCACTGGGAGTCTCCGGTGATTGCACCGGAAGATTGGTAGGTGCCGAAGGTTGATACGGCGAACTCGTTGGCCTTATACGGTGACACAGAGGCCACGGTATTCGTATCACCCGCGAAGGCACCAAATGCCAGGGCGAACATTGCGATCAATGCGAGGAATGCAGTTCTGATGAACTTCATGATGTTTTGCTTGTTACTGTTTATCTGACACAGGCCCGATAGTAAACTCCACGCCAGAGCCAGAAACTGGCTCGCCGCAGAGCCCCTCCAGGCGTCGGAGGTGCGCTTGTGCGTCCTCCAGGTTTTTCACTGTCTCTTCCGTATTCCGCTTTGCTTTGACACAATCCCCATGTGCCTCACGCAGCGTCTGTTGGAACACGTCAATGACGCCGACCGCCGCATCAAGTAATGGTAACCTCTCTCGAACTTGTCGTTCCAGAGTTGCCAAATCACTCAATACGCTAGCCAGTGTTACGTCATTTTTCATAGTTCCCCCAAATTTTGGTGCACACGGCAGGATTCGAACCTGCAACCCTCAGCTCCGTAGGCTGATGCTCTGATCCAATTGAGCTACGCGTGCGAAATACTCTCTCATTGTCCTAAATCTCGGAACAAAGTCAAGCCTCCACAGCAGCCAGCACAGTCATGCTCTTGGCTCTGACCGCTGGCTTCTTGGCCCTGAACTGCGTCGACATTTTGTCGTGACGCTTCGGGTTGTACGGCTCGTACAAAACGCGCCAGCCTTCACCTTCTTGCCGAATCTTGTATTCAGAAACGGCCGGAAGGCCTCGCCAGAACGTTTTTGCTTCAGCTTCGGTAGACCAAGTAGAAGCTCCGTTGCTAGAAGATCCTCCACGAAGGGATTTACGGGAGTTCCGTTCAACAACACGAGTTTCGGAAGACCCTCTTCGCAGCACCACTGTCCAAACCTTAGGTACAATGGGTGCCTTGGCGGTCTTGCTGCCCTTTGTCGGAGCAACAAGCAACGAGACGTTGTTAACGGTCTTTGTCAGGCTTTGAAGCAGCTTCTCTTGCCGAGCAAGGCGTTGCTCCATCTCTGTCATTTTCTCTGCTGGGATCGTAACAACAGAAACCGCAGGGATAGTAGGAGGAGAAGAAGGTTCCGGCACGGCAGGTGTCGGTACCTCAGATGTTGCCGCTATTTCAATAGAGGCAACCGGGTTTTCTTCAGGCATTTTCGTCGATTGATTGGTCCCGGAGGCCGGGTTCGAGCCGGCGACCTCTGCTTTTTCAGAGCAGCGCTCTACCATCTGAGCTACTCCGGGAAGAAAAAAAGGCTTCTGCCTTTCGACAGAAGCCCTGAGAAATACAGCACTGGTTACAACCAGGCCAACTGAACAGTCACGACTGCGCCAGCAACGGAGGTTGGCGTACCAGTCAACTTCACTGCCAAACGATCGCCCGCAGCCAACGTAAGGGTAGCAGGAGTCGTCGAGAGTGTGGCGTTTTGAACCGTGTTGTTCGCGCCCTTCAAGTTGAAGCTACCGGACTGATGCAGGGACGTACCTGCGCCTGGAGCTTGCGTGCCGGTGTCCTTGGTCACTACCGCCGTGACAGCACCACCATCAGTGCCGAGCGTGGAATGTACTTCGCTGGCCGCGATCACCTTACAGGCTTGTGGGGCCACAAAGATCGTCGTGGTTGCAAACGTACCAGACTGCACATAAGAGGCAGCCGGGCCTACACTGAACTCGACCCAGTCGGCGCCGTCTGACACTTTGGCGGCGGCGTTGGTGGTGTCAAAGCGCACAGAACCACGATTACGACCAGTAGCGGCCGGAAGGGTTGCTGCGTAACGAATGGAACTTGCATCTGGCATATTTATCCTTGAGTTAGATTGTTATCTTGACTTCAAGTATGCCAGGCTATTTTCCACCCGTCAATGGAATATTATAGCGGATATACCGCTATCAGCCCTTCTTGACGGCGGACAGGAACGACGCAAAATTCGACGCCAGGGCCATGGCTTCGCTGGAGCTGAAGCCCTCAGTCAGCAGCGCTTCGAAGTATCGTCGTTGGAGCTTGGCGATCTTCGGGAGCAGATCGGAGGTGTAGGCCAAGTCCATGACACGCTCAGCAACGCCAAGAACGATGGCGACCGGCTTGAGTGTATCGTTGATGGTTTCGTCGAAGTCAGCACGGAAGGCGGCTTGGCGTTCCGGTGAGAGGGCGTCAAACTCGGCGCGTTCGTCGGGCTTGAGAAGGGAGACAATGTCGATCGGCATGATTACTTGTGGTTAACGTTGAGCATCGGGGTCAACTTCTGATCGTACGGCACGATCACGAAGGTAGTATTGGTCGAATGCGCAAGACCTTCCAAGGCCTTGATGTAGTACCATTGAAGATACTCCGGAGTCAGGGATGAGGAAATCTCACGATTGGCCTTGGAAATACCTTCGGCCTCCTTGGTTTTCCTTGTGATCTCCTGCTGCTCCTTATCGATCGTGTAGGTCATTGCCTCCGCGGCCTGCTGTGCGGCGGCTTTCTTTTCCAAGGCATCACGAGTTGTTTGGGGAGGTACGACTCCTCGCAATAACACACGGTCAACGATGATGCCCTTGGGCGCCAACACATCCTTCACTTCGGTGAAGATCTTGTCGCTGGCAACCGTGCGGTTGCTACTGTACAAGTCTTCATAACTGAAGCCTGCGATGACGTTGCGGGTTGCGCTTCGTTTTGCCGAGGTGACGAGGTTTTCAAACCCACTGGCCCCAATATCGTTCACGAACTTGATCAACGACTGAGGCGATGGGTCAAGCCCAACCCAGGAACTGGATTCGAGTGACACGGGAAGTCCACTGGACGTCGGTGTGTCCATCGTTTCCTTGATCTCCATGAGTTGAACGCGCAGTCGTGTCCCGGATTGCCACGGTGCGATAAAATGCAGTCCTGGTTCAAGGACTACTCCGGTCGTTCGACCGAAGCTCTTCACCACGTACCGCGTGCCGGCTTCTACTTCGACCGGAGACCGAAAGGCCACGATCAATCCAAGAATTGCGAGGATGACGATGACCACGGTGTTACGAATGAAACGGAATTGGGCGCGTGCACGCTCAACTGCAAGAGCTGCTTGACTTGCCCTGGAAGGAGTATCTTCGAATTGAGAAAACTGCCTCATAAGCTGTCGAATCTGAACCAGCGGAAGCCTTCAAGGTCTGGAGTATCGTTGTATGATGTATCCAGCTCTTCGACGTCCACTGAAGTGCCTAAATCGTCCACCAACGACTGCCGGAGGGCTCCGGCATCTCGATCGTCCAGGACTTCTATAAAAGCTGTGCTGCGCCGTTCCACCGACTTGCGTGGAAAGTTTATGATGGCAAAGACTCTACGATTTTCCGTAAGTCTGAAGAAGCTGCGCGCTTGGGAGGCGAGGAGTTTCTTCCTCGTCGTCACAATAAACAAGAGAATAACCGAGCGTTGTAAGCTCGGTCAGTGTGGTTTCAACCGCAACACAATTCTTGCCGTCAGCTTCGTAATGATCTAGGAAAGGAGGGAAGTCTTTCTCATTGAACTCACGCATAGAAGATGGCGGAGACGGTAGGATTCGAACCTACGGCGGTGTTACCCACGCTCGTTTTCAAAACGAGTGCCTTAGGCCAGCTCAGCCACGTCTCCGAAAGAAATTGGCTCTAGCCCTGTGAATCGAACACAGATAAACGAGGTAACAGCTCGCCGTAATACCGTTATACGAGGCTAGAATGAAAATTGGCTGCCTCGTCAGGATTTGAACCTAAACTCTCTGGGCCAAAACCAGATGTGCAGCCGTTACACTACGAGGCAGTTGTTTTCCGACCAGAAAAGGTGGGAGTTTGGCTATGACAATTTGGGCAAAGAAGACGCAGGTTTTCTAGTCGGTTGTCAGAAGCTTGGCCATTGACGTGGTCCAATTGCAACACCAGCTGGCGACCCTGCCACAAGCCAGGGTTTTTACATAGTGCACAGGTGTGGGCAAGAAGGCCTTCGTTTAACAGCCGACTTTTTAAGGCTGAAGTACCACCACGGTACGGGCTAGACGCTGTTAGCAATTCTTCTAACGTGTAACGTGTAGCCGCTTTATTTGCTTTCTCCCAACGAGGCCTCGACCTGATGTGTTCTACGTCGAGGTTTAACGCGTGAATACGCGCAAGTAACGTATGATGGTTTCGCCCCCGGTCCGGCAGACCAAGACTACGCAATATCGCTCTAAAAGAATCGCTTCGGGCTACAAGGCTCCGAAAGGTAGTTTCGTCTAAAAGCCAAATACGGCTTCTTTTCTTACGTGTAGCAGACATGAGACTATGTTATCATGTGCTACAAATAACGCAAGAGTTAGCTGATTACCTTGACGGTCAGCGTAACTGTGGAATTGAAATCCTCGTGGGTGTACCAAGCGTAAGCGTATCGGGCCTTTTTGATTGTAGGCGCGGACATCACAACGCGGGTTTCACTTGCCACCGGGGAGAGTTGGACCCTGATGCGTTCGGCAGTAGGGCCGACGGCAGCAGGGATATTGGAAGCGATTAAGGTAGACGCCCAACCTACAAAGACATCGACGGACTTACCGTTGCCTGGAGGGGTTCCACCATTTACCGCAGTCACTTCGAGGATGACATCGTTGGCGGTAACGGCGTTAAGATCAGTGCTGGTGGCACCAGCAGCTACCTCGGCCGCCGCAGTCAAGGTGACACCGTTCAGGAGTGTTGTTGCAGTATTCATGAAATTCCAGTTCTATTGCAATCATACTGCAATCAGGTTATTCCGGCAACGTAAAATGGCTGCCTCGGTAGGGCTCGAACCTACAGCCTTCTGGGTCAGAACCAGACGCGCTACCAATTACGCTACGAGGCAATATGAAAGCTAAAAAAGGATGATGCAGGATTCGAACCTGCGGGGGCTGTTAACCCCGCTTGTTTTCGAAACAAGTACCTTAATCCGCTCAGTCAATCATCCGTCAAACTCCAACTGCACCATGCGCCCACATGCCATCATCCAAAAGGTGGTCAACCCGTCGGAGGCTACCGTGCAAGGTAGCGGCAAGAGCTAATGGTAGTACGGCTTCGCCGGGTTCCGAAGTAAAAGAAGTCTCACACGGAACCGGACCGTCTTCGTCTTGGTCAAAACCTTGCACTTCAATGGAGGCTATGGCCTTGTATTTTGCTTTTGACATACAGGAAATGGTGCCGGCGACAGGACTCGAACCTGCACGGCTGTTAACCAGCGGATTTTCTTCACTACATTGCTTTCGCCTTGTAGTCCGGACTATGTCTTGACCTTGTCTTTCGATTTAGGCCCGCGCCGTTTAGTCTCTGCACCTTCTCTTTTCGAGCTTGGCTCAACGTTGCCATGACAATAGGTTTCGTTGAATTTGACGCGTTCTACTTCAGACTTTTCAGCCCGAGCACTCAATCTCTTTTTATTGCGGTAGTTATCAGTGAAGCTGTGGCAGTTCGGGCAAAGTGCCTGTAGATTTTCCAATCGGTTGTCTGTTCTATCTCCGTTAATATGATGTACTTCTAACGAAATAGGAGAGTCCAACCAAGTAGTCAACCCACAATTTTCGCATTGCTCGCTTTTCAACTTGAGTAGGTGTGGACGCAAACTGGAGATCTTTCGGTACTTACTCCAATCTTTCAGCCGAGCACCCTTATTCCAAGCAGGACCTGTCCAGTGTTCACAATTCACAGCCAACTGCTGCAGTTTTACCTTCATATTTGCAAAATTGCCTCCGGCTGGGCGCAAGCCCAACCTTTTAAGCAAGCCTGCTAAAGAAGTTACCTCTGCCGCACATCTGTGAATATCCTCATTGGTATAAGCTAGATACGTTCGCATCCAGTGATCGTACCAATTGGAAGACGATATGTCAATACTACCGCAGCGTATTCTAAGTCCGCTGTGCCTACCAATTACACCACGCCGGCGAGCTTGATGAAATTGTGAAGATCAAACGTCCCGGTTTGAAGCTGCTGCCTCACTTGCCGGGCCTCTTTGTTCGTCAATACCGGACCAACTTGTTCGGCGTCAACGACTAAGATAAATTCACCATCGTCGTATCGAGCTAGTTCAATATCGCTTTCTGTCATACCTTCACTGTATGGCATTGGTGTGAACTGCAGGTTACGGCTTAGTTACAAACATGAAACAAAGTGTGGGGAGGGTTGGACCCTCTCCGAATTTAGGGCCCCGGACCAGGTGGCTAGGCTGCTTTAGTCCACTTCCCCCCGCTAAGGGTTCCGTGCTAGCCGCTGCCTGTGCGTGGTTACACACGCTTCCCACAAGAATGGTGGCCACAGCAGGGCTCGAACCTGCAACTTGCCCCTTATCGGGAGGCTACTCTACCAATTGAGTTATGCGGCCATTGAATTCAAAATCTTTTGCTAGGTGGACACCCTTGACCTGCTTGTTTTTTGGCGGGTGCAGCCTGAGAGCAAACCCATGAGCGCCGCACAGGCCTACAGGGATGATGTAAACCTTATCAGTTTCTCTACAATATACGGCAAAATACTCGATTTGCCCTGTATATGGGCGATGCACAAGTTCGCCGTCTTGAGTAGAGATACTTACTGAGCCGAAGATGATGGCACCATTTTTAACGCGCCCTGTTTTGACTTGAATACGAAGGAAGACTCCTTCTTCTTCCACGACCAAGTCATAACGATGCCTATCTCCCCATGGGGTTAGGACAGTAAGTCCAGCCTTTAGAAACTCGGCAGCTACTGCAGCCTCAGAAATGTCACCAGTTTGTTTGGTATTCATTTCTTTATCTTACTGCTAGACCGCCCGCTTGTAAAGAGTGTACTCTGCCTCTAAGCTACACTACCAAGAAAGGGGGCCGTGGATAGGAGTTGAACGAAACCTTTCAGATTCTCCTTTTGGTGCAGGAACTCTCACGGCTTATTCCTGTCGACGCTACGGGCGCCGATTCACGTTATGAACAACTCAATTTCCAACACCGAAATGGTGGAGATGCCGGGAGTCGAACCCGGGTCTCTGAAGCAAACCTCGACCAACGCTACATGCTTAGTGCATTCAAATAAGACCTTCACCCAGAATGAACAAGGGAGTGAGGAATTTATCCACTGTGTATTACGCCGGTACTGTGGACCCTATGGCGTAACCCTGATAATGCATCCGTCCCGGTAATCAGGAGTCCCCGGAGGATGGCTTCACCATGATTAGGCGAAGGCGAGCTGTGCAGGAGCCGGCAGAGCAAAGGCAGCCTTGACCGAAGCCCAGGCGTTCTTCACGGAACCGACAATGCGAGCGATCACGTTATTGGCATGATGTTTCGATGGGTGTTTGAAAGGGCCAACCATCATCCCTTGCATGCGCTATGTCTCTGTTCGAATCAGATCGAAACCAGTACATCCCCAGAAATCTTTGTGTCACAACTGCTTATGCTGAAACGAGTTTTGAATGTTCAAGCCGAATATCCTGGACGATGAACACCAGGTTGCTACAATGATCATAAGCAGCGCCATGGCGCGTTGCTAGATGCACAGAAACATTCAACCAAGGAAACAACTATGGCACTCGTATTGACTGATGCCCAAAAGGTTGCCCTTTCAGTGTCGTTTACGACGAAGGCAGGAAATCCTGCAAACGTCGATGGCGTCCCTCAATGGGTAAGCTCTGACCCGACGGTAATTCAGGTGGTCCAGAGTGAGGACGGTCTCAGCGCAGAAGCTATTGCAGTTGGTCCGCTTGGCGTAGCCCAGGTGAGTGTGGTCGCAGACGCCGATCTCGGCGAAGGCGTTGCCGCAATCACGGGCGTGCTCGATATCGAAGTAAAGGCCGCTCAGGCCGTCTTCGCGATCGTGGCAGCCGGCGCACCGGTGGACAAGTAACACGTTGCTTGTCAGCGTTAGAGTGGGGTGGTCGAAAGCGACCACCCTTTTTTATTGGGAGCCTCCGGTCGGAATCGAGCCGACACCGATGCTTTACGAAAGCATAGTTCTGCCATTAAACTACGGAGGCAAAGATATCACTCGACGAGTTCGTAGGTGTTCCTGAACACCAGGTCATCGATGAAGTAGAAGTCAGAGGTATCATGCTTCAGCCGGGCGAGCCAAACTCCAACCTTTCCAAACTGGTTGAATGTACCGTCCGGTTGTTTCACGCCCCAATGACATCCACGTACTTCAGGCAAGGTTCCTTCCGCCAACATCTCCGCGGTCACTTGAATCACGTCGATCTCGGCCTCAGGACCATCCTTGGGTTTGTATTCAACCCAACCATCGTCAGTGATCCCAACGATGTCATATTTCCTCAGAAGCTTGGCCGGCGCTTGTTGCCAGGCGTCACCAAGGGAACCGATACAGACCATGGCAGCAGGGTTGATCGGCTCATCACCTTCAAGAGTGTGGAGCTTCAACTTGGAAGCTAACCTTGGATGATGTTGGATCACTAGGCTGCCAAGAAGTGCCACGAGCCGACCGGTCTTCTTGGCAGTGCGCCAACCAGCGAGCTTATGGACTTCCAGAAGTGTTGTTTGCATACCTCTTCATTCGACAAAACTGGTGGGTATGGAAGGACTCGAACCTTCGTAGGCCGTTAGGCCGGGAGATTTACAGTCTCCTGCAATTGCCACTATGCGACATACCCATACAAATTAAATGCGAGACAATCGGAACATTTCCAATCGCTCTTCTAAACTGGGAACCTTTTCGTCATCCAAGGCTTCCCATCCTTCCTTGCAATACTGGAATTCGCAACAAGGAAGAGGACGTCCGAGATCATCGACATCATCAGGTTCGACACAAGAGCACCCACGGCTTACATGTTCTTCACAGTAATACGGATACTCGTTACGGCAGGAAGGGACGTAAATCCAGACAGCAATCCGGTTACATCTACAACAGCGATGTTTCTCGTTCATGGAAAAAATGCCGGCTACTCCAGGTCGCTCACTGCCGGTTGGACCGGCCTTTGGAAAAGCCTAATGCCCTCGATGATAGCCGGCGAAAGTGGTCTCTCTGGTCAGATTTGAACTGACGTGATCCACATCCCAAATGTGGCGCCCTAAACCAGACTAGGCGACAGAGAGTTGAAATCTTTTTGAATTACGCTCTTTAGCGGTTTTCCGACGATGACAGTTGGCGCAACGAACTTCGCACTTGTTGATTTCTTTTTGAATCGTCAACCAGCTATTTTGACCAAGCATCATTGAAACATTGTTACGCTTTTTGCCACGCACGTGGTCGTACTCAAGCACAACAATATCCGTTTCACCACAGTCCACACACGGGTGAGCTTTAAGATGCTCGATGATGCCGCGCTGATTTTCTTCAAGGCGCCGTGCTTGCTCTTTTGCTTTACGGTGCCGTACGTCTCTCCGAGCATGTCGAACCTTATCATAGGCTGCCATACATGTACGGCACCAAGTATTTCGACTGTCGGTTTTCTTGTTTCTAAACGTGAAAGCTGTTAGGTCTTTTGAAATCTTGCATTGTCCACAAACCTTTTCCATATTTCTATGGTATTTGGTTTGGGAATAGCTTGCAAGCTCCCAAATCGAAATTATTGCCTCTGGTTGGACTCGAACCAACGGCCAGACCTTGCTCCCGGCATTTTGGTCCTTCACCAATGCACTCTCGTGCTTGAGGGAGGTCTGCTCTACCAACTGAGCTACAAGGGCAAAGTGGTGCATCTGAGGGGACTCGAACCCCTAACATACTGATTAAGAGTCAGCTACTCTACCAATTGAGTTACAGATGCATGAAATTGAAGATCACCTACGGAGACCAGTTTTCCTTGGGGGGAAAGCGCGCTGAACTCGTTCAGGAAAAGGTGATCTGCCTCAATCCTTACTGAGGTGTCCTGCCGCCGCATACCATAATGTCGGCAACCGAGTTTCCTCGGCTATATTCAACCGTCGGCCCAATGGGGGGCGCGGAGCGGTTAACTAAGCAGCAAATGGTGCGTTCGCGGGGGCTCGAACCCCGGACCTACGGCTTAAAAGGCCGCTGCTCTACCAACTGAGCTACGAACGCATAGAAATCAAATGTTGATCTTACCGAGCGGCTTGGCCGGCTTGGTAGGACGTGACGCCGGCTTTTCCTTGGCCGGTTGTTCGAACTTGGGTTTGCCGAGGAGTGCATCAGCCGATGCAGCCATCGCCTTCAGCTCGTTGTCTTCGCCTTCCTTGACCGGTGCCTGGGTGTCAGGTCGAGGACGTCGCTTGCTCGGTGGAGGCGTGACGAATCCGATACGGATCGTTGTTTTGCTCATGACATACCCACCGGGGCGCATAACTGGGACGTCGAAATCCGTCGAGCCGTCATGGTTGACTCGAAAGTTGCGCAAGGCAATTGCCCGACGTTGTCTTGTATTCTTGTTCATCTCAGCTCTTCTTCTTGAAGTTCTTCTTCACCGACGCCTTCTTCGTGGTAGGCGTCGTAACAGCGGGGGAGGCGGATGGAATTGGTGTTGCCAGAGCCGTGAGGCGTTGGGCAGCAAGGCGTTTCCATCGGCGCTGCGTCTTCTGTGCAGCGTATTCAAACCTGCTACCTTCGCCCAGAAGGAGCTTGATCTCGTCGGCGCTCTTGGCAGCTTTGATGCGGGCGCCGAGACTGTCGTTTTTCTTCATGGTTTCAACGAGTGATACTCTCAACCGAAAGTGGTGTCCGTACCGGGACTCGAACCCGGGTCTTCACCTTGAGAGGGTGACATCCTAGCCACTAGACGATACGGACAAACCTGGGACATCCCACGCAGGAGCCCAGTAAGGATTGCAAAGTGCACGGCGAACAGTACCTACAGACACGCCGTCCGGGATAGCCATGTATGGTTTTGTAGGTTTCGATCTCAAGTCGAAGGTAGAGGACCGTAAGGCCCTCAATTGCATGAGAATCCTTACAATCCTTGAAAATGGTAGCCGTACTGGGAATCGAACCCAGCTCTCTTCCGTGAAAGGGAAGGATCCTAAAACCGATAGACGATACGGCCGTTAAATGTGTCAACCACAGCACTTCTTGAATTTCTTCCCACTGCCACATGGACAGGGGGCGTTGCGACCAACGGTCTGCGCCACTCTCACCGGCTTGCGCGTGATGCGCACACCGGAGGAAGTGAAGAACAGGCTTTTGATGGTCGGGTGCTCACGGTTTGCAATCTGACGGAAAAGTTCTGCGGTTCCAGGGTCGAAATCTTCGACACGAGGTGGAGCAGGTTCTTCGGCAGGTGCAACCCATGGCGAACGAGCTGCGGCTTCCACCGCAAGCTTCATCAACGCAAGACGCTCAGGACGGTTGAGGTCTTTTTCGAGGTTGTGCATAATCAGTGGATGGCGGGAGTAGCCGGAGTCGAACCGAGCAAGTCTGCACAGTGACAGTGTGCTATGTTAACCAGTTACACCATACCCCCGTTAAAGCTTGTATTTATTGGCACGCTTGATGAGCTTGTTTGGCAGTCTTTCTTCGGCAACTCGCAGTTGGACTCTAGTATGCCCACATTCGTCAATAGGTACAAGGTACACCTCTTTTGTTTCTGGGCAATAAACCGCAAACTCTTCAATTTGCCCGACGTACGAGGTTTCTACTCTTTGTCCTTTTTGTCTAGTCGAGCTATGTGTGGAGAACATAATTACCCCATCACGCAGTCTACCAGTTTTAACTTGAAGTCGTCGGAAGTGTCCTTCTTCTTCAACGACAAGGTCGTAACGATTCTTATCACCAAAAGGAGTTAGAACAGTTTTACCTTTTGCAACCAGTGCCGCCAAAACCGCCGATTCTGAAATATCTCCGATACACTTGGAATTCATTTCCAAATGTTACCGCCTCACGGTAATGATTGTCAACAAGTTATGGAGCCGAGGGGATTCGAACCCCTGACCTTCTCAATGCCATTGAGACGCTCTACCAACTGAGCTACGACCCCGAAAATGTTTCAGCTTACTGGGAGAAGCCCGCGAAGTTCCATCGTCAGCTTGAGCGCGTGCTCCTGCAGTTGACTTCGACTGAGTTGTTCCGTAAAGCGAGGATCATCCAACGCTTTCAAGGCGTTGCCTGCTTCATTATTGATCTTGTGAAGGCAAACAGCGACCCCGCCGTTCTTCGGAAGACCGTTTCTTCCAAGCGCAAAGTCATTGGCAACTTCGAAAAGTTCTTCCCGTAAGTTGCTGAGCTTTTGTCGTATTTGTGCCAAGTCGTGAACGACCTCAGGTTCCTGTTGCTCCGGCATATGTGTGGGTTTCTTGACAGTTTGGGCCACCGATGCATCGACCGGTGTGGTCGACTTGTATGAATCCACAGCCCTCGCAGATGACGCTTGCGTACAAACCTTTCGCAGTGTCTTCAGCGGTTGAAATTCCGGACAGGTCGCCAAGATAATCCGAATCTGGAATACCAAGAACCTGTTCACTACATTGACGACAGAAGTCAGCCATAAAAAAAGTGGCCGGGGATGGGGTCGAACCACCACGCTACGGCTTAGAAGCCGCGGCTCTACCATTGAGCTACCCGGCCGAAATTGGAGCACCGTGTGAGAATTGAACTCACATATCTAGTTTGGAAGACTAGTGCCTAAACCACTCGGCCAACGGTGCGAAGAGAAGGACAGACGATGCATTGGGCCTTAGGATATACCTTTGGTTAGTGTGCCCCGCATCCGTTGCCCTCGAAATCAGTTACAACTGCCATTTACCCGCATGAAGGCCCCGATGGCAATTCGCACACAGTGAAACGAGGTTTTGTATGGAGTTATTTTTGCGGTTTTTGTCTTTATGATGGACCTCGATACCGCACGAGAACTCGTCGTAGCCACAGCGAACACACTTCAACACGCCGCCAGCCTTTAGAAAAATTGAGCGGTATTCGAATTCTCCGGTCCCCGTTCCGTAATGTGGCGGCAAGATCTGCTTAACCGTGCGCTCTCTTTGCGCGCGCTCTTTGCAGGCGCGGTCACAAAACACGAACCCGCTTCGAGAGTTTTTCATCTTCGAAGGAGAACGTAAGACCGTAGCACCACAATAAGCGCAAGCCGTTTCTACCTGTCGCTTTCTCGCTTGATGCGAGCATTTCGCAGAGCAGTATTTGCTGACCTGGTCGGTGCGTGTAACGAACGGAGCCTCGCAGCGAAGGCAGCGCACTTCAACCGCTTGGCGCCTACTCCCGTATTTATCTATGAATGTTTTTGTGCCTTCCATGCACCCAGCATATCATGGAAGGCACGCACACTGCAATGCAAATCTGGAGCTATCCAGAATCGAACTGGAATCCGTAGAATGCAAATCTACCGCTCTGCCAATTAAGCTATAGCCCCGAAAGCATTCACCGCCCCCTGACACCAAGGGTCCATGGTTATACTGAGTTTTCAACCATGTTGAGCTTGAGCGATACCAAGCACGATTACTGAAATTGTTGAAGACGCAGGCGGTGTGGGGATCGAACCCACCTGGACGGTTTTGGAGACCATCGTCCTCGCACAGAGGCCCGCCTATTGAAAACGTCTGGCTTAAAAAAAGACCGCGCTTGCGCACGATCTTTTGCGTCAGGCCGCCGCCTCGACTACTTGCTGGAGTAGATTTCCACAGCCGCCTCTCCCGAACGAGTCTGGACGAACCGACGGTCACCTACCTGGTAGACAACCCGTTTGTTCCCCCAAAAGTCCGCCTCGACATAATACTGCCGGGATTTCACCCAGTCCACCGGGGCGAGGGCTGCTTGGCGGTACCAGGCGCCTTGATGGTCGAGCTTGTCGCTGACCGCGAAGGGCGCGTTCCAGTTCATGGAATACACCACCTTGTAACCGCAGAAGAGCACGAGCAAACCGGCGATCACCATGGCGACCCAGAAGGGCAGCTTGAAATGGCGTCCGCCGTTGTTGTCACCGCCTCCGTTCCGTTCGGGCGGAACTGTCGGAGGGGTGCCGCCGCCCGTCGGGGTCGGGGAGGCGGGCGCAGGAGGCTGGGCTTCTGCGGCGCCGAGTTGCTGACCGAGAGCGTTGAGCTGAGGATTGCTTGCGAGGGAGTTCATGGTATGCTGAACCGTAGTTACTTGTTGTGACAAGGAAATCCGTTACTGTGAGGTAGCAACGGGCTCGTCAAGTTATTATACCACTTTTCAACGAAATACCCCCACGGGGGGAGGGGGTAGGGGTTCTGGAGCAGGTAAAGGGAATCGAACCCTCGCATGAACCTTGGCAAGGTTCCAGGCTACCATTACATCATACCTGCAGACAGTTACTTTGGCTTGAGCGCCTTGAGCAGATCGTCGATATAGGCATAACCTTTGATGCCTTCCTTCTTCACGTATTCCTTCCATCGGGCAAGGAACAGCGGACGAGTACGGTGAGTAACCGTACCGTTGAACGGAGGTTCCTTCACAATCGCCTCAAAAGCTGCCTTTAGTTGTTCAATCTGTTCCTTTTCCATGTGGCGATTATGCCATGGAGAAATTCAAATGCAAGAAAGGAGTTGAGCGGGCACCTAGCGATAAGCTGGCTCGTCGGCTGGAAATCTCCTCCCTGCTTGACGACTTTCGGCCCGCTCCTTTGGAGGGACCGGTGTGGAGCAACCGGTCCCTGGCGTACAAAGAACATACACCCAAAGCGTTTTATCGCAGCCCACAGGTATTTCAAGGTGGTCTTCAACAGCGTATCGCCCTGTCAGACGACCGGAGAACAACTCCGATACAAAATGTCCATGTCAGATAACAAAAAACCCCGCCTGGTTTGGCGGGGTGCTATTATCCTAAGAGATCCTATGCAACCCGCCTGTGAGTACCCAATTCATCTGTATTCTGTGACAGAATGGCTGGGCGCACTACACAATATGCCCATCCACCGACAAACGTCGGCGCGGACTGCGATTTGGTAAACCTCTTGTGCATGGTCTTTACAGATTACGGGATACTGCAATTTCTGTCAACAGGTATTTCTATGACAGGTCTGCGAGCTGAACAATCCGTTGTCTTCGGCGACAACCGGTACCTTGCCGTCACAGCAATCTGTGTAAACAAGCGAGCGCTGACGGGCGAACATTGGATCGGTGTAAACGTAGACACCGCCGAGTCTCTGCAGCAGCTCACGTGTCTGTACATCCATCGGCTGCGAACAGTCAAGCTCCGCGAGCAGCTTGCTCGCAGTGCTCTTTTTTATCATGTAAGCGTGCTGGCACATGGGAGGTACGCCAGCAAGGTCAAACGAGCGGTTCACCGACTTCAGCGAAGCCGTGTCCCTCCAGCAATATCCCCAATACACCATGCGCCAATTGGATGGCAAGGCCAGCGTGTATGCTTTGGACATCGTGGCCAGCGCATCAGGTGGGAGCAACACATCGTCCTCGAAGATCAGGAATTCATCCTTGTCGGAGGCTTCGAGCATCTTCCATAGCGACATGTGCCCCAGCATGCAACCAATCATGCCTTGAGTCAGGGATTGTTGCGTTGAGGTCAGCCCCATTTTTTTGCCATTGAATCCGTAGTACGGTTTGACGTTGAAGCCGCACTCCTTGTTGAGGTGTTGCAGTGCTGCCCATTTTCTGGCGCAGGTCTCAGCCAGGGTTATCACGTATGCCTCCGGCAGACAAAAGTTGTGGAATCTGTTGAACATCGTGGTACAATTTTGTCGAAAATGAACGTCGCCATTATAGTCATCGCCACCGGGGCGTACATCAAATTCTTCAAGAAGCTCAAGCAGTCTCTCGACAAGTATTTCCTGCCGGCCCATCAGAAGACCATTTTTCTGCTGACCGACCACACGCAGGAGTGGGGAAAGGATGTGGTTCGATGCCCGGCGTTGAAACTCCCTTGGCCGTTGCCGACGTTGCTGCGATTCGACCGTTTCCTGGAACTTCCCTTGGACGGCTATGACCTGGTCTACTATCTCGATGTGGACCAGGAAGTTGTGGCGACCATAACGGACGAAGAGGTGGTTCCGATGAAAGGTCAGCTCGTGGGTGTGACCCATCCGTACAACCACATGCCTAAGGAGCACATGTTCGAGACGAATCCGAACAGCACGGCCTACTGCAACCCGGAGACCAATTCAACCTACTACCATGCCAACTTCTTCGGTGGTCACCGTGAGGACTTCCTGCGGCTCTCGCAGGTTTGCGCGGCGAACATCGCAACCGACCTGGTGAGTTCCAGGATCGCCCGATGGCACGACGAATCTCACCTGAACAAATACTTCTCGATGCACCCTCCCAAGGCCCTTCCACGCACCTTCGGCTATCCAAGTTTTGAATCCGAGGACTGTCCGGACAAAAAGATCCTGCACTACGCCAAGGACCAGGACTCCATGAGGGCCTACCGTGACGCGAAGAAGCCTGGTAGCCGCGGCGTCGTGCTGCTTGCAGCCGGAAATCCCTGCTATGGCGAATATGCGGCCAACCTGGCAGCCAGCATGTTAGACTCCGATCCTTCGGTCAAGATCACCCTGTTCTGCACGCCTTCCGCCATCACGACACTGAACGAGCAGCAGAAGGGGTATTTCGAGCAGATAAAGGACGTACCAAGGCATTGCCTTTACATCGGGGATAAACCATACTACAACCGGTTCAAGCTTTTCCTTCCGGAGGTATCGCCCTATGACGAGTCCTATTGCTTCGATGTCGACTCGCTTTGGATGTCGAAACTTCCAGTCAGCATGATGTTTGATTTCATGTCTGCCTGGCACTCACCAATCGGAGGGCAGTGTGAAGCAGTGGTGGAAGTCAAGGAAGGCGCCGAAATCTTCAAGGAGATCAAGACGTTGCGGCCTTTGGAGGATTTCCACCCGCCGTTGCAGTTCAAGGGTACGCACTTCTACCAGCTTCACGGACAATGTCTGTACGCCACCAAGACCGAGGTTGCCCGACAGGTCTATGCGCAGGCGGTGAGGCTTTTTGACGCGATGGCGGAAGACAAGCTCACCTGCAAGCTTTATTGGGTCTGGCATGGCCAGCCAATCGAGGAACTGTGCATCACGCTGGCCACCGCCATGGTCGGGGTCAACCTGTACGAAAAGGTCACCCAGTTTGCCCCAGTATCCGTGCAAAGCGAGGCGCTCGATCGGTTTGACCCGTTCTCGACCAGAAGATTCGTCCTTTCCATCAACGGCTATCCCACCCACGAGGAGGCCGGAAAGGTTGCCGGCTACTGCATGGGTGAAGAGGTCACAGCCAAATACATCGCCCATTACAACAACAGGGTCGCCGAATTGCAGGCCAAGGGATTTACCATGGTGCCCTACAAGTCCAAGATCGTAGAACTATGATTCCAAAGAAAATCCATTTCGTATTCGGGCTTCGTGAAGACTTCGGAGGCAAGCCTTGGTCCTTGATCCATTACCTCGCGGTGGCTTCAGCAAAAGAAATCAACCCGAGCTATGAGGTCATGATGCACGCCAAGTATGAACCCAAAGGAAACTTTTGGTGGGACGCCATCAAACCTATGGTAACCATGGTGCCTGTGGATGAGGTGCCAATGAGCATCTTCGGCAAGCCCATCAAGAACCATGCGCATTCGGCCGATGTGCTCCGGCTGCAGGCCATGCAGAAATACGGAGGCATCTACCTCGACTCAGACACGATCTGCGTTCGACCGTTTGACCCGTTGCTCAACCACTCCTTTGTCATGGGTGTGGAAAAATTCGAGGGGCATGTAAACGGACTGTGCAATGCAGTCATCATGAGCGAGCCTGGTGCCCCGTTCCTTGCACACTGGTACGACGCCTACCGCGAGTTCAATCCGGACGGCTGGATTGAAATCTCTGTTCAAAAACCAATGGCGCTGGCCACGCAATTCCCTGAGCTAATCCATATCGAACCAAACGAGAGTTTCTTCAAATTCGACTGGAGCCAGCGCCACGTGGCAATGCTTCATAGTGAGGTAAGCGATGTCAGCGACTGTTATTCCATCCACCTGTGGGAAACAATTGTATGGAGGGAAATACTGTCAAACCTCGACCCACTAAAGCTTCTTCGAACTACTACGACGTACTCGACCCTTGCGCGGAGGCATTTACATCGTTTTGGATCACAAGTGTTCTCTTAACAAACGGTACGGATGGAAAATCCATCTTTCCCGCCGGCACAACCGAGAATGGAGGGGCTTCCAGGTTGATCTTACGGAAGCCTCCGAGGTCACAATTGATATTTGGTCCTTTCAATAGATCGTTTGTGACCACCAGCACAGGAATGACCTTCAGTTTCTCCAGCATCTCAATGATCAGCTGATTTGGGAGGTGCTGAAACACATCCTTTACGATCGCCATGTCGTAACTTGCTAGATCAGGTACATCGTCGATCACTCCACACTGAAACTGGATATTCGGTGGTAAGTTCAGTGCTTTGTTCCTCTTGATGACCGAAACAACCGGGTCGATACCGAGGTAATCAATACCGGCAAGATTTACGTGTTGCATGTATTCCCAAAGGCCGCAGCCTACATCCAACAGGCGTTTCACCTGACGACTTTGCAGCAATCGGTGTAAGAAAGAGCGGTAGTCTCCTGTATGTTGAACAGAAGAGCCTGGGCCACTGGTGTCTTTTCGTTGCCATACATTTTCGTCGTACACTTTCGTGAACGCGGCAACAATGTTAGCTTTTGGGTGGCCAGTCGATGAAGTTCCAGTCATACGTCAATGATCGTTGTGCAGAATTCAGATTATCCTGATTTTTTGCCAGGACAGTCTGTTGATAGTGTTCAAATGAGAGCTGTTTCGCCAACCCGTCAGGGAACAGGTAGTAGTTCATCCTAGGCATAACATACTCTCTAAGTTGTTCGTCCACATGACACCATATCCTGAATCCTTCGGCAAGAAGTTTCGGAAGTCCCCTCTTATGAACCATGTAGGCGTGGGTGCACAACGGTGAGATGCTGGTTTTTCGGAGATACTTTCCTACCTTGGTGATCTGTGCACTGTCTGGCAGAAAATAATAGCCGACAAAGGCGAATTCCCAGTCTTCAGGCATAGTCGGCACGATGCGTTCAAAGATATCCACAAAGCCTGGGGTCAATACGACGTCATCCTCGAAGATAAGGAAGTAGTCGTCAGGAAGGTGCAGACAAGTCTGCCACAGCATATAGTGTGATAACGAGCAGCCTATGTGCCCTGGCGTCACGTAATACGGCTTGTTTGCCTCTCTTTTTGTTGGAAGCCCGACAACTTGCTTGTAATGTGCTTCCTTCGCTGCTGCCACGCGCTCGTTGGGCATATCCGTAGTCAGGTGAAACTTGGGTCCATAAATACCGTAGAATGGCGTGGCCTGAATACCCGAGGATACGAGATGACCCATCGCTCTCGTAGCTCGCTCAGGAAACTCATTTAACACAAGGTAGAACGTCTTAGGCCAGTTCATAGCGCGTCTTCGATCTCTTTCGTGGTAAAGGTGAGGAGGCCACTGGTGATGTCGTTGATGCCACATCCAGCGATCCAGTTGTCTTTCTGTCTAACCTTTCCACAAGGGAACACTACCGCATGATGATGTTTGTGTGATGAAGGCGCCGTGGAGCCGAGAAAATACTGAGACTGACGATGGAATTTTGATGAAGAGGTTTGTTCCCTGTTCGCCGTTAGCAGAGGTTTCTTGGTATAGCGAACAATCCTGAACGGTGGTTCGTTCTCCATGAGGTAAGCTCCTACATGGTAAGTACGGATGACGTCTTCTTGGGTGAAGCTGTGGAACAGTACGAGAGAAGTACGGTCGTCAAATGCCACCGGAGCGGTTCCTCCACTAGGCCAGCCATACTCCCAATCGGCTACGCCGTCTGTCACGTACTCGATCGTAGAGTATTCATCTACAATATGAAAAGCGCGGTGCGGTGTCACCTGATACGTAAAGTACAGTTCTCCTTGGTACAAAAACGGTAACCAGTTCTTTTCGTGAGCCAGATTAGCGAAGTGGTGTACACCGTTATACCCGTACACCGGGTGCATCTCACTTTCGATCTTGAACGTCGGCGACAAAGTGTAAACGACCTGATGACCTGCGGTATGGAAATTCACACCATCATCAAAATACTGACCGCCCCACGAGCAAACAGACATTATGTACCCACCATCAGGCTTTCGTATGATACGTGGGTCTTCGTGATGGTAGAGCAACGCCGAGCGGTTGTCACAATGCAGCAAAAACTCGGCATTGCCGTGTGTTTTCAGGTCTGCACCAAGAGCCATTCGTCTAATGCTGCTGACAGGCTTTGTCGTATTGACGGAGCATGGCGAGATGTGCCTTGCAACAACGTGCAAATTACCATGAACGTCATCGATGACGGCGCAGTTGGAATCGAAAGCAAGCGACTCCGGGTCATGTGGTAGAAAAGAGAGGTTCATAGAGATTTGAAGATTTCGGTGGCTTGTAAATCACGCAGGAAGGTTTCCGGTTTCACCTTGTCGGCAACACCAGAGTTCTTGAGATATTCGTGTGTATCTTGTATAAGCTGTCGGCTACCTAGTTTCTTGCTGGCTTCGTCCAGGGTCTTGAAATAGAAGGGATAGTCCTCCCCGAGATAATCCACCACGCAAGGCAGAGGATTTACAAGGATGGGTGTTGCACGCGCCATGCACTCTATGATCGCGTTGTTTGCAATTGCGTCATACAAGTGCAGCATGACGATGTTGTTCGACAGCAGCACATCATACATCTGATCGGTCAAAAAGTCCTGGTGCTGCACCGTTTGTTCCAAGACCGGAGGAATCGTGTAACGCTGTACATTAGCCTCGATACGACGAAGAGCTTCGACAGAGGCTTTGTTGTTAATGTGTGGGTTGAGGAATACTTTCCTATACGGGGACACAACCTCGTACAGGCTTCGGAAGCGACGACACCACCACCCAACCTGTACGAGACTGGCTGTTGGATTTGCTTCGAACTTCTCCATGCTGAACATGTGCTCTGGAAGGGGAATACCGGTAGGGTGATATACGTGGTTCACCGGTACAGGCAGCACATCGCTAAGAAACTCCGCCGCAGAGCGCGCAAGAACAAATATGCCCTTGCAGGCAGGCAAGCTGGCCCGGAACATCGGAGCCCGTAGAAAGCTACCAGGCTGCATCTCATGGCTCGTAAACCATTCAGGCATACGCAGCACAGGATTGTGCATAAAACCAAACCACGGCACCTGATAAGGAAGTTCTCGTTCGTTTACTGGAGGGACCGCTAGATGGTTCCATCTGAAAGTACTGTCGATGAAACCATCTAGCATCGGACCATCGGAACCATGGAACTGTTGCAGCAAGCCAAGAACGTAACTCCAGCCATATCGGTGTCCAACAAACGTAAGCACACCGTTCATGTTCATTTTTCCGGTTCGTTTCGTCTGGTCGAACGTAAGATGCAGCGCGCCGTATGAGTCGCGGCGGATTTCCTTGGCGCCGACGATCTTGTTCCTCTCCTCTTTGAGAATATCGTAGTACTGCAACTGGTTGTTGATCAAATGGATACTGACTTCACGCATTGTATTGTCGCGGTAATCCAACGCGAAAGAAAACACCTGCATCCCGAGCGAGCGGTAGTCGTTGTTCTTCACCACACGGTGAGGTACAAAAAAGGCTGAGCGCATCACCACCTTCACAACAGGTTGTGACGGGTTGTTCGGCATGTCGACGATGAAGAACTGCTCGTCCTGCGTAACATTTTCTTGAGGAGGAAGCTCCCGTCCGTCCACGACAAAAGAAATCCGTCGATGGTCGGTTACGTAACCAGACAGCGAGGCGCGGATGCGAATACGAGACACAACGGTCGCGTCAACGAACAACTCAGACGTACCACCGAAAGTCCATCTATACGCACGTCGTGCGTGATCGTTGTAAAACTCTTGAATGCTCCAGCCTTCGCCGAGGAGCAGCTCCTCTGCCTTTAATGTTCCCAGATGATTCATGTTAGTCAAAAAAATGTGCGTCTTTCAGGACTTTCTCCAGTCGCCGGTGCGCCGCGGTCCAAGAATACTTCATTGCCCGGGTGGACGCAACCTTTCCCATTTCAGCAACCTTGTCTTGGTTGTTATAGACCCACCGCATCTTGTCGATCAGATCATCACGGTCAATCTCCGCCCAGAAACCGCCGGCAGAAAACGCATCCTGGGCATAGATGCCTCCGCATGGAACCAGCTTGAAATCCACGGGGTAGCCGACAGAGTCATCAAAATACTCCCGCATACCACCAAAACGCGGAGCCAACGCCGGACGCCCCACCGCCATCGCTTGATGAGGCATTAACCCCCAACCTTCCGAGTTCGAGACGGACACATACACAGTAAGCCGTGCATACCACTGTGCCATGTCTCTGGACGACAAGAATCGGTTCGTAATTTCCACCCGAGGATCAAACGTCTCAGGCACCGCTTCGTCAGGAAACGTTTTCAACTGAAGCCGTACATCTTTCTGACTCGGAAAGGCGTCAGCAAAGATCTTGGGCATATCTGCGATGTTCTTCCGAATACCACCAGCCGTTAACCGACCGCCTGTACCAAATACGCATAACCCTTCCGTAGGCTTTGGGAGAGGCCGATAGACGCTCGTGTCAATTCCCAGTTGTGAAATGCTGATAGGGCGAGTGACGCCACAGGCGTTAAACGAGCAGGCGTTCCATTCACACGGCACAACTACATGTGAAACACGATTCAAATTCTCGACACCTTTTTGTGGGATACGGTTGGTTTCCCACATCGTGAAGAAAACCCGCTTCCGGTTATCTTGCGGAAACTCCTGGTAAGGAAGGCCCAACACCAGCTCTCTTCGGAAGCTCGGGTTCTTGTCAGGAGATATACAACGGTTGACTAGCTCAGTATCTTCTGTCACCGCCTGTCTAAACTCCGTGTTTCTCAGGTCTAAAGTCATTGGTACAACACGAACGTCGTACCCGAAGGAAGTGAAGTCCTTCAGGATCTGCAAGCCGTGCATTCCGTAACCAAAGTAGTTGCTGATGTAAGAGCGCAGTACAAATTGACTCATGCCCGAGCATTTAACTCAAAACAGCATAGAAACTCAAGCAAAATCAGGGACTTGCCAACCATGCTGCCATGGTGTACCGTTACCGACTTATGAATGAATTGATCGACCCTAAGTTCGAGAAATCTCACGAGTGGATGCAGACTTTTACGGGTCGGGCGTTTTGGGCGTTAGAACCAAAAGCTGAAGACATCCACATCCAAGATATTGCCCACGGGCTAAGCAACATCTGCCGTTACAACGGACAATGTTCCTCTTTTTACTCAGTCGCTGAGCATTCCGTGCTGTTGTATCAGATACTTCCTCCAGAATTCCGTTTCTGGGGATTGATGCACGATGCTTCCGAGGCTTACATCTGCGACGTTCCAAGACCCTACAAGCACGCCCTCACCAATTACAAAGAGATAGAGGAGAGGATCATGCAGGTCATCGCAGAGAAATACGGACTGCCGTGGCCGATGCCGGATGAGGTAAAGGCCGTGGACACCCAGATCATCATCAATGAAAAAGCGGCGTTGTTCAAGTCCGAGCCGGCACCGTGGCGCATTCGCGGTGAACCAATACCAAAACTGGAAATACATTGTTGGCCACCTTCAACGGCCAAAGCGCAATTTCTAAACGCCTTCGCTGATTGCGTTACAAGCTAAAAAAAGGGGTCCCTTGCGGGGCCCCTTTTCGTATCGTCACCAGGTGTTACTCGGCGAGCTGACGCCGGGCCGCAGCCAGGACCTGCAGATAACGCTCCTCCGCAGGCGATCCGGGCTCCGGAGTCGCCGTGAAGTCCGCGAACCTGCCATTGATTCGGGCCGCCTCGACGTACGGCGCCACGATGTCGCCGTAACCCAGTTCGGCGATGATGGTCAGTCCGGCCTGGATGTTGGGCTCACGGATGTTGGGCGGCAGCGAAGCGAACGTCTCGTTCACCACGTCCTGGATACGCCCGGCGGCGATCGCCGCCCGAATTTCCGACGCCTGCTGAAGGATCTGTTGCCGGGGTGAGAGAACCGGTTCATTCAGGGCGCCACCGAGCTTGTCCAGCAGCTCACGCAGCTCCGGAGGCATACCGGCCATGAGGGCATCGTCCGGCTTCGGAGTATCCTTCTGCTCCGTCGAGGCGTCGGAAGGATCACGCTGGCGCAGAGCCGTGCAACGCGGGCAATCGCAGCCAGGCGTGGGTTCATCACCGTTACCACCAGTAATGGACTTCAAGGCCTGGGCGAGCGCCCGAATCGGGCTGCCGGCAGCGGTGAGCCGCGTGCGCATGGCGCGGACGAACGGTTGAACTTCGTCGTACCCATCGACTTCCTCGACGGGAGGGAGGCTGCGGGCCACGGCTTCCAGGGCGCGGTCGAGCGCGACCTTCGGCCACGCGTAACGGTACTTGAAGAACGCGGCCTTCATCGCCAGGCTGAACGCCGCGCGGTCGCCGGGGTAGGCGTTGTCTTCACCCTCCGGGCACAACGCCTTGTAGGTACGGGCTTCGTACCAGCCAGAGAAGGCCTCCGACATGGCGTCGGCGAACTTGCCTTCGAGCAGGAGTTCTCCGAGGGGATGGTCGTTGACGAGGGAGCGCACTTCCGGCAGGGCACGAAGGACACGGAGGTAGGACTGGAATGATTCGAACGTTTTCATGGGATTGTTACTTGCTGCGGTTGCGGTGGTGGCCTCTTTTCACTTGTTTCCCAGTTAAGCTTTGCGGCTATTAGCCGTGCTCAAGCTGGTGGAATAAGAGGGTTAGTTGTTGCGGTTGGGGTCAATTCCTGGACGGATCCAGGACCGGCAGGAGCAGCTTTCGTGCTGCCCTTCGTATGCGTGCATATTGAGCCCCCAGGCGTACCTGTTCCGCCTGCACCTCGTCAGCGCAAGCCACAAGTTTCCCTTGGGAGTTCAGAACCAAAAGGTTTCGGTTCATCAGATATTATACCTTTGGCGGTTACCGCTTGACAGGAGGGGAGGGGGTAGGATAATTTGCGCGTATGTTGACATTTCATTCCATCTGGACCCGGCCGGCCGTAGCCAAAGGGAATGAGGAAATCACCCTTTGGGATTTTGAATGGCTCACCTGGCTAGCCGGTATTTTGTATGCCAAGCAATATGGGGACGTCGTTTTGGTTGCTGATGAGCGTGGCGCAGAGTTTGTCAAAAAGGCAGGGTTGGCTGAATGCTACGACGAGGTAATTCTCGGCTTGGATGAAGTCCCCAAGGAGGTCGACCCAGAAATCTTCTGGGCAGCTGGAAAGCTGTATGCGATTCGCCTTCTCAAGCGGTCACGTGAATTTGATCCATTCGACGGTCCTGTGGCCAGCTTAGACTGGGATTGTATTCCTTGGAATTATCCCGACGAACAGCAGGACATCATGTGTCTTAACCTGGAAAGTCTACAGTGGCCTTGGTACAAGGATTGCCGCAGCAAGTATGAGAAATTTGTGCCCAAAGCCGTAAACTGGAACTTGCCTCCAGCAAACAACGGGATATTCCATTTCAACCACTACAAGCACATGTTGGCTTACAGCGACCTCTCCATCGGATTCATGGAGCGTTTTGGTCGCGCAGCGAACCAGCAGAACTATTTCGATCAGCCACGATACGTCTATGGTGATGCTATGACCTTCGCTGAGCAGCAGCTTATGGCTACTGCCGCATGGCACTCGAAACGAACGATCGAGCCATTCCTGTCGGCAAGAGCGGATGGATTCCTGCAACCAAACACCTTTTTCACCCACCTGTGGACCACCAAGAACCTGTATCGTGCATTTCCTGAAGCCAGAATCCACTATACGAACCAGCTGATCAGGATACTACGGCAGCGTTTTCCAGAAACGCATGAGATCTTGGAAGACAAAGGCTTACACGTCACTCAACCTGTTCTAACACATGAAGAAAACCTAGTCTGGAACCGTGAAGGGCAGAAACACTTTCCTTCACACAACGTCGGAATCGTAAAGGCACTTGAAGGACAAGCGGTCCTTCGTGACCGAAATATCTCAGGCTCAAGGAGCTTGGCGGTGGGTGGTGTTGTTTTGCCCGGTGACCGAGTTCTCTGTGGCGACAGCAACACAAAAATAGAGCTTGAATTCACGCAAACATCAGAATATCCTGCCTAGCATGAACGTAATCAGCAGAATTATGAGCAAAATCAGTCAAATGTTTCGGTTCCTTCTCGGAAGGCGCCAGCCGCCTCCTCCTACCTACTACAGCCGTTGCCACTACGCCTCGTCCTCAGGTGGTTACACTGCTCCGGTCGGAGCGAAGTTCGTTAAAGGCTAAGTCGTTTTCATTCATAACGTCGCCAGGATCAACCTCCTGGCGATTTTTTTTAGCCTTGTGAGTAGGATTCAGTCTCAGGCATAATAGGGCTATGAAAAAGATCCTGCGTGCCGTGGCCCTAGGCTGGCTGATCGTGGGGCTTTCGGGGTGTTCCATCTTGTCTCCTGGAAAGAAGGAGTTCTTTCAGACCAAGGTACCGTCATTCCCAGAAAAGACCAAGGTCGAAGAAAAGCAGAAACAAGCGGCTACCTTCGTGGCCGAGAAGGTCAGCATCGCCTATGATGAAGGACTCAAGGCAAATGTGACCAATTCTGTGATGGAACCATTGCATGAGGCAAAGGTTGTCGCAGCTCCGTTGGCTGAGTCAATTGGAGCACCGCAGACACCATACCGTGGCCCAGCCACGAATTTGGTGGACGGTTTGCACAAGCTGGAGGCGAAATTTGACGCCTCGATGAAAAAGCTGGAAGGTAAACTCGACAATCTAGAAGGAAAGAAGATCGAGGGTACAGGCGCAATACAAATGGGGTATTTTACCTGGCTCGCCGTACTATTTGGGATTTTTGCTCTATTGTGGTTTGTACTGAAGATTGTCTCAATTTTCAATCCGCCTGTAGCAATGGGTATGTCGGCTGTCTCCGCAGGAGCAGGCCTATTGCGTCGTGGGTTCAGTGAAGTAGTCGAAGCCGGTGAAAAGTTCAAGGGTTTGGTTAAGCAACGGGTGGAAGACCCGGAGACTCAACAACAGATTCTTGATTTGTTCCGCCGTGCTCATCTTGAGGCACAAAGTAGGGATGTTCAGACGGTCATCAAGCATTTGACCAACAATCCGAATGATCCGAAAGCTGTCGCCAAGGAACTCAGCTCATAAAGAAACGCCGCCATGCCACATCACAATAAACAAGTCCCCCAGGACAATGAACCGGAGGACTTGACAGAAACCGCACGATTCCTGCAAAACCTTCGGTTGAAGGTTTTTGTCGGGTTCACCGCTGCCCTGATGATGCTCTACTCGTTCTTCGGGAACATCTACAGGATTCCGATGCAATTGGAGCAGTTAGATAAGTCAATCATCGAAATCAAGCTAACCGATGAAAAACGCACAGCTCGGCTAAATGATATCGAGAAGGTCCTTGCAGCCAAGGAGGATCTGTTTGCCGAGATCATCAGGACCAGGAGCCGTGTCGAAGCAATTGAGCGTCTGGAGTCCAGCCGCACGGCCATGCAGGCACAGTTGGATCGATTGGAGTCAGTCACAAAGGATTTGACAATATTGCTTGCAAGTACGACTACTAGACTGACAGAATTAAATGCAAATATGACAGCGCTCAAAGAAACTACCGTGGAAACAAAACGAGCGCTGGAAGACATCAAAAGGAAATCACCGTGAACCGATTCTGGACATTCATCTCAAAATGGGGGTTTCCATTGATAATGGGAATCATCTATTGGCTCTTTGATACGACGGTGGATTTTATCAACCCCACATCAGGTAAACAAACGTTCCTTGAGATTCTCTTGCCAACATGGTTTGGTGTCGAGTGCATCTTTCGTTCAAGTATGGCAGTCGTTTGCATGTTTGGTACCAAGTTCCTTGAACGCACGTTGCATCGAGTGCACAAGCTGGAGCAGCAGCTTTTCTTGAATGAGTTCGCTGTCGAGCACACCAAGGCGTTCGCCATGCTCTGGTCCAACGCGGAAGGTCGGATTATCAAAGTCAACGAATACGCGGCAGACCGGCTTGGTTACTCCAAGGCTGAACTACTGAAAAAGACGGTATTCGACATAACCGTTGGTCACGACACAAAGGTCTGGGAGCAATTGCTCACGAAGCTAAAAAAAGACGGCAACTTGACGTATGCCGCCCAACAACGCAAAAAAGACGGAACGTTGATTGACGCGGTCGTGTATCTCCAATATTTGAAGATCAAGGCCGATCAATACCAGTTCGCCTTTGTTTGCGATGCTTTCCACTGTCCAGTCCCTTCGCACTGTCCGGAAAAGTCAGCCTGTGGCAGGCCGTCTATTCCGTCTCTGGCTCAAGTACTAAACGGATAGGTTGGGGAAGTTCTCTCGGTTTGGAGGGATGACGAGGCCTTCGGTAATGTACCGAGGGCCTTTCTGTTTGCCAGGTTTCCTTAGTAGACGAACGCGGCTTTCGCCGGAACTTTTCGAAGGTGTCTCTGCTCACAAGATGATCCTACCACGAGGGTAAACCGACCTCAAGAAACAATCGATTCTTCTCGGCTATTGGTTGGGGTATCGTCGAGATTGATGGCTTCAAACCGCAATGTACCGTCTGCCAACATGGCGCTCACGTGCTGCTCTATGATTCCTTTGGCTTGGTAGTAGGTCATGTTGCCTTGGTTTAGACCAAGCCGATTGTAGATGTGCTCCCAGTAGCTCCAGGCCCCAGAATTGACGGCAGTGGCTGTAACCTCATGCAGACCATTTACCAGCCAGTTCACCACAGCGTTTTTTGCAGAGGCTCTGGTCTTAAACGTGGTGCGGTTTGCCCCTAACCACAACGGTTGCCCGTTGAACAACACCCGATAAAGCTTCGACCGTCTTGACGGCAACGTACTTGCAAGAAGCAGTCCTTGCAGGGCTTCTCGCAGATTTGTGATGGTAATATTCTCGTAAATCCCGGGCGGGACAGTTCGGTTATGCAGTACACGCATAAAAAACCCGACCGGAGGGTTGGCCCCGGTCGGGTCATAGAGAACCGGTTGTTACGGCCCGGTAGGAACCGGCGGAGTAGGAGTACGCACCAGGTTTGTCAACCGCGTCCGTTGTTCCGGAGTCAATCGACGACGAGGAACCGTTCCAGAGCCGGCAACGACATCCAAGGCATCTTCATCATCACGCAGGTCAAGTCCACGAGACAAGTCAGCGCTGAAGATCGCATCCGTTGCAACACATTGTCCACCGGCGCCAGAAGACCTAGCGCGCGCCATGTACATCGTGCGTCCTTCGGATACGGCGTTAAACGCCCGAAGAGTACCGGCCTCGCTTGCAGTGTAGGCCACCGTGTTACTGATCGGGATGTTCAGCTGCTGTGCGGCATGAGCCACATCGATGTTGGCACCGACAAAGGTTACGACCCAATGGTACTGCTTTTGAACCTGCTGGATAAACTCGGCGGTGGTGTTCTGGGTCCAGGTGTTGTCCCTTACGTTGTCCGCACCATCGGTCATGATGGTGATGAACACACGCTCCGTCGAGCAGCGATCGCCGAGTGTGTCCCTCAGCCGGGTCAATGTGTCGCCCACACTGCCATACAGCCTGGTACTGCCATCAGGCTGGTAGTCAGCTTCGGTGATCTGCTGCAAGGAGACGGAGTCCGTATCAAAGAATCGGACATCCGTGGTGCCGTTAAACACCACCAATGTCACGAGGTTTCGTTGGTTCGGAAACTGCTGCTCCAACTGGCGGATATTTTGCACCTGCTCGTTAAAGCCAACGATCGTCTGCCTTTGCAAATGCGCCATGGAGCCGCTCGCGTCCAGGATAAACACATGATGCACGACGGTGCGCTCTTCCTGGGAGACAGTTCCTGAAACACCCGGGATATGAATTTGTGGTAGAGGTTCGGAAAGATTTTCTGGCATGTTACTCTTCTTCTGGTGGCATCGGAATGGTCTCAAGTTCACGGACTTGCAACGCACCGCATTCGCGGAGTGCTACTGTGATTTCTTTTACCGTCCGATGGCCGTGTTCTTTGGCAAATGACACCAAGTCCTGAGCAAGAGGACTCAATTCATCGTCCTCAAGCAATATCAGCACGTTTGAAACGTACTTATTGAAAGCGGCAACCGCCTGGCTCGGATCGGTCCATACCGTTTTACCAAGCTTCAACAATCGGTTGTTCCAAAACAAACCGTACACCGTGGTGCCGGCGCGGTCAATCAAAAGTCGTGGGACTTTGTGTGGGTAGTTGTACTGGGTATTTGTACCTGGGCTAGCTTCCACCCATTCCCGCACTCTTTTCGCATACTTCTGGTAACGACTTCCACGAGGGTTAGTTACCCGCTGCTCCACCGCGCCCACAAGGCGAGACATCAGCAGCATACGTTCCTGTTTAGTACGATTGGGTGTAGACATTACGGTTTACTTTCTTCGTTGGCGGTGACGCTCAGCTTGTTTATCGGGACTATCTGCACGGAGTTCTTGAACCAGTGGTCCAGAAGTTTTTCCCTCTGACGCTCCACTTTCAACCAGTCCCGCCAACCTTCTGGAGACTGAGCGATCCAGTTTTGGATAGACTGGATCACCGCAGTCTGTACTGCCGCCATCGCATTCTTTTGGTTGGGGAAGCTGACACGACCGAAGAGCGGCGTGAGTTTTCCGTCGATCAATATCACAACACCTGGGTTAGGTGTCACTTGGTCGATGACACGAGCGAGCTGCCGTCCTAGTATGCCTACTTCTCGGTCATTCGGCGTCTTAGGTACCGGGGACTTCCCATACAAGACACGCAAGTTACGAGGTTTGTGCAGGATAACCTGGATATGCCGGTCTTTTGTGACGGTTGTCGCATCTTCTTCCCATCGAAGAAAATTATGCGGTTGCTCGATTTTTCCGTACAAAACATCCGGGTGAGATATGATGAAGCCGTCTGGTACGGAAAAGGTCACCTTACTGTCGCGCAAATACGTCAATCGTCCTGGCGTCGTAATCTCCGTGCGTCCATTGATGTCAGGTTCAGACGCCTTCACCAGGATTTCTTCCTTAGGAGTTGTAGCCTGAAACGAAACATCTACCGGATGTACCTGGTCATAAACGGCGACATATCGCTCGTTTCTTTTGGTAGGCGTCAACGTCAACGTTGGAGACGTACCTAACACGCCCTTAGTTCGAGGATGAATCCATTGCTTGAAGGACGCAAATCCGATCTGTGCTGGTACCCGGAAGACATACTGTGCCCCATCTTCACACAGGAAGGGTGCAGGAGTCAGACGAACCCAGTATTTCTCCAAGTCGCCAGGCTCACAATCGACCGTAACTTGCTTGATGCCGTCTACATCGATCGTGATACGTAATGGATCTACAACAGGGCTGTCGGCTTGGGCCTTTGTCTTTGCGTCAACGGCGGAAACTTTGTCCTTAGGCATAGTTGCTATGGTACCACACAATAATTACCAAGTCGACTTGAGTTAAGACAGCCCTTGTCCGCGCTCGGCCAGCTTGACGACCGGTTCAATCCGGATCAGTCCTTCGGCAAGTGCCTGGTCCACAAGCTTTTTCTTAACTCCAACATTCCGGTAGCCTATTGCTTGGCACAGGGTCCAATACTCACGACGCCTGACTTCACCAGGGTCATTAAGCCACATTGCAGGCTCTGGAAACATACCTTGCCGGATGATTTCCGAGAGCTTGTTGTACAGGCTATTACGGGCGAACCCAGGCTTGGCGAAAACGTCGTTATCGTAAGGAGCTTGGTGCTGCCCTAGGAATATTGCATATTGGGTAGATCGTTCTGGTTCAGGCCGCCCCGCGGCAATGCGCAGGGCAGCCATAGCCTGTTCGATCACCTGTTCGTCAGGCAGGTCTTCCATGGTTATGGGATAGCAACGCGGATGGGAGGTGTAGGCCTTGCCGGCGGCCCGGCGTACAACAGTTCGCGGTTGAACGCGGCGTCGACAGCGGCCTTGCGGAGCGCAGGTTTGCGTTTCAGGGCGTTACGCACCTGGGCTACGACGTTGGTAGGCTGCCGCCCCTTGAGGGCCTTGGTAAGGCCGGGAGCGAGCTTGGAGACGGCTTGGCGAGCCGCCGTCGGCGTCGCGTAGAATCGCTTACCGAACATCTGGCTGCCGACGAAGAGTGTCAGCTTGGGCTTGCCGGCCTGGTTGTTGCCTGCTTCATTGACGGCGTCGCAGAAGAGGTTGATGATTTGGTCGTCGGTCAATTTTGCTGCTTTCGGAGTCTTGCTCATGATGTGAGTCCTGTGTTTGTTCTGTCGAAGTTTGAGGCCCGGTATTCTACGATACCGCTCTCTTCCATTTGCTTGATAACCCGCTCAAGAGCAGGTCGTTCATAGCGTTTCCATTGCTCCCACGGCATCTCGCGATTCTCGCGCCTCCGTGGGTAATATATCAAGTCGTACAGTCGACGGCGCAACATCCGGCGCAACGCCGATCGACACGCCGCTTGGCTAGTACGGGTTCTTTCGCCCCACGGAACGCGTCCGTTGACGACCAGGATATACTGCACCGGGATGTTCCCGCCTGGCCGAGCTGGAGGAGTGAGCCCCTCCAGTATCTGCGGCATCAGCGCGTTGATCTCGGTGATTTCTTGTGTGTAGCCGTCTTGTGCCATTAGCCGATAAGTGTTTGAGTTGGAGCAGGTATCGGGTCCGGAATTGCACTGCCTTGCAACTCCATGTATTCGATGAAGGCCGTTTCCTCCAGATAACCAACCAGTTGGTCGATGTACGTCCGGTAAGCCTTCTTGTAACACCAATTCTTTGGAAGGCGGTTCGTAAGCTCATGATGCCCCGACAACGCCCAACGACCGGCATCTCGCAGCCACTTGACTACGGCGTCATGTGCGCTTTCTCGTGAATGAAAGAACGCCATGCCTTGTATCGAACGGATTCGGCCGTTCCAACGAACAACCCAAAGGGCGCCGTGGCGCGTGCCAGCGTAAGCCTTCAGCCTCTCCAGAAAAAACTCCGGAGAGACTCCACCCACGGTAAGGTCAGGCAGCGACGGTAGTGTTGCCATCTGTCTTGGAGGTTACGGGTTGTGCTTCGGTCGCCGGCGTACGAATGATGGTCAGTGTTTGGCCTTCTTCGTCGACGATGTCGACAGTCGACGCCTTTTCAAACTCCTCCTCACGTTTTCTGGTCTCTGCTCCCCACTTGGTAGTGGTGCGAAGACAAAGGCCTATAAATGCAACGAACGCAATTGCGCCCGCAAAACCGATAATTTCGTTTGAGGTCATTATCCAATGCTGATTGCTGCGGTGGTCTCCGGAACCGGAGTATTTGGACGCCCGGCGTCTATCACAAGCTGGTTTGCGGCATCGGCGTTGGCCCATTGCCGCAAAGTTGTCTTGATCTGCATGATCGCCGCATCGTCTGTGAAAAAGAAGAGCATTTGCCCGAGATGTGGAGTTGTGGTCTCGTACGAGATCAGCAACTTCATCTTCGTGCCCGGAGGATCACCGGTTGGAATTTGTTGCCCGACTTGGTTTACTGCCGTACCTGGTGGTTCGGGAGCTAACATGGAGATGGAGACGAGGCGCTCTCTGGGAATCAAGTGAAGAAACCCAGCAGCGTCAGTAACTGTAAGCATGATTGGTACGAAATTCAGTCAAAGCGCGAAGACCACGCCGAAACTCTTCAGCCTGCAACGTGTTGCCTTGCGCTTCATAATTCTTGGCAGCCTCTTCAACTCCAGACTGCGTGTAATAGACATCACTTGGCTCACTAGCTACTGCAAAGGTATCGTCAAAAACCACAAGGGTCTCGGATTTATCTTGCGGCAGAAAGAGGCCAGAGAACTTAAGGACTACGATTCCGGATGTCATCGCAGCACAACTCCTTCGATAACCCACGCAGAACTTGTCAGCTCAGCAAGCTTCTGCTTGTAGAGGTCGTTGACGTCCTGCATGGCTTTGTCTCGTTCGGCCTCAAGGCGCCGAAGCTCCGCATGGAAGCGCCGGCCATCTTTCAAGCTGAACTCATAGCGTGGAGAAAAATGATACCCTTTTCCGAAGTTCTCAGTCTCCACACTACCGTTTGGCTGGCGGACACCTGGTCCTCCCAGCAGAAAAGGGAAGAGATCGTACTTCCAGAAATAGTATTTACGTTTTGGTTGGGGCTTGTCCTGTTTGTTGGGGCTGCTCATTGATTGAAGGTTTTGACTTCTTCGGCGGGCGAGGACCAGCTCTAGCGGCCCGGCCTGCGTCCTGTTTTCCTGAACGTGCGTATAACCACAACAACCCAAGCAAAAGCCAAAAGGTTAGATCACTGGGCACAGGTTACTGGCTTTGCAGAGTCGTAGCGCTCCAAAGGTACAATTCCTGAGGTAGCATCAGAAGCTGATAGGGCTTTTACGAGCCGATGAGGATCCCAACCGGACGCTCTTAGCGCCTCAGTCTCGGTCAAGGCGTCCATCAGCTCCCGATATTGCGGTAGCTGCGTCGCCTGCTCCATTGTCAGACCTTTAGCGGCGTCGCTTGTCTGAAATACGGTGCGAAGGGTGACCAACGGGTCGATCATCTTGTCCATGACCGCTTGCATGGTGTTGAGCTGGTACTGGGTTACCGCCACACGTCTGGTCACTTTCTGACAAATGCCAACCACGTCTGACCGATATCTGTTGCAGCTTGGGCATAGGATGACCCTCGGATAGGTTACGTCCGGGTCAAGGCGGTACCTTTCCCCACATTTTTGGCACTCAAGGCACTGTATTTGTACTGCACCTTCGTCCAACATGTTTAGCAAAAATGACTGCCAAAGCTTTTCGGCACTAATGACTCCGGCGCGATAAGCCTGGTCTACATCTTCCTTTGTGTAGTTTTCTGGCATGCTGGTGGATCAGTGGTATTGTCTCGTGCCAACCGTTATGTACGTCCACACACGGTGGTCAGATGGATAGTGAGTGCGGAGCATGCGCACCAATGGGTTTCTCGGCGACAGGAAAAGCTTCATGCCGTATCCTGCGTTCGGATTCCAATTGACGGGCTGTCTTGGGTGCGCCGGCTCATATAGTTGGCGGAATTCTTCGACCGTTTCAACAAGTCGGGCAGGATTTGCCCGGATCAAGCGGACCAACCGCATGAAATCGAAAGACATCAGTCTATTTTCGACGTGATCTGCATAACGGGCAAAGGTCGTGGCAACGCTTAACAAAAGCTCCGAGTCGTAGTTGTCTCCCACGTCGGTTCGAAGAACGCCGAAGCGCTCCGCGTCAGTCTTCATACTGTGGCTCAGTCGTGCCCGAGTTGGTTCAACTGCTTGGAAATCTCGGGGCACATGCCTCCGAGCTTCTTATATCGTGCATCGAACGCCTCAGCTTCAGGTGTTCCCTTACGGAAATACGGGTGGCCGGCCTCGGCGAATCGCACCAACCAGCACATCTGATATCGTGATAGCCCTTCGATGCGTTTCAGCTCAAGTTCGAGTGGGAGCTGCCCGCTGATGATCGCGGAGGCCGACAGTTCATTTGGATCCGTCTTCATGCTTTTTCTTTAGCCATGCAGATACTTCTCTTGGAAGCAGCATGCCGTCTTGTGTTTTCTTCCACTGCCCGCGACCAAATAAATCGGGGTGTGAAAGTCCTTTGATTTTCCAGGCCTGACTCTGACGACGTTCACCGGATTCAGAATAGGCGACGACTCCTCCGCCGTCGCCACATTTCCATTTCCAACGAACACCACCAACACGAATCAGCCTTCCAGGACGCTTCTCAAACGTCGCCATCAGATAGGTGTGGAGATATCCATGTCGATACCTCCCGGAATACCTGTGTTGAGCATGTCACCCATGCACATGTTGTAGCTTCGGCGGGCATCCTCATTTCGACGCTCTTGCTCCGCGTCGTCGGCGCGTCGCTGACAGGTGTCACAGCGACCGAGGTGGTTGATACTATATCGTGGGACCGAACGACTGCACATGACACACTTCACAACATTTGGGTAAGTTGCGCTCTCGCTCATACTGCCTCTTCTTTCTGTGTACGGACCACTTTGTGTTCGATCAATCTCCAGCCTGTGATCTTCGGTGCTGGACCTCGATCCCAGTCGTGAGCCTTCTTTCGCGCCTCCGGGTAGCCTTTGGCGCGCTCTTTCAGCCACTCGATGGTCTTTTTCGAGGGCCTTTCGCTGAAAAAGATGGCGACAGACTGATAAGCGGGGAAACCTCCTACCTTTTTGCGCCCTTTTACCTCTTTTTCTTCCTTGTCCAGACGGGCAAGCTCTTTCCGTATGTCTTTTTCACTCCAACCGTAGGTCGGTTTGGTGGAATAGAGCTTAATTCGGTCACGATTTGAAGCAATTTCTGCAAGTTGCCTCGTTTTGTACTCCTCCAGCGCCTTTACCTCGTCTCCGACCTTGTAATGACCACCCATACCATCGTTACGCCACCCTGGAGTAGGATAAATGGTGCAAGGACGGTGGCAACCACGGTCATCCGGCTCAGAAATGACAATGTCGTCAAAATCTACCGGTGGTTTGTTCTTTTTGGCGTCTTCTCCGAAGATATTCGCCATTTTGTCACCAACTCCACACTCACCGAGCTGTCCAGTGAGGTAAGCAGTCAGTTCACGCTCAAAATTCCCTGAATAGGAATCCGTATCTATCACCAGCAACCAACAATCACTGTTAATGCTTTCGACCATATGCCTCTCGTAGTTAAAAGAAAGTCTCGACCGAAATAACAATGCTGCCATCCCCGTTGTCTCAGGGATGGCAGCACGTTATGAACCGCAAGCACTCATGAATACAGACAATCAACAATTCCAGAACAGGCATAGCCGATGCCTGGAGGGCCGAACGATCCCTCTACCCTATTATACCCTCAGAAGACCCCCTTTTTTAGCCCGGAGGGGGAGTCTCCCCGTTAGACATCGCCATAAAACGGTCGTAAACCGTCTGCATCTCCCTGTAGTCCTCCAGTCGCCATCTCGGATGGCTACGATTACGGAAATGCTCACAGTCTGCCTCGATTTCCATATCTATCCGGTCATGGAGGTTGCCTGGACGAGAGGAATGATAGGTTCTGATGGCGCATTCCATCGCCTCCAGACTCGTGAGCATTCTTTTCAACCTCCCTATGTGGGTTTCCAGCTCGGTAACCGCCTTTCTCAGGGTGTACGTCGCCTCCGGAGCGCGCAAGGCTTCGGTAATCTTGTCAACCGTCCACAGTAGCTCTGTTTTCCAGCCTGTATGTCTGCTCATCGATATAACGGGAAGAATTTGAACCGTTCAGGCCAGTTTTCGCGTGGATGAAAGACCAACGCAACCTCTTGCCCGTTAAGAGCCGACTCCGTCAACAAAACCCAACCATATTCGTCCTTGGCTTGCTCAAATTCTTTCCGAGTCACCTTTACGGTCACTTTTCGGAAGGAATAATCGAGCCATGGCTGCATGGAGGGGTGATCTTTGAATTTCAGGTAGCAAGCAAGGCTCGCGTGAGCCGCAGAGTTGATTGCATGCCCCAACGGCACATCGTCAGGGATCAGGATATACATCTTGGTCTTGATTTCACTCATAAGCGTTGAAAGAGCCCCAGTGTATCGATCAATCGGAAGAAATGCAACTTTCCACGAGCTTGAGTGAGAACTTCTTGAAGTGTGCTCTCTACGTACATGTCATGGATAGCAATCAATGCCATTGGAGCCGCGAGGCGATGAATGTGAGGAAGGTTGGTCTCAACTTCTCCAGACTCATGCATTACATCGACAAACATCGTGTCGTAACAACCTGTGTCTTGCTTGAAATCGCCTCGTCTCAATTTCACGTACTCAAGCAACGCGTTGGCAGCCAGGTATTTTTGAGCTTCATCGGTGCTGTTCGTACCTTTTGCCCACAATTCGGTCAGCAACGGTGGAGTTTCGAGGGTGTCTTGCCCAAGTGTTTGAGCGTAAGCTTGGAATTCATTCGGTGAAGAGCAGGACAGATCATAGGAAATGAACTTTCTTCCGATCTGTCCTGCATCACGAATTCCCTCACACAGCACGGAGGTTGAACGACCAAGGAACGTGCCGACCTCCAACAAGCCACCGTGTGTCTTCCTGGCGACATTGTAGAGCGCATGTGCCTCGTTGTCGGTCAACCATCCAGGAATTGCCCGGTAGGCTTGTGGTCCTTTCATGGGTTGTAATTGAGTTTCATTCAATCCGGACGAGCTTGCCCTTACGGGCCTTCTGTACGATCGTACGCATTTCAGTTTCCAGTTCATGCATACGGCCGGACACGATCCACTCGGCTTCGACATAGTACGCGTACAAGCCGAACCAGGGGCGCCCCACACAGAATTGTTCCCCGTATTGTTTCAGGGCCTGGTGAAGACGCAACAAGTTTGCCAAGTCCTTTTCGGTGACAAGGCGGGAGGCTTCTCGCACGTACCAATCCAAGTTGGCCTTGATCTCTTTGGCACGCTTGGAAAAGTGCCAATAGAACAAGCCGAGGATAATACAGGAGAACAACAAATACAGTGTAAATGCAATCATGGGATAATTGTCATCCGACAAGTCCGCCGGTTGTGGAAGTAGGTGCAACTTGCCCCAAGGCAGCTGCGTGCTCACCGTTTGGATCCAGAAGTCGTCTCACATGCTCTGGCATCTGTCTGGACCACGGAATAACAACTGTTTTCTCAGGAGAGTGCATCGTGGTGAGCCGTTCCCGTAGGATCGGACCATTTACTCCTCCCCAGCGCTCAATACCTTGAAAGGTGATGCCTCCGTTGGGCTTGATCGCGGTGACGCGACCCCAATAGAGGTACGTGGAGCTACCCATGGCGGCAGCGTAAACAATCAGGCAATGCGGCACGATTTCCGCACCGGTAATGTCATGTACTCGTCGTTGGCTCATCTGGAATGGTAATTAGTCGTTCGGTTTCTGGACGGGCGAAGGCAGGGAGGTTCGTAGGAAACAATATCTTGCCTCGTAGGCTCATTCGGTGCCCCAGAGAGTTACCGTATCCGTAGTTGAGGTCAAAGTCCGACACCTCGACTATGAACTCGGCCCCCTGGTCGGTGACTACTCGGAACTTTGGACCAGGTGGAGGCGGTGGCGGTGGAGGCATAAGACGTTGTATCGCCTCGGCGTATGGGTCACTGAATACAAGGCTCATCGCTTACCACAGGAAGCATTTGTCGGAATGCCACCGGCACCTGTCCCGCCTGGATCTGAACGACCCTATGGCTGGAACAGATGCTTTGGAGTCGCACGAGGAACGGCTTTGATGGGTCGTTCTCCGGCTGATACACTTCCTGGATCTCCAGGGTCACGCGCGGGGAGGTTTGCACCCGCCACACACGACCGAAATTGAGATAAGGCCCGTTGTGGGCCACCAGGACGTAGTCACCCTTTCCAACAGGAACACCAATCTTGTCGATCAGTGCAGGGATGCCCGTGTCTTCACGTTGTACGCCACTCATGGTTGAAGTCTAATGCGGTTTG
This sequence comes from Candidatus Babelota bacterium, assembly GCA_003963225.1. GTDB lineage: Bacteria > Babelota > Babeliae > Babelales > Vermiphilaceae > AWTP1-30. Next base: position 105,184 of record RXKB01000001.1, read on the forward strand.
ATTGAGATGATATAGAAGCCGACTTCCTTCGGCCTGATATGATGAAACATGCCGCGGGCCTGGCGCTCAGAATGGACGGTTGACCCACCCACGCTGAGCACCTGGACACCGCAGTGATTTTTGTATCCGTACGTCACTTCCCAGTACATTTGTCGATCGGCTTGAGCCAGTCAGGGTTGTGCCCCCACCTGGCCTGGTGCTTTTCCATGTCCTCCGCCACGTCATACAGGTACGACAACACACAGGTCAGCCCACCTTGAGGGGCGATCAGCTGCTCTCGCCATAACGGGTAGGCGCTGGCTAGGTCAGAAAGACTGCCGCGCAACCTTGAAATGTCATCCCTGACCCGCTCGACCAAAAACCTTGGAGGGTCGGCGATCTCGTGGTATTGAGCAAAGATCGGACGAGGGCGAGGAGGCAGTACCCTTGCGCCGATAAGAAAGTCCCACATTCCAGTCAGCTGTTTGCGCAAGTCCTCCTGCTCCAGCGTGATGATTTCGGGACCGGGTTGCCTGGAGTGCAAGACCAGCAGGCTTTGCCACCCAGGGTATTTTTTCATCCATTCCAACCAGACGCCCTTGCACAGCTGGTTCTGGCGCTCAACGGCAAGCCGCTGATACGTGACAGGCACGTAAATGGAGAAATAATAGATGTTGCTGCTTGTTCCCTCCTCTTCACCGTCTTCAAGTGGTGTGCTCATTGTAGTCAGCCCACCCACAAGTAGAAAATGCCTGCTGCAACAGCCACGGCCGCAACTACAAGGACAATGGGTGGCAGGTTGATGGAGAAGTCGAACTTGAAATGGACACCAGGTTTGGTCTTCTGGTCATCCTCGTGAATTTCGGGCTTTAACGAAGGTTCGCTCATTTGCTTCCTGTGCTGCTCGTTGTTTCTCGGAGGAACGGCGGGCCTGGCCCTCCTTGTAGCCGTTCATGTAGCATTTTTTTAGATGCCCGGCGTACTGGCCACCCCGGCAACCCAAATTATGATAGGCATCGTTTTCACCGCGATGATAGACAGTTACACCATCATTGTCGGCCTTGTAATTCTGGAAGTTCTTTCCAGACTCACGTTTCTTCTTCATTTCGGTGGAGTGCGAGTAAACGCGAAGTGCTCGTCGAGTCGGCCCTTGACGTATCGGATGTTGTGTTTCTTCACCCAGTCACGCAGCATGTCACCGGTCTCCTTGGCATAGTCCACATACGAAGGAGAAAGACACACGCCGATCGACGTGATGTTGTTGGTCAGCGCAGGCATCTTGATGCTGCGCCGGTGGATTACATCGTTCCAACCGGACAATTGTCCACGTTCGAACCTTGGCCGTGGCCGGAAAAGGTTGACGTTGCCGGAACAATCGCCCCTGTAGGCGGTGTATCCGTGGTGCCAGACGTACCGCCCCTTCTTGCGCCACGAGACGTAGGAGACCCACGTACCGCAGGAGAACTCCGTCACGTCCGCCTCAGCCAGATCGGAGTGCGTATCCACGTTCAACAAGGTGTCGCAACCAGAATCGTCCACAAACCGCAGCATCTGCTGATGGTTCATGACCGCCACGCACGGCACACCTCTCCTCTTGACGAACTTGGCCACGCGATCGAGGTGCTCATCCACCAACCTGAGGAAGGTTGGGCGGTCACCTTCGCCGGCAGCGTTGAAGAAATCCAGATCCAACGACAAATAAGTCCCCATTTTCGGAAGTTGTTTTGTTGTGTTTCAGGGTGCCGCAGGCTGGGCACCACTGGTTGTATCCTTTGGCGTCTCCGATCGGTCATCGACGACGATATCAATTATCGGTGCCACCTGGAACCTGATCCTCTTGACCTGCTCCGCCAGAAACGCCAAAGCGCCCTGTCGTTCAACAAGGCGCTGTGTTTCCTCCGGCACGGTCTCCTGATCAATGTCCTGGCGTATCTGTGAAGCCCTGATGCGGATCGCCGCGTCCAATTCGCCAAGCACCGTAGTGTTCGGGATAGGAACTACAGGGACACGTACTATATTCATATGGTAAACTCGTTCTCCTTGACCTTCTTCGGCTTTTCAGGAGGCGGTTCCGACGGAGCAGGCTTTACCGGCTCGTGTCGGCGTATTTGTCGTGCTCCCATTACGGCCTCCATCGGATATTGCTCAACACATCGGAGTCAAAGTCCACCCGGGTGTTGTAGCCGTTCTCGGCATTGAGATCATCGGTCAACCCGCAATCTCCAAACCGGGAGACCATTACAATTTTCAACGTCGTACCAGCCGGCACTTGCACCTTCTCCGTGTTCGCCTCCACCGACGGATACTGATTTCCATTCCACTTGTGGAGGATTACTGGCTGGGTGATGGTGGCATAGGCGTGCGTCGGCTTAAACTCACCCTTGAGCCGATACAACTCATTGATGATATTCACTTCCTCCACCGTACGGATGGATGGACCATCAGGCGGCGGGTCATCGGGGTCAGAGCGTTCATCCAGTTGACGCTGCAACTCCTTAATAGTGTTGCCGGCCCATACCGACCAGGCAATACCGCAGTCGGTGCACGTGTCACCGATCCATTGGTGGGACTCTTGCGAAAGCCCACACTTGTTACCTCGTTTGCTCATTTCCTATTTTTGTTAGATTCTCGCTGTTATCGCTGACGGCAAGACCTGTTGCTCGCCCCAGCCGCCTCAGCCAAACAAAGCGCATAATCAGCTCTTTTCTCCTGCCTTGTAGTTCTTGTAGTCCAGCGGATCCACTCCGCGTACAATGTCGCTCATTCTGGCGCTCATCAGATCGCTCTGATGAAGGAGCTGGGCCGATGGGGTCGCCGGAGATACCGGACTTCCCCACTCTCGGCACCCATGATGGGCCATAATGGCGTGTTGAACCGCCCCGGTAGGGTAGCTGAGCTTCTCATGCGCAACCATCTCCTCGAAGATCTTAACCCCAAGGTGGATGTGGTGGAACCAACGGCTGTCTTGGGTCTTGACCCATTTTCCGTCTGGTAGTTGAGTGTAGGCCTTGACCTTTCCGGCGTCGTGGTACAAGGCGGCAAGGAAGTATTCATCGTAGGGAATGACGTGCTGCAGATTCAACACCGCACGAGTCTGCAGGCCAATCTGGATGACCTCAGCTGTGTGTTGGGCCAGCCCGCACACCGTGTGATGGTGGCCAAATGACTGTGTGGCTGCCGGATATGTGAAGAACGACGGATAATTGGCCTCAAGATATCCGACACCTTTCTCACAGGCTATGTGGCTATCCAGTGTGGGAGCCGCCTCTGCCAGTTTGTAGATGTAGTTAATCCAGGCTTTTGCTTCAGGTTGCTGACTCATTTGTTGTCAGATGTCGACGCCGGAGGAATTCGAAGCTCCCGCCACAGCGCTGTCAGGTATTCAACTGCCTTGGGGTATCCCCAGGCGTGTACAAGCATCGGTTCCTTTGTGACGTTATCCTTAGTCACTTCAACGCTGCGCCCAGTATCGGACCAGTCGATCTCCACCACCCGTTTACGCCACCCAATACGGATAACGCCGTGCTGGGTCACAATGAGCCACCAAGGACCAGTGATGTCGTTCTTTCCTCCCCAATACTGGTTGGGTGTTTCGTAGATGCTCCGATATTGGATGCCGGACAAGGCCACCAACCCTTCAGCTTCTTTACGGTTCATGGCTTTTTTTAGCTGCCAGTTCAGCCTCCTGCTTGATGCGCTCCTCGCACAGAAGCATCTCACCGGTCATGTCTGCCACATCCATCGAGGGTCGTGTGCCTCCGTTGAATTTGACCGGCACATAAGCGCCCCAGCCATTCATCGGATAGAAGTTCAGTGGAGCGTTCTGCAGGATGCAGACGCCTTCATACCCTGTGCCACGACGGTCGGAGTCGTAGTCCTTCACTCCCGCATCGGAGAATGCCGCCCAGACACCTTCACAGTCGGTTCCGTCGCAATAGATGTTGATCTTGCGAAGGTTCTTATCATTGATGGGAAACTCCTCGAAATCGAGGGTCTTGCCGTCCTTGAACTTGAATTGAGGCATATGTCAGTTGCAGTTGATTGTAATGGTGCCCTCAAAGGGCTCCCACATAGATTTGCGGTCGTTGGGACTAGGCCACGCCTTTCGGTTTTCGGCATCAAGCCCGGTAGGTTTCAGTTCGATCCCTTCATCCTTGCTCAGAAACAGCACGACGACACGGTCGCCTTGCCCTTCCCAACGCATGATGCATGGATATTCGATCTTCGGTCTACGGATGTATTTCCGTGCCGGCTTTATGGTGACCTTCATTTGTCACAGTTCCATCAGTCTTGAAGGTGAGATGGGTGGGAAGAGACGGCATCTGGACAGGTTGCCAGACACCTACATATCCTTCCCGCCTTACTGAAGGGTCAAACGGCCTCATAGGCATGAACCTGCCATTGGTGACCGCCATCATGCCGTTCGATATTGCCCGAACGGTTACGTAATGCAATTCCAACCTCGGAGGGATGCTGCCGGTGAAGTGTCCGCCCATTGAGCCAAAACACTCGTCACCATAGAACCAATAGCTGCCTTTCTTGGTCGGAGCCGAAGAAGTCCAGTCGTCAGGCATGATTTAACCACCCACCAACGGCCCTGGCTGCCTCCTGGAGCGCTTTTGGCGCCTCAGACGGGTCAACACAGCGGTACCGGTGGGTGAAAGCGGCACAGAGGCCGCCAGCTGTTCGAGCGCCTGCAACCTGGAAGTAGGTGCGTGCGCCAGCCTACCTGCCAGGGTAGGCCATTTTGGGGATTCAGGCATATGAAGGGTTCAAGCCGTCCTCACAAACGTGCGTGAACAGGGCAGGACGAAATCCGGGAATGACGTTGGATGAATCAATGGCTTCCGGTACAAACCGGTACACAGGTTCAATACCATCACGCCACAATTCAAACACGCCGTTGTTTTCCCTCAGGATACCATCATAAGATGAGCGCAGTCCGGTTTCCCGGCTGCAACAAATCACCATGACTTCCCAATTGATCATCTTGCGGAGCTGTTCAAGTCTAGTCATGGCTTTATTTTAGCCATGAGCAGGCCTACAATCACGTGAATTCTTCGTACTGCCCACGAGGCAAGGGCATGCGACGCAGTTGTATCTGTGGATACTTCATGCTATCGCTGTCATCCGGATACGCAATACGCTCGATGGCGCCGACAGAGAACAGCAAGGCCATGGCCTGGTCGTTGAAGCCCAACATCACCCTCCAACGGCCACTGTCTGCACGTTTAAGCTGACCGAACAACCCAATCTCGGAATCGGGAGCAAATATCGGTGCGTACAATGTAACCTTTTGCTCCACAAGTTCTTCCAGTCGGCGCGTAATGTCGTCTCTGGTTGTGTAGCTCGTGGCCATTACATCAAACCTTTATCTCGGCAGAAGTCCACCCAGGCGCTCAGCACACCCCGGGCAAGGCCCTTATTGTCAGACAGTTCGTAATCCGCCCGATTGTATCCTTCCACACTGGCAATTTCCTGAAGGCACCATTCACGCTCATGAATGGTCATGGGGCGGCCGGTGCGTTCGTTGGCAAAGGCGAACAGGTCGTCTTCAGTAAGCACTCCTTGAGAGCCGTCTGGCAGGTCAGGGCTTGCACCCTCGGTACCTGGCACCACAAGTTGCACTCCATGGTCTGCACCATGGGTTACAATCCACTTTCCGACGGCCTCAGCCGTGGTTTTACCACAATCCCAGACGGCTGGGTTGCCTTCCAGGGCACAATGAATGTCCCCATTGCGGCGAGTGATGACTAATTTCAGCATAGGCTCTTACTGTTGAATGAGTTGTGAAAGTTCGGACACTGACATACCGCGAAGGTCTTCGATTTTGACCGTAGTTTTGGACCCACTGGTAGGTTCCACCCCGGACAAAACATCAATGGCTATCTGGAACTGCTTGGCTGCCTGTCGAGCGTCGTCCCAGTGGGCTTGTTCGAAAGTCGCACCACAATCATCGCACTTGGCCCAGATTTGACCGTTTCCCAGTCTGGTATCGGCATTCTCGTGGGCACAGGGGGTCTGCCGGCTCACAATACGTATGGCTTGGTCTTTTGTCATAGGTCAGCCAATGATAGGTATTTCCGGTGGACGAGTTTTACCCTTGGCAACGGCGTTGCGTGCTCTGGCCAGGCAACCATTGATGCTCTTGGAGTAGAAATGACACTTGGGCATTCCCATCCTGCCGATGGACAGGCACCAGCCGACGCCTCCACCCTGCTCCTCAGACAGCAATACCCTTGAAAGCGACGTTCCAGGTACGGCACCACTACCATAACCGATACCAAAAGAGTCTTCCAGCCTTGCGAGCTTGAGTTCCCAGCCTGAAGGGCCATTTGAGAATATTCTACGAGCCATATTTCATATCGTTGTAAGTCGTTGGGAGGCAAGAGCCAATGTGGATAATGCCTAAAATAGGTAGGAAATGGGATTAAATCACGACAAATATCCCGACACGGTGTCGCGATCGTCGTAAGTCCTTGATAGCATTGAGGTCTACGCAGATATTCCTCTAACTATATTGGAAATACATAAATGAAATGGAAATTCCACCCAATTTACGTAAGTCCTTGATAGCATTGAGGTCTACGAATGGGAATTACCCAGATACGCTTCGCTTTGCTCCATTTCCCAATCCAATTGTGGGACAGGAAGGGCTTCAAGGCTATTGGAGGCACTGATGGAGAAGGGGCAGACATGGATGCTATGTGGCTCCTCCGAGAAATGGATGTACACGAATTGAATGGCCTTGGGGTGTTCGTGCCTGGCCATATGGTAGGCTCTCAAGAGGTAAAGGCTGTTGGTGACGATGATGTGGCAGTCACCCAAGAGCTGTCCTCTGGCGGCCTGTGGCATCTGTTGACCTGTCAGGGTGTTCTCAGGATACCACTCAGGGGTTTCCCCTGCCCTGAACAACCTCCAAGGTCTGGATTTGACCAGATCAGGCCTATTGGAATAGACGATCTTCAGCATCCCACGATAGGAATGCAAGGGAGGAAGACCCTCAAGAGAGGGATGTATCTCTTGTACTATAGGGGAAGAGGGGGAGACAGGGGTATCGGACATTTGAAATTGAATTTACGTAGGTAAACTGGAAATACCTGTATTTGTTCGGGGTAAGACCAGGACTACCTTTTTTTAGCCCTACACCAATAGGGCGTTTTCACTTCCTATAGAGCATCAACGCCTTAGCTTTATTCCGATTTGGGAACTTCAGCCGGCATAAGCTCCTTAGCTATGTCTAATATCTTGATTCTTACATATCTACCTGTATCAAGACAGGCTTGAAACGCTGCGCGTCTATCCTCGTCTGAACGCCAATACGAGGGGTCAATCGCTGTTCTCTCGGTCTTGTTCAGCAGTTCTTCCATCCTATTCATTACCCTCTCCTGAAGGTCTACCAGAAGCAACAGCTGCTCTGCCCTCAATCTATCGATGTTCTTCCGTATGGCTGCTGTTGTCTCTGACATTTCAGCTGCCTGTGCCACTGTAGCTATTAGGCTTCTGACCGACCTCATCAACTCTTCGTCACAGGATTGATGTTCCTGCTGTCTGTCTTGCATGTTCATGTATTGTGGTGCTGACTGTTGCCTGCTGACTGTTGGCTCAATGGCCGGACGTATCCGGCTGTTGTTCTACTATGATCTCAATGCAGATCTCTCCACCCATGTACCTCAGGTACTTGTCTGGCTTCCTCGTTGGGAATTACCGTCCAAGCCTTGGGTTGTGGTTGTGCTGCTCCGTTGTGAACGAACGCAATTGCCTCACGTATGCGATTTGGATTTACCCTGCCTTCCAGTCTCCTCATCACCTTGCCCACCAACAAGGTGTCATCAAAGTTGGAAGGCAACTCCTTCTGAAACAACTCGTTCATCGTCGTGAAGATGAGTGCGAAGTCGTTTATTTGATTTATTCCTGCCGTATTCATTTGAACCTTGCCCTTTGCGTCTCGTTCATCCAGTTCACCAACGCCTGGCTGTTCTCGAACGGTCCGATGAAGGTGTAGGAACTTACGATGATGACGTGTTGCTGTTCGCCTGGAGTCTTGGCTCCGACTCCCTTTCGTTCCTGTCCCTCCTTGATCGCATAATCCTGCACGGCCACCGTCCCATGGACCCAGTGGCCGCTTTCAACTTGGAACTCATATTGCACTCCAGGACGTACGTCGCTCTCTTCCCAGGTAATCTTCATTCAGTCTCCCTTGTCGTCTTCTCCCTTCGGATCCACTGGATCCTCCGGCGCCGGCTGCCTGGTCCTTGCGACCCGCTCCTGCCTGTGAAAATATCTGAGGATAAACAATTCCCTCAGCCTTACTATCTTGGACGTGTCCTCCCTTGCGTCCTCGTCCCCGAGGAACATCTCCTCCACCAGGCGCATGTTGCCGTCCCTGGCGGCAATTCCCAGGCTCAGGAACTCCCGGCCGATCGACTCCAGGTCCACCGCCGTCGTTTCCTTGTGCTCGGCGAACGTCATCGGTCCGTTGATGTCGCTCATGCCTTGTTTGCCTCCTTCACCAGCGTCGCCGCCAGCTCCTCGGCATTTGGAAACAGGCCTGCCTGGTAGATTTCCTGCTCCTTCTCCGACGCCGGAAGGTAGCAGTCGTTGACCACCAGATAAATGACGTTCGTGACCACCTCAGGTTCCTGATCCCTGGTGTACTGCGTCGCACTGCTGGTCTTGACCATCTTGACCGTCGCCCTCTGGATCCGGTTGTTCTTCATGTACACGACCGAGTCGCCCAGGTTGTATTTGGTTTCGAGTTGCATTCAGCTTCCGTTGAAGTCAGGCCAATCACGGCCCATTTGTTCTGCTCGCTCCGCCAGTTCCAACAACGCCCTCGATATTTTGAGTGGCGTGCACTGGCATATTGAGTTCGTTCCCATCCCCTTTGGCGGGTTGATGCGACAGCCGTGGTTGCCACATCCGTATTTAAGCCGTCTCGCCAGGTTCTCCACGTCCTCCTGCAGCTCCAGCCGTCCGTTCATGGCTGCAGGGATTTCGCGTAGCTTTCCAGATACGACCTGATGTTCGCCGCACCCTCCGGATTCATGGAGTGCACAACGAACTCGGGAGGAGGCAGGCCGTTGGGCAGAAGATGCGTCTCGACCAGCCATTTGGCACAATCAAGTCCCGTCTTCTCCGTCACGTTCCTGAACGCCTCCTCGTACGGAATGCCCGAACGCACCAGCATGTAACCGCTGTAGTGCTCGTCGGCAAGGTCGTGGTCGAAGGCGATGAAGCCCGGAAGAACTCCCTTCCTTGCCTCATGATTGATCGTGCGCGTGAATTCCTCGTAATTCCTCACGATTATCCACGCCACGTTGGGAGGCATTTCCACCCAAGTCACCTGTCGCGGCTCCCTCTCGTCGTCCAGGAACAGGTGGAAGCCCCGGTTGAATTGCAGTTTCATTTGGATGCTAAAAAAGGGGGCAAGGATTTCTCCCTGCCCCCGGCACGGTCGGCGATCATCGCCGAGGTGCGCCATTGTGGGTTGTTGCGTCCTGGATGGTGTTCACCACGTATTCGATGATGTACACCCTCGGGGCCGCGTAGATCTTCAGCATCGGATACAGGTTGGTCGTCACCCCGATGAGCAGGAGAAGCGACGTCGCCGCAACCAACACGTATTGAAGTGCGAGATACGCGAATTTGCCGTGGTCGTCGTGGGTCTTGTAATACCCCGCCCGTGTAGGTCGGCTCAGGACACTCCGCGGCCATCTTCTTGAATCGCCGGGACCAATAAAAGGCCACGCCAGCGAGAGCCACGGACACACCCATCCAGACGCCGTGGTGGATCGCCCGCCACACCATGAATTCACGTATGACCTCGGGTGTTTCCTTCTTCACCGTCTCGTAGGCTGCACCAAGTGCCTCCTTCGTGCCAGCGTAGATCTTCCCACCCTCGTTCTTCACGCCGGTGAGAATTTCAACCATCAGCTGGTTGGCGTTGGTCGCGACCAGCTGCCTGGTCTCGGGGCTTATGAGTTCGATCTTGTTGGTCGCGCCGTCAGCCAGCGCCAATGGAGCGATCAGGATGGAAAGAATGAACAGTAGATGCAGTAGTTGTCGTTTCATTTGTCTGGTTGTCGGCACTTGGAGCAGTGCAGTTGTCCGGTGGGTGTCCACATGAGTTCACTGATGCCAAACCAATCGTGGCAGCAGTCGCATGTGTCCACCCACCTCATATTCGGATCGCAGATCGTAGCGTCGGGCGCTTCATTCTGCAAACACTTTTCAGCCCTCTGGTGTGAGCCCTCTGAACTCCTCGATGTTTTCGGGGAGATAAAATACTCGTCGTTCACGGATTTGAAAGACGACCTTCTCAGGCTTCGCCGCGCCATGGCGCTCCGGAGTCAGCCCGTTGATTGTCGTTTGAACGGCTTCGAGAATTGCCGCGGTTTGCAGCAACGCGTCAAAGGCGGCCTGCATTTCCTGCTCGATGACGGTCAGGTATTTATCGAGATCGCCATCGTAGATGTCGACGGTTTCACACCTTGCCCACTGATCGAGCAGGTGTGCTTGTAGGCGTGGAGACAGATGGGCGATCGCCGTGTGGATTGTTTTTGGCATTGGACTGCAAACGTTGAGGACCGGTCAGGGATACGATGCAGAATGACTCGCATTTGCCCGTATCGTAAAACATGTGGTAGTCATATCCCTCGGAGGTGCATTTCTTGCACATCTGGAGGATTGCGTTGTCCGGAAAACTCTTTCCAGGATGGCAATTGGGGCAGATCTTTGCCCGGAGTTTCTTCTTGAACAGCGATCTGAGCCAGCTCATGCATTTCCTCCGCAGAATCCGAGGTTGTCGATTGCGAGTGAAGAGTCGGCCATGCCGCTGGGTGGCGGGTCCTTCGGTGGCTTCAGATATCGCCAGGCAATCCATCCAAGGAAACCGAAGTAACCAAGGATGGAAAGGCACAGGTATGGATGTTCTTGAATGTAGTTCATGGTTTGTTGGCCTGGCCTTTATGAATGGCGTTGGTGCAGTTTCCCTTGTGGCACATGCTGAACGAGTAGTTGTTTCCAATCCTCGCCCCGTTCTCGACCACAAGATACTGGCATCCATCGTGCACGATGGTTTGACTTCGCTCACGCTGTGCTTTTCCATGTCGACCTGACTGCAACCCAACAGAATGCCTCCTAACAGAAGCAAGAGGCTGGAGAGCCAGAGAAGTGAACGGTATTTCATATGAGCCTTTCAAGTTCGGCCACGAGGTCATCCCGTGGCATCGTTTTCTTTTGTGGGCGGACAACCTGCCTTGCGCTCATAGGTTTCCATTCACAAGTATTACACGTCACGATCGGCAGCCCGGTGTTGATGCTCAACCCGATTATCTTCCATCGGGCTGCCGTGATGTCTTTGTGGTCAATGAATGAAAGGGTTTTCTTCTCACATTCACTGCACGTGACCTCCTGCTTCATGACAACTCCGGAGGCTTTACCTCGCCCAACCGGCCGTGGACCCACTTGAGCTGGCTTTCAAGCATTGGACGGGAGACCATCCCGCCGGTGAGCAAGCGCAGGGTGGACAGCTCGTTGCTGCCGGCGATGAAGCCGTGGCCTCGAAGGTTGAGAACGAACGCCTCCTGGTCGGGTTCCGGGAAGTGTTCCCACACCTCGTTGGCTTCAAGCAACGCACCACAAGGCAAGACCGTCTCCGTGGTTGGAGCTTCCTTGATGTACACATGTCCGTGGATCATGTACCGGATATTCGGATACAACTCAAATATCCGAACTTGAATTGGTGCATCCACAGAAGGCTTGTGATCACCGCAGTACAGAAGCTTGCCGTCAGCCTCGCCGATGATTGGAACAAAGTCAGACATCGTGATGTCTTGCTTGTTCACGTTACGCCTGGACACGTATATCGCGCGGTCTTCCTTGACTGCCGGAAAGCCGTGCGAACAACGGAACGACGCATTTCCAACAAAGCGGTTGATAGCCTCCGGCGACGGTATCAGCTCGGCGAATTTATGAGCCGCGCTTCGTACATACTTGATGAACTCCTCTTCTTGTGGCGGCGTCTCTGGACATGAGCCTATGGCCTTGACCGTGCCCATTCGGCGGATGGACAACAGATATGAAACACGCAGGTTCAAAACCGCACCGAGTTCATGAAACTCCGTCATGCTGGTTCCGTCCCAGAAGAGGTTGCCGAGAGGGTCGATGAGCTGCGCCCTGTATCTGCCCTTTGCCTGGCTGGGTATGGCAGTAAACAGGATTACCAGGTTCGAGTGCAGCTCCAGAGCGTGCTGAACAACCGCAGGAATTGAGTATCCTTTTTCCACCGAGCGCTTGGAGGTCACCAGCACGCAGGTCGGGTTAATGACTTTGATGGAGCGCACGCAGTTCTTCGGATGGTCATTCGGCACATTGGCCAACCATATGACGACGTGGGCGGAAGCGGCTTTGTGGGCGGCGTGCTCCAGGTCAGCCAACGACCCACCGTTCATAAAGGTGCAATCAAATTCCTCCAGACCGGGGCATAGCGCCTTGGCCGTAAAACCAGCAAACAGTTCCTGTGCGATACTGGATGGCTTGCCACCAGCCGCATCGAACGTTCCGCAGACAAATACCACTTTCTTTTTCAAGGTACGTTGATCTTTCTTGTTTCAGGCGGGTCAAGAGGCAGAAGCGCCCTCAATTCCTTGAGACGCGCATCCAGCGCCTCATTGACTTCCCTGTTGAATTTGATAGTCACCTTTTCAGCGACGAGGTTCGGAATGCGGGCGCGCAACTTCTCAAGCTCCTCCCTCAAGGCAGCCATAATTGTTTCGCCCTGCTTTGCGACTTCAGCGTTGATCACGCTGGTCAGTTGCGTGGCGACTTCGGTGCGTATCTTTTCCTTCATCGAAGGGGACAGCTCGAACGACGGCGACCAGGTGGGAGACTCCCTGGTCTTTTGAAGGCAGACCTTGTTGACCTCTTCGGCGACTGCTCGTTTCAGCTCTGCTTCTTTGTTGGCGAACTCACTGCGTACAAGGTCCACCATGTAGTTGCGTGCAAACGCGGCCGCAACCGATTTACGAATTGATGTTGTCAGCTCGTTATCGCCGCCCAGGAGTCTTTCCAAGGCGGCAAGGCTGTTGATTTGGAGAGTGACTCCTGAGTCCGGCGGGTGGTTCATTTCAGATCAGTTTTCCCTGCTACCAGCGTAACCTGGAATAACGATGTAGTTGAAGATGCGATGATCCTTGGGAAAGTTGTTGGCAAGAAAGGTTCCGATGTTGGAGTTTCTTGAGTAGGTGAGCGGCTGGCGCCACACCAACTCTCCTGGATTTCTCTGGTTCGCCCGATCATCAGTCCGACGCATGATGACGTCGATGAGAATCGAGGTCTGCCAGAGCGTGGTGTTTGTACGACCGGCGTAACTGATGTATTGTGCCTGACGTTCGAGCAGCTCCAACACGAGCGCTCGGTCATAGTCAGGTGAGATCGACGATATTTTCTCGGTGTACCGCGGTGTTCTCCGGGCCATAAGTGGGTCTTCGTTCTAAGACGTAGGTCCAATATCTGGAGTCCGTCCTTTTTTGTTTCCTGTCCCAGTAGATGGCTCTGGCGACTGCACTCGGGACATGACGATCAAGACAATGAGAGACCCAATGGCGCTCAAGAGCCTGATAGTGTCGAGCGTGCTTTGTTTGGTCCAATCCATAAAACTGAAACATGTGTGTGTCCAGACACACAACCTCGGCCGCGCAAGGATAGATCATTTCAAGGGCAAATGACACCTTTGCAAGTCCGAGACCTAGGATGCGTTTCACAAGACGATTGCGGTATTGCACCCACGCTTCGCCTTGAGCCAGATAAAACGCCTGAGGGTTCGCCCAATAATCATCGCAGAACTTGCCGATGAATTTGGTGCGGTTGATGTGCAGACCGATGCGGCTGTCCTCCAGTCGCTGCTTCAATCCTGCACTATCTTGATACCAATGCGCCCACGATCTGATGGCTTCAAATCCACGGACATTCGCTGCCCATGAAGTGTGAACGGAGCAGAAGGCAAACAACCAGCGCTCGAAGGTTTCAAGATAATCCTCTGGAGTCAACGTACGCCAGTATTCCTGGTATCGTGTGATCTCGTCATCGGTTATGGAAGTGAAGAAAGAATCAACAGCAGCCACATTGGGCCATTGAGTAACAGATACGACAGGCGAAGGCATTAAATCTGCGGATTGTCGGGATGTTCAACATACGTCCAGAGGGCGTGCGTTCGTGGAAACTCCGCCTTCATCATCCGCAATGCGCGGTTGGTGTGGGCGAGTATGACGCGCTCTGACGTGACGTTCCGGCGGATGCGATCAAGCACCGCCGAAGTTATGTAGTTGATTGAATCAGACCCACTGCCTTGCTGGCAACGGACCACAAAGTCTACGAACTCCAGTATGAGCTGAGCGTTGTAGTTAGGAGGAAGAAAGGTTGGCGGTGCTGGAGGATAACGGAGTCTTTTACTCATGGTCGGCGTATTGCATCGATGATGGCGCGGATCAAGAGATACAGAAAGAACACCGGGAGCAACAAGCACAACAATGGCGCCAGCGCAATGAGACCTACGAGCAGAAAGGTCGCGACCGATACGAAGAATGATCCGAAGATACAGACTACGATGGCCACGATAAAAAGCGTAAAGCACGTCCAGATAAAATCCGACGTGCTCTTTGAGAACCATTCACGGAAAGGCATGAGAGGAGAGCTGAGCCTGAAAATAGGGGTACAACCTACGCCCAGGATTTTTCCAAATCGATTTCTTGTATTTCTCTAACCTATTGATTTTAGGCTAGTTACACGAATAGCTCGTGCACGCAGCGTGTACAAGATTACAAATATTCCAATGATCCTACAGTTATCTCACAAGTCGTAGATGGAACTGCTTGATTATCAAGGGCATCCAGATTCCGGACTAGCAGCTGGATTTCTTCCTGCACCAAACGATAGATCTCATCCAGCGCAGCTTGGTTCATTCCTTGCACAGTAACTGAACTGACTCGGAAATATGAAGTGTCTCCACCCGGCTCATTCACCGGAAGATCTTGCAATTGCTGCGCACTGGCCACAGCAGCAAAAACATCCTGCGTCCCGTCAGGGGAAATGCGTTGCTTGACAAATACCTCAGCTGGCATATCATACGCTGCTGTAACCGTCAAGGTCATGCCGTACGTTTGTGCGTACGTGTCTGTCACCTCTGGGTCAGGCGATTGGTCAACTCGTTGTAGTGTGATCTTCCGCATGTAATTGACAGTTTACGAAACCCGAACCGAAAAAGCAAGATGCCTTTACCAAGAGATACCGCAGGGCGCGAGACGCGCAACCCCGAGCTGGTCAACACCGGCCTGTATTCCACCGGAGACTACGTTGTGCCGCGTTATGGAGAGACAGGACGTAAGGAAGCCGCAGGACAGGTGCTTGGTGACTCCAAGGACGTCGTAGGCCTTGCACAGAAGATGGCGGCACACGCCCTGATGGGTGGTGCAGAGATGCTTCCGATGCTAAGTGACTCTGTCGCAACTAAAAAGAAAGGCAAGCGGGCAACGACACAACGCGTATCGAACGCGCCAGTCGTTGTGAATGAGACAGTTGTGCCGATTTTGCGTACCGATGGCCTCGACCCCAATGTAGTCAAGATCGGCAGCACGGCACCAGACCCGGTAGTTAATACTATACTACAGCCATGTTCCCCTCCCACGCTTCGCGCCCAGGATCCTCTCCCTGACTCCTCAATTGAGGTTGTATTTTCCACTCAATTGGGTAGAATCAGACTAAATGCTGTAGCTGTCCTGGATTCAACCAGTGCCCTGACGTTAGTCTTTGCCAATGAAGGCGAAATACGTTATGAGCCTGCCCCTGGAACAAACGTACAGTTGATTGTGAATGGAAAGGTTGAGAACACCATGTACCCTGGTTTCAAGTTTACCTGGGTGGACGACAAGAAAGTCCTTATGGTGTTTGTGAAGCTTTCCGAAGAGGATTAAACGCCAACCAACATATGACCAACACCGACAACGCCTTCGTACAGGGCATGCTGAAACAAGCAGCTGAAATTGATCGCACACTTCAAAAGCAGGCCTATGGCAAGCGCCTCACTGCCCTGTTGCAGCGCAAGGGCAAGCTGCCTATGGACTCCAAGCCCACTGTAGGCGTCTCCTCCTTCCCCAAGCAGGCAGACGAGATCATGGACGCACTTGCCCCATACCTTGAGCGCGCAGGACAGGGTGTCGACTCCATGAAGCAACATGCAGGTGCAGGCATGGATAAACTGAAAGAACTCTGGTCCACCGGTGTGGAAGGAGTCAATGAGGCAGGCAGGGCTACTGGTCGAGGTGCCTTAAACGTCAACAATTTCCTCAAAGATAATCCTGTTACTGCTCCTGCCATCGGTGCAGGTGTGGGTGGACTTGCTGGTGCTTTGTCTGGTAAGAGCGAAAATAAAGAAACAGGAGAGAAGGGCACACGAGGACGCAACGCCCTCATTGGTATGCTGCTTGGTGGTGGCGCGGGCGCAGGAGCCCACGCTCTTGCCTCTGGTCCTGGAGAACAGGCATTGATGCAATTGCGCACACAAGGCGTGACTCCGCGTCCAGAATATACCCCTGAGGCCAGTCAGGGTAATCCTCTTCAAATGCTCAAGCAGCTTGGTCTCGCTCCTCTCAACGTAGGACAGAACGCTCCTCCCTCAAGCTTGTCCGTCAAACCTCGCTTCTAACGTCTATGGAAAAGCTCGCACTATCTGAACTGGATGCTCTGCTAAAAAATGCAGCAGAAGTACCAGACAACGGCAGGGGGCAGATGGAGAATCCACACCAGACCGGTGAGAACTCCTCCAAGCCTCCTCTGCTACGGGAACCCTTGGACAAGGCGATCGGGGCTGCAGGAGCCGTCCTAGGAGGCGCAGCAGGCCTTGCCGCAGGGTTGTCCAGGATCAAAACCAAAGTCCCCATGCAGGAAGTCAAATAGCCAAAGTCTCTCCTTCGGTTTTCTCAAGTTATTATACCATTTTTGACTGGGAGATACCGGGGAGGGGTAGCAAACAACCAATATGGAAAAACGAGGCGATCTGACAGAGGACTCCCACAGCGACTTTGACACTCGTAAGAAGGTCAAGTTTATCGACAAAGAGGGCTTTGCTGTTGCAGGAGAAGGAGAAAAAGAAAAGCTTGCTTCTCCTACTCGGTTTAAGCCACACTCCACGCCACCAGGCTATTCATGGCCCGTTCTAAACTAACAGCCAAACAAAAGGAAGCGCGTGCCCTCAGGATGTCAGAAGAACATAAGGCGTGGTCTAACGCAGTACGAGGCAGAGACAAATTCACTTGCCAGCTCTGCGGTGGCAAGCCGAAACGACGCAAGTCCATTCACGCCCACCACATCGTCCCTTTTGCCGAGGACGCCTCGCTCCGCTTTGACGTCAATAACGGCGTCACCCTCTGTAGGATGTGTCACCGCAGGGTCCACCGGGAAAAACTCCACGTTGGGCTTCCTATGCACGCCAAAGGGCGTTCAGAAAATGCATAATCTATGACATTAAGCGATCAACTAAAGAACGCCGGAATCAAGTTCTATCACGCAAATTTTTTGTTGCCTGATGGTTCTCGGACGGCTTTTACCGAAAACGGTGTTGACTCCGAGCCCTGGCGCCAATTCTGTTGCCTGGATCAAATTGACTACAAAAACAAATCTGTTCTGGATGTCGGCTGCTGGGATGGTGCTTGGGCTTTTCAAGCCGAAAGACTTGGTGCTACTCGTGTTGTAGGTTTGGATGACGCCAGCCGGCGTATGTGGGATATCAATGATAACTCCGCTTGGGAGGCTCTCCACAAGGCTTACAACAGCAAGGCCATGTATGTACACGGGCAGGTACAGAACCTCCCATTTGACGCTCAGTCATTTGACATTGTGTTGTGCCTTGGTTTATTGTATCACCTAACCGATCCTCTTACCGGACTAAACGAGTGCTTCCGCGTCGCCAAGGAATACGTGGTAGTGGAGACACACGCCGACAACAGCGCTTCGCCGACTTTGACGCTGTTGGCTCCTCGTGAAGCCAACCCGCACGATCCAACGAATGTCTATCGTCTTTCCAGCGGTTGGGTGAAAAAAGTAGCACAAATGAACGGGTTCGAACTTGTACGTGAAAACTGCTATTTAGGTCATCGCTACTCTTATCACTTTGTCAGAAAAACGTCGGTGACTAATTTACACCCTGCTTCAGTGAAATAACTTATGCTCCTCGATCTAGCCAACGCACAAAGTGGTCCAATGGGTTTCTTCCCCGGTGGAGGCATGCCCAAAGGTGAAAGATACGTCAATCCCTTCTACGGTGTTGCACACAAGTATCTTCCTTACACCAATATCGACCACATGTTGTGGTGGGCCAACCACTTTCTTCTTCGCTTTGGTTTCTACCGCGCAGCCCTCTTCCGTATTTCCAATTACTTCATCACCTCGCTGAATATCGAATGTGAAGACTCAGGAGCCAAGAAGAAATATGAAGAAGCCTTCGATGACATGCAGTGGAAACAAGTCCTTGCAATGTCAGGACTCAACCTCCTCGCCTACAGCAACCTCTTCGTCTCCATCAACCAAGGATTCGATCGATTCCTCTCCTGCCCAAAGTGCTCCAAGGTTACAAACATCGACAAGGCTCCTGGTTACAAGTTCAGCGAAAAGGCTGAATACCTTTACAAGTGCCCTCACTGCAAGACTGAGTACAAGCACGCCATCATCGACAAGCCCTCCAAAGACCTCGACAAGGTCACGGTCACGTTCTGGCCACCACGCGAAATCATCACACGATACGAAGAGACGACCGGCGAATCGGAATATTATTGGCGTATCCCGGAAGACTACAAGAAGAAGGTTCTGAAGAAAGACAACCGTTTCTTCAGCAAAAAGACTCCTCGTGTGGTTTACGATTCTATCCTGCAGGATCGCCTTCTTGCTTTTAATCCCAAGAATTTCATTCACGTCAAGATGCCTACGCCTGTTGGCATCAAGACAGACGGCAAGTCCATCCCCCTGTGTATGTACTTGTTTGACGATTTCTTCATGTTGAAGGTGTTGCAACGCTTCAACGAAGCTATTTGCTTTGAAGACATCGTACCATTTCGTGTGATCGCAATGGGTCAGGAAGGCAACTCGCAAGCCAACCCGATCCTGCATCAGTCGGCGCCTCAATGGCGAGGTGCAGTGGAGCGCATGATTGAAGAACATCGCCGTGACCCTGGTGCCTATCACACTTTCCCTTTCCCTCTGGACTACAAGCAGCTTGGCGGAGAAGGCAAGACACTCGCTCCAGTTGAAATGATCAACGCGGCTGTCGCCAACATCCTCAATGCCTTCAATATCCCACAGGAACTCTACACCATGACGCTGCAGGTGCAGGCCCTCGGTCCTGCCCTTCGTCTATTTGAGAATTCCTGGTCGGTGCTTGTGGATACCTACAACCATATCCTCGATCATTGGGGGAGCGTGGTTGGAAAAATCCGTGGGCTGCCGAAGGCCAAGATCGGTCTTACCCCTGTCACCATTAGCGACGACATCGAGCGTAAGTCCATCATCGGCCAGTTGGTCAGCGCCAACGCCATCGCCCGTAGCGAGCTGCTCAATATGTACGGCTTCGATTATCGTGAGCAGGTGCGTAAGAAGATCCAGGAAGACCGCGATGCCAAGGAGCTTCAGGAAGAAGAACAGGCAAAGGATCAGCTCCGCCAGATGGCCGAGCAAGGCGGCAATGGTCAGCAGCAGGCCGTGTCTCCGCAAGACGTGCTGCAGCAGGCCCAACAAATCGCCCAGGAGCTGTTCCCAATGGACGCTGCTGGTCGTCGTCAGAAGCTTCAAGAGATCAAGCAGACCGACGCCACGCTCTACAGCGCCGTAAAACAGGCCTTGGAAGAGCTGACATCACAGGCACGCTCACAAGGCGCCTCGCAAGCACAACAGCAGCCAGCTCCGGCTTAATACATGAAAACCGCCATTCGTACGAAGTCCTCTTCGCAAGCAAAGTCCGTGCGCACGGTTTCGGCCCAGGATATTCTTGGGTCGAACCGTGGCTTAGCCCGGCCACAATTTCCAGATCGTCCTGGTCCACGCGTTTGCTACGTGTGCCTCTCCAAGCTCTCAGCACAACGCATCGAGGCGCTTAAGGGGCTAGGCACTCCCATCGACAGTTGGATGTGTGTGAAATGCTCTTCCTCTGTTACTTCTCCAAGGTTGGGCATTTACATGGGAGAAGTAGGGACCAGTGAACTCAAGATAGTCGACAAGATTTACGATGACTCCGTTCGTGACATTTTCATGGAAGGCGGAGATGATGAAGAGAAGGAGTAAATAACATGACCAAATCGACCCCGCTCGCAAAAATTCTTTCCCGCCTTCATTTGCGCGGAACGATCCTGACGTCAGATAGCCCTGGCGTCGGTGAAACTTCCAAGTATGAGGGGTTTGCTCCATTGATTGGTCCCAACGGCAAGCTTGACCCGAGCGTGATCGGTGTGGGTAGTGTGGAAGTTGGCGCCGTGCAAGCTGAGCAGGTAACGTTCATTGATGCCCTGGATGGTGATCCTACCGCCGCAAACGTACGTATAGCGCTGAATAACATCACCAAGGATAATGGTCTGGCGTTGCTCCGTGCCAAAAATCTGGCTGACGTAGCTGACTCGGTAGCCGCGTTCAACATTCTCAAGAAGAACTCCACTGTTGCGTCTTCAGGCAGTGTAACCGCAGGTGTTGTTGGTATTGCAAGCCAGACGGAAGTAGAAGCTGGTACGGATACTGCCACAGAAATCTCTCTTACCACTTCTCTTTTGGCTGTAAGCCCATCAACGGCAAAGGCCACGTATTTGAGCAAGATCGTAACGAGCGCTCAAACGATCAACAGTCAGATTGTTCTTCCAGGAAATCCAACAGCTAATCTCCAGGCCGCCACAAAGCAATATGTTGACGCTCAAGTTGCTGCGGCTCAGTCTTTTCCAACTGCCAATACCATCTGGGTTGATGCAGTGAATGGCAGTGACGCAACCGGTGAGCGTGGAAAAATGGCTAAGCCTGTCTTGACGCTTTCCTACGCCAAATCCATTGCTCTAGCCGGTGATCTTATCTACGTACGCCCAGGCACCTACAACGAGAATGACCTCGCCAAGCACAATGTGACGTGGTGGTTCGAGGCGGGGGCCAAGGTGTATTACACAAGCGGAGGGGACTCAACTGTTGCCGTATTCAATGTGGCAACGAATGAAATCTGCAATGTGTTTGGAGAGGGTGAGTTCTACAACATGCATGGCAGCTCCAACTCCAGATATGTTCTGTACGTGCGCAATGGCTCCAAGTGCGTGTTCAAGGGCAAGCTAGTGCAGTCAGCCCGTTCAGCCATTTACGTGGACGCGAGCAGCACTGGATATGCAACCATTATTCTCAGCGACTCCCTGCGCAGCGATGATTTGGCGGGTTCAGGTTCTTGCGCGGCGCGCCTTGTGAGCGGTGAAGTATCCTTGATTGTGGGTCGTGAGATCTATTCCAACGCCTCGCAATTCCAAGCAGGACTGGAATTTGGCACAGGCTCTGGTTCAGCCGGCGTCGGAACACAAATTGTTCAGTGTCCGAAGATTCACGGCAAGCACAACGCCATCCATTTTGCCAACACGGTACGTTCACACGTCGTCACCCAAATCTGCACGGCCACCGATGGCCCGGCAGTAAAGGTGGACGGCGGTGCGGCCAACGTAATCGAAGGTACCAGCGACCTGCACACCGATACTGGCAGTTATCCGGCGGTGATCATGACCAAGGGTCGTTTGTCGCTGGTCAACGTGGTTCTATACAACGCAAATGGCCAGGCTGGTGTGTATATGAACGGTACTCCATATGACCCAACGGCTCCGTATCTGGTTCTGAAAAACTCAGAGATCTGGTCGGCAGGTTCAATTTCAACTGCCATCTCGGCGAGCAGCTCTGGTTATTTCACCGTACGAATCGTAGGATCCGCTCAATCTGATTGTGTGGAACCTACAGCTGTTATCCGTGTTGGTGGTGCCTGGGACTATGTACCCGCCGGCGACGCCTAATACTCGTGAATGAGTGATCCAAAATCGACAGTAACATCATATCCAGTTGTACTTCCGGCCGATCCGACAAAGGATCCACAAGCCACAACAAAGAGGTACACTGATGCGGGAGACCAGCAGAGAATCAACCGTGACGGTGATTCCATGTCTGGTCCCTTGGTGCTTGCTGGCGACCCGGTTGCTAACAACGAAGCGGCTACAAAGGCGTACGTAGATTCCCTTGGTCGCCCCACTGCGGCTCAAGTAGTCTCCAACCCTACTGGAGATATCGCCAGCACCAATGTACAAGCTGCCCTTGGTGAGCTGGCTGATGAAAAAGTTGCCCGAGCTGGCGACGCAATGACAGGACCGTTAATCCTCGAATCGGAGACACCCTCCTTGAGCCTGCAAGCTGCGCCGAAAAGCTATGTGGACAAAATGGGCAGTTTAGAATACTCTTTTTTGGTAGGGGATTTTACATACAACGCAGGGCTGCAAATGTATGAGATCGCAATAAACCACGACCTGAACCGTCGTCCCAAGGTAACCTTGTACGATGATTCAGGGATTGAATTCGCCGGCGACATTGCCTACAATACTATTGGAGTCAATGGTTTGGCTGTCCGGCTAAAGTTCCCGGTACAAATGAAGGTATTGTTGACCTAACCAAACCCAGTCTCACAAATTGCCATGAAATTTCTTAGCGATCTCGACCTGAACAAGCTGTGCCGTTTGAAGAACGCGCTGCTCGATAACGCGACTTCTGCGCCGGCCACCTATTTCAGCATCGCTGACAATAGTGCCAACGACAACTCAAGCGGTCTGATTTGCCATTACGACGGCAACGTCTGGTTCTTCAGTAAGACCCTTGCTGGCAGCAACAACGGCGTATGGAAGCGTCTTTTCCGGTCAGACGAAAGTTCCACCTACAGCACTGCCAATCGTGTCGTTGTAACCAATGGCAGTAACCAGCCGATTGCCTCTCCAGATTGGGGCGTGAGCAGCAACAACCTCGACATGGGTGCTGGCGGGACAAACCGTCGTATCGTAAACCTGGCTGATCCAATCAACGACTACGATGCGGCCAACAAACGCTACGTAGACAGCGTCGCCATGGGTCTTCGCGATTTCAAAGACTCTGTTGTATTTGCTTCTACTGCGGCAACTGGCGGTACATTCAGCGCAGTTCCGGCACAAGCCACCATCACTGGTGCTTCGATTTCCAGCTTTGATAACCCTGGTGTAACGGTTACGGTCGGTATGCGTGTTCTTGTTAAAGACCAAGCAACCATCGACAAAGAACAGAATGGTATTTACGAGGTTACTGCAGTTAACGCTTACACCTACGATCTGCGTCGTACGCTTGACGCAAATGTGACTGGTGAATTGAGTGATGGTACGATTGTCTTTGTTGAAAAAGGTACTGCTTGGGATAAAAGTACCTGGGTTATCACGGACTCTGGTACAACACCAGTTCTCAATACTGACGACATCAACTGGGTGCTGTTCTCGCAGGTAGCAGGTATCGTGGCTGGTGCAGGTTTGACGATGACTGGCTCGACGATTGATGTCAACCCAGATAACGTTCTCGTTCAAATTATCAGCGATCAGGTCACCCTCAAAGGCCCGACAGGCGGCACGAACCACAGGGTACTGATTAACGCCACCGGTGGCGCGGCAGCTGTTCCCACATGGGGGCAGATTAACTTGGACACAACCACCGAGCAGTACGTCACTGGTATCACGCAAGTAGCAAACGGTGGTACTGGACGAAACACGTTGACTGCCAACAACTTGTTGCTCGGTAACGGTACTTCTCAAGTTAGCTTCGTTGCACCATCCGCAAACAGCGTTCTATGGTCCAACGCTGGCACTCCGAGCTTTACCAGCCAGCCGACACTTGGCACTGGTATCATCACGAAGGGCCAAGTCGCTGTTCGTATCGACCCCTTTAACACCGCGGCTGGTAACACCGGTGAATTGCAGTTCCTTGAACTCGCCACAAACGGTGTTCACTACGTAGGCTTCAAAGCGCCAAATTCGATCGCAACAAACAGGGTTTGGGTTCTTCCTGCCGCAGACGGCAGCTCCAACCATTTCATGCGAACGGACGGTGCCGGTAACTTGTCTTTCGCTCAGGTGACAGCGTCGATGATCGGCTCAGGAGCTGCATTGACGAAAGTTGACGACACCAACGTCACACTTACTCTTGGTGGTACTCCAACAACGGCATTACTCGCGGCTACTTCAATTACGGTGGGTTGGTCTGGTCTGCTTTCAGTTGCTCGCGGTGGTACAGGTATTGGCACGGTCACACAGTACGCTGTCGCCATTGGCGGTGCTACAACTCATGGCTGGACAAACGTCGGCTCAGCAGGGCAAATTCTTATCGCGCAAAGCGCCGCTAATCCTGCTTTTACTTCAGTAACTGGCGATGTGACAATTACTGCCGCCGGTGTAACTGCCGTTGGTGCCAATAAAATCACCAACGCGATGTTCCGTCAATCCGTGGCGCTTTCAGTGGTTGGTAATGCAACCAATGCAACAGCAAACGTCGCAGACATCGCTGCCGGTGCAGACTTTCAGATTCTACGTCGCTCAGGTACGGCAATCGGCTTCGGTTCAATTGATTTGAGCCAATCTGGTGCGGTAGGTACGAGTATCCTTTCCGTGGCAAACGGCGGTACGGGTGTCGCAACCTTGACCAGCAACGGTGTGCTGTACGGTAATGCGACCGGCGTTGTTCAGGTAACCCCGCAAGGCGGTGCGTACACCGTGCTTGTTGCAAATGGTGGCGCTCCATCTTTCTCAGGTCAACCAACCCTGGCAACTGGTATTATCACCAAAGGCCGGAACGCTGTTCAAATCGACCCGTTCAATACCCCAGTAGGCAGCACCGGTGAACTTCGCTTTATGGAGTTGGTCGCCAACGGATCTGCTTACGTAGGCTTCAAGGCTCCAGACGCAATTACTTCTTCAAGGATCTGGGTTCTTCCTGCCGCAGACGGAAGTGCGAACCATTTCCTCAAGACCGACGGTGCCGGCAATCTTGGCTTTGCTCAAGTCACGGCCGCCATGATCGGTTCTGGTGCAGCGCTGACCAAGACGGACGACACGAACGTGACGTTGACGCTTGGTGGCACACCAGCCTCTGCGCTGCTCACTGCTGCCTCGATCACTGTTGGCTGGACAGGCACACTCGCCGTAGGTCGTGGTGGTACAGGCTCCAACAGTATCACGCAATATGCTGTCGCTATCGGTGGCTCCGGTGGATACACCTTCACCAACGTCGGTACGGCCGGTCAATTACTGATTGGCCAAGGTGCGTCATCAAACCCTGCCTTTACAACTGTTAGCGGCGACATCACAATCAACGGCTCTGGTGTAACAACAGTCAATCCGGCGGCTTCGCTTACGTTCAAGAAGCTGACGCTGACCTATGGCACGAACTCTGGTGCAAGTGATCCCGTATTCAGTGCTACACAGACCTGGAACAATGCAGCAACAACCTTCACAGGTGTAAGCTGGGCATTTACCACCACAGCTTCTCAATCAGCGAGCTTGTTGTTTAACCTGCTCTCTGGTGCATCTCCAGCGACAGTATTCTCCATTCGCCAAGACGGTTACACCAGTATTTCGTCTGGCCTGACTGTTCCGCTAATTCGTATCAGCTCCGGTACATCCAACGGCATCATTGACGTCACGAACGGTGGACCACTTATCACCTTTACCGGTGTTGCTTCGGCCGTTAACTACCTGACAGTAGTCAACGCCGTGTCTGGCAGCCCACTGCAATTGAATGTTGGCACCTCCTCAGCCAACAACGCCAACTTGCAGTTCTATCCTTCTCTTACTGGTTCTGTCCCATCTGCTTGGGGTGCAGTGGTTTGGAAGGATAATGCGGCTTCCAGCAGCACACTTCGCATGACCCGTGCCTGGTCAATGAACCTCACCACTGGTCAAGTTGATCGTGCTAACGCCTCGGTGACCGTAGGTGCCCTTACCTCCTTCACCATTTCGCATGAATTTGGTACTGCGAATATCCAAGTCATCTTCAACGAAATATCGACTGGTGCGATGGTTATGACTGACTGGGTACGCACCCCAGGTCAGGAAACGCGACAGATCACCGTTTCATTCAAGACGGCTCCGGCAAGCGGTGTATATTGTTTGACTGTCATCGGTTAAAGCTCTACAAAGAGTCTGGTCAACCTCAAATACCCCGTCTATAATGGTTGCAATCGACCATAAGACGGGGTATATTCTTTTGCCATGAATTTCCTGAACGACATTTCGGTCAGCAACAACATCACTGCAACTGGGACGATCCAGTCAGCCAACCTCACATTGACCGGACTTTCGACTGGCGCCTACACATCGGTGCTAGTGGAAAACGCTGGTATTGTCTACAAGACAAACCTCTCCGCCTCGCTCACCGTATCCAACGACACGACGAGCAACTCAGTGGTTTACCCGTTGTGGAGCGCTGCGACTAGCGGTTCTCTTGCCGCCAAGGTGTCCAGCACCAAACTGTCGTTCAACCCTGCTGCGGCCAGCCTAGCGATCGATCTGACGGCACCGACAAGCTCCGTAGTAAGTTCATATGAATTGGCGCCGGCTCTTGCGGTTGGTAATTTGAACGGTGCCAACGGAAGATGGAGCTATGTGGCAGGGTTGATCACAGGCATTCCGACGCACGCTACGTTGCATGAGACTGATGGGCACTCGGGAAACTTCTTGACGCACTGGACAAGCCGAAGCGGTACGTTGACGGTCACTTCTACAAACGCCGGTGTAACGGTTACCAGCCCAAACGCGGTACACACAGAATATGTTGATCTTGGCTCGAACGACCTGCCAGACCACGCTCCACAATTCAGCCAAGTCAATTCAAATGGTGTCTATTCTGGTGTTGTCGTGACATTCGCTTTTGACACTGGATTAAATGGTGTCAATTACCAAAAGCTGCACACAAGAGCGACAGATTATGAAACATATCGTCCTGTGGTGGGGTGGAAAGCGCTCAATATTGGTTACCCCACAAACATCAAGGTAACTGTCACATGTTCTTCGGACGGAACAGCTACCACTTCAACCGTCTACACCGACAACGTTATTTTCAACGGTGCCCCGGTGTTTTACGGAGAGCGTTGGGTAGGGCCTGCAGCCCCGTGCGGTGGTTCATCAAATAACTGGATCCGCCGTGTCAGCTTCGAGTTCACACTACCAAATACCACGAACTCCGTCGACCAGGCACGAATTCTCTACCTTGGTCTGCTCACTAACCACCCTACGTCCCTGGATACTCCGGGGCTAGCTTGCCGTAATCGTTGGTGCGCCAGCCAAAACTTCAAGGATCTCGCCGCGCTACGATGGGAGTCAACAGGGTCAGCCGGTCCGTGGACCGCGAAAGACCACATCTGGGGACAAGGCGGTAATTTACATATACGCGCACCTCATACCTCCGGGCGCGTGATCCTAGGTTGGGACAAGGCCGGCACAAGCACGGCAGTTGTCGCAGGCGTCTACGAGTCTTCGGTCCACAAGCTTCGACCTGAAAGTCTGACCGAAAATGTCCAACTAGGAGATACTAGCTACCTTTGGAATGGTGTTTTTACAAAAAACCGATTTACCTCAATTATCCCAACTGCCACTGACTTTCATTTTGTTGGGTCAGTGACCGGAGATTCGTTTGCTCGGAGTACTATTGACTTCAGTGGCAAAATCGAATGGGGACCAGGTAATGGCGCCAGAGACACAAACCTCTATCGATCTTCTGCAAATCTACTGAAGACCGACGACAATTTTGAGGCGGTTGGTTACGGTAAGTTTGAAGGTGTGTCAATCAGCAATACTGCCAGCCTGAGCAATACGTACGGTGTTCGCGTCGATACTTCAGGAGCAGGCAGCTATTCACGAGCCTTCAGGCTTGCAAACCTCAATACAACGTATTCCTCAGCAGGCTTTGGTGCCTACGGCACAGGTAACACGCTGAACTACGCGTTCATCTATGCGTTGTCCGCTGAAGCAGCGGCTACGCCAGCGGCGGATTACACCTCTGCACAGTTCCAGTTTTACCCAAACGGAAGACTCACACTTCCTACAAACTCTGCGAGCGCAGGCCTCCAGATTGGTTCAGATGTCGTACTCTACAGAAGTGTGGCATATCAGGCGGTTTTTACCAATGACTTAGCTGTGATAGTTGGTGCATCAGGTACAAACAACTATGCGCTGAATGTAACAAAATCTTGGACGGCTAATCGCGCTGGTGAAAAATCAGCGATCAACGCGGCTCCTTCGTATCAATTTGCGAGCCCTACGAGCGGAGATATTCAGCAATGTGTCCGGGCTAATGGTGCATGGAGCTTCACGTCGGCGAGTTCAACCATCGCGTACGGCGTGTTGTCGTATTTGAACTTCTCAGGAAGTGGTGGGCAAACGTCAGTCCGTGGCTTCTACTCAAGCGGCATCATTGGAGCCGGATTTACGGTTCCAATCTTCAGCCACTACGTTGTTCAAGCTGTTTCCAACTCAGGTACGTTGACAGACCATCGAGGACTGGATATCGCTGATTTGAGTGGCGGAACCGTTTACGGCATAAAGCTGGCCGTCACCTCAGGTGCAAACAAGTACAGCATCTACACCGGTACAGCTGAAACGTACCTCGGTGGAAAGACAACCATCGAAGGTGTGGCAAATACCTCGTTGGTACTGAAGAACTCTTCGTCCTCTCCGTGGGCGCTTCAGATCACACGTACAGACTTGGCAAACACGATCAGCCTGTTCAACTCGTCTGGTGTGTGGTACTTCAACGAGAACGTCAGTGCGCCTGTGCTGGTTTCCCGTATTGCAACTGGTACTGCACCGTTGACGGTGGCTTCGACCACGCTTGTCACGAATCTAAATGCTGATTTGTTGGACGGACAACACGGTTCCTATTACACGACGTTTACTAGCAATTACGTTCAATCGCGCCTGGAGAATCTAATCACAAACGGTAGTGGGTTGTTAGGAAACAACACCAACTTCACCGGTTGGACCTATGACCAGATTGAGACACATGGCGGGCTCGGAAGCTTCAAGTACACTGGTACAGCTACTAGATACAGTGATGAGTACGTGCCTGTTGACCCAGAAAAGTATTACAAGCTCGTCGTGTGGGCTAAGGCCGGCGACACTGGTGGAACAGGGTATGACGTAAATAACCGTCAATACGCTGGTGTTGTAGTGTACGATATTGACTACAATGTCATCTTGCCTTGGCACTTCATGAAGTACACTGGGGCTACCGACACGACCCTGGCTGTTGCACTTAACACGGGTGACGCAGTCATGGTGCTGACGAATGCTACCGGTTGGGACAGTGGTGGTGGAGTCAACTACTCCCGGCAATTTTCATGGTGGCCTTACGTTAATGCGAAAGGCTACACATACCCAGACTACACATACTCCAGGAATGGTTCGTTCAACAACGCATCCTACAGCACAAACGGTACGTGGAACGCAAAGAGCACGAACACCCTGACGCTGACCCAGACTTGGCCTGGACCAAACCTCCCTGCCGGTACAAAGGTTAGAAACGTAAACAGCAGCGGCACCTTCAAATACTGCCTGCTGTCGAATGTCCAGGTCCCCAATGCATGGACAAGATACGAGGGGTACATTGGTGGCTACGATACTGCGGGAACAAACTCGGCAACAATGTTCCCGTACGGCACCGCGTTCCTCAAGTTGCTATTCCTGGCGAATTATGCCGGCGGCGTCTCTGCCATCATTCGTTACTCTGACATCACGCTCAACGAAATTGACCAGCGGTTGCCTGGGTCTGCGGCGCTTCCAGCGTATTCGTTCTACACAGATCTGGACTCCGGACTGTACTCTGTCGGTGCAAACCAACTGGGCTTCTCGGTTGGTGGAGCGAACGTCCTTACCATTGACTCGAATGGTTTGACTCTGGCTTCTGGTGATAAGCTGCGAATGCCGGACAATGGAGCTATTTACGACACAACCGGTGCAATAGATCGTTTCTCATACAGCACGAACTCGGTGTACAATACACGAGCCAGCGGGGTGCACGTATTCCAGGCGGCAGGCTCCACCAAGGTACAGATCGACGCGACTGGCATGATGAAAATTGCCGGATCAGTGGCTGCGTTTGGAACTGCTTATCTGGATTTTTCAAACGCCGCCTCACTGAATACCTCAAGCACGATCTATGGCGTTCTCGGTGAAATTGCAAACAGCGGTACTGGCATTATTGTAGGTAGTCGAATGATGCCTCGCGCCGGACAAACCGGCACGATGACCTACATGGCCGGATACGAGGCAATTACTCGTACTTTGGCTGCTGGCACCGTCGTCACATCTTCATATTGCTATCGTGCATTGTCACCGGTTATCACCGCCGGGTCAATTGGTACCTCTTACGGTCTACACATTCAGCGGCAGAAGCTCGCATCAGGTGTGACCACAGGTTACGGCGTCTACCAGGCCGATACAAACGATCTGAACTACTTTGCTGGAGCTACGACCTTTGTTGGAGCCGTCACCGCTGCCAGCTTCTCTGGTCCGTTGACAGGCAACGTCACCGGTAACTGCACTGGCTCATCTGGCTCTTGCACAGGTAACGCAGCCTCGGCCACAAATACGACGAACATCGGTCTGACCGACGACACGACCACAAACGCTGCGATGTACCCGGTGTGGGTAACTGCCGCTACGGGTAATCTGCCTGCCAAGGTCAGCTCTTCCAAGTTCACGTTCAACCCCTCGTTTGGAACTCTTGACATAAACGGTATCTCGACCTCGCTGCACGCAATTACCCTTTTTGCGGGCAGCTATCAGGTCAACGTCACCAGTGGCATGACCCACACGGGTATTTACACCAACAATATTGGTGGTAAGGCAATGGAGCTGAACCACGGTACCTCGAACTGGATCCAGTGGGGAACCGGTGGCAGTTCTGCTCCCACCTTTACGACTTCGTCAGCTGGTACCAAACTACTGATTCATCCGGAAGTCACCGGAGCGAGCGCCGACTATGCCATCGGTATGGAGTCAAACGCCATGTGGTTCGGGGTGTCGACAACCAGCACCACCTTCAAATGGTATGGTGGCACCACCAGCATGATGACGTTGTCGAACAGTGTTCTTGCTGTCGGTGGTAACACCGTGCTGCACGCCGGTAACTACAACACGTACGCCCCTACACTCACTGGTACTGGTGCTTCTGGTTCGTGGGGTATTTCAGTCACAGGATCTGCCGGCAGCGCCACTACAGCAACGAATGCAACCAACTCTACAAACGCCGCCATTACCAACGACACGGCAACCAACGCCGCGATGTACCCGGTGTGGGTGACAGCCAACACTGGTAACTTGCCGCTGAAGGTGACCTCCACCAAGCTTTCATTCAACCCGGCCACAAGCATGCTTGCGGTGGCAGGCTCAGTCAGCGTAAGTGGCAGCAACGGCGGATTTCTGATCAACCGTCGCGATACCGGTGCCGCAGCTTGGCAGTGGTATTCCAACGCTGGTAACCTGGAACTTTACGACCATGTTGCTGGCTCAAACAAGATATCCTGGACACAGGCTGGTACGTGCACCATTTCGGCCACCTCGACCGTGTTCAACGGTGCCTCAGGCATCACTGTAAGTGGTGGTGCCTCGACACTCAAAGCCTCAGCATTGGGTACAGCGGCCACCTATTTCGCGGTCTTCAACGGAGACCCTGCCACTTCAGGTACAGCGGTTGTCACCCGTACGGCAACGCAGGTGCGCTCTGATATCAGCGCGGCCCTCACAGGTGCGGTTACCGGAAGCGGGCTGACCATGAGTACGGCAAGGTTGCTTGGACGTACTACGGCTTCGACCGGTGCGATTGAGGAAATCTCCCTGGCCAACGGTACGAACTGTGCTGCCACGCTGACCGCCACCACACTGACGGTCGCTATTTCAGCCACACCTACGTTCACGGACTGCACTGTGACCGGTCGCATGAACCTGCCGACGAGCCAGCCCGGCTCTCCGGTGAACGGTTCCTGCTATTGGGACGGTTCTACCAACAAGTTCTGGGTGTACAGCAGCACTTACGGCTGGAAGAGCGTGACACTGACGTAATCCTCAGGTATATTGTCCAGCATGCGTAGCCTCTACATGTGCTGTCATCTGGACAATATGACCGGATACGGACAGCAGAATTGTCAGTTTATAGCTGGGTTCAGGGAGGCCGGAATTAACGTTTCGGCCTTTGCCACAGGCTTGGCAGACAACCCTGAGCCACTTCCTAGTTATGTAAGGGATTCTCTTGTACCAAAGTCACAGCCTTATCCGGTATTCTTGGTACAACCACCCAGCTTCCGACCGGAGAGCAAGGTCATAAACCGAGTTTGGTTTATCGTCTGGGAATCTTCCAGGTTGGACCCTCGTTGGGTTAAAAGCATCGACCAAAGCAGTGCGATCGTAACGCCAAGCGATTGGAATGCGACTTGTTTTTCTGCTTGTGGAGTTGAAGCTCCGATTTATCGTGTACCGTTGTTCACATTACCAGGATACAGCTTTCACCCTCATACAGAGAGAAACAAGTTTGTGTATGGTTGCTCCGGTCATTTGAATGGTCAGGCCGGTCGAAAAAACCTTTCAGCCGCGATTACTGCCTTTGAAACGGCCTTCCCTCGTACAGCCGATGTCGAACTTCAGGTGAAGATAGGACAATACGACTACGTCGAGCTACCAGAAGACCCACGCATTGTAGTAACGAGAAGACACCTATCAGCTGAAGAAATGCAGAAATGGTACGCCGACTTGGACGTATTCGTTCATCCTTCCAAATCTGAAGGCTGGGGGTTCCAACCCTTGCAGGCCATGGCAACTGGCAGACCAGTAATCGCTTGCAAATACGGTGGAGTCGCCGAGTATTTTGACGACCGTGTCGGACTAGAAGTCAGCTACAGCTATCAGCCTGCGCATGACATGTATCAGGACCACGGCCACTGGGCAGAACCAGATGTTGACAGCCTGGTCGAAAACATGCTATATGCTTACTCCCATCGAGATGAAATGATTCGTCTCGGATTAAATGGAAGCGAGCGGGCCAAGAAATACACCCTGAAAAATACGATGCAAAAGCTGATCCCGGTTTTGGAGAAGCACGGCGTGATTTTTTGACCCCTTGACAAGAAACCAACCTTGTAGTACATTGACCACCGATATGGCAAAAGTAAAACTGACCAACAAACAAATCCTCAACGTTTTCCAGGTTCTTGCGAAGCTTGACCCAGGCCTGGATCCTAATAGCCGGACCAAGTCCGCGTTCACTTTCAAGGCAAAGGTCGCTTACGCCCTTGCCCGTAATTTCAAGCGTCTCCGCGCCGTCGTGGACGATCTTGAAAAGGTTCGTGTCGACACATTCAAGAAGTATCGTACGAAGGAAGACGAAGAGCAGCTTACTGGCGATGCTGCCAAGAAGTTTACTGCTGAGTTCGGTGAAGTCCTCGACGAGGTTGTGGAACACGAGTTCTACACCATTGATGTTGCCGATCTTGAGCTGGACAAGAACCACATCAATGTGGATGTCCTGTCCGAGCTGCTCGACACGATCATCACCGGTGAGGTCAGTTAACCGGTTCGGTGGGTTAGAATGATAGTGGGGCCTACAGAAATGTAGGCCCTTTTTTATGTCGTTGCACTAGGATCCTCGTCATCTCCTTCTTCTGTGATTTCAATATCACTGTGTTGTTCTGGTACAGGGTTTGATATGTTCTGCTCCAGGTTAGACTCCAGCGTATCGAGTACCATCCCCGTGAATTTCAGTACCCCCAGACGGGTTACTGGATTGTCAGCTTGAACAAAGGTCTCGAATTGCCCCTGTTCATTGACTGTGACGAGGAAGTAACCTGTCGTAAATTCTCCCAGTTGTGAGAGAAACGATTGTGGAAGCTTGAAAGAATTAGGGCGCTCCATACACCTATGTTATCAACCACCTATCTAAAAAAAAAGAGGAATGTGGCCGTAGCCACACCCCTCTTGATCTACTTCTTCTCCGGTTCGACGACCCGCACCTCCTTCACGCGATAACGGGTATTGCCGTCAAGTGGGGAGGAAAACCCCTTCTCCTCGTAGACGACGCGCACGGTCCTGTTGTGGTCCATGGCGTTCTGGATGGCGTCGACCGGGTCTTTCCGATCCTTGTCGACCGTAAACTCCCACACATTGGCGGTGAGCTGGCTGCCTCCTTCGGAGGTGACGGTATTGCGCATGCCGCCCATCAGCAATTCACCCTCCCAGGTCTTGAAGCTCACGCCTTTCAGGGAGAACTTGGTGATGACACCAACACGACTCCCTTCGGAGTAGGTGGAGCAGCCCCGGATGCCTCCGAGAACCATTGTGAGGAGAATGCCGACGATGGCGACACAGACGAGGAGTTCAATCAAGGTGAACCCGCGGTTAATTCGACGTTTCATGGATGAGTTGTGCTGCAATTGCGAGGCCGTCTTCTTTCGTATTGAATTCGCCGGCCAATTGTTTTTCCATGAGCGCGTCAAGTAGTTGCCCCATCTTAGGGCCACTGGGATACTTGAACCGCTCTATCAAGTCTCGCCCAAGAACAAGAGGCTTCGGCTTTTCGTGCTGAACACCCGCACGAGCTGCCTCGCTCTCGAACCAGGCTATCATCTGTTCGTCAGGTGGCATGGTAGGCCCACGCCCTCCTTGGTCGTATCGCAGCATTTTCACCAGCTGCTTGATAGGGACGCGTAGCGCCAACCTCCGGAAGGCCTGCAGATCTGCACCATTGCGATAGAACGAAGATGGTGTCATATGGGCCCGGCAAACTGCCAGAACCTTTTCCACCAGCTTTGTTTCATTCGTAAGGCGCGCCAGGAACCGTTCTGCCGGTCCGGTGTGATGCTCGTGATTGTGGTTGGTCCAGTGAGGCACTGGGTTCTTTTTCGTTGGGCCAAACACAGCCGTCTCAGGCTTACCCAAGTCGTGGCAAAGCGCAGCCAACCCAAGCACAAGCTTTTCCTCGTCGTCCTCGAATGTACCTTGCGTAAAGGCCTCCACCACCAACGCCGTGTGCTCGAAGACGTCACCTATTTTCACTTGATACTGCTGCGTGGAGGCGATACTATTGGGTAAATGAACGAACTGCTCGTCTCCTACGAGACCAAACTCGAAGAAACACAGTATCTTACCATCAACGGAGTAACGGCTAGAATCTATACCCATAACCGTTACCCCTATGTTTGCTGGCCAGGTAAGAAAGGCATTGGCATTCACCGGCTGATCATGGAACTCCACCTGGGACGAAAACTCAGCCGGGAAGAGCATGTCCATCACATAGACGGCAACAAAACCAACAATGCTTTGAGCAACCTGGAAGTCGTTAACGGCCGTGCGCATAATGCTCTCCACACACGGCTTCGTAATCTCAAACATGACCCGTCCACCTTTTCGTGTCGGCATTGTTGCACCAGCGAGCGGCCACACAAAGCTCTTGGCTTGTGCGAAAACTGCTGGAGTAAACAACGCCGAAAGAAAAGAACGCAAAGACCCTGCCGTATCTGCGGCACCGAGACCGTGAAGAGGCAGATTTATGACGGCCTCTGTGCTTGTTGCGCTAGAGACAGGTTCCAGCGCTGTTTTGATTGTGGGCGTACCGTCGACCAACTCCCCGGGCCACGAGAGACTAAGCTGTCTCCCGTCGGGTTGTGTCGTGCCTGTCGAGGAAAACGTCGACGTGGCACGCTTTAGCTCCCATCCCTCAGGGTGCCATTTGTGATAATGCGGGCTGCCGATGAGCGCAAACAGCTCAGGATAGAAACGCTCCAACCAGCCGATGTCTCGGAGGAAATAAAGCGCCTTCCGGATATGCCGGCCCTTGAGCAGGAGCTTCTTCCACTCCTCGAACAGGCGTTCTTTCGGCAAGTTGTCTTGCGTCAGCTCTCGACACATTTCCAGACAGCGAGGTGTCGGGGTAAGATCGAAGCGTGCGATGAATTGCATGCCCCGTAGAACGCGCAACGAATCTTCCGCAAAGCGATCGGAAACGACATTGAGCACCTTGTCCCGAATATCTCGCCGGCCATTAAACGGATCGCTCCACTCCTCCGTTAGCGGATTGTATGAGATGGCGTTGATGGTGTAATCCCGCCTCGCCGCAGCCTCTTCCACCGTCATGGTGGGGTCAGCGTGAACAGCAAAGTCAGAATGCCCCACACCAGTCTTACGCTCACGTCTCGGCACCGATACATCGATCGGTAAGCCGTGTAATTTGATGATGCCGAAGGCTTTGCCGACGACATCAATTCGCCAACGCTGCGAAAGAACTGCTTCCAGGAAATTCGGCTCAATACCAAACACCTCAATATCCACGTCTTTGAGATCAACGGGAATACCGGCGCGTTCAGCAATAAACAGATCCCGGGCGGCACCACCTACAACGTAAGCAGTACCGCCCAGGCGACGAATTTCCATGCACAGCTCAATCACGGTAGGCCACAACACCATAGTATCCATGATTATCGAACAGACAACTTCTGAACCTCGTTACCGTCAATGAAGTGAACACCAGCAGGGGTCATGAGGAGACGTGTCGAGGCGTCAACAGGTGGGTTGTCAACCACCTTCGCCGAGAACGGATCCTTGAAAAGCTCCAGCTTATCACCCACCAGCATCACGCAGATGCCGTTTGGTGTGACAGTGAAGTTGAGTTCCCTCTGGTCCTTAACCTCTCGCACCTTGTAGGTGTTAAAGGTAGCGTCGAAGGCAATGATGAATTGAACGAAGTCGCCGTTCTTTTCACCGATCACCGCACAGATTTGACCGACCATTTTGGCGTCGATCACACGATACCCATCGAGCTGCAGAATGGCTTTGCTGATGGTCGCTCCGGCTTGAAACGGCACAGTAAGCCACGCCTTACCAAACAAATCCTGATACACCACGCCGTCGAAAAAGCGTGCGGTAAGGTCGTTGACGTTGTCAATGTGGCTGGTTGTGTGCAGCACTTTTGCACCAAGATTCATGAACTCGTGCTCCAGCAGTTGAGTACCGACGCACGAATATAGACGTTGATTCCTGGCGAAGTAACCGCTTGTCAATGGAGCTTCTTCGATGAGCGCGGTCTTGCCTCCAGCGTGAGTATAGTGCCAGAACGACACCTTACCCCCACCAACAGCAGTAAGCACCACGGCTCCGGCGTCAAGAGGTGTGATGAACACCTGACGATACTTGCTGCGATCGAATATCGGCGTGATGGTATTTCCTACCACCCAATACACACGTTCAGTCGTGACGACATATGTATTGCCGAAGTTCGTACACACATCCACAACATCCTGAGGCAGCTTGATCCAATGATCCACGGTGAAGTTGCCGGTGGCGTTGATGACACGAGTAGCAGCAGGCACCACAGGAATAGGCACCACAGCGCCAGGCAAAGGAGGAGCATCACGAAACTTGCTATCCGCAAAGACCTTCTTCAACCAATCAAGATGCGCCTTCGGAATAACTGCGAAGCTCGGAACAACAGGCGGAACCCTCACTCCAGCCTCGAAGATACTGGCGTTCAACGCCATGCGCTTTTTCCAGTCCATTTTGTGGACAGGATGCATTCCGTGGAATGGATGAATTCCCAGGTAGAGCTGGGTGGCGATGACACCAAAAGAATACCAGGTACTTCCAGCCGTGAAGGCATTTCCCTGAACCATGGGGTCACGAACATTGTCCATGATCGCAGTGGCAGGGAAGGATGGAGTTGCCCAGCTTGCAATATCGATAAAATACGGGGTGAAGTCCTGCAAGCTAGGCAGGATATTCATCTCGTTTAGATCGACCGGAAGAAACCCTTCCGCGATGAGTTGTGCCACCGTCTTCTGGATGTCGACAACAAGGTCGCCAGAAATAACCGGTGTGATGTTGTTTGCTTTCTTGAACGCGGCGGTGAAGAACCGACACAAAGGTTCCGTGCCTGTGACGAAGTCCATGCTGAATCCCAAAGCTTGCCCGGACTTGGCATCCGTAATGACATCAATGGGGCGGACAACGTTTTTCGGGGTGACCCTGGACAGCTCGTTCAGCCGATCAACTGGTGGCATATCCTTCGGATCATGGTAGATACGAAGTGCCCGGCCGTTGTGCTTGTAGATGGCTGCCTCGCCTCCAGCCGCCACATACATCTGTTGTGTCAGCTTTACGCGAGAACCGCCAACCACGACTTCTGGTAATCCGGGAGTTTTGGGAGCAGGCATAGTTATTGTCGAAGGATACCGGCCATACCGAGGTCATCTTGGTGTTTCCACCCCCTCTTCGGCCAGGTACGAGTTGAGTTGAACAGCAGTTTACGACGAAGGATACTCCCCTTCGCCGCTGCCGGAAAACGCATCGTGTCATCCACGATGTCTTCCAACAGCCTGGTTTTATCAGGCTCGAATGTACCGATACCGTCAGACGACACCACGACGCTCCGAATCTTGGAGAAGTCAAACTTGGCGGCATAAGGCCTGCCGTCGTCCGGCTGCTCGCTGTGTACGGGTTGTGGATTCCACGTTCCACCTGACAATCGGATAAAGGCATCGATTTCAGTGACCGGTTGTCCTGCTCGGTATGCTGCCAACCGTCCGGCATTGGTAGGCAGCTTGTAGGCGAGGTAATTGGGTGCACTGCGACGAACACCCTCGATGACCGCCGTATTCTCACATCGAACCAGTGTGGCACCACCGTCAAGGTAGTCGATGCAGACGTAGCCATCACCATACATGAGCACGAACAGTTGGTCCTTGTAACGCACCGCGATGTTAAGCGTGCAGTCCAAGAGCAACGGCCCAAGGAAAGAACCATTGCTGATTTGGTTGTACAACGCTTCGAGCTGGAAGACCAACGTCATCTCCAACTGCCTTGCTAATTCCTCGGCCGGCAAATCAGGCGTGGAGAGCACGTCCTCCTGAAAGAAGTCCTGCAACGTCCTCCCGGCAAAAAGAACCAGCATTCGAGCACCAACATCGCTGTTTGGTGCCGAAGAACAACCGTCGGAAACGATTGCGATTTGAATATCGCCATCCCGGCTGGTGAAGCTGAAGGCATAGTCCTGGCAACCATGCTCAAGATGTGCCAGTGAGTGGCCTTGTAGTGTGAAATGATCCGTGATGATTGGCATCTAAAGAAAAAGTTGAGGTGAAAAGAAAAAAAGAGGGATGACCGGCCGTAGCCGGCCACCCCTCTGAGGAAGCCTGCGTCAGATCGTCAGCGCAGACGGAATCGACTTGCTGGGTCCGCCGGTACCACACGCCTGAGCGGTGGAACTGACGGAGTGCGAGACGAACCCGACGAGCTTGGCAATCTTGCCGGCGTTGACGTTCGGACCTCCGACACTGAAGGAGCCGATGACCATGGATTTGTCGCACTTGCAGTCCTTGCGGACACCTTCCAGATAGGTGCCGAAGGACGGATCGTCCGTCAGCCCCAGGAGGATGATCTGACTGCTTTCCAGGGCTTCACCCCGGATGGCTTCAGCGTTCGCATCGGCAACAACCTTGGCTGAGGTCGCCGTGGAGCTGGCATTTTCCTGTCCGTCCGTGATCACGAACGTGACGGCGTTGGCGATGTAGACCGAGGCCGCGAGGGACTTGCCGTAAGCCACCGCCGCTTCCACACTGTTCGCCATGGCGTCGTAGAGCGCCGTGTTGCCGCCGCAGTAGAACTTGCCCTTGTAGTCGCTCGGGTTGACGGAGCCGAGGAGCTTGAAGCCGTGGACTTCCTCCACGTCATGGTTGAACTTCACGATGCGGATCATGAGGCTGTCGGCAGCCGGATCCTTCTGGCACGCACGAACGATCTCAGCGACGAGCGCCTCGATCGTGGTGGCGAACTGACTCACCGAACCCGACACATCGACGGCGATCGTGGCGAGGGTGAACTTGGATGAGGCGCCGGTGAGCTGACTGGGGTCGGCGGCGCTGAACTGAAACGCAGACGCGGTCTGAAGGCTGATGTCGCCGACCTCGTCCACGGTAGGTTGAGTACTCATGTGATGATACTGGTTCCGATGTTACGGTTGATTGTTGCTCGCAGGTTAGACGTAGTCCGTGGACTTGTCGACGATGCGCACGCCCATGGCAGCCATGTCGGTCAGGAACTGGTCCGCCAAGGCCTTGGCGATCGGCACCGGGGACATGAGGTCCTTGATGATGACGAACTTCTTGACCTGCTCCGGCGAGAAGTTGGCCGCGATGTCACGAACCGTGTTCGCCACGCAATGCGAGGAAGCCTGGCCGGTGATGACCAGTTCGTCCGCGATCGCGAGGAACTTGAGGAAGTTCGCGTTGAGCTTGGTCCCAGGATCAGTGGGCACAGGCACGTCCGCCTGCATCGCACTGTAGTGCTCCGTATCCGGGTGGGAGCCCTTGGTGACGAAGTTGATCATCCGGCGGCGTGCCGTCGACCACTGGTTGAGTTCCTTCCAGACATCCGGCATCAGATTGTGCCCGGGGGAGCCGATGAGGCAGTGGGGCGGCCAGATCATGAGCGCGTAACGCCCGTTGGTCTTGAGGGAACGGACGTACTGGAGATACCAGGACTGCTTGGCCGGATCTGCCGCGCGCCAGACGCCCTGCTCGACGTCGGTATCGGTGATCACGGTGAAGGGAGCCGGGTGGTTGCCCTGGCGGTCGATCCACATGCACGGGTGTGCAATGTGAACGGCCTGGTGGGAGTCGAGCGTGAAGTGGAACATTTCCACCCGCGGCCCGATGCGGTTGATGAACTTGGCCATGCGGCCGGTGTCGACATCGGCGCCGGCGACGAACAGCGCGCCCTTGGGGTCGCAGAAGTCCACCTGCCAATCGATGCCGAGAACGTGAATACGACGTGGATTACTCATGAGACAAGACGAAGTTAACCGACAGTTTTTGTTGTGAGGGATGTCCCGTGTGCCGAGTCTGATTTGCTCACTACGGACGCAACGATCAAACGCAGCAACAGATATCCTATGAAAATATTGAAAGCAAGCCCGATGAACTCAGCCAGGTTGCAGATACAGATCACGCAGCCTAACCAAATTGCGGCAAGAATGAGCTTGGTGTAAATCGACATATTGCATTTCTTCGAAGGGGCGATATAATCGGTCCCATGTCGAAGCGCGTCGCCCTGCCATTTCTCCTAGGAGCCTTGTACAGCAGGATCACGATCAACCAGGCCGATCACTTGTTCAACGGTATCAGGGCACAATTTCCAGAGACCAAAGGCTGGGTGCCAAAGATGCTACTTCGCCACTTTGGTGGCAGCACCTATAGAAAGCACAATAAGCTGGGGTCCTCCATTTGCTACACGATTAAATCGAAGGAGGATCTAGCCCGACTGCATCGGGCGCTGCTCAAGTATTACCGTAGATTACCGGAGCTAGCCCCATTTTTGGCTTTGTTCAAGAATCAAGACATCCTCAGAATCCCCGGTACAGAGGGATTAAGGTTGAAAAGAAAGAGGAGGCCACGACGAGCGCAGCCTCCTCCTGTCGAGTAGCCGTCAGATCTCCTCGTCCGTCACGTCGCCGGACGCAAGAATGACGCGATCCATCCGCTGAGCCGGGGTCATGTCCGCCACGTAGCGCCCAGCCTGCCAGGCGAGAAGCTGCTTGGACTCCGCATCCACCACGAAGGTGAGCGTGCGGGCACGATGCAGCGGTGCTTTGCGGTTGATGAGGACGGGGCGGAATTCCCGTTTGACGCCCTTGGGCGTGATGACGGGCATTTCGAGGAAGTCCACTTCCGTGCTGGCACGCAGCAAGTTCACCCAGGTGCCCCAGGAGGAGCCGGTGGGGGAAACGGGAATTTCCTTGTGCGGCTGCACTTCCGGCGGTACTTCCGTGCCGGCAGCGATCGCGGCATCACGCGCCTTTTCCCACTCGGCACGAGCGGCGAACGCACGCCGGTCCTTCTTCTGATAGAAACGGACCAAGGGATCGACACGAACATCGCCGGCATAGGCCAGCCAGCCACGCGGAACGGCGAAGAAGAACAAATGACGGCGGCCACCATCGAAGGTCTTGGCCGTGGTCATCGTGTGGAGGGCAGAGATGAGGGAACGAAGGCCATCGACGCTGTCGACGCGTTGTCCACGGTTGGTCTTGACGAAACCCGTCAGACTGGAACCGGCAATCAGCGCATTCAGACGGTCGACGCGATCGGCCTCCGGGAGCTGGGAGATACCCCGAAGGGTTTCCCCGAGACCGTTCAGGATCATGCGCTTCGCATCATATTCGTTGATGGCGGGTGCACCGGCAGCCGGTTGGACTATGGTGTTGGGCGCCTGGTGACGGCGGATCCGGCCAACCGTGACGCGCGAGGCGACCGGTTGCGTGATTTCCACTTGTGGAATCGGTTCACCATCTTGGTGGAGGGTGCCGATGTCGAGGACTGCTGCGGAACCTTGGGGAGTATGCATGTGACTTGTAAGCCTGTGAGGATTTGATTGACGACTGGCTACAAACGAACAATACGCTTGCAGCTAAAAAGACGAAAAAGGGGAGGAATCCCAGCCGAAGCTGGAACTCCTCCCCGTGAAGATCAACCCGCAGGTTATTCGTCTGCTTCGTTGATAGACGCAAAATCCGTCTTGCGCACCTCGTTGACGAGGGCCTGAGGATCCTTGCGCAACTCACGAAGGAGTGCGAAAACCTTGTCGGAGAAACCTGCCAGAACTGCGACGCTGTTCTCCGGGAACATCGCAGAGCCTGCACCCGCCAAGTCGAACGTCACGATAAACGGAAGCGCGTTGTGCTTCTGCTCGTAACGACGACGCGCTGAGGTCGGGGCGCCGGCCTTGTCAGCCCACTCCTTGCCGAGTGTCCAACCTTCACCATCCGAGAGGATGATGATGTTGTCGTACTTCTCCTTCGCCTTGTCGAAGATGTCGTGGAAGTTCGTGCTGCCGCTGTGCCACTTGGACCGGATTTCTCCGGCCAATTGGAACAACGGAGCCCGTGTGTTGACCGTGACATACTGGGCGTTGGTGGAGAATGCCATGAAGTCTGCGTTAGGCTGGCTCTTGAGCACAACCGCCGCAAACAACGAGCCGATACCGGCCGCGGACTCCTCGTTCCCACGAGCGCCCATTGAACCCGACTCATCAAGACATACCAGCGTACGTCCCGGGAGTACCGGAATATTCGCCAGAGAGGTCTCGACTGCCTGCTCGATTGCGCGGGCCGCATCAGTGGCTCGGGGTAAGCCGGAGGCAACAACCTCCTTGTAGCCCTTCACGAACTGGAACGGCAGAATCAGACTGCGCTGAACTGCCACAGGGTTGGTGAGTTGCTTGATGAGAGCGTCGACTGCACCAGGAGCCTGTTCCAGGATGTTGCGTACGTTGCGGAGCGCGGCGAAGTATCCGAGCTTGCGCTCATCAAACAACCCACACCACGCTTCCTCCTTCTTGAGCTTGTCGGAGCCGGCAGCCGAGAGGCGAGCCTCCCAGGTATCGGTATTCTTCAGCTCACCACGGATGAACAAACGGAAGTCACCGGCGTTCTCCGCAGAAGGACGAGGATGCACAAGATTGAAGACGTCGGCCAACGTGATGTTGCCTTCCGTCTTCTGGTACTTGGCCAGCTGATAACCGTCCAGCTTGCCGAGTGCACGAGCCAAGCCCTTCTTCAAAGGATAAGGCAGCGTCACCGGAACCTTCTTGCCGCGGCGACCATTGGGCTTGCGGATCGTCTTGCCTCCTCCGTAGAAGGCGAAGTAAGCCGACACAATCTCGATCGCATCGTCCGGGCGGAACACCACAGCTTCCACGAACTCACGAACCCAGGGATGCCCCTGGCCCTTGGTGTGGTAGCATACGGCAGCTGCGACGGCATGAGAGATGGAACGAAGACCGAGGACGCGCCGTGCCCAGACCGCGACTTGCGCGGCGAAGTACGGATCCTTCTGCACGAGCCTCTGCATACGGGACAGAACCGTTGCGTCGCTCTGGTAGAACTTGGTAGCGCGCTTCGTGAGAAGAGCGGTGAATACCAGGGAGAGCAACTCGAAATAGATCGACTTGCGGAAAGCCAGCCCACCCGCTTCGTTCACGGTGTTAGGCGTGGCGTAGTGATGAGGCGCCGTGACCACAGGAGGCGGTGTGAGGCGTGCCTTGGTGCGCAGAACCCGTCGTTGCGTCATGGGCTTATTGGCCGCAGCCGCAGCAGCGGCGAGGGTGCGTGGAACAGAAGGGCGCCGAGTAGGCGTTACATTGAGTGTAGCAGCGAACTTGCTCATGGATGTGTTACTGGTTGAGTTGAAGGAAAAGAGGGTGAATAATGTCGAACGGGGCTTTTCTTGGAATGAAGGAACCGTTCTATGTTACATCCCTCTAAAAA
Source organism: Candidatus Babelota bacterium (assembly GCA_003963225.1). GTDB lineage: Bacteria > Babelota > Babeliae > Babelales > Vermiphilaceae > AWTP1-30. Next base: position 149,557 of record RXKB01000001.1, read on the forward strand.
ATGCATCGGTTGTCGCCAACACTCTAGGTCGACCGTCGTTAGGCGCCATTCCATGTTGGACAATTGCGAGGATCTTGAACGACACAGTGAGGTCCTCCACAACCGATGCGCCTGCCCAGGGGAGAGCAGGAAATGAAACCGGGCGAACAGATAGCCGGCGTGCTTTGGTATCAGTTTTGCAACAGATGAAGTAACGCACGACTTTTACGTCCCGGAAAAATGTTGCGGAGAAAGAGTGACCGTGGGTGGTTTTCGTTTAAAAGACGATGAACCACGATCTATTACTTCCGCAAAAAGGAAATGCCAGGCAGAACAGAGTGACAGTGGAGTTTCTTAAACGCAAGATGAACCACTATCGATTACTTACCTGGAAAAAATGTGGGAGCGAACAGACGTCAAGAGAGCTTTTACTCTACCGCTGAGCTACTCTGGCGTGAGTGCCAGAGGTTGGATTCGAACCAACGACCTTTGTGTTTAATGACAACGATGAACTCCTGACAATTACGTCTCCCAAAAGTGTCTGGTTTGAGGGCAATCACGGAAATCCTAGCACGCCCAGTCAAGTCGTGCGCCTCTTACATGATTGCCCTTTTACGGGAGGTGGAACCAGTACCACCTATTCAACACCCCTCACAGGCGTTGTGTTCTGAGAAGATGGTCCCCCGTGAATCCGTTAGGACCCTTACCCTTGGGGTATTAATCCTCAGGTTTTACAGTCACGGTGTTACCGAATGCGCGTTGCGGGACGTCTCCCATACTACGCATCCCATTCACACCATTTACGGGAGATTAGAAGCGACTAAACCGGAGCGCATTGTATCGGAATCGCTGCCCGTTCGAGTATCCGGTCTGTGGCCGGCGCCGAAGCGCTAAGTCGCTAAATTGGTTGCAGCTAGCTGCTTCGAAATTGTTTTGTATTGTCTGCGGAGGTAGGTTCAGCTACACTTGGTGAATGCCCACTTTACAAGCACAACGGAGCGGCGGCGCAGTCATGGCAGCTCGCCAGAGAAACGCAGCGCTAGCCAAATACTATGCAAATCCAAATCTGTGCGAACGCTGCCTTCAACCTATTCAGGTGCTACCTGACCAAAAGCTCCGCGCAGTCAGGGTCAAGCGCTTTTGCTCCCGTTCCTGTGCAGCTTCAAAAAACAACAAGACACGGAAGGCTCGGGTAAAAAAGTATCATCCGTGCGTAAGTTGCAGTGCACTCGCGGCAACAAGAAAAGGTAAGCGTTGTATTACCTGTCAGTCCGTCTGGAACGAGCAACGCAAGGCCGAACAATTAGTAAACAAGACCAAGAGCGAAACAAGCTATCGACAAATCTGTCTCCACGCACGGTACTCGGTTAGAAACAGAGAACAGAAATGTCAGAAGTGTGGGTATTCTTACCATGTAGAGTGCTGCCATCTACAGGCCGTGTCCACCTTTCTGCCGACAGCGAAAATCGCCGAGATCAATGCACCGACAAACTTGCGATTACTGTGCCCGAACTGCCACTGGGAACACGACCATCCAAACAAGACAATGGTGCAGGGATAGGAGTCGAACCTATTATCTCGCAGCTTATGAGGCTGGAATGATTATTATCCGTTTCACTCCCCTGCAAATTCAGAAAGCGCGGAAGTTTTTGTTCAAGGCTTATACGTTGCTCGAACTCCTAGAACCCGCCGTTTTGCGTTCGGCGGGCTGGTCTCCCCACTTCCAAGGCTACCTTATGCTTGTTACAGCTGCGCCCATTGAGGGCCCGATGTAAGGTTTGGAGACAAAAATCCAAGGTGATTCAAGTGTACGACAACATGTTGATGGGCGGCTGCTCTACCGCTGAGCTACAACCCGCCAGAGGCGAATATGGCAGGATTCGAACCTGCGACCAGCCGCGGGATTTTGATGAACGTCATACGATTACATCCTTGGAAAAGGAATCGGGAAGAACAGACAGAAGACATTGTTTTAGGTGCTTTAACCGCTAAGCTACCCCGGCGTTGAAGCCGAGGGTGGGATTCGAACCCACGACACCCGCTTAATAGGCGATGAACGTCTTCCAATTACTTTCCCGAAAAACAAAAGAGGGAGAACAGGCGAGCCCCATTTTTTTAGCGTGCTGCCATTACACCACCGACCCGTCGAATGGGCCAGCCAGGATTCGAACCTGGACCTCTCGTTCCTATAACGATGAACGAGACTCAATTACTTCCCTCAAAATCGAAATCAATGAACTAGCGCTCTTTAGACATTCCTTAAGCAAGCTAAAAAGAATGTCGAGGGAGCGCTCGAATACCCCTCATTATGAGGGGCAAATACTGGAAGTCAACACTTTTTTAGAGTGTTCCTCCGTAGGATATAGTTGCATACGGAGGAACCACGTGCCTCGGTGTATTGAGGCGGAGGAGGGAGTGCTGCCGACAAATCGCTCTGCAACAACGCAGGATACGATTCACCGTGTCATAGACGTGGCCAGTGTAGCCCCGTCGCGTCCTTTGTTTATCCCCCGCACTACCGAGGGTTTTTTGTGTGACGCCAGCAGCACTCCGTTTGGGGGCTACGGTTAGTAGCCGCCTCCACCAGTTGCATTTCGGTTTCTCACCTTGGCAAGCAACGGCCAATTGTACTTGGGGTGTTGGGAGAGGATCAAACCAGGCCTCTCAACAGTCTCATGACTTGGATTATTACGCTACGCTGCTCCGCCCGACGGCTAGCTAGGCCATGCGAGTTTCATTGCAACGACCGGGTCTTTCCGGCATCCCTCCGCCTTCTGGTGTATATTTGCTACCAGAGAGGGCGCGCTTATCACCACTTGTCTTTTGGTACCGTGGTGGTTTATTCGGCGCTATCCGCATCATATCGACTGAACCCAGCCACAGACACATGGCTGTTACTTTCCCCCCGAAGGACGGGACAATTCAGTCACCAAAACCCACGTACAAGCACAGGCAGTGAGAGCCTGCGGACAGTGTAGCAACCCACGTCTTTGGTAGACGCTCACAGGTGCCGTCAAACGGCGGCCACACCTATTTTGAGTGCTTGCCCCTTAGTCCTGGACCTTAGCCCAAGATCAGAGTTTCACGACCCTTATTGCATGGTCAGGGCACTCAAATCGGAAATTGAGAAACAGGCGATTACCGCGAACGGTTATTGGTCTTCCATTGAAGGGAGAGGGAGAAGAGTTGCCTCCTCCCCATCGACCGCATAATGTGATTTGCAAGACATTCATCTTGGGAGCTGTTAACGGTACTCCAGTATCCAGGAACCCTTGATGTGGATTCCAATCCAGACACGCAATACAGGTGTTACCCTGCTAGTGGAACTTCATTGATCGGTTGTCGTTCCTCCGGCTCGCGTGGATCTCTCACCAGATTGGGTTTTTCATTTTAGATGAACCCGTCCATCTTACGTCCTGTTTCAATCCTCTGGGGTAAAGAAAACTCCACCCGGGAAGGATGTTTCGCGAGGACCTATTGCTAAGTGCGCTCGCAAGTTATTATACCAGGGTAAGGCCCTCCCCCACAAGGGGGGGGAGGGGTTATTCGCTTACGCCGGAAATACCCAGCATCTCAACGACAAAGTTCCTGGCCGGCTGATGGAAGAATGAACCTCCGAACTCAGGGTCATGAACCACCACACCCCCAGTGGCCTGATCGCCCCTTGGGGCAGCATAGCCGGACGAATGGTAGGTGGTAATCCAGACGGTACCTACAATGTGCGTAGAAAGGCAATAGGCCATCTTTAACCCCTCGTCGGCTATGTAGGTCTCCCCCTGCATGTACGCCTCGCGTAATGGGCATTTAAGCCACTTTGCAGGCTCTGTCAGGGATAGGAGGTTGACCGTACCTTTGCCGCCTAGGGTTACACAGTAGAAGTATGGATCCAGGTTCCTGAGGCTAAATCGTTCAGCCAGAATAGGATATCGAAATACTGGGAGTTCCTCCCTGGTATCCCGACTAAATAATGGCTCTTTGACAAATTCAGCCCTTGGGATTTTTGTCGCTGCTGCCAATTTCTGAAGCAGTGCGTGCTCTGCTGCTTTACCGGGGAAGGTCATAGGTTGATTTTTCTGGGAGCATCGTCATAGAAGTCTATGGTAGGTTCTGGAGCTGGAGCAGGTGCGCGTCGTTGCCGGGTGGTTGGAGGAACTGGCAAATCGGGAAATAGAAGAGAATTCCGTAGAGGAACCTCCTCGTAACCCTTATTCAATTTCTCCCGTCGGACTTTTTCGTACTCTGCCTCGGCTTGATACCTGGACGGACCTCTATACTTCCTGGCACCTGTCAGAGTCGCACCAATTCGACCATACCGTCCATCGACACGAAATTCGGTTGCGTCTTCGTGCAACTCAACAATATACTCCTTGTTGTGCCCTCGGGCTGTACACACCAGACGGCATGATTGAATAAGCGTCATATCACAATTTCGTGTTTTTAGCCCACTGCGCCATCAGCAAGCTGTCGGCATCTTTCTTGAACTTTGTTGTCGCGAAGAGTTTCTTTCCAACTTCAAAGCTGGCTCTCTTCAATTCATCGCGACCAATAATCCCCTTGGGCAGCATGATGCTTTGCCACTCCTTGGAATCTACGAATCGATATTCGAGGCCTAACAAATCCAGAACAACCAGTGTGGCCTCAAGCGCCCTAGCGGCGAGCATAGAGGCGTTGAAGCCGGCAGGATTGCAATACGGGCGTTCCAACAAAACCAGAGTGCGAACACCTGTTTGTTGCGCTGGGGCGTAAACCCTGTCGTGTAGAATATCGAACAAGGCCTCTGCGTCCACCCTGTTCAAATGCTTCTCCGTCTTCTGATAGTTACGGCACCTCTTTGTCGGAGTGGCCGCCCAGAATGGCGGAGCGTCTGGAGACAAAATGGCAATACTGCCAGATGCTCCATTATCCACACCGCAATAAATACAAGGAGGAGCAGACGTATCTGCTCCTCCCTTATTTGCTTTACGGCTTGGCAATGGGCGGGGCGGAGACTGTGCCCGCGCCACTGTTGTCGGTGGTACCGATGATTTCTGCCGCATCAGCCGGGAATGTTTCAAGGATGAGCTTGGCTTGGGATTCGAACGGCATTGCGCCGAAGTTTCGAACCTCCTTCTGTGGAAGAGGAGTTACCAACACGGGCTCACTTTTGGTTGCCGGAGGAACCACAACCTCCTTGATACGCGCTACCACGGACTTTGATGCCCCGCTTTTCTTCGGGGCCTTTGTCTTTGGCGCCTTCGCCTTTGTGGCTGCTCGCTTAGCAGTTTTCTTCTTTGCCTTGGGCATAGGTTAGGCGTAGGTTGTCGCGAGCACTCGGCGCAGCGAGGCGATCTGACGACCGTCCAACTGAACCTCGTTGTTGCCGTTGTTGGGCAGACGGAGGATCAGCTTTTGTTTGCGATGCCGGTGTTCGTCGGGGACGATGTGGACGAAATATCCACCACGGTTGCGAAGGGCGACAGCAGTTTGCTTGTCACCTTGACGTTGAATAGAGATACGAGCGTATTTGGTTTTCATGAATGAGTTAGGCTCCCTCCACGAGGGAGACAGTTCTGGTCACTGGAGCCGGGTCTTCCGTCTTCAGTGCCGCTTTGCGTTTCTTCTTCCTGGTCGATTCGACTTCCTCCACCTCCTTGGCCGCAGGGAGCGCAGGGATGCCGAACGCCTTACGAATTTCATCCTTGGCGGCAGTACTTGCCCGGATGACCATTGCCAGCTCAGCTTCACGGAAGCTCTTCTCCGTGTCGATCACGGCAGGCTTCTTTGTTTCCGGATCAACGTAAGCGGTATTCGGAATATTCCACCGATAATACGCACCGGAGCGCGTCACCAGCGAGGTGTATTCCTTGGCCAGCTTACGGACAAGCGGAGACCACCAGTCGATGCCGCCGTCGATATAGAGGTCAATCTCGACCTCCTGGTTCTTGCCTTCACGACCGAGCTTGTTGCGCTTGCACTGCAACTTGTGGACGGAACCAATCTTTCGAGTGGCGCCATCCTCTCCACCAGGCGCAGTCATTTCCTGGATCTTCGCCATTTTCAGGTGGATGCTGGAATGGAAGAACTGAGCTTCGCCACCGATCAAGGCGTCGTGAGCGTCCTCGCCGTAGCCCATACCACCGATCTTGGACTTCAGCTGGTTCAGCATGAGGAAGACGGCCTTCTCGTTGGCGAGAGGCTTCTCAAGCTCACGGAAGAACCGACTCAGCAACCGGGCGTGAATACCAGGTTGAATATCCGAGATGGTATTTGAAGTGTCCAACTCATATTCGACAGCCGCACCGGCGATGGAGTCGAATGCAATAAGCACAGGAGTGTCACCTTCAGGATACGCCTTCGGCATATTCCGGATGATGGCTTCGGCAATGCCGAGGCCCTGCTCAAGGGAATCAGGATGGATTACCGCGATCTTCGAGAGATCGACACCTTGTTTCTTTACATAGTCGAGGTCGATGGCGTGCTCAGTCTCAATCCAGATGACGTCACCGCCGACACGCTGGTAAAGCTTGGCGAGGTCGAGGAACAATGAAGTCTTCGAGCTGCCCTTCTTTCCATATACAAGAACGAAACGACCGTAAGCCAGAAACCGGCGATCGAGCAGATACTCGAACAGTGGGTTATCCACAATCAAGCCAGTAGGCGCTGGTTCCTCACTCGCCGCCCGAAACTCTACATCTGCTTCCGGGTTCTTCTTGAGGAATTGCTTCTTGGTCAGTTCCAACAAATCTTTGAATGCCATAGTGGGTAATAGAGGGCCCCCAGACGCTGAGGGCCCTCATCGAACTTGTTACGTTACTCCGATTATCGACCTTGAGCCAAGAACTTTCTTGCCTCTTCGATCGAATATCCACCACTGGCCGGAGCAGCCGCCATAGGATTACTGAGTGAAGGCGCAGTCACTTGAGGAACAGGCGCTTCCACGGGTGCCGAGATCGGCATGGATGGGACTACCGCTTTCGGAATCGATCCACCAACAATCGGCATAGGTTGAGCCACAGCCGTCGGCAAGCCGGCAGAAGGGTTCAATCCAGTACCTGGAATGTTCGCGGTGGGAATTCCGGCAGTCGGGATGCCGACCGAAGGAACCGGCACGGCGCTGGCAGACGGCAGAGCGACACCGGAGACGGCCGAAGCCGCGCCAATGACGTGTCCGTTCGGAAGCTGATAACCCTGCATGCAGCGGTTAAAGATTTCCGTCGGAACGAAGCTCTGGAGCTTGTCCAGCAGGTAGTCGATTTCCGGATAGTGCACAACCTCGTCCAGGTTGTACAGGAAGCTGGCGTCGGCCAGTTCGACCGGCAGCTTGTAGGTCTTGGAGGCCTCAGGCGTTACGACCCAAGGTTGTCCGACCGCGTCCTTCTTCAACTGAATGAAGACGGGGATTGCCGCCTCAGGGTTGTTCAGAAGCGGAGCCTCCGAACCGTCCGGCATACGGCGACGATGCCAGGCCTCGATGTGCTCGCCTCCACCGAATTGGGGAAGGGTCAGCACGTGTGCACCCAATTGAAGGGCGCTCATGTAGGCAACGTTGAAGAGCACCTTGTTGGTCAGACGACCAAATGGTGGGTACCGCTTCACAGTACGCCCGGCTTGCTGGATCTGCTCAACCTTCGCGTAGTCAGGGTAGAATTGCTTCACCCGACCGGAGAAGTAAGCGATAGGGCAACGCTGAGGAACCGCGAAGGTTTCCTTCACGTCGATGCCGAAGTTGTCACGGATGGATACAACCTTCCATGATACACCGCGCCCCATGGCGTCGGCCTTGTATGGGGGGAGGATGAAGAAGAAGTTGCCTTCTTTGTTCTTATCTTCGCGGAAGTTCACGGTGCGGACACCGTCCTTGATGACTTTGCCGAAGACGTTAGTAGAGAGGTCGCTGCCGTCAAATGAGCGACTAGGTGCGATTACAGCCATATTAGTTTTTTGAGGTTATGAGTTTCTTCACTTACTATTGGACTACCCCGGCCGAAACCGGGGAAAGCTTAAAATTGCTAGGCCACTATTTGCACACCATCAGACGACCAGCATGATCTGGTCTGTAGTATCGACGCCACGGATATGGTTCAGGAAAGTCTGGGCCATCATGCTTGCCACAATGACAGGCGTGATATGTGAGACCTTCTTTTCCTTGTCCACAGCAAGCAGACAGCCTCGGCGCTCGTCGGAGTCAGACAGACTCTTTCGCAGTACCTTTTCTCCGACCTTCGAATTGAAGAGGCCGATATTCCGGCTGCTGCAGCGACCGTCCACCCAGTAAAATTCAGGGCGGCTGAAGCCGTAGTTGTAGAGTTCCCTGCGGAACGTCATACTGTCGACACACGAGAACACGACGTCGTAGTTCGGAAAGTCCGCTGTCGTCATGAACCGGAGTTCCGGCTTGATGACACGTGCAGTGCGTTCCGACACGATTTCAGCCTTCGGGCGGCCGATGTCGTCCTCGGTGAAATTCTGATGCAGCAGGTTGGTGTGGTCTACAGTGTCGTCATCGAACAAAGTCCACTTCCATTTGGCGAAAGGGAACTGAGCCCGATTGACTCCGAGATCATACAGGAAACCTGCGAGATAGGCGCCGATGCCACCGGCACCTGCAATAGCGACGTTCTTGATGCGACTTGCGACTTCAGATTCAGTATTCATTCAAACAAAACAAGATAGGTTATTCAACGAGACCAGTAAGGTCGATCTCATTTACCCGCCAAATCGTGTAGTCGTCATTGGCGCTTAGGAAAGTGTACTTCTTCAATTCGCGCAATGAAGGCGACCAGATGAAGTTGACGGGCTGCCCATTGAACAGCCGTGTAAGATCGGTGAAGCTCGGACGTGCCGGAAAATTCGTCGGATGCGTATGGAAGCTGCCATAGTTCTTGAAGCCTTGGCTGTAAGAACCGATGACCTTGTCCCCATACTCCTGACGCTCAGGCTCATACAAGCCGACAGCAGTAGGAGTGCCGGTATGTGAATTGGTGATACGATGGAACTGGTATTCATCATCCTTGCGAACGATAAACCCACCTTCCTCTTCGTCTGCGCCAAGACACGTACTGACCGCCAACTTGAGAGCCGCGTGAAGCGAATCTCCCAAGTCGGCGGCCGTAAGCGGCCCTTCTACTTTGAGGGCGTATTTCATCATCGTGCGGCAGCTTGTGCAGCTTGTGCTCCTTCACGAACGTGGTCGCGAAGGGTGGTGATGCGATCAACAACGAACGTATCGTTCCTCAAAGCCAACAGACGGGCGACCAGAGCGTCGTATCCGACACCCATTTCGCCACGACCATCGACGATGCAGACGTACTGATCGGTGCCGGCCTTCCAGACACGGAACTGGCCTTCTTTCTCGACGCGATAACGCTGACCGCTGTTACCGGTGATTTCGTAGGCGGTGAGGCCTTTGTAGTTGATCTCCTGCGCGCCAGTTTCCTTGACGACAGAGGCCAACAGCTGAGCCGACTTCTTCTCGGCTTCAGTGCGTGCTTCGAGCAACAATTCGACCAGAGGCTCAAGCTCTGCCTCGGTGACGAGAGGAACGTCCTTGTCGTCGACTGCGTGTTCACGGATGATCCGCTTCAGCTTCCACTTGCACCAGTCGGTGTTGCGGTAATTGAAACCAGAATCGTCATGAACGTAACCGTTGTTGGTTTGACTGTTCAGCTTCTTGAGCTTGTCCAGCAAACCGACAAACCGGCGGAGCGGCACGCGACGAGTCTTTTCCTTGTCGATCCACAGGAAGTATTTTCCACCTTCCGTGATGAACTGGATCTTCGGGTGTTTCATCGTCACGTCCTGATGGTAACCAGCACGTGCAGGCAGCCAGATCTTGATCGGCACACCATTGGCGATGGCATCGTGCACCCGCAGGGATGCCTTCTCGATCTGCCGCAGGAAGCTGTTGTATGAGGCCGCATCCGTGTAGCAAGTCGCACGACGCAACACCCGTGGGAGTTCATCGTTGTTGATGAGGTGTCCATTCACGCGGCGGCGAGTATTCGTGGTACTCAGCGACAATGTGATAGGAATGTTGTTGATGTGGAAGGTCCACTGCTTGGCTTCGGCAAAGCCTTGGCCTGAAGCATTCAACGGCACGCGAGCCGCCTCTTCGAGGATGGATGCGATGAACGCGTCGACAAGCTGGTAGATGTCGAACACACCGTTCGGATCCAACTTATGGAGGATGACGTCGGTAAGTCCAGGAGTCTCGATGCTGATGGTTTCATACACCGCACGATTCTCAGACATCTTGATGTTGTTCAGCGTGACTTCACGGATCTCTCCGCGCTGGAATTTGGTCACGATGACATTCTGGGCGTTCGTGTCGAAGTCGGCACGAATTGTCTGCTTGAGCTGGGCATAGGCCTGGGCATACTTCTCAGGCACTTCACGTTCAGCAGCCAGGAGGATGCGCTGTAGGTCGGCCGAAACCTGCGCTGGCAGGAACACCTCATTACGCAGAAGCGGCTTGAGGCGATCCGCAGCAATGGCGTACAAGGCCGCGAAGTAATAGACGTTCAGGCTGAGCTGATTCGCCACGAAGATCGACGGATCTTCACCAGACTTGGACACGAAGAACACGATGTGTCCACGATCCATGTAGTTGTAGAGAGGACTGTCAGTGCTGACAGCGAAATACATGTCGCTCTTGACCGAAGCGTCGCGAACAAAGCCGTCGCCGTGAGTCACCAGCGCCTGGCCGGTCATGACACGAAAGGTCTTGCCGTGCGACGTGATCTCACGAGGAGCAACCGTAATGAGGACAGGGATGACGATACCGAAACCGGCCTTGGAGAAATGGCCGCAGGTATCGTAGAAATACTTGATCGGGCTCTGAAGGATCGAGGTGTGCTCCTTGTTTACTTGCACGAAGCCGTTGCGATCTTGGCCCAGAGACTGGATGAACGGAGACTGCTGGCAGGCAGCAGACATCATCCGGCCCGGCAGATACCACTGACACGTTTCGCAAACAAGAGCCAGCGAATTGATGTCATTGATGTTCCCGAACTTGGGAACGAGGTGCCACTCTTGGTTTGGTCCAGACCAGAAGTTCTCGGGTTCCACCTCAATGGTGACACCGGTGGCTTCTTTCTGGATATGAGCGAACTTGCGAATTGCGGTCGAGATAGTCTTTAGAGGAATAGGCATAGAGCAAGAAACAGACAAAAGTTGAATGAGGGGAGGAGTAGAAACTCCTCCCCGTTACAAGGAATCAGGAAGCGATTACTGAACGCCACCGGCGAGGTCGCCAGTGAGGGTAATCGTGACAGGTCCATTCTCGGCAGTGTCCTGCACGAGATTGAACAGACGCTGAGTTTCAGCGACGAAACCAGCGGGGTCGTTCAGCGCGTCCTCGTCGAACTGGAACACCTGAGAGTTCACATACGCCCACTTCTTGTTCTTGAGGTGTGCGTCGATGACCTTGGCGATGCCAGAGGCGAGTTCCTCCGTGCTCTCGGTATGACCGGAGGCATCAGTGATGCGGAGGGTGAAGGTCTTCGGAGCGTCGGCTCCACCAGCGAGATCGCCGGTGAGAGTCACAACAATATCCTCGTCGGAGGACTCGATCATCTCACGGAGACGAGCGGCGTCCTGGAGGATCTGAGGATCCTCGGCAGAGGTAGCATTGAACTGGAAGACTCGGGAGCCAACGTAGGCCCACTTCTTGTTCTTCAGATGCGCGTCGAGAACAGTCTGGATCGCGGTTGCGAGATCCTGTTCCAGGTCGGTGTGACCGGACGCGTCAGTGATGCGGAGATGAACGAGGCGAGTAGAGGTAGCCATATATTTGATGATTTTTTCGGACACAAACAATCGACAATGAAAACAAAAATGTGCGGTTCTTACCGCTGTTTCCATTGTAGCAAATGGGGGCAAAACTGCAAGCTCAATGAACAGGAAACTGAATGTTTCTGAGCCGAATTTTGTCGTTGTAAGTCATACATAGTCTGCACTTTGCACAAGCTCCTTGCGAACTGTCGTTCTTGAGCTTTCCAGAGACTTCCGGGCAAACGACCCATCGTTCTCCAGCTGGCTGAGTGCCTATGTTTCCCATGTAACAGATTCCTACATTCGGATGACCAAGGTGGCAGATGTCGTAGACCGCTTTGGCCTCCGCATAATTCACCGGGTCAGATGAAATGTAGATGGACAAATTCGGGCAATCCATCAGCAGAGGTATTGCCCAAAGACTTCTCGTGTATGTCCAGAACTGTACGTTGGGGTATTTAAGAATCGTCGCGGCCCATGCTCTGGCGTAGTCCTCCGAAAAGAAATCGCCTGATGTATGTAACCGGAAATACAGGTTGTTGCCCTTGTTATGCTTCACGAAGGCAGCAACTGTTTCTGTGAGGACTACTTCCATCTCGGCTTGAGTTTTGCCGCGGAGTAGTTCGGTATTTCGTTGGAGGACCTTTCCAAAATTTGGGTAAGCCTTAACCAGTTTATCTACGTAGCAAGTAGCGTTTACGCCACCCACACGTTTCAGGCTGAGACACCCACCTGCGCCAGACGTGGAACCAGGACAGGTACCACCGTTTTCTGGGCGACCGTGAAGCAATCCGAACGTGTTGTAATGGCCGGATTTGAACTTAACTTTGGAATTGTCAGTAAGCTTTAGCGTCGTTGTCGTTTCTGTCATTGTTTGCTGTTGCGTTGAGCGGACTCTTTGCAAAAACAAAACAAGATAGATCAAGACAAGATACGATAATCAGAAGTCAGACAAAACAAGATAGAAAGGCGTGCCAGGGGTTACCTGGCACGCATGAACAAATTGCTTAACAGGCCTCTACGGGCATGTTCGGTTGCTCGGTTGCTCCTTCGATACGGGCAACACGAGCTGCCACTCGGCTCAGGTATTGTTTGACCTGATAACGGAATGGAGGAGTAAGATTGGTCATGTTGTCCAATACTGGACCAGCCGTAGCAGCAGTGCGTCCACGGGCCAACAGGGAGGTTCCAAGAACCGATGCAGCCAAACTGAGACGGCGTTTGATGCCGTTGAAGATACGCTCGATCGCCTGAACCGAGGTGAGTGTTGTCGAAGGCGAGCGTAGACCTGCGACAGCCTTGTTCAACCGTAGAGTTGCCTCACCAACGAACACACCAATTGGCGACGCGTTGGGGTTGAGGATACGATTGATATACCCGTCATTGACGAGAATCCGGGACGAGCCTGCCCAGGTCAACCCAACCTGCGCAACGAGTTCCAGTGCTTCCGCAAAAGCTTCGGCAGTGGAGAACCGAATGGCGCCAAAGTCACAATACGCCAGGCCAGCAAGCTGCTGAATGGTGGTGACGCCGTAACTGCGCAGGCTGTTAAGGAGCAGCCGTGCAGTGAGGTGAGGGTATTTCTTGCCGTCAACAGCTTCCAGCAAGGTAGCGCCGGTGTAATCTCGGTCTGTTCCGGGATGGTCCTCGGCGTTGACACCACCAGTACTGACAACAGCGGCGTTGATCGCGTCAGCCAGCTGTTTGATCTTCTCGGGATCGAGGTTGGCTTGCAATACACCTGAAGTCAACCGATGCGTTACAGTTGCCAAGCTGGCGGCCAGGACACCGAAGTTAATGGCTTCTGGTGTCTGGGTAACCGTAATCTCGACAGCAGGCTTTGCCGGTTGCTGAGGCTGCTCGACGGGTTGCTCGGCTGCCTTGGCTGCCGCACGACGAGACTGTTCAGCAAGCAAACCGTTCAGCACGTTAACCGGGACTGGAGATCCGTTCTCCTGCTCGCGCTGAAGTTTCTTGATTGCGTTGTCAAGGTGGTGTTGTTCCATTTCATGAATGGGAACATAGGTGCCTTTGGAGGCACTGTAGTATTGAGGTGTCGTAGTGACGATTGGAATGAAGGTTTCTGGCATAAGTGAAGTGAGTCGGTTTCCACCGGCTATTTGAATTAAGATTGGGGAACGACTTCCTGCTCGATGGTGCCGATTACCGTAGTTGTATCCACGTTGATCATACGGCCATGGTTGAGATGTTGAATGGAGCCTTGAACAAGCGCAGACTCAAGGAGGTTAACCCGGGCAATACCAGCCGGAGTGCACAATACTGCGCAGTATTTGATCAGCGCAGCTTCGGTAGTAATCTTCGACAGATCGTGTCGAATGACATAGGGGATATCGAAAAACTCACGTCCTGAAGCAAGCCACGGCGCAAGCGCAGTGAGTAACATTTTTTCAAGACTCTCCAAGGTATATTTCTCTGGGCGCACTTCCATGATGGCCCTGGTGGGAGCAGGAGAGTTGCTTTGATGGTTGCTGCGCCGGCTTGTACGATTGCCGGTACGACCGGCCTTGATACGTTCAACCCCAGGAACAACAGAGAGGTCAAGACCGTTACGGATGCAATAGATCATTGGGTTCGTACCATAAGAACCCTCCTGCCCAACCAGGCATGGGAAGAACGGAGCCTTTTTAGGAGCCATCAGACCTCCCAGGAAATAGCCGTTGATGTCAGCAAAACCAGAGGCTGAAGGGTAGCGAGGAAGTACGACTTGACCTGCAAGCCGGACTGCCGGGATTTCTTGCTTGGTGAACTGATCGGCTACGAAAACATTCGTAGGTCCGCGGTAATCCTCACCAGGGTCAAATCCTGGAGATACGACATAGTCCGCCAACGAGGCGACATTACTGACACAGGAAGAAGCAGAGAAAGAAAAAACAGAGGACATAGGTTTTTGTTCGTTGTATTTTACGTATGCGAGATGGTCTAGTCGGTTAAAATAGCCAGGGAGATATTGATAGATGTACTCCCTACGATAGGAAAAATCCAGTGGCTCAGCTGTCGCCATCAGATCTTCCTGATCGTAGGGAAGTTCAGACATCTGATCATCTTCAACATCGTTGTACAAATCAGACATGAAACAAGATAGATGATGAAAGAAGGTGCCTCAGTCTTTCCAGAGCCAAACACCCTTTTCGAAGTCCCATTTAGTCTCCCGACCAAAGACAACTTCCTTACCCTTCCACCGGTCAGAAACAACCATTTCCATGCCAAGCCGATCGCCAGTAGCGATCCGACACTTTTCAGTGAAATAGAATTTCGCCAGTTCAGGGAAGTAATTGTCCTTCATCAGGTCTTTATGAACGATCCAATAGGAGGCATCATGGACCGAATTGACCGGGATGATGTACTTCATCCACAAGCCCTCTTTGGTCAGATGCTTCTTCATGCTTACGGATACGTCCCACAGGAACAGGGCAAGCTCACTGGCAATGGGATAAGCCAATGACTCGTTCTGCCAACCTGCGACAATGCCGAAACGATCGGACTGATCGAAGTAGTATTTGATACCACGGGCATTCTCGATGTAACCGCGCTGCACCTGGGCCTTACAAGCTTCACGGTACTGCATATACCTCTCGTACCTATGCCAGGTCGACAAGGCGTATTCAATGTCCCCCATGTTGACCAAGATGCCAGACTCGGCGAAGATCTCGGATTGGATGGGTAGCGCAGCCGCTAGGAGTTCAGAAGTGTACGCTACTCGGAATGTAATGGCCTTGGCCGACACGTATTTCGAATAGTCATCTTTACCAATGGTCGGATCCTTGAAGTATTCTCGTGCCTTCGTTAGGTGGAAGCCGCCTCGCAGGATGTCCTGGATATAGTCCGGGTCCTTGGACAGGAATGCGGCAATCGCCAAGTCAGCTCCAGCCACGTCAACCTCAGCCCAATAGAAGTCCGGATTTCCTGGGTAGAAAATGTGCCGGATATTTCTTGGGATCAAGTGGTCGTATTTCTTCCTGTCAGCTTTGCTCAGTGAAGCATAACCTGGCACGAAAATGTCAGGGATATGACTCAAGACCTTGGAGGCAGGATTCTGGACGTTTGGTTTGGACGAGCTACGGAAGTTGTTGAGGCATTCGAAGAAATCGGCATGGATACGCTTGTCGTCACACAACGCGCCCCAATAGGACTGCTTCAAGGGTTCATCCTCTTCGTCTTCCTCCGGCATTTCAGGAACAACCGCCGTCATTGTTGACGTCACTACCGAGCCGTCAACGGCAACCGCTGTGGCTTCCGTGGAAACCACCTCAACCTCCATGGGCTGGTATTCCGTACCGCGACGATCCAGGAACTTGTTGGCAAAGACTCCTACACGGTTCAGACTCAGGAGGGTTGAAACGATGAGCAGCTTTTGCTCAAGATCTTTCTTCTCCTCGTCCGAAATACCTTTGTGAGCTTCAAGGTATTGCATCAGTTCGAACTTCAATGTCGCAAGCGACTTGTTATTCGTGCTCGGTTGATACTGTTCCTGTACTTCCTTCTTTTGCTTCACATACCACGCCCTCGGCTTCGGCGACTTGCCAGCCTTGGTGTAATATGCAGGGTTCAACTTCAAGTGCTCATATAGCAGCGCCTTTTTATCGGGTGACGATGCCGGGTTGAACTCAGGCATCATTGGAGCAACAAGCTCAAGCAAGCGCGCCTTCAACTCCTGATACTTGCCGGTGAACTTGTCTGTCAGGTCAGCCAAGACCTCTGTGTCGATGGGAATACCGTGCATTTCAAGGTCGAGGAAGTAGTTCGACAATGGCAGGTACGTCTCGAAATAGAAGTCCTGAATAGGCTTGGAAACGTGACTGCGCATGAAATTGCGCATGTTCACACAAGCCGTTCGATGGGACACGGCGTCACCGGCACAATAGCGCCAATAGACATCCGGGGCCAGCTGCTTTAGCTTGACCAGATCGCGCATCTGGAGCTTATGCTCCCGAAGGGCCTTGGTCAGAGGCATGTAGTACGGAGCGTATTTGGTGTATTTCTTAATGCCAGTTTCCAACCCCTTGGGGTATCTGGAGTCGAAGAAAGCCACCGCCTTCATCCCGTCGAAGCCCAGAGTTTCCTCAAGTGGCTTTATTCCACGCTGTACCAACCGTTTATCGTCAGCCCGTACGTTCCATCCGACACGGTCGGCTTTTGGATTTTCCAGCATGAGCCGCATGGTATTCAGCAGCTCACGGTTTTCCGTGATGCCGTCGGGGCTGATATCCAGGATAATCGCATGATGTGGTTCACAGGAGTATTGGAAGGTCGTCATGACCTCCTCCCCGTTTGACATCTTGCCTGGCGACCATTCAGCGTCATACCCGATAGTCCATAGACCACGGTTCATGTAATCGACCATGATCTGGATGTTCCGCTCAGGGTCAGTCACGATTTCCCAGGTAAACTCCTGGTAGGTCAGATCGTCCCGTAGGAATCGACCAGCCAAAACAAAGGCATCCTGGAATTGCGGACGCTTCTTCGGATCCTGGGTAAGGATCATGCCAGGTGAATAGTTGGGTAGCAGTTTGCCGTGAGGAGAATCGATGATCTCACCCAAATAGTCAGACTGCTTGATGTTCGACTTCATCAGCCATTTGAACACCTCTGCACCCATGCTCATGATCAAGTCTGGCTTGACCATGTTGATTTCGTATTCCAGATACGGAGCGCACTCCGCAATTTGTTCCGCAGACGGTTTTGGCTTCTTGCCGATGCCGTATTTCACCATGGTAGTGACATACAGTTCACCGACATCGATTCCACCGGCTGTGCAGGCGTCCTGGACCTCCTTGAGGTATTCACCGCTTAGAATACGATGATTTTCCAGGTCGTTGAAATTCGGATGAGACAGGATCAACATGAGCCTCGCCTTCCGATTTCCCGTCGGAGGGAGCCATGTCTTTGGCCTGCCGCCATCCGCTGATGGTACGTGCCTTACTCGGAAGAGGTCGGCTTCATTGATTTGAATTTGTGGTTCATCCATACTGAGAAATGCCGACTACCGCGGCTGGAAGCCTTGGGGGTTCACTCTCCGATCGAGGAACAGCTGGAGGCGCAGTCGGCTGCGTTAGCTGTCTAATACTCGGGTCTCCGTAATTACCGGAGGACATTGCCGTCTTCACACCTCCGCCATCGGCCGATGGAGGCTTGATGCTACCTATTGATTGGGCGTCGCCTGGAGCTTCTGCTTTTTCGATAAACCGCATAAACGACAGATCACCGAACATAGGCTGTCGGAAATTCTTCGCATGACGGCATTTCATGGAGAAGATCTCGAAGTCCTGTGATGTCGGGCCATCGCGCCCGATACCGAGCACGGTTTCTGGTTTATGAACGATTCCCTTGAATCCGGCAATCTCGTCTGTAGTGAAGTAGATCTTGACCTTGCCTTTAGCTTGGTGCAATACCCACATGGCGAAGTGATGCTGTGTATCACCTATGGGTTGGTGGGACATCTCGTCCAACTCCTTCGCTACACGACCTTCTCTTTGCCAGTCTTGCTCGCCTGCCCGTACTTCTTCCGGTTCCATGAATTGAAGCTGGTCTACCACCAACAAATCAAACATGAACCCATTTTTGACCGCGTATTCGTCCACGAGCTGTTTAAGGGCCCTGGATTTCATTGGCGTCATACCCTTCAGGTTGAGCACCCGAAGATTATCCTTCAGAAGCTGCATACGGCGAGCATCTGTGTATTCTGCAACCTTTTGCTCCAACGTCATGTATCCACTGCCGTTGTGCAGCGAAGTGTAATCCACCTCGAACACGTCTGCGTACATACGGTTCGCGATGTCTTCCTTCTGTTCCTCCATGGAGCAATAGATTACCTTCTTTCCAGACATCGCAGCGCCACGGGCAATTGAAGTACCCATGGCAGTCTTACCACCACCAGAATGGCCGATGATGATTCCGAATTCACGATAACCCAAACCACCGCCAAGGGCGGCGTCGAGTTTCGTAAACCCAGTAGAAATCATCGACAACACGTCTTTCTTGAGGATCTTCTCAAACGGGCTGACAAACAGGTCGTCAACCGGCGTTTCAGCCATATCCAGCACGTCCAACGGAAAGATAACCTTCTTGCACTCCGCGGCAACCTTCTCGACGTCACCACCAGCCTCAGCGATGATCTTGGCACTGCGTCTGGCTTTGATGAAGGGAAGCATGTTCTCCATCACAAAGCCGGCGACAGACTGATCTTCGGTGGCTGGAAGACGGAACAGGGTTGTAAGCACCTGCTCCTCCAGATGCTGAGGAAGCTTCAATCCCTTGAGGCGCATTATAGTCACCGCCATGTTGATTGGAACGGTGTCCTCACACAGCGTCAGCGCCGCGACGTGCTTGTAGACTGGCAAGTCGTAAGGGCCAGGTATCTCAAAGTCAGACGAGTCCAACTTCAAAGATTTGGCCTTCCTGAGAACTGCCGGACTGACACGCAGCTGACTCAGTAATTGCTCAATGAATACTGAATCCTTATAGATATCGCTCATAGTTTGTAATCCGATCCAAATACGGAGCCGCCACCGAAGACAGCAAAAAGGTTTTCAGCTCAGGGGTTAGCTGCGCCTTGGCTTCTTTCCCGTATTTGGCGATGATTTCCCTGTTTGGCTCGACCGTAGCAATAACCCTAAACCAAGGGCTGAACGCGACGGCACGGTCAAATAACAACTCTTCCACTGTACGCTTCGTAGATACCAAGGCCTGGCGCATCAGCCCAACTTGTGCTGCCCATAGCTTGTCGGGAGCCACAGCTTCGTAATTGCTGGCGTACTTGGTCGCGATGCTTAGGGCCTTGTTACCAGTCATCTGGTTAGGCCAGTAGTCGTCGTATGTGCCACCATAGGCCTGGTACAATGCGGCGCAGTAGTCTTCAGGCGTGATCTTGGCTTTGATGCAGTTCCGAGCGGCAGGATCCAGCGCCTTCTCCAGTGCCTCTCCACCACGATACTCAGGAGTCTTTCGACGTTTGTTCGCGATGAACGCAGCTCGGAGACGATTCTTCAGGTCGTCAAATGTAACAGGCATACAGTTACCTCCCTTGTCCAGAATCCCACTTTTCCAACATACGGTGGTACTCTGTGTTCAGTTTCACGTGATTCACGGTACGAGGCAGCTTGGTCACCTTGTACACGTCGTCGATACGCTTCTGCATGCTTTCGGCATAGGCCACAAGCGCGTCGTACGACCAACCACCGTTGCGAATACGAATAAGCTCCTCTGCATCCGACCGCTTGACATTGACCTGCCCTGTTTCAAGGATCTCGATGCCCATGCGCAGTAAACGCACTAGATGCATTGAATGCTTTACATCGTATCCATATTTGGCTTCCAGTGCCTTGCGCTCCGGATTACGACCAGACTCCCAACGCAAATATGACTCGTAAGCCTGGTTAGCGCGTTGGTACTGATGTTCGCGATCGATAACCGCCCGGAGTTCATCCGAGAGGTTCAGCTGCTCTTGCAACTTGTCGAGCGCGGCCTTCCAGTATTCATCAGGCCAGTTGTCCCAGTCAACCACTTTTGCGTTGGCGACACGGTAGATAACCTCCCAGCATCGTTCTTTGAGTTCGCTGCGTTCGAGGTCATCAAGACGGTATTGATGGAAGTTCCATTCCTCCACCAATTTCCGTATTTCCCGGGCGACGGTTTCCACCGCCATGGGACGTTCAGCAGGTAAGCCAAAGTCTTCACGCTTCGGTTTTTCCGTCACCGGGTTCAATAGCCATTTACGGTGCCGGTTGATCTTGTTCAGCTGGGCAACAGCATATCCGGTGAAGGTGAACTTTGCCTTGCTGGAAATGAACTGATCGCGGATCGCCATCAGATCTTCAGCGATGGGTAACCGCTGCAAGTGGTCGCCGGGATCAGTGAACAGGGTTTCGATGATGTTTGGATTTACATCAGCGGCCAACTTGAAGAATTTCTTCAAGGTGTAGACGTTGCTTTCCACCTTTGGGTTCAGTGGATTAACGCGCGGTTTGACCAACTCCGAGGTATTTATCTCGGGTGCATTCTCGGCTTGTTCGAAGCCTTGGAACAAATGATCCCTGACTTCCGGCGGTGGAATACACACGCCTTTGACGTCGAGATCTGAAAGAGAGTGATTGAGACCGTAGGCTTGCGAGCCGTGGACGGTCAGGAAAAAGGCGTTAGCCGGTAGCCAAGGAAATTGCATCAGTTGATTTCGATAAGTCGCATAGGTTCTTCGACGCCATTTGCCGCAACTACAGTGCGTTGCATTGACCGTCTTACTAGGAGGCTTTGCAGATTGATCGTACCACGGCACGTAGGAAACCCACTACAGCCTAGAAACGCCTGACCATTTGTGCGGTTCCTCCTCATTACCATGGGCTTGGCGCATAGAGGGCATTTCTCGTTGGTGGCCAATATCTGCGTTTGATGCCCACAAGTAGGGCAATTGACGCCAACGGATTGTTTCTGCTCCCGTATTTCCATCGGGCGCATCAAGGCTTGCACACGAGCTGCAGGCACTGTGAGGTACAAGTTGATCGCCTCTTTCAGTCCGTTGACTGCTTCGCGCATATGCGCTGGCGCTTCTAGCCCACGGAGAACCTTGAACAGCCATTCCGCTGCTTCAGGATTCTGATCGTAGGGAGTCGGTCCCGTAAATAGATCTCCATTCATTAAACAATACGAAAGATAATTGATCAGAAGTCATTTCGTCCGGTGATGGAAAGCCATAGGGCCCGAGGTTCACGTTTATCGCCCTACGCCCATAGGCGCGGAGGGAATTCATGATCCTCTCGCCGATCGCTTGGGCTACATCCTGGCTATCAAGACAGACGATAATATTGGGCCATTCCGACAACAGTTGCACCTGCGTCTCTGTGACGTCCTTGCCGAAGCAAGCGACGGCATTAGGGAGCTTCAGGGCTTTCTTGACGCCTTCCACCAGGACAACAGTCTGGTATTTCTTTGCGTTGTCGTAATTGAACAGTACCGACCCCTTGTTGAACAAATGGTAGTACTTTACCACATCGGGGCGGTCTCCATAAATGGTCCCCGGAATAGACCTCATCTGCCAACCGACCATTTCTCCACGGAAACGAACCGGGAAAATCAGTCGCTCAGCCGAGGAAATAAACGGCCTGGAATTGAAAGTTACTCCAGCGTCACACGGACAAAAGACAATGCCGTAGTCGTTGAAGTATTTGTCCAACTCGAACAGATAGTCCTTATGAAGGAACTTGACGGCGAGGTGCTCCGGAGGCAGCTGGTTTACCGGAATAAACCTGGAGCCTGGGAGCGTCCTCGCCATCGGGTGTACCTTCTTGGGTTCGTCGATAGTGATGTTCGCCGGGTTTGATACTTGGATGAACGACTCCCCGACGAGTTCATCCCTCTGCATCGGCATTTCACATATGAAACACTTGTTGTAGAGGGTATCCGGACGAACGTATCGCTTGAACTTCTTGCGATCCTTGGGGAGGCAAGTCGGACAAGCGATACGTACCCATCCGTTCGAGGAAGGCTTCACCTCTCCGAATTTTTCACGGAGTTTGGCTATTGCTCTTGCCTCGTTCTCATTCATGTCAGATCTTTTCCAGCTTCCGACCGTTGTTGTCGTCCGGAACAATCTTCACCCCAGGCACAAACGTCAGGGCTTCAGCCACCGCGTAGGTGCCATCCACATTGCGTTGCTGCGTAGTAACCTGAACCACGCACCCGACGCCCGGGATTTCCATTGCTTTGGAAGACTTCATCCAGCCTTCATTTTGTGAGGACGCCTTGCACAGAAGACGGTAGGTGTCGCCATTACCGACGACTTTAATGTCAGGGACGTTCTGCTTTGCGCCGCAAACGTCGGAGTTGTGGAGTGTCTTAGGAGTATCGCTCATGTCAGGGATTCGGTTGATTTGCCAGCTGTTCGAGCCGTCGTACATTGACGGCATCAATTGTCATGGGGGTACCACGATTACGAGAGAACATCTTGCGGCAACGACGCCACAATGTGCTTAGAAATGTCATCTGGAGGTGGTGTAGGTTTGAGGTCAGGGCGATATGCGAGAATTGACCAGACCACCGTCTGGATATTCTCAGGTACACCCGGGACAGAAATGTAGGGTATTTGATTTTGGTTCAACACCTCACGAATCCTGGCATCCAATACGGTTGCCTCGTCCACGGTTTGTATTCGCCCGTTCGGATTATACGCCTTGCGCCGTTCGATGAAGAAATTCAAGTTGTCAAAGTCGCTGTGCTCGGCGAGCACGAGATTGACAAAAGCTTCTCTTGTCTTAGGCCGCTTACCGGCGTCGTAGATAATAGAATTGACCAAGGGCGCGTCAGTGATTACGACATCAACCTTGCGGTTCAGTCGAAACAGACGGTTCTGCTGCTTGCCAAATACGTAAAGCTGGTTTTCCAGGACATCAATGGACCTTTGCCAAACCATGTCCTTTGCGTATTCAGTAGCCATTTCACAGTCGACACCAATCCACTTCAACGAGGCAAATATGCCTGCGCAGAAAGTGGACTTACCGGCGCCAGGGCCGGCAAACAAGTTTACGACTGTTGTTCTTTTAGTCATCCTCGTCCCCTGCCTTGTCTCGAAGCGCAGAGAAGATGCTGATCTGTCCGATCTCGACACCATTCTCATCGAGTTTGTCCCACGATTTTCCCAACCATTTGGCCAGGATGCGTGCTTCATTCTCCGGAATAGCCTCAACGTCGCAAGCGTCAACAACGGCCTTGCCTGACTCGATCGTGACAAACTCGTTGGTGCCGAAATAGACCTCCTTTTCAGTGGTGATCTTTTCGGTTACGAGGTTGGCCCAGGATTCAAAGACTTCCTTGCGTACAACCCATGTAGTTTCGACATCGAACTCGTCAGCCCAATTGTCATCGTATTTTACAATTACGTATTCTGGCATCAATCTTCTCCGTGTTTAGTTGCGCATCTGTAGTTCCAGTCAATCTGCGCCGGGTCATCAACCTCGTGGATTGACCAACCTTGTTTACGATAGATTTCCATTCGTTTTCTCGACATGGACTCCAACGAAGGCTCATGCAAATCCAAGAAGTCGATCAAGACCATGTGGGTCTTCTGTTCCACTCCCAATGCCTTCAACTGTCGCTCTGTCATGATACGGGAGCCTCGATAAGCCTCCTGCAACAGCTCGACTTCGCTAGTACCGCCAGATGCTTGAACAACGACTCGACAGTTTGGAATGTCCACACCTGCCCTGAAGGCGTCGGTTGCCATCAGAAACTGGAAGTCGTTTTGTTGATACTGCTCAATAACCCCACGTTGCTGTCTGGGGGTCATTGCGTAATCCCCCAACGCTTTATCGGCGTTGCGATGGATGAATCGTGTGCCTTGTGGTAGTTCTTTGTGAAGTGGAATAAGGTGGTCGTCAATGTGGTCCACAAAGATCAAAGTCTGCCAATTGTTGGGGACCAATTGACATACTCGACCAATGAGTTCATTACGAGCCTTACACCTCTTGATCCCATGACGGATCTTTCCTTCCATAGAGCTGGCGCTCACCATGATGTTCGTCGGTGTCTTTACGAACCAGACGGACACAGGGACAACGGCATTTGATTCTTCGGCTTCTTTGTATGGGATGAAAATGAGCCGCTCACCGAAGAGCCCTTTGATAAGCTTTTCGGCCTTGTTGAACATCCCTTTGTCGGTTGCAGTGTAACCAAAGACCCGGATGGGGTGCATTTGGCAGATAGTCGAGCTAATCTCCTCACCTGCAGTGCTTTGCAATTCATCGATAAGAAGAAGTTCGCATTTTTCAATGGCACAACTTCGTAATGACTTAAATGTGGTGATGGTGATATCTGGAGAAATGTCATGGTGTCCGTCGCCTACTCTCCCAATGTGTTTGTTCGGAAATAGTACCCGGAATTTCTCATACGTTTGCTTGAACACCTCCTTGAGAGGAATTGCCACAATCGTATTCAGACGGTGAAACGCAGCATAGGTGACGGCCTGCACAATCGTCTTACCGAAGCCACCGGCAGCGTTCACAATACCCGACGAGTTCTGAGCCTTGACCAAGAACTCCGAAATAGGATCAATCTGGTAAGCACGCAATCCAGTCGATCCAATACCAGCCCAATTGATGTCACGAATTGCACCCCAATCGACTGGCGGTAAAGGACGGCGTTGATCAACCACTCGAACTACGTCATGGTTCTCATGGCATAGTTCGAGGATTTTGTCAAAGAACCCTTGAAAGGTGATCAACGAGCCGTCAGGTTGTGCTTGATGCAGCAGCCGTTGTTCGAAGTCATTTACCCGCCTGAAATTCACCACCTTGAAACCACGGTGGTGATATTGCAGGTAGTTCACCAGATACGGTGGACCTGGAGTAATCGACAGCGCACCATCAACCCTAGTGATCGTGATCTCCATAATTCATTGTGTGACAGTCTGTGTAGCCTGCGGCTGAGCCGAAGGGGTTACGACAGTTGCCGTTGTTACGGCTGGGGCTGAGGCTGTTTCCGAAACCGGGGTAGCCGGCTTGGTTTCCTCCTTAACAAAAAGGCTCTTCACATGCCCGCAAAGATCGTGAACACGATCCCGGAAGGTCTTGTGAGTGAAGTAAAGGGCACCAAACGCCCCGACGGCGATTAGACAAATTGCTCCGATCATAGTCGAATTACGTGGTCCACAGCGTCTGTCAAAAGAGAGCTGTGGTCAATGATGATGAGTTGCTGAATGACCTTGTCAGTTTTCAGGTCGTTAATACATTGGAAATACAGCTTCTTGTTTTCCTCGTCCAGATGCGTTGTTCCTTCATCAATGATCAGCATGGGAAATGCCTGGCTGAACATCGAATGAAGCGCGAGACGAAGGCACAAGCCTACGACCATTTCCTGACCGCCAGACAACCTTGGAACCGGATGACCATCCTTCGTGATGATAATCCTGAAGTCCTCGTTGATCCGTGCCTGATAAGGAAGGTCGAACCGCTGAAGCTGTTGTTGCAGCTCTTCTTCCACCACGGCGCCGTATGTCTGTACCAGGCGACGTGGGAATTGAGAGGTATGCAGTACATCATAAGCCATACGCAGCTTGTTGTTGTACTCCATCCTTGAGAGGTTTTTCTCGTGATTGGCTACGGAAGTGTCCCTCCTCTGGTTGAGAAGTTGAATCTCCATCTGTAGCTGTGCGACTTCTTTTTCCAACGCCGTAATCTCTTGCGTACGAAGGCGATGACGATGCAGTACCTCTTGCATCAGTGCCAATTCTTCGGCTGGAGAAGCATTACCGGTATAGGTTACGAGGTGCCTCAGTTGCTCTTCAACAACCTGAATAGAGGCGTCTGCCTGAACACGGCTGTTCTCGTACTGCTGCATGGACGACAATATCTGCTGAATACGCTGTGACTCCGCAAGCATGGCGGTCAAGGTTTCCTCGTTGAAGTCGATTCGAGATACCTCTGCTTGTCTATTCGCGGCATCAATGCTTGCCTGAATCGTCCGACAACGTTCAACCAGCGCTCTCTGTCCGGCAAGGTTGGCTTCAGTTACGGCCAGCTTTCTCGTCGCGGCTTGGAACTCATCTGTCACCTTTACCAATTCCGCTCGTAGCCCAAATAAATGAGACTCGATATTCGTAATAGGCTGATGGCAGGTGGGACAAGTTGTAGCGCCGGTCAGGCAAGTCAACCCGTCTATTTCTTTTCGCAGTGCTGTTAGCCTAGCACCAAGGGTGTTTTGGTTCAGACGTGCCTGATCGTCGTCTGCCTCCGCCTGAGCAGCGGCTTGAATAGCGGCTTCTATGGTTGTGCCAGTTGCAAGCAGCTGTTCCCGGAGCCTTGTCGCTTCTGCCACCGCCAGTACGAAATTACGATGGCGCTCCTTATCACGCTTCAATTGCTCCAGCTTGCTGGAGAAATCTTCCGGCACGTCACGCAGTTGTTCGGCGGCACGTTGTAACAAGGACAACAGTTCTTCTTTCTTGGTGCGCAGGCTGCCAAGCTGCTCCTCCAACTTAGGACGTTTCTCGGCGTCCTGCATGCACCTGTTATAGAACTCTGTGTAATTCACCACAGCCATCATCTGAGCGTCGTTCAAAATAGACGCACCTAGGATGGCTAATTTTTCCTGCTTCGGCGTCAGCTCGGTTCCAAGCCGTGCCAATTGTTGGTCAATGGCATAAAGGTCGTCTTCAGGGAGCGGTGGAGGGCAGGTCTTGATGTAATTGTCCCAAATCATCGAACGCAGGCGCTCGGTGTTAGGAACCATGAAGATACGCTGAAACGCCTTTTCACGGACAGCCGTTTCACCAGAAAACAGCTCAGGTATCTTTTTCTGTTTTGCCATGATCACATGCTGGAAGATGTGACCGTCCACCTGTAGCAGTTTCGCCCACAACTCCTTGACCTCGCTGGCCTTGATCAGTTTATGCCCGTCGTATTCCAGCATCACCCGTGAAGTATCCAGGGATCGCTCGATTACACCTTCCTTGCCGTTCAGGGTGAACTTACCACGGACGTATGCAGTACCGCTCTGGCCGGCTGTGATGATCTGATCTTTCGGATCGTCTCCCTCGCCGGTAAACAAGAACCCAATGGCTTCGATAATGGAACTTTTGCCGGTACCGTTCCGGCCGACAATTCCAGTGACGCCAGACTCAAACTTCAGATTCAGCTGCTCATGAATCCGGAATCGACGGAGCGTCAGCTCATTCAAAATCATCATAGCTAAAAAGAGACGTTAATGTTGAGGCAAAACGGGAGCCGGAGTTTCCCCCGGCTCCCATTAAAAGGTCACGCCGGCACCTGGGCCTGGCGTGCTTCAAAGCTCTCGATGGCCGAGGCTTTGGTAGAATCTGCCTTGCGCCAGTTCACCTGTGTGAAATGGTTGCCGTTACGAGTGAAAAGTCCGAGCTTCGCAGCCAGGTCAGCGGTACTGATGCCTTTCAGCTCAGTGAGAGGCAGGTCAAGCGTGCTGCCTTCGTCATTGAGGCGGCCGAGGGCCTTCGCAACACCGGTCTTCTTGATGAAGGTGTCTTTGCGACTGACCATGGAGCCAGCCACGGTCACGAAACCGGGATTGGGGTTGGCGCGAAAGGCGATGACGCCGACAGGAGCACCGAGGTATTCCGCCGGAATCGGAGTACCGTGCTTGGTTGTGAGACCAGCGGTGTTGAGACGAAGGTAGAAGTGCTGCGTTGCGGACTTGGAATCAGAATTCATGACAAACTATGCTTACTTGTTGGTCGATCTGCGTAGGTGCGATAACGTTACCGCGGTGGGGTAGTCGATCGGTGCTATTACCCACATGCCTATATTGATTATCCATTGCACGGCTGGCTTACAGAGGATTTCCTCGTACGTAGGCAAGAATGCAAGTTCATCAAACCAGCCTGTCAGTCTGGTCATGTTAAATACTCCTGTCGGAATTTGTCCAAGACAAGCTTGGGGTCTTCCGTATGAAGGGCTTCGGTCAGCATCTGACGGACCTCTACGTCCGGAACCATGTCCTTGAGCACGGCTCCAATACGCTCATGATTGTTCAGCTCATTGCGGATACTGACCGCCTGTCGCGTGTCTCCAGCATCCTTGCTTCTAAGCTGAGTGGTGCGTACAAACCCCAATGGGTATAGGGGTTTGATCTCAGCCAAACGATCTTTGGTAGACGCCGAATATTCGACCAGGAACACGGGTCGTCGACCTTTATCCTTCTTGAATCGTTCGATGTAATAATTGACCTCGAAGCCACGTGTGGCCGACGTCGTCAGGTCGATCTTGATGAACTCTCGACCCAGCGAAAAAGGAATGCGCTGGAGTTTTTGTCCGTCGAAGTACAACAAGCCGATTTGTCCTCCAATGTCAGAGGAAGAAGTCACACCAAGGCTACCACAATACCCGATGTAGGCAGTTTTGCCTGTGGACGGGTCGGTGATTTTTCCTTCGTATGGTTTATGGATGTCGCCGAGGATAATTCCACGAAGATTGGGATACAACTCAAAAATCGGCAGGCTGCCGACATCAAGCTTTTTCCTTTCTTCACAGAAATTCCACAAGGCAGGTACCTGCCCATGGAGAACAATCCATTCCGCCGTCTTTCGACGCGGAGTAGACTGGATGTAGTTCATCACTTCCAGTGGGTTGTCGGAGTAGTCTCGGCCGGCAAACTGCATCACGGAATCGGCCGAAGCAACACCACTGATCTTTGTCCACGACTCCGTGTTGATGGGTTTGTCGTGGTCACCGGCGATACCAATTACCCTGACGCCAGCTAACCTCGCTTCTTCGATCTCAGAACGAACGAATCGGATCAGGTCTGGTGTCGGCTTGTTGGAGTCAAATAGATCCCCGGCGATAACCAGGTAGTCCACTCTTTGTGCAACAGCCAACTTGCACGCCTCTGAAAACAAACGCCGGAGATCGGCGCCTAATTCAGGTTGGTTGTACAAGTTAAGCCCGATATGTACGTCGGAGATTGCAAGAAACGAAGGAGAGCTAGGCATAGGCTTTGAGGTTCGATTCTATCGCAGCAACTTCCTTTTTCAAGGCTTCTTGCCGCGTGGGCTCAGTGGCCAGAATCTCACCTGTGGCGCAACTCTGTGCCACCCAGGCAGTTCCATTCCACTCTACGTTGCTCGCCCGGGTGATATCTTTCGAACCACCCAGGCGGTCAGCGACAGGCAAGAGGCCGTCGTTGTAAACGGCCGTAACTTGCCCATCCGCTCCTACCATGATCTTCATTCGGCTGACTGATACGCACCCTGCTGCTCCGGTTCCGCATACAGGCTGCTGGTGGAAGCACGAGACGATTCGTCGGCAACGCCTAGACGACGTTCGACGTTTTCAGTGGCCTGACGACACGTTGTACCGTATCCTTCAGCGTCTACGAGGGTCGCAAGCCCTTGCTTGCTGATTTGGAATTTGAGTCTTTTCACAGGTAGCCGATGGATTGACCAACGAGCCGGTCCTTCGCGTCAATGCGGAACCGGATATGAACCGTATGTTTCTTCGTGCCCTGGGCAGTGTCCACTTCAATGGTCGCCTTGGCGCAGAAGTAACTGGTATCGACCTTGTCGTGTCGTACAGTCTTCAGGTCGACCTGAACAAACTTCGGCGGAGGAGTCTCGGAGAAGTAGTGGTTCTGGACTGCCTTAACAACACGATCGACTTGATCTTTGGTCATTTTTGCCATAACTGTTAGCCCCACTGCTCAACTTCCAGAATGAGATTGCCGTGAGCGTCAGTGCTACGGCTAATCGTCGCATTCTGGTATTCATCTTCAATCACCGCTGCGGCGTATTCTTGTTTCAAGCCTTGCAGCTGCATACCGAGGGAAGCCTCGATTGACCCTCCATAGAAGTCTGTCATCAATTCGAGGTTGTCCCCGACCACATTGATGCCGATATCATAGGCGTTGTGGCCTTTGCCTGGATTTACAGCAACGTACCGGTACGGACCGGCATTGCCGGTGTACTGTCGGGACATCGCGTTCTCGACGAGTTGCCAGCCCTTGGCGGCGAGGGCCTTACGAAGAATAGGAATTTCGGCCGCCTTAAATGAGACGGCAATTTTGACTGTGTGCGACATTATACTGCTCCGTACTTTGCCAGAAACGCGAAAACCTCACGGGTCATATCACGCCCGGCAGGTTGCATTCTGAGGTCTTCGACAGGACCATAATCGATAATATGGGGGTTCGTAGGCTCACGGAGCTTGGAATCCAAATACCGGATAAGGTCCTCCTTTTTCAGGTGAGTTTTTGTCGGCGTATCATCCGCCGTATTCTCTGTGACCGTTTCATCGTCATCATCTTCCTTGGAGTTGGATGACTTCCTGGTCAAGAATACAAGCTGGTCGACCGTCGATTCTTCATGAACGTAAATACCTGCACCCACCTCGATCCATGGAATCAAGGTTGGGTGCTTCAAGTTCGCAAACTTGATGAACAGGTAATCGAGTGCGTATTCTTTGGTGTCAGATAGGAAACTCATACCTCGATCTTGCGGATGTAGTCACCCGTCAAGCTATCGAGGTCTGTTGTTTCACGAGCCACATCCAACACATCACTGACTGCCGCGCCAAGATGGTTAAGGGCCAGCTGGTCCGACTTGAAGTCACGACCAGAGCCGATCAACGTCTTTACGGCGTCCAATTTTGTACGGACTGCTCGGTCATCCAGGAAGTCAAGCCCGTCAAACGCCTCAATGATGCTACCCATCGTCTTGAGGTTTGTGGCGGATACGACTTCTCGATTCCTGATCTTACGGGCGATAGTCTCGAACACCTCGACAACACGAGAACGCATGGAGGTAACGGCCTCGCGTAGGAAGCCATCAACTTGCTGCATGCTCTGTGAATATTGTCGCTGCCATTCGGCTTCGAACTTACGCTTCATGTCCTCCCGCGCCGTGGCTTCGGCCTGGACAGCAGCCAAGTCGATTTCACGCATCTGACGTGGGAATGAAACCTCGAACATTCCAACATGGAAGTCGAATTTCGCCCTAACGTGTTCAGCAGAAGGATAATACGGAAGCAGGATCGCACGATGAGCCGCGTGTTTGGTCAACATCGACTCTTTGTGCGCTTCATAGTTTGTCACGAAAGTCCCAACCAACTCCATGTACTTGGCACGGAATTCATCGAGCTTTTCCAGTACCCCAAGCAACACCTTGTTTGGAACAAAGTGGGCCTGGGCGATGGGGAACGGCAGAGCATGACCGCGCAGGTAATTCCTGGCGGAAGACTCAACTGCGACGAATTTCTTCATCTCAGCCTCGTCAATCAGCATCTTGTCGCCCAACTTGAAGAACTCCGGCAACTTTGTACCGGTAACCAGCGGCAGATCCGTCTCGTTGAGACGAGTCGCCATTGACCACTTGCGTACATGTACTTGCAAGAGTTTACCATCACGGAAAAGACGCTGGAACCTATTGTTCAGGTCTGTGCTTTGTGCTTGGCGAGGAGACTCACTCATGAGATAGAAATTGCCCGGAGTTCTTCCGAGACTTCTGCGATTTGACCATCATGTTGGACCATTCGGAGTTTACCCTTCGCCTGGTCGCGCATGTTGGTGATGTCCACTTCGTTGATCTTAGACTGCGGTGTGGTGGCCGCTAGTTCTGCCAGCAGGTCCTTGGCCGTGAATTCACGCTGCCGATCTGCGAAGCAACGGAACATGGTGCTGATAATTGCCTGTTCAATTTCTGCACCGGTGAATCCTTTTGACCCCTCTGCCAAGGCGTTGAGATCAAACCTTGCGGCGTCACGCTTGTAGCGTTTGAGCAACACACGGAAGATCGACACGCGGTCAATCTTGGTAGGCAGGTCGAGCCAGAAAAGCTCGTCAAAACGACCCTTACGGATCATCTCAGGAGGCAGAATGGTGAAGTTGTTCGAGGTGCCGATGACAAAGACTGGAGTCTTGTGGTCGGAAAGCCAGGAGAGCAACGTACCGAAGCTGCGTGATGAGGTGCCTGTGTCGCCCTGACCGGAAACGGCCGAACGATTCAACGCTTTCTCAATCTCATCAATGAACAGGATGCAGCTGCCCACACCGTCCACTGTCTGGATAACACGCCGGAAATTCTGCTCGGTTTCACCGACCAGCTTTCCAAACAATGAACCCACATCCAACTGGAACAACGGCAGGCCAAGCTCGGCAGAAGTCGCCTTTGCAAGAAGCGTCTTGCCACAGCCTGGTACACCACAAAGGAGCATACCGCGCGGATAGGGGAGCCCATAGGCTCGCGCTTCCGGCAGATAAGCCTGTCCACGTTGACGGATCCATGTCTTCAACCCATCGAGCCCGCCAACAGAGTCGAACGTGGCGTCAGGCTCAATGTAGGTCAACAACCCGGATTTCTTCAGGTGCGTGACTTTTTCATCGAACACGGACTTCACAAACGACCGGTCGAACTTCTTGTTCTCGACGAGCGCCAGAGTAAAGGCGTTTTCAGCCTCACTGTCCGTCAAACCCTTGCCTGCTTCGATGGCCTTGAGCAGGATCTCCGGGGAAATGGAGAAGTCGTGGTTTGTACCGGGCTTCTTGGATTGCTCGGCTGCTCGCTGCACAAACTCCAACCGGTTTTTCAACCCATCGTCATCTGGCAACGAGAATTCAAGGATCTGAACGTCCTTGGATAATTCCTCGGGTATCGCATAGACCGGCGATACGAAGATAATGGTTGTGCTTTTGCTCTTGAGCTTGCCAACCATGTTACGAAAGGCCCTTCGCACCACAGGTTCCTGGAAGAACGGGTGAAAGTCTTTCAGGACATACAGTTGATGGTCACCAACACTCTTCTCGATGTGTTCGAGCAGCTTCTTTACGGCAATCAGATCAGGGATTGGCGTACGAGCCTTGTTGGCTTCCATTTTTGACATACCGCGAACCGAATCCCATTCGAAGATCG
This sequence comes from Candidatus Babelota bacterium, assembly GCA_003963225.1. Classification (GTDB taxonomy): domain Bacteria; phylum Babelota; class Babeliae; order Babelales; family Vermiphilaceae; genus AWTP1-30. The sequence goes on from RXKB01000001.1 coordinate 182,657, forward strand.
TTCGAACTTTACGGCCGCTGTCAGCCGAAGGAGCAAGAAACTCCCCGGCGATATCAGTTACAACCCGGTTTTCCTCGTGAGTTTGGATCCACAGCAGTGGATAGCTGGCATTGAGGTAGGTGCCGAGTTTCTCACGAAACGATACCCTGGAACTCATTATTTGCCTGAGTTAAATCCGCATGTTTCGCCAGTATCCTGAAGGGCCTCAAGCAGTTCGATCACACGACCGACTGCCCCACTGGCTTCGTCATCGCCCCTTCGGTTAACAATCATCTGTAGCTCATTCATAGCCTCCACATCTGCCTCCAAAGTATCGAAGTCGATACCCTGGAAAAAGGAGCGCAGGATTTGAGTCCTGCGCCCTTCATCTGACGAGACAGCTGGAGTTGAGCGTACCACAAAACTGCAAGCGCCGCCGTTTGTCAACTCCTCCAACCTGGTGACGTTTTCACGATCCACTGTAAGAGGAGTTGCAGCTTTACTTGCCGGCTTCGGCACCTTCCGGCGCTTTGGTGTCTTTGGACTTTTTGCCATTTGCGATAAGTGCTTCAACGTCAATTTCGAAGAAGTCGATGAGGGTTTTCAGAACCGCACGTTCGACTGTCAAAGTATCATCGGCCTTGTTTTCAAACGTGATCTTCCGATGAGCGGAAGCATGTGCATAAAAGACCCGGGCGTGCTCTTCAAACCGATCAAGTGCCGGATGGTTGAGTTGCTCTCGTGTGTAAGCCGCACGAGGCGCCGGTTCCGGGGCTTCGTCTTCGGCTTCCGTTCTGGTCACAACCACAGGGGTTGCGACTGAAGGTGCCTTGGTTGCACCGGCTGGAATCGGTGGAGGCGCCGTTTCACCAGGCGTTGCCGGAAGTGTCGGTGCAATGGTCTTCGGTGGTCGACCACGGCGTTTCGGAGCCTCAGTCGAGACCGGAGGAGTTGCTGTAGCAGGCGGAGGTGTCGGCGTAGGTGCCGGTGGTGTTGCCGTAGACCCGCCGTCCTTCGGCTTGTTCTTGCTGCCTGGCGGACGGCCACGACGCTTTGGGACTTCATTAGTCTCCGGAGCCTTGGTGGCCTGTGGAATATTGTCCTTAGCCTTATTCTTGCTGCCAGGAGGACGTCCACGCTTCTTCGGCACTTCAGCCGCAGGTAGAGTGGATGGATCGATGGTAGGTGCAACCGCCGTGTTCTTCGGCTTGTTCTTGCTGCCTTTTGGTCTGCCCATGTTACTTGGTCTTCTTTGTGGTTAGTGCGCTCTGGGTGCGGCTCTTGGCCGTTCCAGTAACATACGTGGAAGACGGCGTCTTTGCCGGCTTACGCGTACCGTCTTTTGACTGAAATTTCTTCGTGGTTTTGGACATTGTCGGGTCCTTACTGGCGTGGTAAAATGGCCTTCACAATGCGATATACGCCATTACACATCGTGGAAAATGCTGCGATGACGATACTTGCCCATACTTCTATGGGTGAAGGATCATCACTATGAGTTCGAATCTGCATGACCTACTTGCTAAGGCTAGGGAAATTTTATCCTCGCCAGCATCCAAGGAAGAAGCCAAGGCAACAGCCAGGCAGCTTCTTTTCTTGTCAGCTCCACTCTCCACTGTTGTAGAAACGTATCTCTACGATAATGAAGGGCGTCCGCAGAGTCTGGAAAAATTCCAGATGATGCGAGCGATCTACGATGGTACTCCTCAGCGACTTTTGTTGAAGTGTAGTCGTAAGACACTTAAATCAACCCTGCTAAGCAACATGATCGCGCTTAATCTGCTGCGATACAAGCATTACAAGATGCTATATGTTGCCCCACAGGAAACTTCTACCAAGTACTTCAGTAACAACTATCTGAATGTCAGATTCGAAAGCCCCCCTCTGAAAGCAGTTCTACGGGGGTTCACACGCAATGACGTATTTGAAAAGATTCTAGGTGATACAGGAAGTAGCGTAATTCTGCGCTACTGTAAGGAAGATGCCTCGCGTATTCGTGGTCCGGCCACTGACCAGAACATTCATGACGAGGTACAGGACATGGCTTTTGAGGCCCTGCCGATTATCAAGGAGACCATGGCGCTTTCTGCGATTAAACGCGAGATGTTCGCTGGTACTCCTTTGACAACTGACAACACCATCAACGAATTGTGGAAGGTGTCTTCTCAGTGTGAATGGATGACCAAATGCACCAGTTGCAACCACTGGAACAGTCTCACAATGGACAATGAGCCAATGAAGATGATCCTTCAGCACGGCATCTCTTGTTCAAAGTGCAGCACGATCCTGGATACCAACACCGGTGAATGGGTGGAATTCAACCCAGGGCGTTATGACCTGATTGGATATCATTTGGCGCAGCCTATCTTGTCCCACTTCAACCAAGACCCAAGGGAATGGGCAGAAATTTACAAGAAGGTGCACAACACCGGCACCGGTCGATACTCACAAGCTCAGATTTACAACGAGGTATTTGGTCTGGCGTTCGACACTGGGTCAAAACCAATCACGGAAGAGCAGCTCAAAAAGCTGTCTGTGTTGGGTGATATTGCAAACGTCTACGAACGTGGACGCCATCGTTATTTGCATGTCACGATTGGTGTCGACTGGGGAGTCAACATGGACACCTCCCGTACCGCGGTAGTCGCTGGTGGTCTTCGTGAAGACGGAGTCTACGAAGTGTTCTATGCGAAGATACTTCGTGATTTTGCCTACGAACAGCACATCTACGATATCGCCAGTCTGGCAAATGGCTATGGTGCGTTCTGCGCCTGTGACGGTGGACCAGATCCTGCGAGAGGCAAGATGCTGGCCGAGCACACTTCCTGGCAGCGTACACAGTTAGTCAGGTACGAAGACGGCCTGGTGATGCAGTACTACAAGTCCCCACCTAATGCCATTCACCCTGCACAGAATCGCTGGTGCTTACACCGCAGCGATACCATGACCTACACGTTCAACTTGTTGAAGGAAGGAAAGATTCTGTTCCCGAATTGGGAGCAGATGCATGAGTGTCATTCGGATACGCTGAACATCTTCGTTGAAGTCAAAGAGGGTGTATTGCGCCAGGAACTGGTCTACCGCCATCCGGCTGACAAGCCTGATGACTTTTTCCACGCCTTGAATTTTGCCGTATGCCAGGCCCACTTGCTCGCAGGTAATCCCGTGCTCAACGCACCGTCGTCGTCAGCAACTGATGCCGATTGGCTGGGCGGAAATCACGGTTGAGCTTTTTCAACCGGTGAGTAGTTTGTGCACGACTCCAACCAAATCGGGTCGAAGTTAAATGGCCAGAAAAACCAACCGGAACGTATTCCGTGCTCGTTGCCTGTCACCTGATCCCGATAAATCGCCCCAGCACATAGGCTATGGGCGTCGCCTGGGATATTGCGGCGATGCCGGCAAGAATAACAGAGCGCACGAGCAGGGTCGCTGAACGTGCGCTTCACTGTTTCTGGGGTCAATCCGTTGCCCATAGATCACTCCACAGGAATGACAAGGGCGAACCGGTCCTCAACCATGGTGAGGAACAACGGGTCGGCATCATCACCGAACTTGGCCTGAACGGCCGCGTACAGCTTGTGAATCATGACGGCAAACAGCCGGACGAACTCCTTGAACTTCGTATGCTGGACAAAGCTTTCAGGGGCACCAACCTTGATCTTCGGAAGCGTCCTCGCTACGATGTCCTTCGACATACCAAGTGCACGAAGCTGCTCCCCCAACTCGGCATAGATCAACAGTGCCGGCAGGTTGTTGAGATCCTTCTCGGCAGCGGCGGTAAGCCCCTGGATGAAGTTCTCCACCAACTCGTCCAAGGTAGGCTGGCGACGAGGAGGCATACCACCGCCGCCGATAAGCGGGGCGTTACGAAGTTGGTCAGGGGTGAGAATAGAGGGACGACTCATGGCAATTCTTCTGCAAGCTCTCGGTCGAGCTGATTTTTTGTGATGGTTCGACGGAGATCCCCACGACGGCTAGACCGCCAGGAATGTCCCCGCATGTTTGATAGCAAACGCCAATACTGATTCGCCTCCATGTGTTGTTCGAGACGAGCAATCTTGGTTTCCATGTCTCCACTGACGTCAGGGACACGGCTAATATATGCAGGACGAATACGCAGCTCAAACATCCATGGATTTTTGAACACGTAATGCGCAGGACGATAGTATTGCCCGCGCCTGTAGCAATTACAGAACGGGGCATTGACGTTGTGGTAATAAAACCACTTCTTCAAACTGACCGGCAGTTCCTTTGGCCAACCGGTTTCCTCGCCAGTGAACGGGTCAGGGCGCACGTCGATGGGACGCAACGGAGGCAAATCCATGGGGACGCGGCGGCGATGCCAAGCAGCCCAGGAATACCCGAGGAACTCTCTTTCCTTGGCCCATTGGTTCGTTCCGATAACCTTCAGGATTCTTCTGAAGTCTTCGGCATCCTTGCGCCGAGCGACGTCGCCTCGTAAAACCCAATCACGGATCCAGCCGTGTTGAAACGGCTCGCACTCAATCCACCGACCTTCCCAGCTTCTCCGGGACAGCTCGTTGAGTTCTGTAGATGTCGCGAGGGCGTCCTTTTCGCGTTGTTCGTATTTGTTCAGGAGCATGAAAAAACCGACCAGCTCGCGCCGGTCGGCGATTGAAGTTAACCTGTCTACTCTCCGTATTTCAACAGGAATTCCGGATTGATCGCTTTGAAGGACAACCTTCCAAGGTCGGGGTCACGTTCTTCAACCAGTGGTCGGAATACACCACCTTCAATCCACACCTGTGGGTTGAGTAAGGATTTGCGGGTTACAAACCGTACGAGGGAGTCGACGTTCTGCTCTTGCAGGCTGAAGTTGGCGTCGATTACCGGTACGTGTGGGATGTTGTTTTTCTCCGTCCATTCGATAAATTCGCCGTGGGAAAGAAACTTTCTTTGGGCAATATCGAAGGCGTTAAACGCGTACCAGGTTACTGACGGAAGCCCTAGCTTGTTGCTTTGAATGTTCGGTCCTACCAGCTCCCCTTGCAGCGCCAGATTTCGACCATTGTCGACCTGTTCCTTGGTCAGTGCCTCTCTAACACCAAGGTTGGCTGCAACGACCCATTGTGCACTGTCTCCAGGCTCAAGGTCCAGGTTCCTGGAGCACGCGCCGAAGGTATATGTTCCGTCTCCACGAATATCGTGCCAATAGTAGGAGGTAGACGAGCCATCGAGCTTTTCAGTAACGGCGAAGGACTTATCCGCATGGCGAGTAATGACTCCTGGGAAAGCCTGAATCCTGGTTTCATCTGTTTTGACAAGAAAAGAAGGGAAGACTCCACGAGCAATCCCGGCCAGTGCAGCAGGCAGTGGAGGTGGCTCGTATTTCTTGATACCGAGTAGGTCGGACACATCGGTACCTTCTGGCTGCCCGTTGGCCGGCGCCAACTGAGGCAGAGACAAGCCTAACACGAGACCCTGCGAAACTTGCCCCTTCATGCGAACCGTCTTGAGACGCAACGGCTTATCGCCGAGTTGTTCACCAGTCCAGGGGTTAAAAGGAAGTAGAGAATCCGGCTCAATATAGAGTACCAGATCGCCCGTCTTGAATTCACCTTTCCTTACGACACATTTCCATCCAAGAACTGTGGCGCACTCGATTTTATCGGCATTGGGAATAGGCTGAATGTCGACGATGCGTTGAACGCTCGCAAGCTGTCTCATTCTTTCACTATCGACTGCACGTACGCTATAATGTCTTTTGTACGTTCGTCGTATAGCTGACTAAGTGCCTGACTCTTCTCTGTCGGATCGGCCTTCACCGCATGGTCAGGCATCATGGCGGTTGGGAATATTGATGGGGGCTCTGACATACCATAGTTGTAGAGGACAACCCCTACACCGGCGTTTACTTCATCAGAGAAAGGAGGCGTGCCCTCAGGACCTACGATTAGGCGATATTGGGCTAGTGCGGATGCTACTTCTTCCGCCTCCAGGGCAGTGGCGTCTTCGAAGGTGTCTGGTGTATTGTTGAGCAAATGGCAGACCGTCTTGAATACCTCCCATTGACTCTCAAACAAGTCGGTCTGTAAAATCGTGATTGCAGCTTGCAGTTTATCCGACTGCAAATCTGATAGTTTCACGTTGAAGTCCTGCTGGATTTCGTCCCGCAAGAATTCCGGCTGCCAGTCAAAGCACTCGGTACCATATTTCCGCAGTACAAGGTACAGCAGAGCAGTGGCCGGTGCTTTGTCGTCTTTCAGTACATCCAGAGAGAATCTCGTCATATTACGTCACTTGTTCGATATCCGTGGTCGGTGCACCACCGGGACTTGGGTCGTCCAGAAAGCCCTCGTTGCGCATGTACTGCGCAAACGCTACCTTTTCCTGAGGCGTGAGTACACGGCTCGAATTAAAGGTGAACGTATTGACCGCTGGAAATACGCGGAGCACAATATCGACTCCACGGATCGTCAACGCCCTATCGAAATAGACTAATGCTGGTTGTGGTAACATGTCAGGTCGCATAGACAAATGAAGCCCAACTCGACTTGCGAGCTGGGCTTCGTACTGTCAAAAAATCTCAGACGTCGGCTACCACAGTCAGCTTCTTGTCCTTCTCAAATCGCTCCAGCAGGCTTTCGCGCTGGGCGTAATCGAGGCGGTTCAGCACTCCGGTTACAAGCTCGCGTAGAGCTTCATCTCCTAAGTCGACCGTGGTAAACACTTCGTCACGTATTTCAGTATCAAAGCCAGTCGCAATTTTGAACTTCATTCAGCTTGGTTTAGACTGGTTGCACCCCCGTTAGCTCTCGGAACAACGCAACGTCACTGAGAGGCATGGTCGGGAGAATGTCGCGAAGTTGATCTTCGTTAGTAGGGTCGATATCGACGCCAAATGCTTCCTTGTATTTATCCGAGGAAATCTTCCCCAGATCTTCCAGAGGGAACTTCTCGCCACCCATGTCCACAACATTCAGGATTTTAGCGACCTTTTCGGGTGAGTGGGCAAAGAATACATCGACTGGATCAGGTAGCACTTCGGCGGTCTTTGGACGGTCATATGCACCGTCAGCTTGTTCGACGCGATAAACAATCTCTGCGATTTTCAGCACGTCGTCCAAGGAATCAAAAGTCTCAAAGCCGCTGACGGCCGAGGCAAGTTGGTTGAGCTGCTCTTGCGCCGTCTTTGACGCTAGTTTATTGGCGCGTCGGGCCACTTCACGTGAGATGTCAGACGAGTGTGCGGGGTAGAACAAGCCTGCGTATTTGCAGATTAGATCGGGGAGTTCATCAACACCTACCTCAGCGGCTTTGGACAAAAAGGATTGGGCAATCTGTGTGCGCCATTCAAACGGGTACTGTCGCATGTTGTTCGCAAACACCTCGGCAGACTTGCTGAACTCCTGGGCAGTACGGAAAGGGAAAATGTTCTGCTCACCCAATTCATCGTCTTGCAGCGTACAAACATGTTGCAGCTCATAGTCACGGTTGGCTCGCTTCTCATGAACTTCATTGTACGCCTCCACTTCCCTGGTGACGCTAAACAGCTCGGCAGCTTGCTTGATGCGTTCACCGACCTGGGTCATATGGGCGGTACCGAATTTACGCTCCAGTTCGGCTTTCTTGGATTGGAAAAACGCGTTGCTCACGTAAACGCGAGCAGGGGTGTTGATCGGATATGCGATGTTGATCTGGTCCGCATAGGCCGATTTTTCCAAGGTGGCTACAGATGCTTCGTCGTCAAGGGCAGCATCCTTTACAAAGTCAGGCAGGTCCACACCTTGCAACAAGCGATACAGCTGCAGGTTAGACACATCAGAAAGTTGGTCCAATCTCATAGGGTTATCCTAGCACTGGATATGGTTCGACACAATCCAAAAGTATGTTACCATAACCCACATGACGTATAACGACTTCAGTTGCCGGATCAATCTGCCGGCCTTTTGCTACAAGAACGGCATAAAGGGGCACGAGTTCGTCCGAATGCCTCGCTTTGGATGGTTTGCGGTCAACCAGGCCAACGGCAAGATTATAAGCCTCGTGGACTTCGTACCCATCGATGAAATAGTGGCCTTTTGTACCGACCTGATCCTGGAGAAGCAGGACTGCCACGAAGGCAAGATATTCTACAACGAAGTATCCGTAATCCGCCTCTGCAACGATATCCGTATCATGTTGTCGCTAAAACGGTTACACGAAGACTCTGTTGCTGAATTCAATGAAGGTAAGGCTACCGCTGACGGCAAGACCTTCAATTTGTCGAAGATGTACAACGACAATGGAATGCGGGCTTTCTCGCAGACTGGTGTTGGCTACATGAGTCAAACGGTTTACAACACCTACGCCAAGCTGCTTGACATCAGCCGGTCCGCAGTCAACAAACTCATCATCCCTACTTGGTGTACACCAGAGCACGTTTGCTCATTTGAAACGTCACCGCTGAGCAATCCACTGCTAGGCAGGATAACCTTTTACACCAACGGAGAAAAGGGTTGGTATGGCCGTGCAGAAAAGACGATTGTCGGGGATTTCAAACAACTCCTTACACAGCCCGGATGTACCTGGGACTTGAAGCTGAATTACTGGGCCCGAGGGTTGATGACTCTGGATGGTTCTTTGACGGTACGGCAGCTGCTGGACATCTGGGCGCACAGCCAAGATATTCGTTTCAAGAACGACCCATTGGATGAAGTGGAGCGCAATAACGGTCGAGACATCATCAAGCACTCCGTACAGGGGCTTTCCCTTGACCAGATCTCAGAGCTAGAAAAAAGGTTCAAGATCAAGCTCGGGAACTTCTGGCAAGCCCAGAAGCAAAAGCTTGTGAAAATCGGTCACCTGACCTTTGTGGCCAGGGATATGCGGTATTACGTCGAAGGACCGCACGGCACCCACGAAATCACCAATTTCATGATGGAGATTCACCGCATCAAGAAAAAGGTGGACGGTAAATACTATCGTATCGGACTGATTTACTACGAAGGAAAACAGGAGGCCTTTGAATTGCCTAACGAGGCGTTCCTCACCGTCACTAAACTCGTGAAGGCAATCAACCTCTTTTTCCTGGACCGGGGGATGGGGGTCCCGATTATTTCCACCTCGTACCGGGGCTACTTGTTGGAGATCATCAATCGCATGAACATGGAAATGATGGTAGACCCTCAAGGGTAATAAAAAGCATAGAGCAAAACTACGCTCTCTACATGTTGTTATACCACAAAGCACCCCCCTATCACAGGGGGGGTGTTAGAATCGCTTCCCAATGTCAGGCGTATTCGGGCCTGTAGTCTCGGCGGGGGTCACAATCTCGTCCGGAGAGCCCAGGGGGCCGTCAGCGGTTGGTTCACCGTCAGTGATGCTTAAATCTGGGTTAGGAGAGGCCGCAGACAGCTCCAGGCTGAATGTACCGGTGAACGGAGGATAAATGCCTCCAGTGGCCTTCTGGGTGGCCTGGAAGGCAAAGTAATAGACCCCCGGTGATAGCCGCTTGGTTACAACGGCCGGGATAACCACCCGGAAATACCCCTCCGGCTTATCCGGCACTCGTTCAGTAATCTCAGTACGATACAGCACATTGGAAGCCGCCGTCGATTTTTTGAGGACAAACAACAGGTCGACCTCCGCCAGATTTAGCGGTTTCCCCTCCCCGGATAGCACAACGTCAAGCCGTATGGTGCTACCTTGGTAGAACACCGTCGGCAGGTTATTGCCCGGTAAGTCCCAGTTCGTCTGTCCAAACAGGGCCTCATTGACAAAAGTGTGAGAGGGTAGGCGAGTGTGCATATTAAATGGTTTTCTGAACGATGTCGTTACCAGAACGAGCGTAGTAGGTAACCCGGTCGGCTCCTAAGATCTCCTTGAGCTGTTCCTTCTGCTGGTCGGTCAACGCACGAAGGGCGTTCTCAAATACCCTACGGTACCCGGAAAGATCAGGCTTTTGTCCGCAGCAGCCTTCTGCTTGTGGCTGCTGCAACAACGGGCGCAACGGCTGAAGAGCCGGTATATTGAGCAACCGTGGGTTGGCTCGCATCAGGCTCACAACCGATTCTAGCGACGAAAGACTTACGCTGGTCATATCTGAGATACTGGACGTGCCGGCACGCTAGTGCAGATATCGTCTTGATTAAAGGTTAACCCAACATAGATCCTGTGTCGATCTGGATCAGGATAAATGGCGATGTGGTTTCCTGCCACCAGGTTCAGCTCTCCAAAGTCAGTTCGGGCGAAAGCACCATTGATATAGGACAGCAGGCTGTCGCAGTCGTCAGGAGCGTCATCCCCAAAGATACGGTCGCAGCCGATCGGTTTGCCTGCACCCTTGCTCGCTGTGATCTTGATGCTGTTTGCGGTCACGTTTGGCGTCAACCCAACCTGGTAGCCTTCCAAGAATTCCACGTACCCATCAACAGGTGCGGCACCATTGAATGATAGGCCCGTCACACCTTTCCAGGCGCCGTCTAGCCGGCTTATAGTGGAGTATTCAAAATACCAGTTCGTAAACAACCAAGGAGTACGAACGTATTGTGCAGTTGATCCGATTACTACCAGGCTACCCTGTGTATTGCGTACATAGTAAGGGTAGGTTTGAGTCCGGTAATCTGGAATGGTGAAGTTCTCTTGACCATAAACCTCGACAATTAGATCATCGCCGCTCGGGTAGACAGTGACGAGTTGACCATATCTTGAGGAGTCGTTAACCGCGTCTGGATACACGAGGTTTGCATCCAGGAACAACCCTTCGTAATTGTGATCGACCGTATTTGTCGAATCTGCGCTGAAATTCTTTTTGACGATGAAGTACTGGTAGTTTTCTGGGGGCGCCCACGTGCCTGACGTGTATAGTCGAACTTCGGTGATAGGAGCAGCGTTCAATGGATTTATGACCGTTGCGCGCACACCTTCGATCTGAATCTGATCCCCAATTTGTATTTGCTCTGAAAACGCCGGAGCCACTGGAGGGTCGACCGTCGTGTCTGTAGCACCGTTCATCAGGTAGCCACCAGCCGCAGAACTGTATTCACCTGGTGAAATACGACCAAGACCGGTGATCAGTACCTCCCGGCCACGCATGAGCCTTAACGGATACGATCGATACTCGTTTTCATTCAGCCAATCAACTACCAAGGATTGTGCCATAGGTTACCCGTATCTTTGTGCCGGTGAGATCACTTCTCTTGAAATAGGCAGGATCACTGACACATCCAAATTGTTCCCGATCGGTGTTATTTTGATCAGATCTGAGTCTTCAATGAACACATTGTTACCGATCGGTAACACCTTGTTCAAGGATTTTAGTGGAACCCGGTCCACCAAAGTGCCCAGCCACCCAGCATTCCAAGTAACTTGATTGCCTGCCTGCCTGAAGAACAAGGCTCTTTCCTGTGGCGTATTTCCCGTTACAATGTCAACATCTCCAGAATAACCCGCCAATGAGAAGACGCCGGCCTTTGAGTTCACACCACGCACCACCGAGGTGACAAATGGAATATTCAACTTCAGCACCGCATCGAGGTGTTGAGTAAAGATGTTCACCAATCCTTGCCCGAAGGTAAGTGTGCCAAGGTACCTATTTCCACTTTGTATGGTTACTCCAGTGCCCGGAAACGTAGCTGATGAAGGCTTGTTTACCGTAACTTTGACCTCACCTGCGTCTGTTTGCAAGGCAAGGACAAGCTGCGTTCGCTTGACGGTCACCGTTTTCAACACTGGGACAAAACCATCGAACTGAATAAACGAGGCATCCACGATGAAATCCATCGGGGACATAGGCTTAGACAACGGGTAGCTCGTAACGCTATGCTCGTTTGTCCATTCCAAGATTCCTACGCGTGTTGGCATATTATGACTGGGTGTATTGCGGCCACGTTTTCCATTCCGGTGTGGTAGCTCTGGTGATGTCCCTGAGATAAGACGAAATCGGAATCAGGGGAGGAATTCTTCGATCCTCGGCACACAGTTCACTCCTCGACACTCCAACAATATCAAACCGGAGACCACCAGGCGATACATGGATTTGCAACGGGGCGATACCATAGATGTCGATGTTCCCATCGTTGTCTGGTGACACGGTGTTCATGCTACCAATGGGGTTGGTACGGCATGAACCAAATTGCGCGCTTCTATCGTTCCTGGCTCGGATCGAATCCTTCGACAAAACATCAAGTTGCAAGGCCGCTGGGTTTGCAATCTGCTGCACGTTGTTGTACTCCAAGGAAATACGCCCAGACAAAGTCTTTCCTCCCACAAGTATGCTTCGTACGAAAGGAGGAGAGATGTGGGTTACCAAGCTGTCCTCGAACAAGGCCGTATCATTGCCGAAATTGTAAAAGCCGTGTAACGACCTGACAGCAGCAGCCCTGCCGATCATGAGCATTCCGTAAATGGTCGGGTCCAGAGAAGAAAACGTTAGCTTTGAAAAGTCTGCGGTCACATTACCGTCAAAGTACCCGATGTAGGTTAGTGTCGGGCCGTTGTAGCAGGACACCAAGATGTTGATGTAGTCTTCATTGACGTACACCCGTCGGATTTGAAGCTTTTGAACCCACCCAGGCGCAGAAAACTGAGCAGCGCAGAACAGCTCGTCAGGCAGCTCGGTGCCTTCGTTACTGGCAACTCCTTTGTCGGCCCTTAAAGGATACCTCCGAAAGGTATTCTTGTTTAGGAAGTCAACGCGCAACATGTTATGAAAAGGTCAGGTTGTTCAAAACAGTTTGCTGTGCACCTACCGTCATAGTCAACGATATGTTCACAGTGGCTGTAGTTGCGGCTTCCAACTGGAATGTGACGACAGCTCGGTCAGGCCACGTAATCAGCCGGTTGGAAAAGGCCACAGTTTTACCGGCTGTCGTCAAATTCGAGATTGCCCCGTTGTTGATACGCAACTGCGGGGTTTTCACAGTGTGTACGCTGTTGACCACTGCGGAAAAGGAGGTATTGCCGCTCCAACTAGGATTGGAGTCAAACAACTCAATCGTTACAGTATGAACGTACGTGTTGGTCGTGCCTTTCCTAATTCCTCGACGAGCCCTGACATTGAAATACGGGCGTGGTGTTGGAGCAAGGTTATGGTACTTGAATGCCGTACCCAATACAGCTGCGCCATCATAAGCAGTCAGAATCAACTTCACCCATTGATCGGTAAGAGTTGTAGGCGCACTCGCCACAAAGTTCACCAAGGCGCTTCCACGACAATCCACACCTCGGCTGTTGAGCAAAGGGATGTAGTCGTGGCTGCCTGGTATGGTGACTGGTAGCGGGTATGTGTTGTTTTCTTCCCTGAGCGTTGGGGACCCCTCATACAACACCCAACCCGGCCAAGAAGGATTAGACCCAAAATAGGTCTCATCGACGATACCACTGGAAAAATAGGCGTTCAGATTGACCGTCATCTTCTTCTTGTTCGGGTCGTAAATACCTATACCGATCGACTCGTAATTCCTTAGGTTGAAGACGGTTCGGGCATCCTGCGCGTCGATGTAGGGGGAAATGACTTGAGCGGCTTTCGCGGCTTCTCTTGCCGCAATCTGGACGTTCAGCGCGTCAATAATACCTTTGACGTAGTCACCCATTTTGTTGATGCCGTCTTGAAGTCGGTTCTCGTAATAGGCGGCAGCGTTGACCTCGGTATTTGTGCACTTCGGACGACAGGTATGCTCGAACCTCAAAGTCGTCTCATCTGGTAGAGGAATCGTCTTGTAGCAATCACCTGTAACGAACAAGAAATCTTCACCCTCGACGCCGTTGATGCTCTTGATAACGTCAGTTGGGTTATCCGCGCACGGGTCGTACAATCCTGTACCGGCACCCTTCTTTACATTCAGACCAATGGCTGATGGAAGTTCCCCAAACAGTACGTTGCTACCGGCGTTCAGGTATCTTGACCCAGTCATGGTCATGTTTACCAACGGAGCCGGGTCATTTACGTTTTTGAAAGCGACATGCGTTACTGCCGGACCAGTCCAGAGGATCGTGCTTGGAGTAAATTCAGCTCCGAAACGCCCTGCTCCGATGTTCGCCTCAAACGTGTAAAGCTGCGCCGTGTAAGGCGACTGCATCAACCGTACCAACCCGTTTCCAGGTACAATTTTCATCTTGTACGTAGAGCTGTAGGTGATGGTTTCGTATGGTACTACTTGGTTGAAATCCTTGCTAACGACGAGGAGGTTGCTTGTCCAAGTTTGTGTCGCTTCATTAAATCGATAGGCGGTGATCGTGATGGTAACCGTCGTCCCATAACCGCTCGTCGATACCTGAAGCCGTGTCAGCGCGGCCCGAACAATTGGGTAAGGAGAGACTAACTGAAAATCAATGAACGTATCATCAGCCAACCGAGACAGTCCACCTGAGATAGGAATCAACGAGCAGTTGTCCTTGAACGGGTATGTACGAACCGAGTTCTCTGTCTGGTATCCAAGTGGAGTAGGCATACATAATTAGGTGCACTCGCAGCTTGCACTACTGAGCTGGCTAAACTGTTGGGTAAGTAGCGAGACGTTGTTGTAATGCGTGCGTAACGCGATCAAATCCGACTCAAGCTGTGTCAGGCGTTGAGTCAAGTCCCCAATCTCGTTACAGCTCAAACATGGCTTGCAGCATGAATCGGCGAGGTTCAACCCCTTCAAAGTACCAGAAGCCAGATTGGTGAACCTGGCGCAGTCTGATGTCGTTAGCGTAAAGTTGCCATTGACGTCAGGTGGTATGTTGTTGATCGTTTTCAGACACGGCCGGTCGTCTGCGCACGGGGCATTCAACCCCAGCCCCTCGCCAGCGTCCACCGCAACCGTAATAGAATCGATTAGCCTGAACTTCGTGTTAGTCTGAGCGACAATCGTAACATCTCCAGTGACAGAGAACGAGGTACCGTCTGCATTTCTGAAAATGAATCTGGAAACCGTCGCCAGACCGGGGACCACGGTGCGTGTCTCTACTTCCGTTGCGGCTTGGTCGAAAGTAAACGTACCATACGGCAAGGTGGTAATTGTAGAAACCTCTCCAACCACCATTTTACCTGTAGCCGCAGCATAGGTGCTTGACGGAGCCATGTAATAGGTGTTGTACCGTGTGTGTCCATTTGGTGCCAAACTCACAACACCTATTTGTGTGCCTGAACCGTACAGGGAAAACTCCACTTCGATCTCATCAGGCATGTTGACTAGCCTGGAGATGTAAACTCGTACTGTCGGATCCGAAGAAACCGACATGATCAAGTCGACCAGAAAATCATCAGGAATCGTAAGCGCGCCAGACGTATCCGTGCGTGACAGTCCTTCACGAATCGGGTAGTTACGAATCGTGTTCGCGTTTAGGAAATCGAGATTTTCTACGTTAGGCATACAAGGTTAGGTCAGAGACCAATACACGTTTGTCACACCAACTACACCAGAGTACAACGAGGCGGTAGGATCGGTCTTCAACCGACTGATCCGGAAATTGACGGTAGCCTTCGGGCTTAGCTCTGATACCGGGATACGGAATGCCGTAGCCGCGGTCTCAAACGTCGTGTTCGGAGTGTAGGTGCTTCCGACCAAAGGCAGGTCAAAGTTGATTGGTTGTACGACGGTCGTCGTGGCCGAAAGAGGGCGTGCCAAATGACCAACGGCGTACTCAAACTTGAACCGCAACCCCTTTGCAGTCACACTTGCCGGAGAAGTACGACCGAACAACGTCATGATCAAACTCAGATAACTTGAGCTGCCGGCTACAAGCTGATCGGGCAAAGTGAATTTACCGATGAAGCCACTTGGGGTTGTCGAGTAGTCCAGTGCCAAGAACGAATTTAGCCCGAGGTATTCCAAACGGGACTGCTCCGGCTCGATGTCAGATACGACATTGGCATATGCGTTGGCGAATGAAATGGTGTATAGGCCGCTTGAATCACGGTCGATTCTCAACCCTCCACCGTTCCGAATTTCCGAAACAACGTTACCCAAAGCCAACTCAAGCTGCTCAGTGGCTTCGTTGAAAAAGATGCCCTTAACGGCCTTGCTGTTATTCAGACTGGTCGATTGACCGTCCCAGCCATTTACAACACCCAGGTTGAACTTCAGTTTGAGGTCCCCGACATTAGCAGGCTCGCCGGTAACCAAAGACGTCAGCTCAACAGCCGGTGTAGTAACCGTCCGGTCGGTCTGCAACGAGGTCACCATATTTTGACGTGCATCCGGGTTCAACTTAGTGAACTGAAGCTGCATCAATGGACGACGATGCACTGACCCTTTTGCAAGACGCCAGAACGTAGGCTTCCATTTCAAGTACCAATTGGAACCGCTGTTGGACAACGTAATGATGGTAGATGGAGTGCTTGCCGCGGCGACAGAAAAATGCGTCGACGTGATGTTCTTCAGCACATAATCCACATTGTCGGCCAATGGGGCAGGTAGCGCTCCTCCGACGGTGAAGAAGCGAACCACCTCCAGCTCATTAAAGCCGGGAGTTGTGTCCAAATTTGTAAGCGCCGTACCATCAGGAGAAGTTAGAAACAGATTCTGACCCGTGGTATTGACCGTATCGCCTACCAGACTGTAAGGAAGGTCATCAGACCAGGGCTGATCTGCCTCCGGAACCAAAGAAGTCACCTGCGGGTCCTTAAACCACCACAGCCCCAGCTCATTAAGAAGGTAGCTACCGCGATCCTCGGCGGTTTGACGTGGGGTGAGGACGACACCGTTCACGCTGAGAAGAGAGAACGAGTTGGACTTAACCGGAAATGCCGCGCGAAGCTGG
This sequence comes from Candidatus Babelota bacterium, assembly GCA_003963225.1. Classification (GTDB taxonomy): domain Bacteria; phylum Babelota; class Babeliae; order Babelales; family Vermiphilaceae; genus AWTP1-30. The sequence continues at coordinate 199,328 of RXKB01000001.1, forward strand.
ATGGCTGCTTGCTTTTCCGCAGCGGTCAATTCCTCGTTATCTGCCGATTCAATAGTTGCGCGGTCTGGAAGCTGATAGAAATACGTCGGAACACCGTCAGGGAATAATGTGGTTAACTCTTCATTAGACAAGCGATCTGTAGCGCGTACCCACCCAACCTTAGTCGTACTGGGCGCAGACATGCTCCACAAACCTGAGCCGGCGTTGAATGAAATTTCACCTGCCGGGCGGTCAAGCACAGCATATCTGAAAGTCCAAAACAGCTCTGATAGACTTTCTTGGCTGGGGTTGATGTACACTTCACTACGACTCTTCGCATACGCGACGTAAATCGCCAAGCCATTTGGGATAGGGGTGAGCTTACCGGCTTGCGTGCTGGATAGGTACAATGGACCAGACTTAAAGGTGGCGTCAGGTGATGCCAGCAAGGCAGCGACGACATCCTCATTCGGTACGGAGATCAATCCTTGCAAACAGACATTGGCGGTGTCGTTTGACACGTCATCGGTGACAATACCGAACACGTGTGCCGAGTCAGCTCCACGGAAGAACGGAAAATCACTCAAGTTTGCCAATTTCGGGGAAGTCAACTTCAGCCCTGGCGTTGCGACGCTCGTACCGTCGTAATAGACGACCGAGTACTTGGCAACACCCGAGCCGGAAGCAACAGGCTGCGCCATGGCCATTAGCCGGGCATTATTGTAGGTCGCTTCAAGGCGTTCGTACAAGTATTGCGTGCGGTTGACCAACGCGGACAACGGTTGGTTAACCACCAATTCACTTACGTCTTGACCATCCTTGATAAGGTCGACGACTGAGGGCCAATTTGTCATAGATTAGATTTGGAGTTTGATTGCCCACGACACCGTCAAATTGAACGTCGAGTCGTATTGCAGCCGTTGGAACGCCACGCGTGAAAACACCCTATCGCCAGTGGTATTTGATACGCTACCAAACGGGTCGGTCTGGCAAATCAAGGCCGCTTCAAAGAAATCACTACTGCCACTCAGATTCGGGGAGCCTGTGACCTTGAAGGAGCTGGGCTGGCTTACAAGAACGGTAAACGTGAGCAACTGATAGCTGCCGTCTCCTGCCGGTGTGATCGTTGGGGGCAACGTAATTGGCAGCCGTAGGTACCCTGACGAAGCGTCCTTCTGGAATGTCGTGTTATTCTCGGAGATCGTATATCCGTTAGCTGGGTACGCATCATCATTGTTGTACGCCAGATACAGATGTGAAATTGCGGAATTTGGAAGGCCGGCGAGCCCTCGTGCCACAATTTCCGTGGATGGGTACATAATCTTGTTCCGCTTGTCCACAAGAATACGACTTTCTTTTGTCAGCGGCGAGTATGCGCTAAGGCGGAAGTACCCTTCGGTCATCCAGTTTTTCAAGGTATCGGTCATAGGCTTTATAGTAGCGTAAGTGGTTCATCGACGCAATCCTACAGGCGCCAGAAAATCAACCCGGAAACATTTCTTGTCGATGGGGTGTCGTGAGCCACCCAAAGGTTAATTGTTCTCGTCGAGCCACTGAAGGCGGTCTTTATCTTCAATACCGTATCGCTGGTTATTTCCGTGATTTCTCGGTATTCGTTGGAGTCGTCCCTGGAGTATAGAAGGTCTCCTACCGAGAGTTCAGTGGTAAACTTTGTACCAGAACCATTTACAACCAGCCCGTCCTGTACAACTACCACGGTGCCTGTCTTCTGATACGCGATGGGGATATTGGCGGCGTCATCGCCTGGCTTGTAGCTAAGGCTGAAGTCGATTTTATCCAGCGGGATGTCATTTGTACCCGTCAAACCATTTGCATACTGATAGAAGGTGCCGTAGCCGTTGGTGTAAGTATGCACCAGGTCGAGCAGGTGCGATATTACGAATGGGCGCTTTACCTCAAGGGTCGTGGCCGGCCATCCAAACTGCAACTGCCAAGGTGGTTTATCGTACGGTGGTACTTTTACCCAACCGTCCGGGTCAGAGCCATCGGAAGACAAAGTGGCAACGTCATCGGTATTTACCGTGAAGCTCACCGTCTCTTGGGGTATGGGTAAGTCAAAGTCAAAAATGATGTACAAATACTGCGGCAGGCAGGTTTTGACCAATCTGAAGAAATGGGCAAACTTCGCGGCTTGCTCGAACGTTTGAAACCGAATACGAAGCATGGCACTGTTTGTCTTCAGAAAGTTTTTGAACACAAAGTCCAGCGGATCAAGCAGCCCAGCGAGATTCAGGGAATCCTCAATCAGCGTACGTACAGTGTAGTAACGACTTTCATCACTGATATAGTCGTTGAACCTGTCTTGGTCCTCCTGCGTAACAGTCGGAGGAAATGGGAACAGAATACGCCCTGGCTCTGTATTGATGATGTCAGGTGTGTACCGCAAGCGGTTCTCATCGTCGCGATCAGTAAAGGCCGCGATATTTTCGAAGATCAACACACCTTCATAGTCACCCATGAACATGCTGCCTGGCAGCACCAAGCGATCAAGCTCCGTCTTCCACCAATTTGGCTGGCTGACGTTGTCGTAATAGGTAACCGCGTCAAATAATGGCGTACCTGCCGGCAACTTGGCACCGACACGAACACCGGCCAACAAGGGGTTGGCGTCCGTATGATACACATCCGGAGAAAAGGCAAAAAACGTGCTGGCGGTGTACACCCGTTTATCTGTGACCACATACCGCATATCGTCTACAGAATACGCATCTACAAGGGTTTCTTCTGGATCCTGCGTGAGCTGTACCCCAAGGAACGAAGCTGCCAGTCCTGTGATCGCTTTAACGGTCGGACCTTCAGTCAAAAGATTGATGGTTTCCGATAGGATTTGTTTATACCCTTCGGAGTTCGGTTCACTCAAGCCAAAGAGCGTACCGAAGTTTTCGTAAAGGCTGTCTGTGTTGACTCCACCATGGTAGACCCAGAGGATCATTTCCTCTTCATTGAACACGGTGCCTTCAACCGGGCCGGTGTCTGTTTCAAATTCCTGCGTCGCGTACGTTGCCAATTCCGGCTTCCAGGTAAACGTGAGTTGATTACCTGCGTTATCAAACAGCTCGTACTTGAAATACTCGTCTGAATCAAACGGGTTGCTGGCAAAGTACAGCTCACCATCGTTCAGCCAAAAGTCAACACCAACAGTAAGCACCTTGGTGGGAGCCACGATACGGTCCGCAATCACTGGAAAACTCTTGAGCGCCGGGTCCACACGCACCACATATTTTTGCTCGACGGGGCGCTTGGCCCGACCAAACTGAAAAGTCTCTCCGTAGTGAAGGCTGTTATTCCTTTCCTCAGCCGAAGCTGGCAGAGGCTGAGGTCCAAAGACTGCGTGGTCCTTGTCCTCGGTGGGTAAAAAGCGTAATGGTGCCAGCCTTACCTGGGATTTACGGATGCGCACCGGCAACCATCGTTCGCGGTGGAGCAAGTCGATTTTCTTGATCGACATGGCGTTCAACGACTCCACGAAATCATAATAGCGCTGGATCAGCTCCTCGGACTGGGCGATCGTCAACCCTCGGATTGCCTCCTTGTCACCAAACACGCGGGTCCAAAACGAGCCCAAGGAGGAAAACAGCACTCCGTTGCTTGTGTAACCAGTAGTTGGATATGTCGTGCCTAGACCTGGAATCTTCATGCGGTTAGTTCATTGAGATCAAGATCGTGTCGTCACCATTGATGTCATTGTAGTCGATGAAAAACATGGTAGTCTTCGATGAGACTCCGTATTTGCCAAAGACCGGGTTATATGGAACTGACAACACGTCAGTAGTTTCGACCGGCGCAAATTTGCTAGAGCTGGACGCTGTTGGAACCAGGATTGATCCGGTTACCGAAACAGGCAAGTCAACTCGACGAACGTTGAAATTGTGACAGATGTCGACAATACGTGACACGGCGATTTCTTCTCCGAAAGTCAAACCATTGACATAGTCACAAATGGCTTGCCGTATCGCTTGTTTGGTTGTGGCCTCGTCTTCAGGGCCAGCTCCGCGGGTCAATAGCAGTTTAGTGGACAGGGTGCAGGGGATTACAGCCTTGATCAGATAGTCTGCTGCGATGACTCGGTTCGCGCTTTGAAGGAAGTAGTCTTGAATCTCCCCGATACCCGGCATGTAGCTGACGGTCAACTGTGCCGCGATCGTGCTACCATTTACCGGCGACGTCTTGGCGTTTGTAATTGTTGCAGTTACTGTACATACCTGGTATTTCGAGAAACGGGCTACGTCAGCCGAGGTTACCAGGTTGCTGCCAGACAGCTGGTTAGGTGCGTCGGAAGCGGCGTCAAACGCAATGTTTGTGACCGCTGCAGTTTGCGTGACACCGTTCAAATCAACGTATTTGAGGGACACTACATCGTAGAACCAGGTGGGGAAATTATCCACCGTTTCATCCAGTAGAATTGTCCATACGTTATTGGAACCAGTGTAGACCGCGGTCACCTCAAAGGTGTCTACCTTGATGGAGCGAGCTGTCCGGACATATACGTCAGCAAGTCCGAATGGTGTGATGCCGTAGACCGTATTACGGCCGCGATTCAGCTCGATGTCGTTGGCACCAATCACCGACAAGATGGCTTTACCTTCCGAGCTTTGTGTAAAAAGTGTCGGAAATACCTGCGGGAGCAGGGACTGCATGGACTGTGGTGAGACCAAACCTTTCGTAGACAACCCTGTCTGAAATCGTGCGATCAACTCGCGGTCAGTTTCAACTGGGCGTCCACTGGTGAAATTACCAAAAGCCCTTGCCGACACAAAACTATCAAGAGTCGTGTTGGCGGCGTTGAGGATCAATGCGCTATTATGAGGAACCGTGACGTTGCTCTTCGCGTCAGTGTTGACCACTGGGAGCAGAAAATAATAGCCCTCTCGCTCACGGAAAAGGCGCAGCACACCCTTCGAGAGATCATCAGCTGTTACCGTTGGATCCGCTCGATAAGTCTGAGTCGAACCATAAACCGCGCCACTGCTTGGGTGGATTAGCTGAAAATTGTTACTGATGTAGTAAGCACGCTGAGACGACACCTGGATTTTTACCGTACCAGTAACAGTCTTGCCTTGGTCACGGACGACGTTGAAGTTCGAAGCAACGGCGTCGATCGCTTCGCTGTATGTATCACCGGTGGCATTAAGGGCCGCCTGCACGGACGTTGCCGGAGCAACCGTCTCTACGTCCAGCTTCAACTGGTTATGTAGCTCTGATGACAGCTTGATAAGCAGTTCGCTCAACACGGAACCTGGGGACAAGTCGACCTGCAAGTTTACCGACGGCTGAGCGCAATAGTCCTTGATAAACGTCTCAAGGCGTAACTGTGTTTGGGCTACGGTTTCCATAGTTATTTCGAAATCGGGATTGGGAGCAGGAAGTCGTAGGTCGCGCCTGCCTTTGTGTACAACGCCACGCGGTATGACACTTCATAATTGGCGCTTACCGTTACATCCAACAGCAAGGCCGTGTCTAGTTGTTCGTCATCAGGAAGGTCGGGGGTATCGGCCTGGTAAGACCGAAACTCCGATACCACCTTTGCGCTGGCAAAATTGAAAGCGTGCTTCAAATCGGCAACCGTCGTAAGGCTGCTAACTGAAATGTTTTTGAGCAGATCTGTACCAAAATTCGGGTAGGCAGGCTGGCTGCCTCGCACAGTCACCAAAGCGATCATGAAGCGTTGGACCAGCTTTTGAACACCTGCACAATATGATGACACGCCTCCGAACCCAGGAGTGACCTTCTGCACGGTCGTCTTGGTCGGATCAATGGTCGGCGAAATATTGATGTCTTTCGCTCGGCCAGAATAATCGGTTGTGATATTCCTGATTGGCATATTATTCGTCGCCTACCGCCTCACCTTCCGCCTTCTCCTGCAACGCATTGAAGCGCGCGTAGGCTTTCTCAACGGTGCGGCGTACATGGAATGCCTTCTGTGAGGAATCATCTCTGTACGCTTGAAGGCGTGTCTTGTGCCTGGCAACAAAGGCCTTATGAGTACCATAGATCAAATGACACTCAACTTGAAGAAAAGAATGCGGCTTTTTCTTAATGGGGTCGGTCTCGTTGTAACGCTCAGCGTACTTGGTGAACAACTCAGAACGATCGAACAACGCAGCAACAGAAGCCTGGTTAAACGGCTCGTTCAACCCGAATAGACACCACGGACGGTCGCCACGTTTCGTAGCCGCCTCCAACGCCCATGATTGCAGTCCGTTGATTACGTCGTTACCGGTCATGCTTACCCTTTCCATCCTTCCGCAATGCGGTCAGTGATTATTTTCACTCTGTTGGAAATTGTTGACGGCGAGGTATTTAGCATTTTAGCTAGCTCATCGTTGGACTTGAGCGGTTTTCCACCAAAGCCGGTTTTGTGCTCCATGATCAACTTGTCACGCTGTGGTAGGTCATGATAAACAAAATGCACCCATTCGTCGTTGTCACCTTCGATAAACACCGGTGAATAGGCCAGGTTTGAAACATTGACTTCCTTCTTGCGCACCTGCTTCAACCCGGTGATCTCTGAAAGGCCCATGCCAGTGGCTTGAGCCAACTCAGCCATAGACGGTGGACGCCCATACTCGTTTCGCAGTTCCTCCTCAGCCTGGTTCAGCTTATGGATACGGAATTGTTTGTTCTCGGGCACACGAAGAATGCCTCCGTACTTGGTGGAGATACGACTCAGCTTCTTTAGCGAGTTTACAAGATGTGTGCTGAACTTGTTTCCTGACTCAGGCTTGAAGCTCTGTGCTGCCTCTTTGGCTAGGCGATAAGCTTCAGCCGTTACGACATGCAGCGGAACGAACTTGGCGTAACGCGCTGCCTCTGATTCGATCAGGCGTTTATGCTCAGTAAGTAGTTGTTCTACCGTAGGCTTTTTCATTGAATATCTTTCACGAATGCTGCTGCTACTTTAGCAGATCGGGCGGCATCAAAGCCATCAAACAAATCCAACTGTTTCAACCCTGGTGCCAGGGCTCCAGGAGTTGTGTAGCTACCCATACGGCCACAGTTGAACCCGATGCTTGTGATCGCACTACCGTGGTCTGGGGCATTAAGACGAATCTCGTGAGTTACCTCAGTCACAAAAAAGTCGATGAATACTCCAGGAGCCCGAAGGTACGTCGTACCGATGGCTCCCGGCGCGCAATTAGGGTTGAACAGTAAACCGATGCCACCCATGCGATCGGTGTACTTCAACTGGTAATACCGGAGTTCCGCCCACTGATCAGCGAATTTGTACAAGGCATCAATCTTCTTTTGCTCAATCTCGTTCTCCTGCTTCTGCGCCTCATCACTGGCTTTCTTTTCTTCTTCAGCGCTCTTCTTCACCGCTTCATGCTGCGCCTCTTCAGAAGCACCGGAACCCTCCGAGGCTTGGCTGTTGGAGCGAGCAGGGTCACCTGCACTTTTGGTAACTTCTGGGATGCCTGCAGCGCGCAAAGCAGCGTTGTTGAAGGAAATGACGTAAGGCATTACCTCACCAATAATACCACCTGAGCCACCGTATTTATCGTCCTTGAAGAACCCGTCAATGCCATTGATGTTCTTGTCATCAGACATGACGTAGACTCCGCTGATGTCGCGGTAGCCATTGTCGTTGAAGGAAATGTTGTTGTACTGTGCCGGAAATATGATGTTTGGTGTCTTGGATACTTCCCTAAAATTGATAGTCGAACGATGTGTCTGCTCCAAGAAGCCGGAATTCGGTACGATGTACGCTTTGTTGTTTCCGATTACCAGCCCACAGCCTACCGTTTCCAGTAGCGTAAGCAGGATGTCGAATAGATTGCTACGCGTTTCGCAGATGGTTTCCAGTACGTAGTCCTGTACGTAAAAATCTGCCAAAGACAGCTTAGTGGGGACAAACTGTGTGTCGATCTGCTTCAGCAATGTTTCTGCGACCAAGAGATGTTTCTCTCCTATTGCCTTGGCAGCCGAGACTGCAGCTTCTGCTGAACGTCCCACTCTGGCCTGGGTACGTTCCCATTGAAGCTGAGACTGAACGATCGCCTTTAACAGCTCGATGATGCCTTCAAACAATGGCTTACCGAGATTAGCGGACACAGCAGATCCAATAGCATATCGGAGTACTGTGGCTTCGGAATTACCCATCTCCATCTGAAGAGCTTCGACGCGACGGGTAAAATCCACACCAGCCGAATGGTAACCCAGCAGCTTTGGGTTAATTTCGCTAAGCAACTGGAACGGGTGCTTTACCACCATCTGCATCCGCATGTCCCCAATAGACTGCGACATGGATACACCGTCAATCAGCCCCCGGAAGGTAAGACAGCCGTGTATGGACTCCAATCTGATCTTGATGGGTGTACGACGCCATCTCGACATGTCGCAGACAATGTCCAAATCTTGTGGGGACAAGTCCAGTGTAGCCGCCGGAATGCTGTTCAAACCATAGCGTAGAACCAACCCAGTCGGCAACAAGTTCTCGATATCGTTGTTCGAGGCAGCAAATACCTGCATCTCGGGCGATCGGTCGCTCGTTACTGTCACCTTTACGTCGTTTTCCAGGCTAGGCATAAATATGTTGGTTACACCTCACTCCAACCGACCAACCCTCCGTCTGTCTGAGAGTTGCGCTGCTGGCTGAGAGCGTAGATGCGGTACACCATGCCAATGTACAAACCAGCCAAACGATAAGCCTCGTTGAAATGCTTCAACCACAGCTCATCGTAAGGTTTGGCTGTAGCTAGACGATACGTTGACATCAAGCCTGAGATCAGGTTTGTCTGGCGCTTCATCTCCGCGAATTGTCGAGGGATCAGCTCGGAGTATCCGATGCTGAAGGTCACTTCCCATTTCTTACCAGAGGTGGCGGTAAAAGCCGGAGAAGTAGGATGCTTTATTTGGAATCCGAAAAGTGTGCCTTTGGTATTTGCCGGATCGGGGATCTCATGGTAGTCCGAGTATCCACCAGAAAAGACAAGAGTCTTGGTGGTGATCAGGCTTGGTCCTTCATAGACAGCAACCACCAGTGTATTCGTCTGTTGTTCGATGCTTAGCGTTCTAGTTAACGGGGTAACTAACCACGAAGGCTTGTAATTGTAGTTGAATACACGGAAGGCGATATCTGGATTTTCCGCGGCTACCGTTGTGGGTATGCCTACCGAAATGCTGCGCAGATTCTGTGGTTCATCTGGTCGCACAATCTTGTAGGTAATCCGTGGGTCCCATGAAAGGGTCGCATCCGTCAGACCACAACCCTCTATCAGGGCCAGGTAAGCCTGCGTAAGTTGCAGCTTGGATTCCAGGTTAGCAGACGGGTAAAACGTGTTGTAAAGCAGCGCCAGATCGGCCGGCAAAGGAATGGTGCTATAAGCTGGGTCGATATGGATATTGCGCGCAGAGTATGGATTGGTTAATCCAGCCGCCGACACATTCAACGCAACAGAACGGAAGAGGTTAATCATATTACGCGTCTAGGTCGTCAAACCTTGGGTTGTAATCACAGGGCACGTTTACCTTTTCCCTCGTTGGGAGGTTATGTGAGTAAATGCTAAGACCGAGGGTAAATTCAATGACCGGAGAGGGGTCTTGGGTCAAGCTCAGGTTGAACGATGTCATCAAGCAGCGAAATACTGCATTACCCAATGACACATCAACGGACTTACCTCTCATGTTGCGCATCACGTCGTCCATCAACACAGGCAGACCAGGCGTGCCCTTGTCACAGGTCAGCAGCATTCCACGAATGGTTAGGGAGCCCAAACCTTTACCAAAATAGAACCAATTGATGGCGTCATCAAACGTCATGAAGAACTGCACTGTCTCGTTATTCTGAATCGACATCTCAGTGATCAAGGCTAAGTTATCGGCCTTCAACAAGTTGTCGAGGAACGGGACCTTCACGCTGGTCAGCACATTGATGCCGCTTTTGAAGACCTCCTGGTTACCATCGGACGTATTGTAGTGATAGATTGCGGCCATAATTTATGGGGTCTTGGCAGCCGAGTTGACGGCCGAGGTTAGAGACGAAATGGCGTTGATCACACCTTTAATGTCCAGACCTGCGAGGGGGTTAGTGGACTTACCTCCTTCTGACGAAGCCTCGATGTTCTTCTTGGCCTCCTCGTACTGGCTCAAATATCGGTCAAATAGTTGTTTGCTCTTGCCTGCACCTTCACCTGATACAGGCTCACCTTCTCCAAGAATATCATCCAACCGCTTACGCAGCTCTGGATTTTTCTGCAGCTTCTCGGAAAGGACGCTGAAGTCACCACGACCTTCCAGCAGCTCTGAGCGAATCTTGGCGAGCTTACCGTGCATAGTGCCGGTAGCCTCGCTGTCAATTGCCATGTGAGACCAGGCGTTTTCACCAGCCTCACGTTGGAAAGGGGAGAGGAGCAACTCGTGGGCCTTTGAAATCTTGCTCGACCTTGCGGCACGAATCAAATCTTCATTGGTAACTCGACGAGAGCCCCCCAAAATACGACCGCTGTCGAACTTGCGCAACTTGCGCGCAGCTTCGATCAACAGGCTTGGGTCATCACTAAGCCCGGCTTGCGACAATGCAGATCCGGCCAAGGCCGCAGCTCTCGATGGGTCGGATTCATCTGCAATACCCATCAATACGTCTGCATTGATCTTGTCTGTGTAACGCCCGACGCCAGAGGAAGAGAAGTCGATTTCTCCGGCGTACATTTTCTGCAACGACTTGAAACTTCTGGCTTCGTCATCGCCACCAAGTGCTTCAAGCTGTTGCACGATAAGTGCGCCTTCCGCCCTTGCCGATTGGCTGCGCGACTGGAATCTCAAATTCTGAATACCGTAATTGAGCACATTACGGTTTGTCAACTCCCCGGCAAATTGTCCGTCTGGATCAATACGACCAAACCCCTTGGCAGCAGCTGCGAGTTCGGCAGGAGACATTCCTTTACCGGCAAACTTACCGGTGATGGCGTCTGTGTCTACACCCAACGCACCTTCCTTAATTCGCTTGGCAATAGCCTCAAGCTCACCACGGGAAACCTTCTTATCGCCGCTATTCTTTCGCGCCTCGATTGCCTCTCGGAGTGCAGTTGGTACATTTGTCTGTCGGCCAAGAAATTCTTCAAGCTCACCGTAATTGGTAATACCACCAGACAACAAGCCGGCCGCAATGGTGTCTCCGGCAGTTTGAAGCTTTCCTAGCCGGCCTAGGGTATCTCGCCCCATGATCCGTTCCGCCGAGGCTATTTTGGATACATCCAATCCAGGGTACAGCTTACGAAGCACTTCTTGAACTTGAGCGTCAGACGCACCGCCAACCATATTTCCTGCCTCATCCAGACGACCCTCCGGCAAAGCATTGTACAACCGGTCAGCTTCCTGTAGGTTCTTGAGCCCTTCAGCATAAGCAGTAGCGTCAGGTGCACCGCTGAAAATACGACGTAGCTCTTCAACACCACCATCAGCCAGACGGCCATCAAGCCCGGCTTGAAACAGACGCTGCATCATCGGGGCGTTGATCTCCGCCAGATTGGCTGCATGGAAAGCTTCCAGCTTGGCCGAGTTCTTACGACTTTCGGTCACCATACGGTGAGCTGCCTTGGCTCTTGGGTTGAAGTCCTGTGTGAACTCAATATCATACCCGGTTTGAACCATGCGCCGCGCTGTACCTCTTGGATCCTGGATACCACCTACCGTCATGATGTCAGTCATCGACATCAACCCCTCGTTATTCTGTTTCTTAGCAGACGCGCGATTGCGTACATTGCGGAGTTGGGCTTGTTGCGCTGAGGTCAATGGTCGGTTCAGCCTCCCTTGCACATCACGCAAAACCTCTTCTTCCGACATGCTGGCGTATTTCGGGTCCCAAGCAACATTCATCAGCTCACGACCAAAGCCGGCCGTGCCTCCTGTATAAGCATCCCACTCGCGTAGTAGGGTCGTCTTCATGGCCGTGACACCAGCACGCCCAAGTTCAGGAGTCCTCTCCAACCCTAAGTTTGCCGCCAGGGGATTTGTCTGCGCGAAATTCAACGCCTGGTAAGGCGACATGTTGAGCGACGGGGCGATCTTCTGAATAAACGAGTTCAATCCAAGAGATGTCGTATCACCGTTCTGCGCGAAGTCCCGGATCGCTCTGGCAGTCGAGGAACCTTCTCCGCCTACCTGCAAGGCATGGTAGTGTAGTGCTCCCAAAATACGAGAAGTCGGCTCACCAAGTCCTTGCGTCAAAGCTGCAATACGCCCGGAGTTGATACCTACCGCCCCACCCAATGCTCGGGCTAAGGCTGGGTCCATGTAGGTCAAAGCCGCAGTCGTGTCCCCCATTGCTTGAGTAGCGATATTGGCTGCCGTAAAACCACCGATTCCGAGTGGAAGATTCGGGTTTTGTGCGGCCAACATCTTAGCCTCGTCGATAACTCCCTTCATTGATTCGATGCTCACACCTGCAACGCGAGCCATGGCTTTTACGTTACGAAGCATCTCTTCAAGCTTACGGGCATCACCGGAGTCTGTCAGATTAACGCTGCCTATTCCTACCAGCTTGTTGATCTCATCGGTTAGCTCACGGCCGGACAAATCTCGGCCAAACAGTCCACGTGCTGCGTCCAGCGCGCCCATGGCTGATTCGCCGTATTTGCCGATGTTGAGCCCGGCATTGCGACCGACCATGCCAGCCGAAGCGGCGGCACCAAAAGATCCTGTGATATCCTCGATGTTGAACCCACGAGTAAAACGATAGTCAATTGATCCGGGGACTTTTCCTGTCTTGAAATCCACCCCACGCTCAGCCAATCGAAAGGCGTCTTGAATGTCGCCTTTCCATTCGTTCTTAAACTGCTTCAGAGCATCTTTCGCGTTTTCGGACTGTAGAGCATCTGCAAAACTCTTCCCCATTTTTTGCTGGGCGTCTCGGCTGGAAACGGAGGCAAGGAAGGAGTCGGCGGCAGCTCTAGCTTCTGCCCTGATTTTTTCAATCTCGGTTTGTTTGTCGGTGTCGGATACATCTTTCGCCTCACGCACGCGGGTGATGCGGGACAGGGAGGACTCAAGCAAATTACCCACGTCTCGGTTAACGCGCGTAATGCCGGTGCCCTCCAACCCACGGATTGTACTCATGGACCAATCCTTGTTCAGCCTTTCAAACCCGGCATCGCCAAATGCGGCGCGCAGAGGCTGTTCCGTGCTGTTAACGTATTTACCGAAATCCGCACGGCGGTAAAATCGACCTTGCAGCTGATCCATCATGCGGTCAGTTTCAAGGGCGGTTGTGGAACCAAGACGACCAAGGGAGGAAAGGGTCTGCCCGTTAAGATCAGCGTACAACCCCATCTGAGCACGGACGGGGTTGCCACCAATCATTGGGCTCATTACTTTCCACAAAGGGCTATCAGGCATGGCCGCAAAAGGATACAGCGCCTGATAAAAAGGGCTATCCATGTTGATGCCACCCATACGTGCTGCCATCTGGCTCGATGCCAAGGCGCGCTTCATGATGTAATGCTGATCCATGTTCCTGGATCGCAGCATCATCATATCCATCACCGAGTTGTTACCCTGAGGCTGTGGAAAGATTCCCTGCTGAGCGATAAAGCTTGCCGCAATGTCAAGAAGAGGCATGCCGGTGCCGAGCCCAGGCGAGAGCATGGGAGACCAGAGCCTGTTAGCTTGATATGGGTCGAATGAATTGTATGCCATGGCGTCCAGCTGGTTACTCGACAGTTTCCGGTTCCAACGGAATAAGGTCGACTGGCTCTTCCTTCTTGAAAGCCAGGTCTTCTTTTTTCTTAGCCAAGACGCTGCGCCAGAACGCCGGATCGTTCAATTTCGCCTTGTTTTGGCTATTTCTTATTCTAGTTTTTTCAGCCATATATGGCAATGTCAATTCCAAATGCTCTTTGAGGTCATTTGACAACGCATTGACACTTTGGCGGGAAGGATTACCCCCAACAATAGAAGAGACGGCACCCAGTTTTACCCGAGTGACGTCTACGAGGAGTTGCCGCTCCAGGTAGGATATCAGATAATCCTCCCGGAGGGATGAAAGTTGAGTTTTGTTGTCGAATGTCAGCCAGCCGCGGAGAAAACCCTCCGTCATCAAAACTACGCGGCGGCTTTCCAGAAATCCGGGTTCGATACGGCGTCAACGAGTACAAGTACCCGTTGGTCGAATTCTTGGAGGGCGGCTTGTAGAGCAGCCATCTTTACCATTGGCCAATCGGCAAACAAATCGGCACGTCTCGACACGTACGACGCGCCGTTCTCCTTGTCAGGAGGTGAACTGGCGGCGCTGATATTATCACCAAAAGGCTTGTCATTGATGGTCACCAAGGACAAACCGAGACGGTAATGCGCGACCCGGGCAAAGTAGTAGTCGTTCACGCCCTCGATACGCCCCTTGTCCCGGTCATAAGCAATTTGAGCGAGAAGGTCGTTGTTCTCCTTCATGCTCAACGCTTTAAGACGGACACGATAGTTTCCACCGAGGAGTTGGAACTCCTCTTCATAAGGACGGTCAGCCAGGAAGGCCTTGAAAAACTCTTCCTTCTGCTTGTCTGATACCTTAACTGGAGGCCGGCGGTCGAGATCGACCATCGGTTGTGTATCGGCATCAAGTTGGGCTGGGTCTGAATTAGGCATAAACTCGGTATTCCTTGAACAGGTCGGAGAAGTCAATCTTCCCGATCACAGAGTGCTCAATCGCCTTATTGTATGTGTCACCCAGAGATGGGTCAAACTGTAAATTGGCTAAACTGGCCGTTGCGTACATATTGGGCAAATCGGCGCCAGGATAAGGCATGGTGTCGTTTACCGCCTTTTCCTCCCACGTCGCAAGACCAAGATTCTCGAACTGTGCGTCCTCTTGTTGCGCCAAGGTTTGTGGAATGGCGTCAAGGCGTTCGGACAACCGATAGTCATTGGAAGAAGGAAAACGAAACTTGAGATCGTCGAACACGCTGTCCTCCCGATAACCAAAGGAGTACTCTTGGAAATCTCCATTAGCCAATTCAGAGGATTTTTGTTTCCAGTCATTGAAAGTGTCTTTTTCAAACAACCCTTCCACTGGACCTAACGGGCTGATACCGATTGTCTGCTTTTGCATGCCGACAGCTGTGTTGTCCAACCCGACAAACAGCGCGGTGCCTTCCGTGAACCCGATTAGATTCTTACCAGCCGAGAACAGCAGATCGCCACTGGTAAACACGTCAAACCCTCCGCCGCTTCGCAGGAGCACCCGAGAGTCAGCGTCAATAAACATAAGGTCAGATTTGATAACGGCGTTTGACTCCGACTTGAATAGACTGTGAGCAGCATGGGTTACAAGCCCGCCTTTAGGCGTGTGCAACACGATGCCGCCTACGTCTGTGACCGGCGCATCGGTCGGGTAATACTCAAAAGGCGAGGCAACGTCTGAGTGCAACACGATTCCTGAGGCTGCACTGTAAAGGTATTGGGCAGCGTGGGTTTTAAGTCTGAACCCTCCATCGGTGGACGACAGGTCAATGTTGTCCTTTGCGGCAACAGCTATGTTTTGTCCAACCTTGCCAACCAAATTGCGCAAAGGCTGCATCACGAGGTCTTTTGCCGGCTGAAGATAAATATTGCCGCCTTCCATCACGATCGCCGAGCCCCACGCATCTCGAAACACAACCCCACCGTTTGGCATCAAGTACATGCCGGAAGACTTTGGGTAGAAGTTGCCGGTTTTATCTGGTGTCAGTTTGGTACCTTCACCGATGGCAGTTTCTTTCTTGGGGTCGTCATTGACTTCAAACTTACCAGATTCGTTGAACCCTTGGTACGCCTGTCCTTCGAGGGTAAAGGCCAAATAGTCCCTCAACTGCAAGAAATGCATGTAAGGGAGGTCTTGAGAAGAAACTGAAGAATCGAAGGTAAATCCAGGAGGCAGGCTGCTTTCTTTTTTCTCCACCTTTTCTTCAACCGCCTTGATTCGGTGTGGAACACGGATCCAGTTCGTTTTCTCGAACGCAACGCCGCCAATGGAACGAAAAGCCATGCTTCCGTCCATTCCCATCTTCACACTGGCAAGACCTCGGTCGAAGACATCTGTAGGAACCCCATCCAAGGCCCTTAGCTGGCTCTCTGCGGGCCTTGAGAATACAAGGTGTAGAAAGTCACCCAACTGCCCAACAAAGCCCCTCAGACGGTCAATACCGATTTGTCTCTCGTTCTTCAACTCAAAGAAGTCAGCTTTATCGTCCGAGGATGTTTTTCCGGTAAGCTGAATCGCTGGGTCAATTTCCTGCCCAGTCACATTAGGCCGACCAGTTGCTTCTTTCGGATCGTGCGTGATACCGAACTCGCAGTTTAGAGTCGAGCCATCCTGGTAGGTCTTTGTGGAGCCCATACAGGTGTGATGCTCGAAATTGTGGCTGATAATCCGAACTAGATCGTCCAAGAGGAAAGCCTGTACTTGGGCAAGCTCAGACGCCTTCAATACACTGAACTGGTGAAATAACCCCAACAAAACACCAAACTCATTTCCAAGCACATATTCCCCGTCAACCACATCGGTTGGCCGGTTGGCATTCTGCATGTTTAGTTTGGAAAAGCCGATCTTGGTGCCGTAGCCTTGCGTGTTGTTCTCGTTGAACTTTCCATCGCCAGCACCGAGCACCGTACGAGAAGGCATGTTTTCGGCCTTGTCGATATTCTCAGACTCTGGAACAACGCCCAGGATTAGTCCGGTGTAAGCATCGCTACGAAAACAGAAGACGGTCGAACCGGGTTGGGGAAGCACACATTCCTTCACGCCAAGCATACTGGCGGTGATGGAGCTAAGAGGAATACCTGACAGCAACCCAGGAAGCTTGTTGCTGATTGGGGCCAATTGAACACTGTACGTCCCGGCATCTGAAGATACCACCTTCGCAAAGAAGAACTGGTTGTTCTCCGCGATCAGACGGTCTAAACGGTAGTTGGCCATAAAAAGAAGACTCTCGGTTCATTGTAGTTTACAACAAACCGAGAGCCCAGACAACCCACAAGTAGGAGGCAAGATAGCAACGATACTTACTGACCACCACCAGATGCCGCTTGACGGAACATTTGCAGGAATTCGATGGACACATTGTCCACAACTGTGAGGCCTTCTGCTTCAGCGGAAATATTGTAGCCAGTGACAACCGCACCCGTCATGCGATAGCCTGGTGCTTTGGTAGCGCAATCCGGATAAGCGGAGGCGCCGTCAAAGGTCACGGCCAATTCGGCTGTGCCTTTGCAGATATTCCAACCAGGCAGGTCGAAAATATCGTGAACGCTGCTGGTTTCGTAACCTGTCGTACCACCACCCAGCTGCTGAGACAGGTCAGCGAACAGGCGCTGAATCTGAATCGAGCCCATAGGCTGCGTTGGGTAGATGACGGCAAGTGGTGAACCACCGGCAGTGGCAAGCGTACGACGACGAATGACCTGCTGTTGGTACGAGATGTTGATGTTGGTCGCACCCGTAACGACACGACTGACTGAAGGCTCATTGTCTGCGCCCCACAGAATCGTGCACATGTCCGCCGTGATCGGGCGAACAGACTTGACTGCGTTACGACCAAAAATTTCTTGGTTGTTGATTGCCATATTTCTCCTAAGTTAGTAATCCGAGTTGTCTTGCGACCTCGTCAAAATTCTTGTCTTCGCCTTTTGTGTAGCGGATCCACCCTTTACCATCTGGAAGCATCTGGATGATTATCGAGGGCTGTCCGTCGTCTCTTGCGATTAACAGCCCAACTGCTTCCTTAGTATCCAGTAGGATTTGAGGGGAACGACGTGCGTCCCCCGCTACAACAATTCTCACGTTATGGTACGACTAGAGTGATCGTGACACCATTCAGCGGATAAGGCAGGTCAACAGTGACCACTGCCTCGATACGGTCTTTGAACACCGTGCTCTTACCAATCGACTTGATCTCGTAGCTCAGCAGCTGAGGACCTGCTGGAGTATTCGACGAGACAGAGATCAAGGCACCAAACTGACGGATCAGCGATGAGTTGATCAGTGCGATCGTGGCCGGGTTTACGTTGTACCGACCGATGAAAGGCTTCAGTGCGCGCTGCAAGGCGTAACTGATGCTGTCCACATTGGTGGTGATCGAATCTTCCGAGAATTTCGGGTCAGCACCAACGTCGTTGTAACCAAGAGTAGTGAGCTGATGACGTACGTATGGAGTACCACCAGCGACATCTTGGGTGACAATCCAGTAGCCGTAAGCCGCCAAGGTGTTAAGCTGGCTTGGGGTGAAGGTCACCAGGGAAACCGTGAAGTCGTCGAAGCCGAGAAGCTCAACGTTCGTCAGCGGAGCGTGGGGCAGTGAGCCTGCGCGGAGACCTGCGAGGGCCGCGGCCACAAAGTAGCCTGCCTTGTCCACACCAGCGGTCTTAGCGATGTACGGGAACACTGCGTTCACACGGCGGCTGTTACCAGTGGCAGCACCTAGCGCTGCAACCTGCTCAGCATTGGTGTAGGTGCGCAGCACTTGAACAGCTCGCGTACCAGAACCTGTAATGGCCGTGGCAGTCACCACTTCATTTTGAGAACGAACCTCTGAGATGAGGTAGTCTGTGTAGCTGGAAGTAGTGGTACCGTCAACAAAGACACGCAGAGTATCACCGGCGCGAACACCAGTCGTCACCAACGCAGGGTCATAAGAACCACTGGCAGGAGCGATGGTCGCAAAAACACCAGAGGTACCAGTTTGAGGATCGGCACCAGAGGTTCCGGTCGTCCAGTTTACACCGGCAGCTGCTCGGTCGTAGCCTTGAAGGACTCCGAACGTAGTAGGCTGTAGCGAGATCCACGCCTTACGCCACTTGGCTTCTGCGGCGGTACTCATCGTCTCAACATGAGACTTGACGGCCGCAAGAACGGTCGAATCAAATGTCAAAGGCACAAGACCGTAAATCGTATCTACACGCTTTGCCTGCTCAAGCACGGCGTTGTAACCAGCAAGGTCATCTGTGGGAACGCCCATGTAGTACACTGGAGTTCCAGAAGAGTTCAACAGAGCGTCGTACACGCCTTCAGCCAGAGGGTTCTCAGGAACCACCGCACCGAGGGTAGCCTCAACAAGGGCTGGGTCATTCAGAGAAGCAATACTGGTGGCGTTGTCAGTGCGCAATACGCGGTATGAAGCGTAGACTTTTGCAGAGACGTAAGCCGAAGCACCAGCTGGAGGGAGCTTGACCGTAAGTGCCTTCAAGGCACCACCGCTGTCAGCCAGACCTGCCTCAGTAACCTTGGCGTTCGCATTGCTGTTCGCCTGGAAAGCGATCTGAGTGGCAGATGTGGTATTGAGCAAGAAACCAACAGGCATCTGAACAGACGACTTGCGAATGTACAGCGCGATGCTGATGAACTTACCTGCTCCAGGAGTCGGATCAATCAAGGTAGCAGTCGTGCCGGTATCGGTGTCGAAGATACGTTGGGCAGTAACGAGCGTATTGTACTTGCCGTTACCGTCAGTCTCGACGCCAACAACCTGAGCAAACACTGTGGTCTTTGCCGCAGAACCATTCAAACCGGTAACTGCAACCCAGTCTCCAGGCTGCACATCACGAGCCGAGAAGTAATCCTGGCGAGGATATACTGCGCCAGTCGTCGGGTTAACACCAGGAGCAAAGGAGAGGGAAGAAGAACGAATCTTGTTGGTGAAGTATCCAGACGAAGAAGCTACAGCGACGGCATAGTCATCTGTGCTTGAATACGTACCATTAACCACGAAGGGCGTGTCAGATCCCAGCGTACCGGTGGCAGAAATACCTTGGCCTCGGAAATACTCGGCGAAGGCATTCTCCAAATACGGAGTGATGTTTGCGTAGCTGTTGCTGATGTCCACCTTGGCACCGGGGTTAGCGGCAACCCACGGATAAGCCGTAAGGGAAAGACCGGAATCGCCGTAGTTACCAATGTAGGTGTAGGCCTTTTCGGCAGCCACGGTGTAACGCAGTGGGCGGTAGTTCGGGCCGAAAATGAAGGCCGCCAACGGGTTGTTGGCGAAAATTGGAGCGGCAACGAACTGCTGCTCGATGAGTACTCGTGGGACTGTGTATGCCATAAAGATTTGTCTCCTGGTTCTTCAATTCATTGTATGAAATTCCATTGGCGTAGGCAACGCTTTTCTAGTTTAGCTGTGCCTCGGATAGAGCGTCAAAAATCGCCATACCAACGGTTTTCATTTTCAGGTCGTCGCGGCGGAGTATCCAGCCTTCATCATAGACCACTTCTATTGATAAGTTTACGACGAAATACTCCTTTGCTTCAACATAAATCTGAGGTCTAGACACCTCCTTCAGTCTGAATCGACGGAAACCAAAGTCTGATTGAATCTCTTGCTGAAAGGAAATAAATGCCTGCTTGGTGTAATCAGCCAGAAGCTCAGCTTGAGCGACCGGAGAGGCGATCACAGCAACATTGATGGGCACCTGGTTGATAAGCAAGCGGGCCATCGTAGACTCAGCAACGTTGCCACCTGGGACTTGATGCCCCATGGTCTTGCCGCCTATGACGCAGTCGCCACGGGAGATAAAGATTGATGGTCGTTTATTCGCGGCCTGGGCGTTGTAGTTGTAAGCAATGTCGACGTAGATGTCTGACTTGAGCTTATCCAGGTCAAACTTCAATTTCAGTGGATACCCCATCGACTCAGCGGAGTTACCCATGAAGAACTTGGTGATCAGCTCATAAATCACACCCTGGACAACCCACGGGCTCATGGCAACCAGGCCGGACTTTTGGTCCTCAGCTTGTGTTTGTTCGATGGTCAAAATATCGCTCATCTTATTGCGGAATTGGAATTCGGTAAATCGGGTCGGTCAAAGGAAGCAACACGGCATCTGCACTTTGAACGAGCAGGATATCCGTGCCAGGCATGAACGTGGCGTTTACTTTGACATAGCGGTACCTTTGGTTTGTATCCGTCACCACGATGTCATAAGGCTCAAGCATCGGGAACCCGGCATGCCGGTGCTTCTGAACTTCCTGGGTTGTCGTACCGAAACCCTCTGAACTGAGCTGTGAGGAGTTTTCAACCGCTTCACGACTATAGCTGATCTTTACTGGTGGATAATACCCTCCAGGAAATCCAGTACCATAATCTGATGTCTGATCGCTAAGAGGTACACCAGTGATAGGATCGAGTTGAGTTGGGTCTTGAATACCGTAGTTACGACGCTTCAATACCCATCCCTTATGTCCGGTAAAACGGTATCGCACGAATTCGCGGCGAGTAATTTCTGCAGCCAGACGGTGAAGATGCTTATTGGCCTTGTTTACCCAATGCCCTATGACAGGTGAAATGTAGTTACCGCCGCTGCCTGTCACCAGACGCACCCGGTAGTACAGGTCGATCGTCGCCCCTTGACGGAGCTTTTTATCGTCGATCGCAAAAAAGTTGTCTCCAGCCTCTATCGAATAGAGCAACACACTGAAGTCCGGGGTTTCAGATACCTCGACGGTAAAGTTCAATGGCGCCACGTCCCGAAAAGCAGAATCGAGCGTCCACTGTATGGCAATCTCCAAAGCGCGGTAAGTTTGTACGACACTAAGAGTGGCGAACGGGAAATGATTACTTGCCATGGCGCACCATCCTTTCAAGGTCCTGCACAGAGGCCCCGGACACCTTCATCCACTTTTGTAGACGAGGATTTCGACTCACCATTTTTTGAAGCTCTTGTTGCGTCTGCGCGGGGGTCTTTGGTGAGGCAGCCGCCAAGGCTTGCTTTATTGCTCCGCTTTTGATTCTGAGCATAAGAATCCCAACTTGTCTCGGTGTGAAATTAGTAGCTTGGTCCCCAGCCATATTCTGATCCTTTACCGCCCAACAACGCATTTACGTTTTGGCTAATCTTCACTTGCTTGGACATATCTAGAAAGTCCTTCCAGAAGGAGTTTCCAAGCTCAGTAAAAATCTGGGCGCGATCACGATCTGCGACTTGGACACCTTCGGCAGAATAGGTAAGCTGGTTTGACGCCTCACTCACCGCGGCGCCACGGAGCAGATGACCTGTGACGCCAATCAGCAACAGATAGCGTAGTGGGAACTGTTCAACCGTCTGTACAAAACCAACAGGCGGTGGAATGACGTTATAGGCGTCAATAACGTCGATGCACGCCTTGTCAATATCTTCGTCCGTCCAGCGGACACCATCAATCAAGGTATTTGCTTCTGGTTTATCCAGAAGAAAACGACGCACGTCGGCCACGGTAATCTTAGCAGTTGCCATAGGAATACTCTAACAACAATTAGGCCCAAACACAACAAAAAGGGACCAACCTTTCGGCTGGTCCCCGGTAGCGACTGTCAACTGCGAGCGGAAACTTCTTACACGAAGTCCACGCGGCATGCGCCACGGACGTTGCCGATGGACATACCGATGTTCATGTACTGGAAGAACTGCAGGAAGAAGGCCTTGTTTTCCATGAACACAGTGAGAGGCTGTAGGCGGAAGTATTTTCCGAAGAACTCTTCTGAGGAGAAGAAGTAGATGGTACCATCCGGCACGAGATCACGCTTGATGGTGAAGATGGTCTTCACACCAAGGATCGTCGGAGGAGGAGTACCTTCCGTGAACATCTTCTCGGAGAGGTCACCACCGGCTTCGGTGCGCTCAATCTTGAGCAGCTCCATACCAGTGACGTTGTTGCAGAGCATGACGCCACGGGTGGCGTTGCCATCAGGCTGCATAGGACCAAATGGAACCTTGAGGCGAGTGATCACCTTGAAGGCGTCCACCAGGTTGGCGCGGTTGATACCGCCAGAGATCGAGGCCCACTGAGGGAGGGACATTGCGTTCAGGGCGTTCGCGGTGTCGCGAAGACCAATCACGCTGTTGACCTTCTCGATGAACTTCGTATCAACTTCGGCAGCCAGGTCCTTGGTGGAGTTTTCCAACAGGATGCCACGGATGTCGTAGGTGTAACCACGAAGCTTGTCGATGTCCTTCATGAACAGCGGCGAGGTCAGACGGCTGAAGTAGACAGGATAGCGAGTACCCTTGAACTGGTAGCCATCAGGAACCACACCGAGAGGAATGGTCACGGCCGGCGCCTGGTCGGGCTCACGGTCGCACCACTTCACGTGGAACTCAGGATCCTGCGTCTTATCGAGTTCATCATTGGCGATGTCGATAGGGGTGAGGATCTTCTCTGCGAAGCTTTCTTCACGAAGCTTGTTGCGGGTGAACTGCTGTGCGGAGACTGCAGCTTCCTTTTGCTGACCACCGCTCACCATTTCGATGAACGTGTCGTTAAAGACTTTTACGTCGGCGATTTTTTCCATAATCAGATTACGCTCCTTTCAAGGTTAGACGGCCAACTTGATACCAAGGAGAGCCTTGGTTGTGGGCTGGTAGCTGGTGTTAGTGAGCGTGTTGCCGTTGCGGTCCTTGTAGTTCTGCGTGAGAGAAGCCTCTACAGGCAGAGTACGAATGCCCTCAACGTATCCGATGATACGATCGCCGGATGCCCATGCCTTGACCTGACCAGTTGCGAGGTCGCCAGCGAGGCGAGTACCAACTGGGAAGTTGCCAGCAGTGATGGCAGAAGAAGCCTGATCGGTTTCGATCACGCTGTTACCATCGAGCAGAATGAAGCCGATCTTACCCGACTCCAGGACGTCACCGTCCGCTTGGTTGTTGATAGCGAAACCGAGGGTATCTGCTACACCCTGTGAGGTCACGCCCTTCACTACATCGCCGTTGCTGTCAATGCGAACTAGCATGCCGGCGACAACTGCCTCACCCGCCTTAGCATTTCCGATCTTGTCGGACTGCTGCAAGCTGTGAGCTGTGCCCTTTTTGATGTTAATCATAGCTGTTTAGCCTTATTGCTTTTTGAGTTTGAATTAGAGGTCATCCAGAGTTGTTCCAGAGAAGCCTCCTGTATAGTCGGCTCCAAAGGCTCGTGCCTTGACAGGGTCAAACTCTTCGCCCTGCTTTTGCTTTACAGCTACGCGTGCCGGTGAACCGATCAAGGCCACATCAGCTGCGTTGCATACCTTCACAATGACAGAAGACAAGTACGAAGGATCTTCGGCTGCCTTCCGCAAAAATCGTTTACGCTCCACCTCATCTGTGATGAAGTCGGCGTCATACAGCGCCTTAGCTGCCTTATGCAGGGAATATTCGTAATTCTCCTGCCTTAGCGCGTCAGCAGCCGCGGTCTTCTTCATCTCGACAAGCTGCTCCTGGCGCTGCTGCAGTTCGTTTGTAGCGATCTTTACGAACTGAGCAACCTTCCTGAAGAGCAGATTATAGTCCGCCTGGGTTAGCTGCTGCATGTTTTTTGAAATCTATTAGTGACTGAAAGTAGTCAAACGTCTCGCGACGTTCTTCGTCTGGCAGTTGAGCAAGGGCGTCCACAGCTTCTTTCTTGAGTTCTGTGGGAAGCTCCGGAGAGATTGCTGTGGACGCCTTTTCGCTCATACTGTTACTTGCCGCCGAGTACTTCCGTACGCATGCGGTCCATGATGCGATTCTCGATCAACGAGGCGAACTGCGCAAACTTCTGCTGCTCACGCTCTTCGGCATCACGACGGTCAAGCTCAGCCTGCTTAGCAGCCAGGGCTGCCTTATGCTCTGCTTCCTTGGCGGCGGCTTCTTTCTCAAAAGCTGCAACCGCGGCGGCAAGAGCCTCATTCTGAGCGACGATTTGACCGAGGGCTTGCTCAATCTGAGCCTGCTTATACAGGTTCTGGAATGCAGCGGCACCTTCTGCCTCGGCCTGCTTCTCTGCATCAGCCGCGGTCTTTTCAGTCTGCTTGGATGCGGACTTCATCTGCTCGGCAGCTTGCGCCACCAATACTTCAAAGTCACGACGTCCAGCTTCCTTGATCTGCTCAAGCTGTTGCTCGTAGGCCTGCTTGATAACCAAGTCACCCCACAAACGACCAAGCTCGTAAGAAGCGGCCTTCTCGGCTTCTTCTGCGGACTTGGCATGAGCAACTGGTACTGCAGGATCAGTTGCAGGTTTCTGGCCGTGGGATTGAGGGTTGTTGTTCTCTGGTTTCACAGAGTTCTGATCGACATGATCATGCTTCTCGCTAACTGCACCACTTGCTGGCTCCTTACCAGGAACACCGGTGGCCACAGGGTTGTTAGCGAACTTCTGGATCATATCCAAGATGTCTCGTCCGAGCTTCTCGACGGAAGTGTTTGCCTCGACAGAAATATTCTTGTCGTCAGCCACCTTTTCAGCGGCTACGGCAGGCGTACCGGCATCATCGGCGGCTTTTGCTGTCTCGGTAACAGCGGCAGCTTCATCTTCTGCCTTCTTACCACCAGTCGGCTTGGCCGGGTCGGTGGAAGGCTTCTGATCATGCTTTTGAGGAGTATTGCTCTCCGGTCCAACGGCGTTTTGATTCACCGTATCGTGCTTCTCACTGACAGCCCCACTATTTGGTTCCTTGCCTGGCACACCAGTTGCAACTGGCTTTGGTGCACCAGCAGTCTTTGTCACCAAGTCATGAAGCTGCTGGAGAATTTCCTTGTTTTTTGCAGTTTTGGTCATATGACTTAATCTCTCCGTTTATTGTTTGTAACTTGGCTTAGGCTGCCAGTCGTTTGAACATATCCGGAGCAAAATGTCCGGCCCCAGCACCGACACCGCCACCAGCAAGAGCACCAAGAAGTGCATTGCGGCCTACATGGCTTTGACCGGCCTCTGGGTTATTTGGATCGGCGTCACCTGGCAGTCCGCTCAGGCCGCCTGCAATACCTCCTAGACCAGCGCCACCAAGGGCGCCTGCGATCTCGGGGTTCTGCTGAATCAAAGCCATTAGCTGTTCGCCGATACCCGCGTCCTGATGCATCGCGGCGTGGCCACCTGCACCTAATCCTAGTCCCGTGCCGGCTGCCGCCATGGTCTTACCACTAGGTAGAAGACTCTTAGCCTTAGCTCCTAGAGACATAACGCCCTTACCGGCCTTACTTGCAAGATCAGAAAGCGACGAGGCGAATCTTCCTGCGCCGGCAAGGGGCATACCTCCCGGGAAGGCGATTTTTTGTAGAAAGGCTATCGTTTGATCTTGTGAAAAACCAAACGAGGCGGCTTTCTCAAACAATCCAGTAAAATAGGCTTCACGAGCTGCGCCTTCTTCCGAAGCCGAACCTTGCTTTTCTCCGGTTGGCTGAATTTGTGGGAAGGTCGAAGCAAGTGCCTGCTTGGTCACATAAAGTGCCTGGTCAGGAGAAAGGCCGCGTTGGGTTGCGTTGGTCAGAAATCCTTCTGCATAAGCATAAGCTTCAGCGGACTTCTCGACATTTGCGGCTTCACAAAGCTGTGAAAGAATGGTTTCAGGAGAAGGCTCTGCGAGCTTCTCAGCAAGACCATTGCTGTTGATAAACGCCTGCGTCTGCTCGGGAGTAAGCCCGGCGGCGGCAGCGCGCTTTTGAAATTCTTGAATGAGATTCATGTTTCTCCTGACAGGTTGCTTGTCGTTTATACCATTTATCTTACGGATTTCTGAACACGATGTAAACAGAAAAATGGGGTTTACCTTGACAAGAAATCGCTCAAAGCGTTCGCCCCGAGGCCTGCACCTCCTCCGAGGAGAGCGCCTAAAACTGTGTTGCTGCCTGCTTTTTTCTTATCACTCGTAGCGAGATATCCAATCCCTGCACCAAGACCAGCACCACCTAGAGTGCTGCCTGTGGCTTGACCGAGCGAGGACAACTGAGCAAGTTGCTTGGCGATGCCGTCAGTGTTGCTATTGAGTTGAGCAAGCTGTGGCGAAAGAGCCTGAAGAGGCCCTTGCAAGTTGTCGCCAATCGCAGCTGCCTTGTGCAGAAGCTCCAATGCTTGGCCTGGAGTGAAGCCGGCCTTCTTTGCCGCCATGGCGAAACCCTTCAATCGACCCTTCACAACAACAGGCTTCTGACGGTTGTCAAAAGACTCCGGAATGTTGGGGTCGTGGCTTGTGCAGTTGGATTTCTTTTTCATGTGCTCTGGGAGACCTTCGTGTTTCGTCTCGGCAAAATGTTTTACGTCCGTCTTGTTCATCGACTCAGCCGCGTCAGTGAGGTGCTTCGAAGGCTTACCATGGAACTTGCCTTTCTGCATGGCATGCACCATTCCCATAAAACGCTGCTGTGCTTTTGATACGGCAGGCATATCACCATCCACGGTACATTGTTGGTCGCATACGAGAAGATTGCTGTGCAACCAGCAGATTATTTTCCCGCTCCATTTCAGCTTGAATACGCGGATCACGTAGATAATCGTCGCGCGTCGCGCCCTCCGGCAGTTTACGCATTGCT
>RXKB01000010.1 GCA_003963225.1 Candidatus Babelota bacterium
CCCTGAAGTAACTAGCTACACCTAATACAGGCATAGATGTAAGATTAAGGCCTGCTAATGCTCCTAAAACCATAGGAAGGTTTGTTAATCCTTCGGGTCTTCCAAGCAAAGCAGCTATGTAGGCTGTGATAGTAATAACCACCCCACCACAAGAAGAGATAGCAACAGAGTATCCAATCAATGGTCGCCAACTGTAAGACAAGAAATGCTCACTCTTAGCTTCCACTTGCATAGTGGCGTTAACATCTGTCATGTTTTGTGTAGTACTTTCAAACTCCTTGATAGCAACAGACACAGCTAGCTCTTCTAATTTAACCTTCTGATTGCTCTCTAACTCAGCAAGCTTATAAGCTATCTCAGGATTGATTCTGAGAGCCTCAGAGACGGATTCTGGAGAGTTTTCTACTCCAAGGGTAGTAGCTATAAGGGTTCCTATAGAAGCCCCTGCTTGGCCTCCCAAGAGGCTTCCCAGCGTAGGGGCTATTTTACCAACTGTGTTGGCTATTGATTTCCAAGACATCAGTTTGTCATGTCCTCTATCTTAATATCAGAAAACTTTACATTTGCCAACCCTGTATTTCTTAATAATATCAATACAGTGGCTGCACTACTCCTCTCGCCAGGACTGAGGTAAAGTTCTAGTCTAGTTTTACTTGTGCTGGAACTACTAACGGATTTTAAATTAGTCCCTAGCCCAATAGACCATATCTGTAATTCAGCAATACCCGTTGCCGTAGCCTCAGCCCACACAGAAAACCTTGTAAGGGCGTTTATGGGAACTGCAATAGTCTGATAAGCATGGGTAGCAGGGGGAACTACTAGACCCGCCCCAGAACCATACGGAGAGGCACTGGTGCTAACGGAAACAGCACTTCCTACAACTGTCCACCCAGTAGGGGGAGGCCCACCTGTAAAGGTATCTCCATTAGTTACATAAGAAAAATCTCTACGTCTACTAAGATTTATTGATCTTGGAGCAAGACCGTATAGATTGCAGGTTCCACCTTCGAGTTGGTTATTTTTATAGGAGCAGTTAATAGAAGATGCAGATGCTTCCACTATGAACCCAGGAGACGAGGAAGCATGTCCAAGAATTCTATTATCTTCGATTAGGCCAAACCCCTCTGGATAAGACCCACCAACTGTTCCATCTAAAACTATACCCGGTGCCCCATTTTGTAAATTGAAGTACCCCCCAGCAATTAAAAACATATTAGAATTTTTAGAACGAATATTCGCTGTCGCGTTCGCTTCAAAATAACAATTACGTACTTCTGTTCCTCCGCCTATACCCGCATTAACTTGCAAGTCAAGTCCATAATTAGCACCAAGCTCAAACGCGCATACGCTGAAAAGATTCACCTCGTTGTTAGCTGCGCCAGCAGCAAGCACATTAGCGGTTAACCCGCCCCTAAATGTGGTGCGTTGAACTAAGTTACCATTCCCATCAAACACCATTGCATACTGACCACCATAAAAATAACAGTCTTTAATGGTACAACTGTACAAATGCTGTGCAGCTACAGCAATTGCTGATAACCCTGTGTTAGACTGCACTACCGTCAACCCAGCTATAGTTGTCCAGAGAATGTCATTAACACCAGTCAAGTCACCTATCTGTAGGATAGTTCCATTGAAGTTTCCAACTATCTTTGCTCCATACCCAAAGATGGTGCTTCCTTGTTGATTTTTTACATTTATAGGGGCTGTTACTTTGTAAGTTCCTGCTGGGAAAAGCAGTGTCCAAGGTTTCCAATTAGGGGATCCTTGTAAAGGAAAGGCTGCTATGGTTGAATTTATTGCTATGGTGTCATCAACCACCCCATCCCCTATAGCCCCGAACATTTGTGGCGTAATAAAGGTTTCAACTTTTCTGACGGCAGCAATAGCTCCATTGATAACTACTGTACCGCTGTTTGCTGATAACCCTAGAGAAGAAACAATATCAAAAATACCTCCACCTATTTTAGGCACTGTGTGCCCTAAAAGTGATATTTGCTGGCCTATTGCCATACTTGAGATAGCGGCAGAAATATCTGCGTATGTTGCTATAGTTTTTATCCTTTGATCTAACCCGACAGCGACTGTAGATAAACCATAGGGGATGGTGGAGGCTGTAATATCTCCGTCTATTATAATTTGATTGCTGATATAATCTTTTAATACAGAGGCAGATATTCTCCCACTCCTGTTTGTTGCAATATCATGAGATATTAATAAATCATCTCCTGTAACTACAGGAATAGGATTTAAATTTGGTACTGTAGTCATTAGTTATCTCTTATTATCTCTATGCTGTACGACGCCACACAACTTCTACAATGCTTGGAGGTAAATGGTTGTCATTATTTATAGAATGACTATGTCCTTGCGTATCACCTGTGGTATTGGTGGTTCTATTTTTGTAATAGAAAACGTCATTATCATAATCTGAACCATTGGTTCCGATACCAGCAAATACTCCAGGTGCTCTAAACTCGGAGGTCTCGTTCTCACCTAAAGCTCCGCTAGAAACAAACCTACTTTCTGTGTGAAAGGTATCTTTATATGAGTGAGCATGTGAGGGTATTTGGGTAGTATTTAATGTAGTAGAACCCGTGTTGGCTCCATGATTATGGCTAACTGAACCAATAGAGGCACCTATTGTCCCAAAGTTGGTATCACCTGTCTTATGACCAACATAATACTTACCCTCTTCTTTTACCCAAGTACCAAAGCCCCAAGCAACGCTAGGGTTGGTGGTAGCGAGTACACCAGAAGAAACAGAGACTTTAGTTCCTACGGGAAACAATAATTCTTTTAAAGCATTGTCTGCTGCTTGATAAGCCGCTGTTACATTGACCATAGCCAAGTTAAGCTCAGCAGTGGTCACAATATCCATATCTGCTGCCAACTCATTTCTAAAGTTAGCAACTGTTATAGATCGAGTTCTGTTGGCTGCTGTATTCTGAAGAACTATTAAGTCAGCATCTTCAGTTGTAGTTTGTCCTGTAAGCCCAGGAATTGTAGTGGTCATTAGTTGTCACTCCTACGTCTGGATTCAAGGCAGCCTTTAATCTCAGACAAAGATTGAAGAGTGGCTTCAAATTTAGCGTCAAACCTATTCTCAAGTTTCTCCATACCTGCATCAAACTTGTCAGCTAGCTTATCTGTAGCTACTTCTTGTTTATGGATTGAGTCTCGTATGGGTCTTAACTTCTCTTCCATAAGGGTGTTGGCATCTTGTCGGTTAATAGCTTCAAGTTTGTGATCTATGATCATATTACGAGTTTGATCTACTTGAAGTTGGAAGTGAGCTTTTAACTCATGATATTTAGATATACATTGGGTAGTATTACCCTCTATACGATCATATATACTTTTTAAATCATTAGTTCTTGTATTAGAGGCTTTAGAATATACATTCCAAATAAATCCTGCAAGGGCTACTAGGATTGCAGTACAGACCGACACAATAGGTATGATAGATGATTGTTCAATCATATTAAGTTCCCAAATCTCCCCATACATCCCAAGATTCTACACCAGAGCCTTGAGATACTTTTCTAGCAAAAATGTTTGTATTCAAACCAGATGTCTTAGCAGCAAATCCTGCCTTAACATTAAATGTAACTCCACTACCACCTGTTAAAGTCACTACACCAGTAGCAGCTTGTGTTACGTGAATAGTTGTACCAACTGTAGCTACACCTTCGTTGATTGTGTAGCTTGAGTTACTGGCATTAGTAAAGCGAATATGCTTAGCTCTGTCAGGTAATGTGAATGTTCTTGAAGTAGTTGTGTTAGTTAATACTTCTACTTCAGGAGCTTTTAAATACTCAATGTTCTGCCAGATATTATCGAATTGATAGTTGATATGTTGTAAGGTTAGTGGAGTTTTAATCAATAACCCATACACTTGAATCTCTGTAGGAGGAGCTAGTTTATTTGAGTAATAAACAGTTCCTTGCCCAGTTGTTTCTGTAGGTATATTGTTTAGTGTTGTCTGTGCCCAAGGGCTATTTGTAGGTGCAGCCATGATTAGTTCTTATCTTTATAATTTAATTACAGGGACACTTGATAAGTATCTACCACCAGTTGTGTTGTCCAATAAAGCCTCTACAGCAACAATTCCACCATCTGTTATAAGCTCAATTGGGTCACCAAATGTATCTGTTATCACAGTCATCCCCTGTGTCCCTAATGACAATATTGATCTCTCTATTCCTTGCGGATAGATAACAATAGCTTCTTCATTGGTGTAACCAAGTGTGTCAGATAATCCAGCTTCAAGTTGTATCTCAATATCCTCATTTCCTAGATCAGTGATAGCTTGCAGATTCTCATCTACAGGGAGAGTGACAATGCAACAAGGCATAAAAGAATCTCCATCTTCATCCCAGAATGGGAGCACTCTGGCTCCAGAGGATACTTTCTCGTTTATACTTTGCTCAGCATCTGTGGTGATAACAACACCTTCAGTTGGGAGTGTTCCAAAGCGAGTATTAGGGTATGGAGTTATATCTGAGTATGTAGCACCCAAAGCAGAATCAACATAGCGAAGAACATCTGATGTTGTACCACTATCAGCATAAGCCGACATCTTATTTAATATGGCAGCTCTATATTCTTCATCTGTTCTTCCCTGTCTACCTTCGTTAAACATGTATCCAATATCATCTAGGTTACGTTCAATAGCATTAGAGATAGTGGTTCCTTCCACTTCAGACTTGACTAAGTCAACAAAGGCTTGGAATACATTCTCAACGGAAAGGTACAATCCTTGTATACCTTCTTTGTCATCCCAGTAAGGTGGTAATCTACCTTCTATTATGTCTTTAAAGACAAGGCGATCTAATAATTCAACAGGCATTAAACCTCCACTAAGGTGATATTACCAACAACAGAACTAGCAAATTGGGAAGGGAGCATTGTAATTGCAGCAGTTCCCCAAGTTGGAGAAGTGTGCTCTTTAAGCTCAATTAAGGTTACAGTTAAACCTGTGATTGATGTGTAGATAGGGACAAACAGTTTAGAAGGGATTAAATCAACGCCAAGGCCCAAGCTATTAATATAAGCAACCACAGAGCTTTTAAGCGTGTTCTGCCAATCATCTGGATAGGCTTCTTCAGGATTATCTATGTATGTGATTCTTACATCAATATCTACAGCTACAGGACGATCAAACAACACTGTTCGGATAATACCTTTCTCATCTGTATAATTGACGGTTGTAGTTCCTTTCATATGCGTGTTACATCCCTTAGTTTCCCACACAGCTTTAGCAATATCCTGATCAGCCCCACCATCCACAACACAATAGATTGCATAAGGGGGAATACCACTTACAATAGCATTGGTTACATTCTCCTCAACGCTAACATGGTTTACACCATCAACATTTTCTAATGCTTGGCGTACAGCTCGTGTAGTTCCTTTTCCACCACCTTCAGCATAACGAATACGCAGCCTGTAAGCCGAATCTTCTTCTACACCTCGTCCAGTTGATAAGCTAGACATAATAGGAGAAACTTTATTCCATCCGGGGATAGGCGATAGTATTCTCCAGTCTCCCGGTGTAGCTGCTGTATCTGGCCCTTTGAGAAGGCTTGCAGCTCTAACTTTAGATTTAACTGTAGTGAATGAAAAACTTGTATTAGTGGTTACAGAGAACTCTGTGAATGTTGGACTAACAAGCGTAATGGTAGACGCATCAGAAGACGCTGTAACCCCGATTGCAGCAGCATTAATATCACCCGCTAGTAACCCTAGGGTAGTAGTCATATTAACGCCAGAACCAGGTGTAGAGCGTGTAAATGGGGTGGTTCCAATAGTGATAGTGAATGCTGTACTAGGAGCCGAGGTTGTAATAGTGAGCTTAGCTTCTACACAGCCCAGGTTCAGGATACGCTTAGCTGATTGTGTCAGGTAGCGTTGTTTCGTTACTTTGTCTTCAACTAATGTGAAAGCAGGAACATAAATATCATTGATTCCTTCTAACAATAAATCAACATAAGAAGGGGAAGCCAATAAACGACTAACCCCCTTTAATATACCTAGCTCATCAAGAGCTTGTCCTTCAGCAGAAGATAGTCTACGTTGGTTATTAGCATACTCTACATATTCATAAGCAATGCGTAAGCTATTAGCTATTACATTATTAAATTGTCCCAGGAATACGTCAGGATTAGTATTAACCAAGGGATGGATGTTTATCTTCTCTTCTTCAATTAAATCTTGGATGATTTCTGGTTGTCGTGGGATGACTAACCCTTCCCCTGTAAAACCTGGCATAT
>RXKB01000076.1:0-6155 GCA_003963225.1 Candidatus Babelota bacterium
GGCAATGAAATACCAATTGTAGAACAAACATTTTTTGAATATGCCAAAGCTATTGTAATTAAGAATGCAAAAAATATTATGAATGTAACAAATAAAGATATTGATATAGATAAAATAAAAGGAAAGGTTTTTAAGCTGTAAACTCAAAGAAACACTTAACTGCTAGCCAAGATTATTTTCCTCATGCAATTGCATATTTTGTTTTGTTTGATAGATCTTAACAATAAATGCTTTAAAAAGGATTTTCATGAAAAGATTTGTTGGCAGTTTGGTTCATGGTGCAAGGGATTATTGGACCAGGTTAATGCATTCTGCAAAAAATAATAAAATATCACGCGGAGCTTCAAACTTTATCCGTTCCATGAGCGCGCCTTTTAAAGACAATTGGCGTAGAAAAAATGAAAAGAAAAAATCCCATAAATAAATAATGGATTAATAATGTTAAAAAATATTATATTACTATTTTTTATTGCAACCATTAATGTAGCAATGTTTGGTATGGAAGAAAAAGCAAATATAAAAAAACCAACAATTTATCCCTTTAATAATCAAAATGATATTAAAAATAGCTTTTTATTTAAAATAGGGATTGATGAAAATAAAATTTTTATTATATTTACTCAATATTCAAATCCTGATACTGCCACTGTTACTATACTTGACCTTAGTACAAACAACCCCGCAACAAGCTATCATATTGAAAATGTTCCTAAAGAAATACAACATATCACTAAGCATGCAACATACTGTGATCTTGATAGTAATGGTAATTATATTTTTTACGTTGCAAACCAATACAATACTGTTTACAAAGTTGTTCTTACCGATAATAAAGTTGTTCTTACCGATAATAAATCACTTACTGCAACCAAACTGTATACACACAATAAGGCCATTACACATATAAGCTTAGTTAAAATCAAGGACACTGATTTATCTTTTCTTGTTTCAGGATCTTTGTACCCTTCTATTAAAATATATAACTTACAAAAAAATGAGATCGATAATACCCAAATACATAACCGCTTTTTTCTTGGCTGTATAGAGGATAATATAATTTATGCCAAAAAAAATAACAGACCTGTTACTGGACTGGGTCGATTTATAGATTATTGGCGCAGTGACAAATTTGAATGCACGCTATATTATACAAATATCTTAAATAAACCCAAAGAAAAAGAATACAAAATGGGTGATTTGATCAACAGTACAATAATGATAAATCCAAATATGATGGCAACTGATTATTATCTGATTAAAGAAAATAATAATAGATTAGACATATTAAATGAACAAAGCATTATCTCAATAAGCATCAATGAAAATATCCCAACACTTAATAATACAGTAACTCAAGATGCCACAATCTATACATTCAATGACCCCACAATAGAGTTAATAGAAGAAGATCCAAACAAAGAATATACTAACAAAGAGCTTAAAGACAAAGCGGGTTGTCAAAAAAAGCTTTTAGATTTATTTAATAAACCTGAATTTTATTACTATATTGAACAGTTAAAAAATAAAAAAGAGAGTAGCCAGTCTGCACAAAAAACTGAAAAAAAATCTAAAAAAGTAAAACAAAATACGCTTACATATGTAAAACAAAATACGCTTACATATCCGGCAAATATTATACATCAAGTATTAACAGAAGTAATATTCACAACAGATAACAATATGCTTAACCTTAATGCTCAACTTATTGGTGAAAAAATTAAAAATGAAGATTTTAACCCAATTAGTTTGCAGAAGAATGATAATAATCTAATATGCAGCCCAAATTACGAAGCTGCTGTAAAAAATATCACTTTTAATACTATTTGGATTGATGCAAATGAAAATCAAAAAGGCTTTAAAAGGATTAATAATATATATAAAGATGAAAACAGTTTGATAGTACAAGAAAATAATACACTTTTTCATCGAATAGAAGACAATACATTTAAGCAAATACGTATTTTGTTTGGTTATAAAGAAAATATTTTACATTTCTTTAAAGATACTAGTAGTAATAGCATGTTTGTTATAACCAATAAACGTTTAATACAAGAGCCAATTGACATAAAAGGAGGTTAATTGAACTATTTTTTAAATTTTTTTGGTACGTTGTATGTTTTTACTTTTTATCAATTACATGCAGAAAATACCGCTTTGTATGCATCTTTTTTTAATGCAACATACAACTGCTCTAATCCATTGGTTTTGAACGGAACAGTAACTGTTTATCTTGATGAAGATATTAATATTAATGGATGCCTACCGTTTGTTGCAGGCCCTTTGTTAAGCCCCACAGATCAACTTATTTTTACATCAACTAATAATTGCCGTGTTGTTATTACATCAAACACCATAGTTGATTTTGCAACGTTTTTAACACAAGGGCAAACTGTCATTATCACGGGTAATGGACAATTAATCGTTGAAAAAGGCGCATACCTTATCTTTAACAACAATACTTTACTAGCTAAAAAAAATGGGCGTATTATTTTTATAGAAAGTAGTACATGAAAAGCTATTATAATACATACATCTTACTTTTGTTTATACCTTTTTATTGCATAGGGCAACAGTTTTTTTGTTATCAACCAATGCACACCGTACGTTCGTATCTTTTGGCAAACACCAATCAGTTAGAAAAACAAACAAGCAGTTGGCATCCATTTACTTTTGGTTTTGGCCAATATGCAGACACAAGTTTTTATAAAAATAATCAATGCAAAACAGTTGCCGGGCCTTTAAGCAATCTTTTTTTTGGCCAATCATTTTTTGCACCAACTCAATCATTAAGCCCATCTAGCCGTAACATTAAAACAGCTCCTTTAATAACCGCACCAATTGCACCCCGTGTTTCAATAAAAACACAAGGCATGCTTGGCGGCATACAATACTGTTATGCGCCAGACCAACATTGGCAAATTGGCGTTCGCGCACAACTGCCTGTTATTAAAACACATACCAAAAAACTTAAAGCTGGATTACCAGGCAAAAGCCTTTTTGGCGGTCCAATCGCTACTGATTTTTACAGAACAGCTGTTGACACGGTTGAAGGAACTACAAATCCAGTCAATGACTTTGCTATACGATTAGATTTTTTAAGCAAGCTGCCAGCTTCCACCACAGGACCTGGAAGCACAGTGAGTTTTGTAAACTACAACAATTCTTCAACCAATACTATTACTATGAATGGCATTGACGTGACAGACAAACAAACAACAGTCACCAACAGAAACCCAGTCACTGTAGTCAGTGTTCCTGTAAACCAAACACCTGTTTCACCTTTTGGTGTTTTGCTAGATCCATCAATAACACCTCAGCCAAACACCGCCACAACACTTGCAGTTCTTCCTGCCAACGGCACAGCAAATGATGCTCGCAGCCGGTTTGACCAAACAGTCAATTACCAAACACTGGCAACAGATACTCATGCACAATCTGGTCTTTGGGTGGTGCCTTCTGTGCTTGCAGGGCCTCCTGCACAACTCACGCAAAATGCACGTATTATTAGCAACTCTTTGTCAAACATTCTTGCAAACATAAATAGCACGCCTGAAGATGCTTTTGAAAAGTATGGTATCTCTTTTTGCAATACAACAACAACTGGGGTTGGTGATTTTTCAACAGAACTGTTTTTAGATTATTCATTTTCTCCAAAAGCATATGCAGAATTTATATGTGGCATTTGTCTGCCAACGGGCAAAACAATAGATAAGACAAAAAATAATATTTTTTCTTTTGCAACCGCAAGCAATGGGCATACAAGTCTGTATGCCGGTGCAAACGGTGTATGCAAGCCATCTGAATGGTTTACTATTGTTTCTTGCGCAATGATACACACCTTTTTAAGCGCAGAAGAATACATACCTGTTTCTTTTCAAGGCGCTTCTGTTAAAAACTTTAACCAATTAACACCAGCAGCCAAATCTTGGATCACCACTAGTTTTGGATTAGATGTCTATTTTCATCTGCCAACCTATTACAAAGATAGCATGATAACCACGCTTATTTTTGGGTATGAATGCTTTCACAAACATA
Source organism: Candidatus Babelota bacterium (assembly GCA_003963225.1). Classification (GTDB taxonomy): domain Bacteria; phylum Babelota; class Babeliae; order Babelales; family Vermiphilaceae; genus AWTP1-30. The sequence goes on from RXKB01000076.1 coordinate 4,036, forward strand.
AAGATAATGTACGTTTTGTATACCCAAGCGTACTTGACGCAACCGGAAATATACAACCAACAGACAATCGCATAGCTGCGTTTGAAACAAATAGACAAGCTCACACTATTGCCGTTAATGTTATGGTTACTTTTTTTGAAAAAATTAACATTGTTGGTGGTTGGAACCGTGTAGTGCATGGATACAACATACCCAAAAGCAATGGTTGGCACGTAGGGTTTGAAACGTATATTTGATCAAAAAATGTGTAGGAAAATATATGATTTGTATAAAACATATGCTTGCAGGAATAGTTTTTACACTGCCATGGTACATTTCAGGTAGTTTACTTATTATTGATTCTGTGCCAATTGTTAACAGTACCGCTGTGCCTTCGCCTGCTGCAACAGGGAATGTCCGTTTAATTACCGTTTATCTACCAGCCGCGGCGCTAGACAATCCTACTAAAAGATTTCCCTGTGTATACCATTTACCTGGACTAGGTGGCGACAACAATAGTTTTGCTGTTGGCAACCAAAATATTATGGATGATCTTATAAAAGAAGGGCAAGTAGAACCATTTATTATTGTGCATGTTGATCCAAGCCTGGTAAACGGTATTGATACTGACGGCAAACGGCGATATCAAGGAACCTGGTATGTTAACAGTGATCTGAACGGTGGCTTTGAAGATTTTATGGTGCAAGACCTTATTCCATACGTTGATGCGCACTATCCAACAATAAGTGACAAAAATTATCGAGCAATCATGGGACAATCAATGGGCGGCTTTGGTTCGCAATACCATGGCATCACTCATCCAGAGCTGTATTGTGCCTTTGGGCATGCAAGCGGCACACCGTTCTTTTTATTAACAACAAACAGCACCCTTGTTGCACCAGCTCAACCATCACCTGGCTTTGAAATGTTTACGTTTAACAGTTTTATATTGCCAGAAATTCCTACATTTGGACCAAACGCAGGCAAAGTAACGCCAGACAATGGACCACTTTCTTTTTCTATTTTTTCTTATGCAGCAGCATTTTCACCTAACGTAAATAACCCTCCCTATTATGTAGATTTACCATTTGAAGTTGATGCAGAATCAAAACCAACTTTAGTTGACGGACCATTTTTTGTGTACAGTCCCGTCAATGGTAATCAAATTAACACCGGAAAATCTCTTGTTGCACGCCCAGACATTATTGCAAAATGGACACAGTTTGACCCTTATTTACTCATTAATAACAATGTAGAAACAGCTAAAAAACAGGGAATTTATCATGATGGTGGATCCAACGAACCGCTGAACGCTGCAGGCGCAAGACTACTGTGCGAAAAAATGGCATCTTTGGGCATTGATAGTGAATATATTTTATTTAATGGCGGGCATACCACGTGCTTAACTTCTGAACTATGCGCCAGGTATAGAACTATATTTCAAATGATTTCAACTCTTTTTGCGCAACAAAATGTGTTTACTGATGATGTGCGCATACGGCTTTCTGGAAACGGCACTATTCTGTTGCAAGATAATGCGCAATGCAGCTTAGAAAACGTAACTGTTGGCATAGAAACTGTACCTAATTTAAATATAACCGAAACCAATATACAGATCGCTGTACAAGATAACGCAACGTTTACTATTGGCAATACCGAACTACAAAATCCTGCCGTTTTGCAAGTTGGGAACCGTTTTACTAAAGCAATTATAAAAGCAAATCCTGATTTACAAAATCATACCGTAGAAGGATCTGTTAATCTTAATGGAGCAAACGCTTCTTTTGCTATTGGCAATAATAGCGTGTTTGGCATTGGTGCTGGCGTTAATGATACTAAAACAAACACCCTGAATCAAACAGGCATTTCTTCCTTAACAAATCTTACTCGTTTTGATCTTGCCATTCAAAACGGTACATTTAATGCCCAACAAGTTGCTGCAGGGACCGAACAAAGCAGCGCATTGCTATTAATAGGAACAGATGCATTGTACAATGTTACTATTAATCCAGACACAGGAAAAATATTAGGCGGCGCTAACATAGTTTTTGCAACAGACTGCCTGCAGCGCCATCCGTTGGTACAATCAGTTGCAGGTATTAATATTCCCGGCGGTATTCGCAACAATATCAATACTAATC
>RXKB01000076.1:6205-6560 GCA_003963225.1 Candidatus Babelota bacterium
TTATGCATTAACTAACGCAACAACCGGGCAAGAACTATATGATTTTTTAGCAATTAACACAGAAGATGATTATACAAACCCAGAGTACACAAGCAAAGAAGGAACAATGGGACTGATAAATGGAAATCCTGTACTTACGTATGTTGACGGCGGAGCAATTGTACGTATTCCTGCAAGTGCTATTCCTTTAGATGCCGGACAGTCTATAGATTTTGATGCAATTGCAAAACAAAATGGCACAGTAAAAATATGGGTTGAAGAAATTAACGGAAATAGAACTTTAATTCGCGTTGATGCTTAATTACCAACTTTAAAAGTTTTATTTTTTCAAAATTAATTTTAAAAGGTCTATTCT
>RXKB01000063.1 GCA_003963225.1 Candidatus Babelota bacterium
AGATAATTTATATACACTTAGCATTACCTATAAAGTTGCATTCTTTGATAATAATATTAAACCTTAACACTTAATATACAATAGGGAGCTAATAATATAGCTATATATAATAGCTCCCTATTGTATAGAAATAGAAAGATATGATTAGAATTTTATTTGATGGTAAAGATACAGATTTTACTCCTAGTGATATAGGAGGTTTAAGAGTAACAAGAAGAAGCCCAGATGTTAGTGACTTTGGTAAAAGTAATGGTGATTATGCTTTAAATTTAAAACTCCCTTTTACTGATAAGAATAGAAAATTAACTGGTAATATATTTGATATTCAAACAAAAAAAGGATTTCTTTTATCTACTAAAATAAATGTAGATATAATAGTTAATGGTTATTCTTTGTTAAAAGGTAAACTATATATAGAAAGTTGGAATTATGAATATTTTAATTGTGTAGTAATTAGTAGTAGTATAGATTGGAGTAATATACTAAACAATGTATCTATAAATAAATTAACTAAATTTGAAAAAATTAGATTTACAGGAGTAAGAGGTACAGGTTCTTATTATTGGCCTAATCATACTAATGGTACATTATTACCAGATGGTACTGCTTATGATATAAATAATTGTATATCATTATATGATGTATGGAATACTGATGATAGTATACTTGATGCACAATTTCCTTTGGTTGCTTATGGTAATTTTGGTGTTCCAGGTATAAGTACATTCTCAGCAGAATATGCAAACAATAGTGGATTTTATTTTTATAATATCAATCAAGCTAATATTTTAGGTAATGCTCCTTTACCTGGAAGCCCTCATAATTATACACTTTCATGGCAGAGATTTTTTCCAGCAGTATACCTAAGATCGTTAGTTAGAGCAATTTTTGCTGAGGTAGGTTATACAGTTAAAGGAGATTTTTTTTCTGATGATACATTTAAAAACTTATGTATACCTTATAATTCTGAGGATGATAAAGAACCTCAATGGAATGTAGGTTTAATGGGTAGGATAGATTTTGAATTTAAGAAAACCTCAGCAGGAGATCCAGACTTATATTTTCATTTTTTTCCTGCTTTATTAATAGGTAATACTTATAATATAGAGAATGTAAATTTCGCAACCCCTGCCAAAAATATAGTATATTATAGATTTGTATTAAATGATACATTAGATTTATTTTCTAATGAATTTCCAACATTCGGTGATATTGAATATTATACTTATGATCCAAGTGCAACTTATAATATAACTACAGTTAATCATGAACGTAATGGCTATACTTGGTTATATCATAATTCTATAGGTACTGTTGATAATCCAGGAAATATAAGTGTACTTAACGGTATAGTAAAAGATTATTCACAGGACTTATATGCTTATGTAGTACCAGAGGATGGTAAATATCAAATAGAAGTAACCTTTACTAATGTACAAGATCTTAACTTTGTACCTTATCATATATTAGTAACTAATAAACCAGACACTTCTTTTCTAGGTAATGAAGGTGCACACTTAATCAATGACACAGTTATACCTTCCGGTATACCAAGTGATTATGATAGTAGTGTTTTATTATTTGGCAGATATACGGGATTAAATACTATAACGTTAAACGGTACTTTTGATTTAAGGAAAGGAAATATAATTGAACTTATAATGGCTACTGAAAATAATGGAGGTGTCTTTGTAGACTTTTCAGTATCTAGTATTAGATTTAAGGTATTTCCACAATTTAATATTGATTTTGATCCTGCATGGAATCTACCTAATATAAGTTCTAGAGATATGTTAGAAGCTATAAGAACTACATTTAATTTATATATTAATGTAGATGATAAAGAGAAGACAGCTACTATAAATAGTTATAAGAATAACTTCTTTCCTCCTTCTTTAGCTTATAATATAGATAAGAAATCTTCTATAAGAGATGCTTCTTTTAAACCTGTCGGTTTATATAAAGAAGTAAGTACAAAGATATTATTCGATGATAATGATATTTATACTTCTGACAGAAGACTAACAGATAATATAGTAATTAAAGATATTGATACTACACAAGATTATCTTGATAGTACTTTTATTTCTAATTCTTCGTATGTAACTGAAACAAAAGAAGTAGAGAGCTTTTACTCAGAAACTATTAATGGAGTATTTAAGTGGATTTATAATTATAATGGATCACCTGCTCCTGATGAAATAGCAGGATCTTTTGAATTGCCATTGATGGCAAACTCAGATGCGGCTGCAGCTACATTAGTAGACATAGGTAAAGGAGAATTTGTTAATACTTTATCTTATAGTATGAGAATACTTAGATGGATAGGATTACAAAAACCTACTAATATGAGACAAACAAATCCAGGAGTATTTGGACTAATGATAGAAGATGGAGCTTTATCAAATTATTTTGCATATAATTTTTTTAGAATGACTATAGCAAATTATAATACATTAGAAGCAGCAAATCCTTATCCACTTATACCTTTAGCAAGTTTTGAACCTTATCTATTAACTACTTATGATTTTGGAGGACCTAATCCTTATATTATAAGTTCAGCAGTATTAACTTACTCAGATAAATTAATGCCAGCTAATATAAGATTAAGTGGCTTATATTATAAGTACTTCTATAAATTTATAGTAGAGAATAATAATAGTATACAATGTGAAGTACCTGCTTATATAGATGTAAAAGATTTAAATGAAATGGATCCACGTAGATTAATAGTATTTGCTAATCAATTATTCTATTTAAAAGAAATTACAGATTTTGATCCTGTTACTCCAAAATTAACAAAATTAATTCTTATTAGAAAATAATATACAGTAGGAAGCTAATAATATAGCTATATATAATAGCTTCCTACTGTATATAAACTAAATTATTATGGCAAAAGTAGAAACTAAATTTAAAGTAGTTGTTGATGGTGTTGAAGAATACATTGATAACTTAGAGACGGCAGAGTCTCTAATTACTGATATCTCTGAAAGGTTAAAAAAAGGTGATCTTAATTTTGATGAGCATACAAGTCTAGAAAAGACTTTAAAAGAATTAGAAGAAGTTAAAGCAACATTAGAATTAACTAATGAAGTAGAAGCTAAGAGATTAGAAATATTAGCAAAGGAAAATACTGAATTAGGTAAACAGGTAGGTATTACAGAAGCTCAGTTAGCCACAGTAGATATATTAAATGAGGCGTATGCTTTACAGGATAAAACTATAGGTTTAGCTAAAAGTGAAGCAGAGAGATTATTAGAAATTACTGAATTACAAAATGAAGCCCAAACCTTAGCTACTACTGAATTAGGAAAACAGAAGCTACAAGCAGAACGTAATCTAACTATAGCTGAGTCGCAAGCTGAAGCCTTAGCTGCTACACCTGGTTCTATTAGACAATTAAATGCTCAATTAGAAAAATCTACTTTATTATTAGATGATTTAGATCCTAATACAGAAGAATTTAAAAAAGCTAAAGAAGAAGTAGAAAGTTTAACTATACAAATAGAAGGTTTAAGTAGAACCAGCAAAGACCAGCGTGAGGCTAATTTTGCATTAGCAGATAGTTTTGTAGGAACGTTCGGACAAGGTGCAGCATTAGTAACATCATTTGCAGGAGAAAATGAAAACCTTCAAGCAGTATTATTAAAGCTTGAACAAGTAAGTGCAGCGGTAGGTGCAGTACAAAGTGCAATAGCATTAGCCAATCAAATACAGAATGAAATTAAATTAAAGCAAGGTAAAAAATTAGCTGAACAAAAAGCTAAAGAAATTAAAGCTAGTGAAGATTTAATTAAAGCTGAAAAGAAAGAGACTGCAGTTATACAAGATAACTCAGAAGCGTTAAAAGATAATAACAAATTATTAGAAGAAGCAACTACTTTAACTACTGATTTATCAACTAAGAGTGAAGATATAGTAGATAGTAATAAAAAAGTAAGTCAATCAAATAAGGATGTAGCTAAGTCTAGTAATACTATAAGTGAAGGTAATAAAAAAGCAGGAAGTTCATTTAGTTTACTACAGAAAGGTACTGATGCAGCTAAGGGAGGTTTTAAATCTCTATTTACTTTATTACAAACTAATCCACTTATACTTATAGGTACTGCTGTAACAGGTTTAATCACAGGATTATTTTTATTAAAGGATAAAATAGAACCTGTTAAGCAAGCTTTTGATTTTCTTGATGATGCAGTTGCTGGTTTTGGCTCTGTTGTATCCAATGTAGTACCTATTGTTATCAATTATTTCAAAGCTTTAGCGTCACCTGTTAAAGCTGTTATAGCAGTATTTAAGGGTGACTTTGCAGAAGCTAGCAAAGAATTAGAGAAAGGATTTGGAGATTTAGTAGATACAGTAAGTAATGCATTTGAGAAAGGTTTTAGTAAGAATAGAGGATTAAGATTAAATGCTGAAAAAGAAGCATTAAATAAATTAACTGATTTAACTGCTGAAAATAATATAGCTAGATTAGAATTAGAAGAAAAAAATGCAGATGCTGTAAGTGCAATTAAACAAAAAGAATTACAAGAAGATATTGCAATTCAAAAAGAAAAAATATTATTAACTAATAATTTATCCGAAACAGAATTAAAAACTTTACAATCTGGTACAGATGCAGAAATAGCAGCTTTAAAAACTAGACTAAAAGCTAGAGGAGATTTTAATGAGAGTGTTTTAGAATCCATAGCAGACTTAAATGCTAAAGAACAAGAACTTGCTAAAGAACGTAAGGATCAATTTAATAGACAGTTAGATGAAGCAAAAACTTTATTTGATCAACAAAAAGATTTTCAATTAGCTAAACTTGAATTAGAGAAAGGTACTAATGCACAATTAGAAACTGCAAAAATTGAATTAGAGAAATCTATTAGAGATATAGATACTAGAATAGCTAAAGGTGAAAAAGTAAATTTAATTGAAAGACAAATTGCTCAACAACAGTATGCTAATAAAGTTAAAGAAATTAATGATACTATTAGAGAAGAAATATTAGATATACAAAGAGATAGAGATCAAATATTATTAAAATCTCAAGCAGAATTTTTAATTAATACAGAAGCAAATAGTGATAAATTAGAAGATATAATAGAGGCTAACAATAAAAAATTATTAGGTTTAGAAAAACAATATGATGCAGATTTAATTGATTTAAGAAATAAAACTGAAAAAGAATTACAGGATATAGATGATCCAGAAAAACGTTTAGCTATTCAGGAAAAGTCTAATGCTGAAGCTTTAATTTTACAGCAGAAATTTACTAAGGATCAATTAAAAATACAACAAGATCAAGCTAAATTAATAGAAGCTGAAAGACAGAAAAGAGAAAAAGAAGAAAGAGATGCTAGAATAAAAGGTTTAGAAGAAAGTAGTAAAGCATTTGCTGATAAGTCTAAAAAAGAACTTGAAAAAATAAATGAGGTAAGTGCATTAAAATTAAATGATAGATTAAATATAGTTAAGAATGCTGCTAAATTAGAAGAGAAAGCTGTTAAAGATGGAGAGGAAGCTAAATTAGAATCTTTACAATTAACACAAGAACAAATAAAAATATTTAAAGAGAAAGGTGTTAATAGTTTAATAGATCAATTTAAAGATTTACCTGAAGCTACTAAAACTTCATTAAAAAATTTAGAAACTAACACAAAAGAATCTTTAGATAATATAAGTAAAACTACACAAAAAAAATCTAAAGAATTAAAAGACGAACAAAAGAAAGCAATATTAGGAGTTATAAGTGAGGTAGTAGGAAGTGCTCAACAAATATTTCAAGCAAGCTCTGACTTAGTAAATCAATTCTTTGATAATAATATTGCAGAGTTAGATAAACAGAAGGAACAATTAGAAACGTCATTAGAGGATGTTAATACAAGATTAGACGAGGTTACTAGTAAGGTTCAAGAATCACAAGATAATTTAAAAACTGCAAGAGGATCTGATAGAAAATTAGCTTTAGCAAATTTTAAATTACAAAAACAACAACAACAACAATTAACAGATCAAAAATTAAAAGATGAAGCTGCAATAAAAAAAGTTGAAGACGAAAAGAAAGCAGAACAAAAGAAGCAAGCAGAATTTCAAAAAGCAGCTAACCTTGCCAACGCTGTCATTAGTACAGGTTTAGCAATCATTAATAGTGTGGCTAATACTACTCTACCTTTTCCTTTAAGTTTAATAGCACCTATTACAATAGGTGCATTAGGAGCAGTACAGATTGCTACCATAGCCGCTACTCCTATACCTGAATTTGCAGTAGGAGGTTTTACTGCAAATGAAGATGCTAGTAAACCTGTTGGTATAGTACACGGAGGAGAATGGGTAGCCCCGAAATGGATGGTTAAAAGTCCTAAGTATTCTAGTGCTATTAAAAATTTAGAGAATAGTAGATTACAAGGATATGCGGACGGCGGTATAGTACAACAAGCTTCTAATGTAGCTAATAATAATAACAATAGTACAGAAGCATTTGATAAATTAGTACAGTCTGTAAAAGATTTATCAAACCGTCCTATATACACAAATGTAACATCAATAGAGGATGAACAAAAAAGACTAAATTTCGTTAAAAATCTTGCAAGTTTATAGTCAATACGTATACTACTTATAGTTATGTAAGTATAATTATATTATATTTGCACTTTATTTATTAACTACTATGTACATTAGAGTACACTTTTTAGAGGAGGCGGAATTTTTTGATACTGTTGCAGTAGTTTCTGAGAATACAGATGCTACTGTAGGTATTATACAAACTATAATAGTAGCTCAAGATAATTATATATATCCAATATTATGTGAAGATATGTATAATGAATTAGCTGATCAAATTATTAATAATACTTTGACAGCTGATAACATTGAACTGTTAAGTTATATCAAACCTTTAACTGCATGGTGGGCATATTATGAATTATTAGGTGTTAATAATTCAAAAACACGTGAAATGGGTGAGGTTAAAGGTCTTAATGATTCTGTAACACCTGCTTCTTTAAGTGATAGCACATATAAAAGACAACAATGTTATAGAAATGCTTTTACAATCTATTATAGATTAATGAAATATCTATGTAATAATAGAGATAGATATCCTTTAATAAAAGTTTTACAATGTAGTTGTGGATGTAGTTGTACTACTGCTTGTGGTAAGTGTGCTTATGGTTGTAGTGGAGGTCTTAGTAATTATATAATTTTTATTTAGAATGAAAAATAGACCGAAGATATATGAAATGAAAATGAAACCAGTTAAACCAGAAGATGATTCTGGGGTATTTGCGATTTCATTAGTTGATAGACCTGCTATACAACAAGATTTTGTTTTATTAAGCAAAGATAATAAACCTTTATTACATTCATTTAGTGTAAATCAATATGAAAAATTATTAACTGGTCCAGTGTTAATTCCAGATATTGAGATACTTAGAACTAGGGAAGGATCTGAACCTAACACAAAAGAGATATTTTATAATGTAATATCTGCTGATACTATTAAACAAGTAAGAGATAAATTTTTTGATAATATGCTTACTAAATCTATTAGACATCAACACGAGAAATCATTATATAATTTTAATGTAGTAGAGAGTTGGATTAAACGTAGTGACGTTGATATGTCAAATGAATTAGGTTATAATTTACCTAACGGTACTTGGTTTGTAAGTGTTAAAATAAATAATGATAGATATTGGAATGACGAAATATTAACAGGTAATGTAAAAGGTTTTTCTATTGAAGGTTATTTTGATGATATATTAATTAATCAAAGTGAAAATAAAAATTTAAAGAAATTTATGATAGAATTAAATTCAGAAATAGTTACAAATACTGGAACTATTTTAATAGTAGATGATAACTATAAAGTTACATTAAGTGATAAATCTCCTGCACCTGATAGTATTTATATATTAGATGACGGTACAGAATTAGTAGTTCTTGAAGGTTATTTAACAGATATATGTTTAAATACACCTGCAAGCTCAAGTGATGGTATGGCAACAATGTATAGCAAACAAGAACCTAAAATGTTAGCATATACTAACGATAAGAAAAAAGCTAAAAGACAAAAGAAAAGTTTAATAGATGTTATTATAGACAGAGTTATGTCATTGAATAAAAAATTTTCTGAGGAAAAGAAATTTATGGAAGTAACAGCAGTTGATGGTACAGTAATTAATGTAGATGACACAACTATGAAAGTTGATGTTAAAGATGCACAAGGTACTATTATAGGTTATTTACAATACTTCCCAGCAGAGGCTACAGTACAGTCTCAAGATCCTTTACCAGCTCCTAATAGTACGGCAGCTGAAGTAGCTATGAAATCCCAATTAGAAGAGACTAATAATGAAGTAAAATTATTAAGACAACAATTTGAGGATTTAACTAATTTAATTAGTAAAGCTAATCCAAAACCAGTCACTACTGAAAAGAAAGACTTTACAAAAGTAGATGACTCTCGTAGTTCTTTAGATATATTAAAAACTTTTAAAAAATAATTTAATTAATAATAATTATGGCAATTATTGTTCCGACTACTACTTTTTCTGGGTATGATTCTACTGAAATCATAGAGGATGCAGTAAGCATGACCTCTGTTATAAATAAATTAAAGCCTAGATATATAACATCTGCAAAATGTGATTACAGATTCCCTACTCAACCTTACGGAGGTACCTTAGAAGCTTACGAATGTTGTAATGATACAGGTGGAAATAGTACTTTCCCTGTTAAAGATGGTACATTATGTAACTATCAATTTAAACTTTCTTTCTGTTCTACTGATTTAGATTGTACAATTTTTGAACAATTAAAAGCACAGGGATTAAATAAAGAGGCAGCTAACAATCCTTCTTATATTGAAGCTATATTAGTAAATCTAATTAGAAAAAATGTAGCGAGAGGTATAGATAATATGGCTATGAATGGGGGTGCAGCTTATGGTACTACTTGTTTAGGTCTATTACAGCAATGGGACGCAGATCCTGATGTACATACTGTAACAGGTACTACAATCACATCTGCAAATATTAAAACTGAGATAGATAAAATATTTGCAGCTAGAGATCCCGATTTAATACTTGAGCCTCAAAATTTAACTTTAGTGGTATCTACTGAATTTATTACTGCTTTTGAAGCTTTTATTACTCAACCTGGACAATATTATAATCCTCTTCCTGGAGATAATATTAATTATAAATGGATTAATGGTACACCATTAGTTGCTATGCCGGGTATGCCTGCTAATACAGCTTTCTTAACTCCTATGGATAATATAATTGTAGTTACAGATTCTACAGATGATTTTAATAATGTAGCTATTACTAATATGGCAGACAGTAATGCTTTCTGTGATGAAGTTAGAATGAGAGCTAAATTTAGATTCGATATAAATTATGGTATTTCCAGATATATCGTTTATTACAAACCTTAATAACCTTATTATAAAAATATATTATGCCTGGATGTTCAAATTGTACTGGTAACAAGTGTAAAGATAACAACTGTACCAGAAAACAAAGTGGAGGGTTAAAGAAAACCTTTTATTTAGCCAATAGATGTGAAGTAGAAAGTTATGATAAAGATCCTATTACAGGAGTTATAACTGGTATAAATTTTATTGCAGGAGGTGGTTGGTATAAAGTTACTACTATAAAAGATACTTCAAGTGCTGTAGAGGATTTAGTAGCTGGAGTATTAACTTATAATCAAACAGTTACATTAACTATTACTAATTTTAGTAATAATGCTGATAATGCTGTTGCATGGATGGAAGCAAAACAATTCACGGAGAATTGGGTTAATGCTGAGGATGGAATTATTTTACTTGCTGAATTAAGGTCTCCTGCTTTACCTACAGCTACTTACGTATTATATGGTCAAGAAGCAGGTTTAGAGATAACAGCCGCTCAAAAAACTACGGGAGTAGTTATTGGAGATCAAGCTGCAACTACTTTAACTTTTACTGCTGGAGAAGGCCAAATGGCTTCTACTGTAGATGCTGCTTATGTAGCTACTTTACCTGTATTATGTTACTAAGAATTTACTAACTTTTTTATTTATATTAAAGGGCGGGTATATCTCGCCCTTTTATTTGAATATGATTACAATATATAAAAATCAAATCAATAAAATATCTTATTATAATGATGTAATCTTTGCAGATACTACTCTCTTATATAGATTTAGATTTATAAAAGAAAATAGTAAAACTTTTAAAGATTGTAATTATATTAATGTAATATTTGAAAAAGATTTTTGTTATTTCACTATTGAAGAAACAACTAGTGAAATGCTTAATTTAGGTAAAATAGATTTAGGTTTAGTTCATACTAACTATACTTTGATTTTACAAAAATTTGATACAGGATTAAACGAATGGGTAGATGTATATAGTGATATATGTATGCCTAAGAATAAATTTTAATATACAGTAGGGAGCTATTAATATAGTATTATAAGTATTGATTAGTATAGATATATGTACGCACCATTATTAGACAATTTTTATCAGAGATGTAAGGATCAAACCTTAGGAGGAATAACTGATGTATATGTTCAAAGACGTTCAGCTTTAGCTGAAGATTGGTTTTATACAGATGCAAATCATATACCAGGAGCAGGCACAGCTTTTCCAGATACAGATGTAGCACCTTCAATGATTTTGTTTTCTTCTATAACTACAAACCCAGACTTAAATCAGGAGGGAGCTACTTCAGCTACTTTCTTATGGAATAAATTATTTATAAGAAAAGAAACTTCAAGTTTTACTGCTTCATTATCATCATTAAAACCAAGAATATATGATTATACTTTAACTATAGAGATTTCACAGTTTGATGTCTTTAAAAGAAATTATATAGAAAGAATGACAATACTAAAAGATTTAGTATTCATAATTAGAGATAATAATGGAAGTTATTATATGATAGGTGAGGAACAAGGTATGAAAGCTTCTGTCTCAGTTCAATCTGACGTAAAAAAAGGTGATAATAAATTTATAATGACAGCAGTATGTAAAGCTAGAATGCTACCAAGAGAAGTTTCTAAAATTTATGGTGAAGCATTTCTTGCAAATAATAACGCTATTGATCCTCTTCTATTTAATAATATTCAAGATGTTTCAGGTAACAATTTAAAACCATATTAAAATGGCAAATATATATATATATAGAGAATATCAAAAATTAAGAGTAGCTGATGATACTCTTACATCAAAAAGTAGAGCTTATATAGGTACAACATTATCTGTTGCAGGTAATGATTTAATTATATCTGCACCTAAACTACCTGATATAACTTTTGCTTACACAGATGTTAAAATATTAGGAATTGTAAGAAATCCTATTTTAAGTAATGCAACCGAGTTAATGAAAATTTTACAAGGTTGGATTAATGAAGGTATAAAAGAAAAAAATAACGATAGTGATTTTACAGAAGAATTAAATTCTGCACCTGATGAACAGCCTTGTTTTGAGAGATGGCAATATGTAGCAGGTACACCTAAAGATTTGAGATTTGATTGTATGTCCATCGCTTTCTCAGGCGGAGGTCCAAATCCAGGTCCTTGTATTCAATTTGGTATTAATGATGGAGACATACCAATATGGAATGATACTAATCAATGCTATGAACCAGGAACATTATCTAACCCTTGCTTAGAAGACGGTACTCAACAAGGTAACACCGTTTATTGGGACGTACCTGACCAATGCTGGAAAGAAAACGAAGCAGTTAGACATACAGAAATAGGAGTAACTTTAACAAGTTCTGGCGTTGATAAACCCGTAATTTTAATAAGCGAGACTAATACGACGGTAGTAGCTCCTACGGTTAATAGCGCAGTTATAGGCTCCGCTAACGGTACTATTGGAGGGTTTAGGGTAGGACTATCTCAAACTGAAAACTGTACCGTAATTGGTCACGAAAGCTCTGTTACTGATAGTTATACCTCTTATGTGGATAACACTAATAACATTCAAGCAGGTTATAACACGGTAAAAGGTTCTGTATTCTCTGATATAACTGATAGCTGGAACGTTAATAGTATTACAAGTTCTGCTGGTGTGAGAATTACAGGATTTGATGTTAATAATCCTCAAACAGGAACATTAAGAAGTGTTTATAACTCTGCTGGTGTTGATATAAACAATTTAATTACAGGTCGTAGAGTAAGGATAGAAGGATTAGGCTCTGCTCAATTTATAGGAAATAGTTTTGTAAATATAACTGCTGTGAATTCTGAATTACTAATTAGTAATGATGGAAATTGTCAAGGTTTATTTAACTGTTTAGTACAGAGCGATAATATTAGCGCAGGTATATTTGGGATTGGAGAAAATCAGGTAGCTATTAACTGTCTCAATCCTATAATCAATACTAATGCGGAAGGAATAACTGTAATAGGTTTACAAGACCCTACTATTACAAGTCTTCAACCTTACACTACTTATTTACCGACTGAGAATAGTGTTGGTGGTAAACAATTTAGAGTAGATTTAATAAGTGTAGATACATTTTTAGACTTTTATCACCATTACGTAGGAGTAGATAGTCTTGCACCTGCACCTATTACTTTAACTTTACTTGACCCTCCAACACACGGTCAAAAATATACAATCTATGATGCTTCTGGTAATGCAAGCGTAAATAATATAACTATTAATGCTCTTAGTAAGACTATTAATAGTCCTACTACTCAATTAACTACCTATGTAATTGATTCTAATTACAGTAGCGTTGATATTATCTATGATATTAATGATGATAAATGGCATTTAACTTCCTCAATCGTTAGCAGTGGAGGTAGTTCTTGTTTAACAAATGGTAGTATTGAGGGTGAAACTTTATATTGGGATTCGTTCCTCACTTGTTGGACTCCTAACGACAGTTTACAAAAACACGATGGAGGTACTACTTACACTAATAGTGGTAGTGATAAGGACCCTTATTTTATAAGTAGTAAAAATTGTACTATACAGCCTAACGTTTATAACTCTAATATAATTGGTAGTTCTAATAGTACTCTAAGTTCCAATTTAACAACTTCAAGACAAAATAATATAATCTCTTGTGATAATGCTAACGTAGGTGCGGCTTTTGGTGTTGATGGAAGTTTTAACTCTGCTTTAAGTTGTAATTCCCTTAATATAAGTGGAAGTAATTATATTAATTTTAGAGCTAACGATGGTGCTAATATCCACTTATGTACAAGGTTTGAAATAGGGTTTGGTAACAACTTAAACGCGCAAGGTTGTACTAACGGTTTGTTAGCTGGGGTTAATAACACCACTACTAATGCTAATGATAGTATTAATATAGGTAGTCGTAATCAATTAATAAACCATACACCTAACGCCGGAAAAGATAATGCTATCTTTAATAGTGCATATACTCAACTAAGTCCAAGTACTGTTATAGATTTCACAGATATTCTAAACTATATAGATGCGGAAAAAACGGCTACCAATTATACTAATAATATAAGTGTAGGAGGTGGAGGTAATATAGTTAGAAATAACGGTAGTTTTGGTAATGCCTTCTTTAATTCTTACGCTAATTACGTAGATAATAATTACTCTGGGTACACCAGTGGAGACGTATTTGGACAAAATACTTTTGTTGGAAGTCAAGAATGCTACGTAGATAATCAATTTGGAGCCGCTGGAAATAACTTATTCCTTAATTGCTATCAAAGTGGTTTTATTATAGGTACAATAAGCAGTACAACTACCATTAATAACACTTTAATAAATGGTGGTTTCATTCAAGGGGGTTCTAATAATTTAATGAATGGAGGATTAGTAGTAAACGGTAATGGTAACGTAGTATTAGGAGGTAATAGTACCATAACTGATTCGTTATTTAACATTCAATTAGGAGCGTTAGGTTGTACTATTACTAATCTACAAAATAGTTCCCAATTAACAAGTTCTGATTGTGATATTGTAGATAGCATTAGAACTTCTCAAATAAGTTCATTCAAAAGTGAGATAGATAACTGTACTGAATCTGGCGTTTTATTTGTAACCTCAAACGGTATCCAAACTATTAACAGTAGTTTACTAATTGATAGCATAGGTTCTACGATTCAGAGTTCCTACATAGAAACATTAGGACCTCTTGCGACGGTTCAAAAAGGTAAAGGTTGTGGAGTTAGAGATTCAAGATTTGATAGTGGTAATACTTTTCCCAACTTTAATCCTGCTTCTGGTGGTTGGGGATTATTAAATGCAAGTGAGAAATATGCCCAGTCTTATTTTGCTAACTTTAACACCGATGCAATAGTCGGTAACTGTTGTGCTGTAATAGGTACGACAGGTGAAAGTATCAATGATTTAGAGGATAATAAATTACACGTAGGTAGTTCTAGACACTATGGTGGGGAACAACGCAGAATTTACAATACATTATCCAACGAAACTGTTAATTTAGATTACACTTACCATATTTTATTTGGTGTAGATAATCCTACTTATATTTTACCAACTACACCTGTATTAGGACAAGAATATTATTTTAGAGAATTAGAGGATGATGGCTTTATAGTAGATGGAAATGGTAATAATATAGGTGATTTAGACAGTAGTGTTGCTATTTTAACTATATTAACAGGTGGTGGTAAGTATCTCCATCTTGTTTGGAACGGTTCGTTATGGGTTATAATGTTATTAGCGTAAGTATAATATAAGTTTAATAAATTAAATTAGGGCTGAGGATTAAATTCCCAGCCCTTTTTTTTCTGAAATATAAAAAGTAATAAAAAAGTCTAACTTAATAGAAATTCCACGACAGGTTTAGCTAAATCGAAAGTAGTAGTTTCATCGAATAATAAACCTTTTTGAAATTCTTGCTGTTCCTGTTTAAAGGATTTACCTTTAACTCCTAACGCTATTGTAGTCTTAGCTATTAAGACTCCGTTCTCATTTAAAGCGTGAGGCATAATATTTAAGCTATCACTGTAAATAGTATAACTTCCTTTGAATTCGTACCATTGAACTTGTCCTGACACAGTAACATTAAACGCAAGAATATCAGGGATACTATTAACTGTCTCGCTTATATCTATTAAATGCTTAGCAGGTAAATTATTAGGTTTAACCAGATTAGAAGTAGGTAAAACTAAATTAAATACTTTACCAGCTTCATTTTCACAGCTGATAAATAATAGATTATGCTCATAACAGAGCGCTTGGGTATTGATTTTATAGATTTTCATTATCTTTTAAGGTTTGATAATTCTTTTGAATAAGTCTAATATAGTTATTTAACTCCCAACGAGTAGTATCTTCACCTATTTCAGGTTTATAGTCAGTTGAAATAAAAGATTGCATACATGCCTTCCTCATTTTAATAGGAGGTAAATTATTCTCTCTAAGTTTATGAAGCAACTCTAATTCAGTCGCTTTCTGGATTAATAAGTCTAATGATATTTCCATTATTTTAATTAATTAAATTTTCAAAACAGCTAAAACCTTCTATTTTATACTGATAAGCTAAACTTTTTAAGTCTTTATCACAGAAATCTGCGTTATCAAATGTAGTCTCCATAGATGTGTTAATTGTTATCTCAATATTACCTTCATCGTTTACAGTTAAATTAAACGTACTTTCTAATTTAGGTAGTTCATTAACACAATAAACTTTATGTGCTAATACCATTAAACTAGAACTAACACGTGTAAGTACTTCTTCAAATGCACTCTGTTCCTCAGGTCTTAAATGTACCCTGCTCTGTAAAAAATTTTTTAAGTCGTCTTCCATTATTTTTATTTAAGTAAATTTTTATCTTTTAAATAAGTTAATAAATTGTCGTTATACTCTTTACTTTGTATTAGTTCTTTTTTGTAAAGAGAAATAAGTTTTTCTAAATTAGTAATACGTTCTTTCAATAGTGATATTTTTGATATTTGTCTACTTAAACATATCTCCCATTCACTTCCTTGTTCAAGTATAAGTACTCTAGAGTCATTAATAACTAATAATTCATTATAATCTAAACTTCCAAGATATATCTGTTGTTTGTGTACAACATTACCATTCACCTTTTTGACAAATTCAACAGTATTTTCTTCCATATTAGATTAAAAATTTAATTATAAGTAAAAAATATGTGGCAGCTGCAAAATTTAATAAGGATAAATAGTATTTTCCTTTAAGTAAGGTAGCAGCAAAACTAATAATATTTATTATTAGTAGTATTATTGATAGAGTTATAAGTATTATAGTCATTATTCAGCAGTGTTATCAGAGTCCTTAGCCAGAGCATTATATTCTTCAGGTGTTACCCATACCCAATTACTGTCTAAATAATTACCTTCAGAATCGTAACGTTTTTTATAAGTTAATATATTAGCTGTTACACTGTTAGTATGAGTACTTTCATAGTCCTCTCTGAGTTTTACAAATTCATCATATGAGATTAAACCTTTATTAAAATCTTCTTCTAATTGAAAGTATGGTATTAAATGAAAATTAGAACCCGGATAAAGTTTATCATTTAAGTAATAATTATTAAAATTATAAAAAGATACAAAATCCCTAGTACTATCAGCATAATATATTATGGCTGTATTTAACTCTATATTTGAAACTATATCAATTATTGCTCTACTTTCTTTAACTTCCAAATAACCTGCAATCAAAAATTTAAATTTATTTTCTAAATCTATTTTATGATCATAGTAACCTCCAAATTTCGTTAATAAATCATTATAATCGTCAATTATAGTAAAATATTGAATTAAATCACTATCATCAGCTTGTTCACGATATTTTTTTAAACTAGGATAGATATGCTTATCTCTTAAATCTTTACCTTCGTAAATTTTATTACCTCGTAGGTAATTTACATAAAAAATATCATCTTCAGAGTTATAAGTAACGTAATCTACTCTATTAGGTACATTATTTTTATTTAATTGTTGTCGTGCTAAAACTATAGCTTCATCAGAAATAGAAATATCATCTTCTTTACTGTTAAACATAGCTACAATAGCACGAAATAATATAAAAAGTAGGATACAGATTATTATTGTAAACATAATTAAAATTTTTTAAAGTAAAAAGGTACATTAAATTTATTAGTATAGACATATAAATCTAGTCTCATACTTTTTCTAAAGGAATCTACTGCCATAACTACTCCTGGTTGACCTTTTTTAGTATAATCGTGTCCAGCTAGTAATTTACCTTTCTTAACTTTAGGATAAAAATTAATAAGATCTTCATAACATCCTTTAAAACTATGATCCCCATCTATAAAAATAAAGTCTAACGAATTGTCAGTATATAATACATGGCTGTATTTACTGTCATATTGAATAAAGTTAAAGTATTCATATACTCCTGCCTTCTTTAAGTTATTAGTGCAAGTATTTAAGCATTTTCTTTGCACAACAGGATATCCTACCATTCTAAAACCTTCATGATATGCTGTTTGGCCTTCACCATAAGGTACAATATAATCAAATGTAGGAATAGCAGTAACATCCTCTTCACAATCCCATAAATCTATTAAATCAACTCTTATATTTTTGCCGCTTTCTTTAATACACTCTCCTAAATAGCAGGCAGATTTACCCATCATTGCACCTATTTCTATAAAATGAGCACCGTCCTTAGCATTAAATACAGCTTCTTGATATAATTCCTCAAAATCAAAAAAACCATGTATTTTTTTATATTTTTGCGGTTTATAAACCAATTCAAACTTAGGGGCTTCTATAATTTGCATCATAATTATAAAAAGAGGGTATGTTACTACCCTCTTATAGTTAATTTAGTTAATTGATTATACTCTATAAGGTTGAAGAGATGCAATAGGTAAGGTTAATGTTATATAACCTTGTTGTTGTGTGTATGAAGTAGCTACGACTATATTATTAACCGTATCTACACCTGTTACTGTCATTGGACTTGATCCACTTCTAAGGCAGACTAAGCTGCCAATACCTAAAGGTATTTTATTGTTATTTGCATCTGTGACCAAAGGTTCATTCTGGTCAACTACAATTTGTTTTGTTTCTTTAGTAACTTTTTCCATATTATTTGGTGCTTGCATAAGGACATTCTTTATCTTCACAAGTTTTTACCTTATTTATTAAGGCGTCTAAATATTGTTTTTTTAATTCAGACTTACATTTACAATTACAATCTGATCTTAAAGTATTAAGTACTAAAAACATAATTTCTTGTAATTCATTAATATCTTCGATTTCTATCTCTATTTTCATTTTGTATTAAAATTAATTATTTATGATACAAATATAAGTATATATTATTAAAAAAGCAAGTAGTAGTAGGAAATAATTGAAAAATTTAGTAAATTTGTTTAAATATTTCATAAATTAACTAAATTATGAGTGATAACAATCAAAATAGAATAAAGGCGATAAGTTTATATAAACCTCCTATAAGAAAAAAACTACAATCTAAGGCGTATGAATTCTGGGGGGATAATAATTTATTGCCCCAAGAATTATTAGTATACTTCTTAAATGATCCTTTTCATGGAGGCATTATAAATAAGAAAGTAGTATATACAACGGCTAAAAATGTTATAGAACCTTCATTAGATAAAGTAGAATTAAGAACTATACATAATTTAATAAATGCTTTGGCTTGGGATTATTGGCTATATGGAGGTTTTAGTTTACAAATCATTAGTAACTCTGTAACTAAACAGATTTCACAAATATTACACCAAAAAGCAGATGCAGTACGGTTAGGTATTAAGGATAATAATATAAAATATTATATTTCTGCCGATTGGAGAGTATCTACTGAGGCTTCTACTCCTTATAACGATTACTTCTTTGGAGACCATACACAACCTGAATTTTTATTTATAAAAAATTATACTCCTGGTTTTATATTTTATCCTATACCTACCTATTTTCAAGGTACTAAAGATATAGATACTAATATAAATCTTACGTCCTGGCGGCTTTCATTAGTATTGAATTCATTTGTTCCTGGTGGTTTACTTTATCTACCTTTTCCAGCTACAGATTCGGCTATGATGGAACAGATTAAAAAAGAAATTGAGAATCTTTCAGGTCCAGCGTCAGCGGGTAAAATAGTAACAGTATTTGGAGATGATACCAGACAAGCCGCTTATACCCCCTTTGCAGCCTCACCACTGTCTGCAAATTCGCAAAAGGAACTTATCAGTATTGTTAGGGAAAACATCCTTATTGCGCACGGAATACCTCATAAAGCTATAATTGGTTTAGATACTACTGCATCACTTGGTGGTGACGCTAACAGCCTACTTATTGCATCTAATGAATTCTTTGATAAGCAAATTATGCCTGTGCAGAATTTAATATTAGATACATTAAATGAATTGTATTCGTTAAAATATAGTAGAGAAATAAATTTAACTCTAGAACAAAATTATTTAAGCTTTTATTTGAATGAGCAAGTTAATAAGTCAACTATGGTATAAACAACCGAATATGATACCGTTAGAATTACATTTACTTATAGTTACAATCTCTGGAGCATTTTCAACTTTATCAGTTTTTGTTAGTGATAAGTTATTTTTTTCTATTGAGTATCTAATTGTACTTTTTTTCGCATTGTGTCTTGATTTTACACTATCAAAATTTGTTAATTATAAGTTAACTAATACTTTTGATAGAATTAAGGGTAGAGAAGTACTAATCTTTATTATGGATTACTTTATTTACTGTTCTTTCCTAGCTTTCTGCTTCTGGGCAGCCAAATTAAACACAATTTATATATATTTACCTAATACAGCGTATGGCGTTATATTAGGACACTGTTTAGTCAATATTTTAAACACAATGGTTAAAGGTAATATGCTTTCAAAAAATGGTTATGATTTTATAACCAATGTAATTAAAGTATTTATAATTAAATCTGCTAATGTTCAAAAAATAGATAAAAATTTAGTAGGTTTTGAGCCTGATGACGTGAGAAATAGTGAAACAATTCCTAATATTCCAATTTTACCTGATATTAATCAACAAAATAATTTAAATATTAAACCTAATGAAGAAAAAAGTTAATAATGACTCAGTAATAATTGAAACTGAGCATAAAGAAATGAATACTAAACCTATAGTTATAGTATGTGCTGGTGAAGGATCTTTACATGAAAGATTATTTGTAAGAAGCGAAGATAAACCATATGAATTAATGGTTATATACTATGGAAATAGTGATACAGTAGATAATACTTTTAGAGATAGTGCTGATTACTATTTTAGAGAAAAAGGTATTAAATTTAATCTAATATGGAAAATTTTAGAGGCTAATCCAGAATTAAAAGAAAGAGTTAAAAATGCTGAATATGTACAAATAATGGATGATGATATGTTAACAGATATTGCTAATGTTACAGCAGCTTTTCAGTATTGTAAACAGTACGATTTAGCTTTAGCACAACCTTCTCTGACAGAGGATAGCCATATTTTCTGGAAAGTCTTAAAAAAAGGGACTAACCGTAATGGTCCAGATATACGAGAGATTAATAGCGTTGAATTAATGATGCCTATATTCTCTAAACAGTTTTTTAATTTGATTTATGATTGGTTTGAGTATTTTTATACCGGATATCATATGGATACTAGACTCTGGGCCCAATTAGTACTAGAAAATAACTGGAAATGTGCAGTTATTGATAGAGCAAGCTATAAACATACTAGACCTATGGGCAAAGGTGATATATATATCAATTCTAGAGGTATAATAAATGAAAATCAAGAAATAAATATTTGGAAAAGAGTATATAATGCTGATGAAAAGCAGTTATTTTATTGGTTCTTATCAGGTACAATTACACCTAAGTTCACCGCTTTTCAATTAGCTGCCCGTAAATGGAAAAATAATATGTATCTTACTAATTTAACTAAAATTAATAATTAATATATACAGAAGGAAGCTATTAATATAGTATAATAGCTTCCTATTGTATACTTTATACTTTTTTTAATGAACGAAAAAATTTTAATAGTTGGAGCAGGTCTGTCAGGAGCTACCTGTGCTGCAATACTCAAAGAAAAGTATGATATTACTATAATTGATAAAAGAAAAAATCCAGGTGGTAATATTAGATTAAAAGAACGTCATGGAATACTATGTCATGATCATGGCGCTCATATTTGGCATACAAATGATGATGAAATTCATAACTTTGTTAAATCGTATACTAATAAGTTTATTCCTTACGTGCATAAGGTACGTGCAATCAGTAATGGACAGAGTTATACATTACCTTTCACCTTAAAAACATTAAGTGAATTTGGATTAAATGAATTACCTATAGATAAACCTTTTCCTAATCCTATTAACTTAGAGCAATTTGCCATAAATGAGGTAGGTATAGAAATATACAATACTTTAATAAAGAATTACACGTTAAAACAGTGGCGCAAAAACCCTATCGACCTACCTGCAGCTATAATTAAGCGTATACCTGTCAGAAATGATTATACAGACAATTATTTTACAGATAAGTATCAAGGATTATTTGATTATAATCATATAATTAAAAATATGTTAAAAGGTTGCACTTTTATTTCTCAAAATTCCTTTAAAACATTTAAATTTAAAAATGACGTAAGTATATATAAACATATTATATATACAGGAGCAATAGATGATTTAATGGATTATGAATTAGGAGCAATGGAATGGAGGCGTGTAGAATTTAAGCATGAATTATTAGATATACCTAAATTTCAAACTTTAAGCGTAGTAAATTATTGTGATTCTACAAAACCATACACACGTATAATTGAGCATAAAAACTTCCCGCACAAAGAGTATAATCTTAATCATACAGTAATTACAAAAGAATATCCTGTACAATGGTACAAACACCTTACACCACACTATCCAATAGATGATGATAGGAATCGTAGATTATTTTTACAATACAGATTAATGGCAAAAGAAAAATACCCTAATTTTATTTTGTGTGGTAGGTTAGCTGATTATGTGTATATAGATATGCACCAAGCAGTCCGTAAAGCAATTACAGTTAGTAGACAAATATTAAATAATATAAATACAGAAGGTAGCATATAATACTATATTAATAGCTACCTATTGTATATAATAAATCACAATATGGCTTGTACAACAGCGGTTGGATGTATCCCTAAACATAATAACTGTAGATTTAATAAGAAGCGCAAATATAATCCTAATGATAATATTTATAAGAAAGTTCTTAATATGGATTGGTATTATAATTTAAATGATGATAATCGTATAGCATTAACACAAGTTTTTGAAGTTGGTTTTAATTTTAATTTTGATTATTTATTTCAATCTATATATTATGTTGAAGAATTAAAAATTTCTAATATAGAAATTGATGATCTTAGTATACTTGAATTTTGTGTTAACTTAAAAAATTTAGATATAATAGGTTGTGATATAGTAAGCTTATCAGGAGTAGAAAAACTTTACAACTTAGATACATTACATATAATTAAACCAGTTGGTACAGCAATTTTAAAAAGTTCAGAATTATTAAAGTTAAAAAATTGTTTTAAGTTAACTTATTTAGTATTTTGTGCTAATAATGATTTAGTTGAAGAAATAGAAAAATATTGTACACATATAAAAACTAATATTTTGATATCAGGAAAAGAAATAAATACAAGTCTTAGTTATCGAAATTGTGGTTTTTATTTAGGTCCAAAATAATTAAAAAATAATTAACATTTTACTTGACTTTGTCATAAAATATTTGTATCTTTATATTATATAAGATTGATTAATTAATTAGATTATCTCAAATGGTTTAAAAAAGATTAGTTCTATATTAGTTTTTAGTTATATATGTATCATGAAAAAGAGGGTTTATTTTGATTGTAAATCCTCTTTTTTATAAAAGTGCTAAATCAGGACTAGGTTCCCAGCCGATGGTTTGTTTTTATTATATTATTTTAAGTAAATTAAATTTAAAAACTTAGGTTATTAACCTAAGTTTTTTTTTATTAAAAAATTTTTTATATTTGTGCACTTAGTACTTGACATTAGTATATAATTTACTTATATTTGTATTATATTTAATTTATCATAGTAATAATATTAATAAAAGTAATGAAAGATCATAAAATAAAGTTATTTAACTTAAAAAATAAAGTACAAGCTTGCAATAATTGTAAATATTATGTATATTTATATAGCTTAGTTCTAATATTAAGTAAATTTATGGACGCAAAAACAAATCTATCAAAAACAATGATTGATTTAGATGCTCTAAGAGTAAAAATAGGAGAATCAATTGATGCTAAGGAATTCAAAACTCCAGAAGCTATGAATAAATTCAAAAGAATTCATTTTGATATAATAACTATCACGTGTTATTATAGTCACGACGTAGGTTTAATGGATATAGATATGTATAAAGCAGTAGCAAATAATTTAATTTTATCAATTTAATAAAAACATATATATAATTATGAATAATATTGAGTTAATCAGACAACCTATAACTTTAGGTTTAGATCAAAGTCAAACGGGCAAGATAGGTGCAGATAAAATTGCATCTATCACACTATCATCTGCCTTAAAATTTATAAAAAGAGGTGTTTACAGTGGTGAATTAGGAACTTTAAGTCATATTTCCACAGTTGAGCAAATAAAACTAGGTGATAAATCATTAAAGAAAACTTTACCTACAATTTGGTGGGGTGTATCAAGATTAAAAAATAATAATGCAGGACGTACTGATGAGAATATGGTAGGTTCTGGTTTTATGTTTTTTGATATTGATAAAATTGATAATATTCAAGAAACTAAAGATAAATTATTAGAATTATTACCTCGTTATTTAGTAGCAGCTTGGACGTCTGTAAGTGGTAAAGGTATTGGAGGTATAATAAAAATAAATGAAAATATAAATCAAACTGAATATATAGCATTATATAATCAATTATCTAAATATTTAGCTGATAATGATATTATAATTGATCCTGCGTGTAAAAATATTGGCAGGATTAATTATGTTACTTATGATCCTACTGTTTTGATAAATTTAGATAATCAAGATTTAAAAAATTATAAGTTAACTAAACCCTTAAAAACAGAAGAAGAGGAAGACGCTGAATTTGATGCATTATTAAATGAAATTGACGAGTATATTAATGATAAAGACAAGTGTGAAAAAATATTAATGTGTCAAGAAAACGATGATATAGATAAAATCATCGAAGCGTTAGCTAATAAAGTAGCTAATGAAGATTACATTATATGTAATAATAACTATAAGGATAGAAATGGTAATGTTGTTAGTCCTTATGAGCAATTTATAATGTTATGCGGTAATACGTTTACCTATTTAAATGGTAATTTTGACGCTAGCGAAACTGTAATATGTGCACTAATGGGTCTAGGGCGTGATAGATTAAATAATTATGGATTAGAAAAAGTAGATAAATATAAAGTACGTTCAACTTTACATTCATTAAATAATAACAATAGAAGAAGTGAATATTACAAACAATATTTTTATAAGCAAGCTAAATTAGCAGGTATTAGAATTGCTAAATCATCTTATAGCTTAAACTTATTAGAAGAAAAATTAGCAAAACAACCTGTTAAAATTGAAGAAATAAAAGAAATTACAGGGTACGTTTCAACGAATGAAAACATAGTCTCTATAGGCTCACAGTTGGCTTCTAACCCTTACTTATATCTTCAAGCACCAACAGGTTCTGGTAAGACTGATATGATGCTTAAACTGGCTTTAAGCTACATTTACTACGATCAGGTACAAATCATAGTTACGCCGTCTGTTGATGCTGCATTTGAAATAAGTGGCAAAGGAAATGTATTAGCAGAAAAGAATGGTGAACCATCTAAATTTGAAGTATTGGTTGGTGATGCAAATGCTAAACAATTTAATAATCTTGATATTGAGAAGTTAAGTATTAGATTTAATGATGCCTTTGATGCAAAAAGTATAATAGTAACTACATCCTCTGCCCTAAAAGCTATAATGGATTTGCGGGAAGGTTCAATGTTAAATTCGTTAGCTAAAAAAATATCGAAATTATATATTGATGAAGCTCATATTTTAATCTCTGAAGATTTTAGAGATAAAAGTAGTGATTCCTTGTTAAAATTAATTGATGCTATGAAAATGATAAATGAAGTAACATTAAGTAATTCTGGTGAGGAATTTAAGAATATAATATTAGCTAGTGCTACCCCTACCTTTTTTGATAATATTTTATTTACCGATTTTAAGGTTATAGATTACATTACTAATTATAAGTATACTACTAATTTAAATTTTAATTCTTATGAATTTGAAACTGCTAAAGAAGCAAAAGAAAACTGTTTTAATTTCTGCGTTGAACAAATAAAAAAAGGTAGAAAAGTTATATTACGTTATAACGCTAAATCTGGGCTAAAAAAATTAAAAGAAATATTTATAAAAGATGCTGGATTAACTGAAGATGAAATCTATTTATTTTCATCTGAGGATAAGCAAGATTTTATAAAATTTAAAGCGGCTAAATGTATGAATAGACTAATTTTAACTACATCAGCTATTGATACATCTATAGATATAATGGATGATAACGTGGATTATGTTATGTGTGAAGATAATGTAGTTAAAATTAGTGTAGAACAGATAATACAAGCGACCGCAAGATTACGTAATCCTGCTACTTGTACCTTTAATACGTTTTCTAAAAAATCAGAGGATAAAGTTATAAAAGATAAAGAAGGAAAAGATAAAATACTAACAATTGATGAATCTATCAACCTTAAAAAATTAAATGCTATAAGAAATATAGTAAAAAATAAAGAATTTAGTGACAGCTTATTAAAAAATAAGATAGAACACGTACTTAAAGTTAATGATAGAGATAGCTTTAACTCTACTTTATTTTATCATACTTTTAAAGAGATAACTAAACTTATAAAATTTAATAAACAGAAAGCTATTTATGAGATAAACGAATTACATTTATTAAATATAGCATTCAAAGAATTAAATAATGCTTTAACTTTGAAAGAAAAGCTACATTTAGCAAAAACATTAAAAAATAATATACTTTTGTCGTCAAAGTGCTTGGATAATATAAATGAAAGTAGTAACTTTGTAGAAGAAATAGCTGCTTATACTGCAGCTATAAAAGAAGAAAATCAAATTTTTATTGATAAAGTTTTAGAAAAAGAAGATATGAAAACTGTAGTAAATCAACTTTTAGAAAACGTAAAATCTAATATAATAGATGACGATACA
Source organism: Candidatus Babelota bacterium (assembly GCA_003963225.1). Lineage (GTDB taxonomy): Bacteria > Babelota > Babeliae > Babelales > Vermiphilaceae > AWTP1-30. The sequence continues at coordinate 26,243 of RXKB01000063.1, forward strand.
ACTATTAATGCCCAAACTGCTTATCATACATATATAGGTTTAGCTAAGTCTAACGCTAGTAGACCTATTACAAAATGGTTAAATACCACTAAAATCTTACAATCAAGATTTAATTTAACTGATAGAGCAGCTTTATTGCTAGGTAGATATGTTGAGTTGTATCCACATATGCAGGTGTCCAATGGTTTTAAGTATATGATTGGTTTACTTGAAGAGAATTTATTTGGTACAGCTCAAGCTAACCAAATGTCATTAGGTAAAATTAAGAGTAAGCATGCTAACTCTAAATTTATTCTAGAAGAGACAAATAGTATTATCAATTTTGTAAAATCTATAATTAAAACTACCTCTGAAAAACAAGCATTAATAGATGCTTATACAATACCTGCAGACTATGTAAAAGGTAAAAGAGGTAAAGGTATTTCTTTGGAACACGGGTATAAGTATGATAATAATTTCTTAGCTTATGTAATAACTAAGGAACAGTTCACTACTGCAATTTATAAAGCTATTGAAGTAGCTCATCCAACAGCATCTTTTGATATGCGTAAAACTATATACAGAAATTGGATGAAATATATCCAAATACTTACTGATTTTAATGAAAATTTTGGATCCTTTGGAACTAAAGATAACAGAAAAACTTTAAGAACAATAACAATTACACACTTACTTACTAGAGAAGAGTTAATGGAAAAACTTTATACTGAACTTTACAATGTAATTAATCATGTTTCTGAAATGTGTGACTGTGAACCTTTAGATAAAATCTTCAATGCTGAAGAGCCTAAAAAAACAGATGGATCTATAGATTTTAACCCTGATCTATGGGCAAAGATATTTGAAGCTAAGGGTAATTTAGTAATTAATAATGGATAGAATTAGTGATTTACTAGGTTTGATAATATTAATATTGTCAGCCTTTACTATAAGTTTTTTAATTTCTCATATAACCGATTATTTATGTCGGTTATATGAGAAATGCTTATGTACAATATGCGTTAATAACGCTACGGGTTTAATACTTATATGTTTAACACTTATATTTAAGTTTGAATACTTATATAATAGTATAATACTATGGTTAAGTTTAATTGCAGGTAATTCTATTATTACTGAAATTAAGTATGGTATAACCTTTGAGGACAAATTAAGTAAATTTAAAAATATAATAAAACATTTTTTTGGATGTTAATAGATGAATTAACGCAAGTGTTCCAGACTTTTACACTTGTGGATAAAAGAAAAGGTTTATTCAATATACCAGGCGGTTCAGTAAAAGCTACTTGGATAAAACCTTTAACAAATTTACATAGAAGAATATATGGTAATTGTCCTTGTATGACTTGTGGCAATGGATTTATGAAAGTTTTAAATAATTTACACGATAAATATATAGAATTTAAAGATGCCGAAGAGCAAGAACATTCAATCAAAGACTAATAAAAGACATTTAGTCACCGAAGATGAACGTAAGCAATTAAGTTTGTTGCAAGATTATTCTCAAAAATATACAACTGGTGTATCTGCATTAGTTGAAAATTCTATTTATGAGAATGCTTTTGAGAGTTCAGAGATTTTTAAAAGATTCTTACAGATAGGTTTTACAACTCTTGAAATTTATGATTTAGTAAATTATATATGTAATCTAGTTAGAAAATGCTCTACATTCGGAGCAGTTAGACGTAAATGGATTACTGACCGTGATTGTACTCCAGAGTTTGCAGATATGTCAATTAAATTAGTACAGGTATTTATGTTATGCGAAAGTGAACAGCAAAAACCCATACTAGATTATTTTATTTTTGAGCACGCTATGGAACTTTATCAATATTTACTAAGTGTAAAAGATTACGCTAACGCTGGTAGAGTTATAACTAGCATATTAAATTCTAAAACTTTAGAACGTCTAACAAAAAATATGAACCTCTCAGATGTTGAAGAGGTTGTAGGTGAATGGGGGCAATAAAAAAAAGAATTATAAGGTTTATAAAACCTCATCCTGGACAGCAGGAGATATTAAAGTTATTAGCTGAACCTGAAGTAAACTACGTTTGTGTAAATGCAGGTAGAAGATTTGGAAAGACTTTATTAGCTTTAAGTTGGATGATAAAATGTTTACTGGATAAACCTGGTAAACAAGGTTTGATTATGTCAAAAAGTTCAAAACAAGTATCTAAAATATTTAATACTTGTTTAAAACTTTTTAAACCTTATAATATTTTTAAAACTATTCATAGAACATTCAGAGTAATAGAATTTAATAACGGTAGTGTATTAAATTTTTATATGTCATCTAATCATGATGACGTTAGAAGTAGTGAATTTGATTATATAGTATTAGATGAGTTTGCTCTTTATCCAGATGATGCTTGGACTAATTCTATACAACCTACATTAGCTAATATGAGAGATTTTAAGGTACTTATAGTTAGTACTCCAAGAGGTAAAGGACAGTGGTATCAATTGTTTAACAGAGGTTTAGATCCGAATGTAAAGCATTGGAAAAGTTTTACAGCACCTACCTCAGCTAACCCTACTATACCTAAAAAATTTCTAGAAGATACACAGCTTGAAGTACCTAATCAAGTCTTTAGACAAGAATATTTAGCTGAATTTATTGAAAATGGAGGTGAAGTATTTATAATTAAGAATGAAAATATTATACCAGAATTAGTTAAATTTGATAAAACAAGTAAAGGTTATATAGGTATAGATATAGGGATGAAAAAAGATTTTACTGTTATATTTGGATTTAATGAAAATTTTGAAATGTTTCTTTATGAACGCTTTTATGGTAATACACCTTTAGAATGTTCTAAAAAAATATTTAATACATTAAAAAAATTTGATATTAATCAAATTTTCGTAGATATTGAAACTAATAAAAATGATTCAGTATTTTTTGAAGTTAAAAACTTATATGCAGCAGATAAAATTAATATTAATAGCAGAATAATTCCTACTAATATTAATAAAAGTACTAAGCCTGCTAATATAGAACAATTAAGTATGTTGCTTGAGAGTTTAAAATTAAAAGTAATAGATGATAAATATCTATTATCTGAATTTAATAGCTTTAGTTATTATTATAATATACATAATAACTTAATATATGGTGCAAGTGGAGTTGCACATGATGATATAGTTATGGCAGCTTGTGGAGCTGTAAGAGCTTACAATTATAAAAATACAAAAAGGATAGCAGTTTTTTCAAATTAATTTAATAAATATGCAATTAAAATACAATTCTTATAAAGACATAAAATTAAAAGATTATATAGCTTTTATTAATTATTTTACAGATGCTGATGATCAGACTTTAGAATGGGCTCATGTAGCATTATTCGCAGGTATGAAATTTTCAGAGGTTAAGCAAATGAAGGTTAATGATTATATAAAACTCAAAGTACAATTAAGTAAAATTTATGAGGAGTTAGATAATTTACAGCCTATAAATTATGTAATGTATAAAGATATACAATATAATTTTAATCTAAATTTAGAAAATGTAGGGGTGGCTCAATACTCAGCATTAGAAAATGTAGAGTATGAACATAGAGATAATTTCTGGGAGTTATTACCTAACATAGTAGCGCATTTAATGTATACGAACGATTTAATTATTAACGGTGAAATATTTTTTGATGGTAATAGAGTTGATGAATTTTATGATGTAGTAATGAATATTTCTGTAGCAGAAATATTTGCTGTACATAAAGCCTATGCCTTAAAAAAAAAAATATTGCTGAAACGTTTAGATATATCTATAGCAGCGTTGCAGGAGATGGAGACGATGAAGATGGAGCTGATGAAGATAGCAGCCGCAAAGAACTTAGAGATAAACTTAAATTAATGTTTGAAAATGATTTAAATGAATTTCACCCTTTCTTTGAGATTATTCAAGCATTTTCATCATCACCAAAAGAATTTGAGACTAATTTAAACTTAAATATAATGGTATTCTTAACATATGTTAATTATGAGTTAAGACGTAGAGAGATAGAAAGAATTAAACAACAAGCTAGAAATATTAAACAATGATGAATGATGATATACAGTATTTAACATTTAAGGAAATTATAGGTTTATTTCAAAAATTTACTGATGAAAGTTTCTTTATTAAATCATTTAATTATGGTGAGGAAACTGAGGTAACAAGAAATAAAAATTTAGACTATCCTAGAATGTTTTTATACTACCCTTTAATAGAATATATAAACTCTGAACAAAGGTATAGTTTCGTAGTAAATTTTTTAGATAGGACTAATGAAAATATAACTGTTAATAGAACAAATATATTAACTAAATTAATACAGTTAGCGGAAGCTCTTGTAATGAGATTTGAAGAGAAAACTGAGTTAGTTTATGAAGAAGATAATAATATGAAGTTTGAAATTGTACCTATAGAAGAAGAAAAAGGAGATGATAGGTGTTACGGTGTAACTTTACATTTTAGTATTAGACAACAATGGGATTGGTCTTTATGTCAATTACCTTTTGAAGATGATGATATATTAAATACAGGTAAAGAACCTAATTATACAGAGGATGAAATAGACGAGGAGGACTTTGATGACTAACGCTAAAGATTTAAACAAATACTTAGCTGAACTTATTTTAGTTCAATATAAAGAAGCTTTAAAGAAAGCTAAGATAACCTACTCTACTGATATAACCTATAAAATAACTAATAATAATATTGAGCTTATTATACCTAAAGAAATAGATTATCAAGAGTTCGGTAGGAAAGCAAGAACTAAAAAAGTACCTATTAAAGCTTTAATTGAATGGGCAAGAAAAAAGAGATTTCTAAGTCCTATAACTACTGCTTGGAAGATTCAATACAAAATATTCAAAAAAGGTATTAGACCTAAAAAAGTAAATTTTGATATTGATAAAACAATAGAGAGTATAGATATTTCTGAACAATTATTAAACCTAGCTTCTATATTAAATAAATAATTATGGGTTATCAATATATAGATAATGTTAAATTAATTAGTCCTCCTTTTACTCAAAATTTACCATACTATAAAAATGGTGTATATCAAAATAGTAATGTACAAGTATCTTTAGATCCGGTAGATTGTCCAGTTTTTATAGTTGCGGAGAGTGAAGTAAGGCAACCTATAATAAGTGGACCAGATCTAAAATTCTCCTGTATAATAGGTTTTTTCTACGCTACAGTACAAGATAGCGTTAATGTGGTAATAAATTCTGTAGTTGATGGAGACTACATTCAATTTGGTACTGAGATTTTTACATTCAGTAGTAACCCTACAACAACTAATGAAATATTTACTTGTGGTACTACACCTGATGATCAATATATTTCTATTGATAGATTAGCTTCAGCAATAAATTCTAATACTGCATTAGGTTTAAGATATACTGCTACTGTAATTGATATGAGAGCAGTCTTAGGTTTTGATACAATACCTACCTCTGCTGACCCTATATGGGCTATTAGTCTAGTAGCTAAAATTCAAGGACCAATATATAATTTTCCAGTTTATGATGCCATAGATCAGCCGCTAGGTACCTTAAAAGCCTCTTTTACTAATATGCCTACATACTTAGATTATGACGGATCTTTAAATAGGATATCTAATATTTCTAACTATTATTTTTTAGCTTTAGATGCTAACAAAGGTGCATTACTTGAAGGAAATAACTATGGAATTACTCTTGAAATATGGGCAGTTCCTCCTGAAGAATATTTTAATGTTGAATGGGGTAGAAAACCTAATTTTGCTATACGTGCTAATAGAGTAGCCGCTATTACTCAAGATTGGAATATTAGTAATAGATTTGAATTTGATGTTTCAACTTATTTAAGACCTTTTATAAATATTAAACTTCCTGATGTTAATACTTTATACAGTACACCTACCTTATATTTAGATGAATCACCTGATTCTGATAACTATCCTATATTACCTTATTTCTGTATAGTTAAAGAATACTTTAATGGAGGTTATGATAAAGTATATAACTTAGCTAATAGACCTGAACAATTACCATTACAGATAGCTACAAATGGACAAGAAGTTACTATTATAAATACAGTTGAATGGACTGCTTTAACTTCTGAACTTAGATTTGCTTGTAGAGGAGCTTTTCCTCAAAATATAGTACCTCCTTCTAATGTAAGATTCTGGGGAGCAAAATCAGCAGATACAAACGGTACAGATGTAGCTACTAATTTAGTATTTAAACAAAAATGGCTAACTATTGCACCTAGAAAGAAATTAAGAAGAAGAGTTAATGCTCCTGAATATATGTTTGCTTATATTCAAGATGATGAATTTATTACAAAAAATAGATGGTACATGGTTGAATATGTATTATTAGATGAAAACGGTACTCCTTCTGTAATATTTTCACCTCCTCAACAAATTAATAGAAGTGGTTTAATTATATATGACAGTAATTTTTATAATATTTTAGGAGTAGATTTACCTACTTATGAAAGTTCAGGAGTTAGATTATTAAGAGCTAGCGTATCTTTACAATGGTCTAATGATGGAGTTAATTTTTCACCTTATACAGAAGGACAAGTATATGATATGGATTTAGTGAACTTATATGATGATACACAAGGTTATTTACCTTCAACAGTAAATACTACGTATAAAAAAATATATTGGTTATCTAGATTAGGAGCATATGAATCTTTTGAGTTTGAAGCAGTTACTGAAATAAACTTTAAAACTCAAGCTGATACTTATAATTCAATAGAAAAGTCAGATTTTAACCCTTCTTTTGGTAGAAATGTACCTGTTATAAATAAACTTGAAGCTAAAACAGATATTATATATACTGTTACTAGTGGTTTAATAGATAAATTTCATATGGTTTATTTACAGGATTTACTTAACTCTACTAATGTATGGCATTTTAATGCTTTTAGTATTGATAGATATAAACCTTTAACTCCTGGTTTATTTGAATACAATGAAATAGTTGATCTTGAAAGTATTATAATACTTGAAAGTGAATGGAAAACTATTGAAGAAGATAATTTATATACACTTAGCATTACCTATAAAGTTGCATTCTTTGATAATAATATTAAACCTTAACACTTAATATACAATA
>RXKB01000003.1:0-32329 GCA_003963225.1 Candidatus Babelota bacterium
AGGAAGAAGATAAAATCGAAGTAGAGATCGCTACGGAAAAGAAGAAAGGTAAAAAGGCGAAATAGTGCTCAAGCGAACAACCGCACCAGCAACCCCAATAATGACACCCGCGCAAGCGCGCGAACACTTGCGCGGCGTTTCGACGGACGACGACACGTATTTAACGGGATTAATTTCGGCGATAACGGCCGAAGCCGAAGCATTTACGCAGCGGGGGTTTATTACTCAGACTTGGAAGCATTATCAGGATTTTTTCTATGAGCCGATCATAGAAATCCCGATAGGGCCGATTCAGTCGATTACTTCGGTTAAGTATTACGACGAAAACGGAACTCTTCAAACCTTATCCGGTTCCCTTTATCAAGCGGATTTAGCTTCCGAACCAAGTAGGATATTACTCGCTCCAGGCGTTTCTACTTGGCCAAGCACTCAAGCCGATAGGGTAAATTCGGTAGAAATCGAGTTCGTGGTAGGTTACGGAAGCGCCGCAACGGACGTTCCGCCGGGTATTATTCAGGCATGCAAGCTAGCGATCGGAACCCTCTTCAATCAGCGCGAAGACATCGCGGTCGGCACAATTTCAAGTAAGTTAGATCGAAGTTTCGAAATGATGCTTTATCCATACAGGCTTTTTAGGTTTCCTTAATTATGCCAGTTCAAATGGGAGCAAAGCCGCTCAACCGGCAATTTAAATTATATAGCTTCGGAACGAGCGCGACCGCAATTTCCGACGCAACAAACCTACGACCAGATTCATATTTATTGGATAACCTTACATTACAAAAAACGATTTATGGTTACATCGAAGACGTTGCCTCAGATGAATTTTTTTCAACGCAAAAGGTAATTCAGCCGCGGGCCGTTTTGGTTACTTGCCGATGGTTCGCAGGGTTAGATACGAAGTGGCTTTTATATTTTGACGAAAAAATGTTTGAAATCATTTCAGCGCGAGAAATCGGAACGCGACAATTGTTTGAGATCCGCGCAAAAATGACGATCGGCAAAACAACGATACCAAGCGGGGGGCCGGGCGAATAATGGCACCGCGCAATAGATACGTTCGGACTTCGCTCAAAATTAATGGGCTAGAACAGCTCATGAACGATTTGAATCAATTGCCAGACAATGTTCAGGTTCGAGTTTTCAAATCAGGATTAAGAAAAACGCTAGATTTTTTAATTGAAAAAGTTAAAGCGCAAGTCTTGGCCGTAGGCGCTTATGCTACCGGGAACCTATATCGAGCAATTACGGCGACCCGTCTTTACAAGGGAAGACGTAGGAAATCGATGATCATTTCTCAAGTGTATCCCAAAAAAGTTCCATACGCCCATTTAGTGGAAAAAGGATTTAAGCACACGAGCGGAAAGCATGTCCCGGCGAATTCATTTTTGCTAAAAACGGCCGAGGAACAATCGCAAGCAGTGGTAGATCAGCTCAGCAAAGAAATGAGCCCGTATATAGAAAGAGCGTTAAAAAAATTGCATAAGCAATACGGGAGAAAATAACCATGGCGGCCGACAGCCTAAAACCTGAAAAGATTATGCACTCGCTCCTTAAGGCGATTGTGCATAGTCCGGCAATTCCCGTTTATCATGTTTCGATGCCGGACGGTCAGGTCAATCCGTGCATAACATACCAGCGGATCGCGACATCTTTTGATCACATCTTAACAGGGAAGAAAACCCAACTTTCCCGCGTGATTTTCCAGGTTGACGCTTGGGCGGATACTGATATTCTCGCCGGGGAAATCGCAACAAAAATTCACTTAGCACTAGACGGGTTAAATCAGGGAGTAGCGGAAGGGGCCGCATTAGTTATAATGGCGATCAATGACGTTACGTTCTTTGAAGCGGACGAAAAAACGCATCGTCGCAGTATGAATTTTAGAGTTACCGTTAAAGAATACACCAGTTAAATAGAGAGAGTTGAGTATGCCATATCCATCAGAAGCCGTAGCGGGAATCGGAACTATTTTAGCGGTAGGCGATAGCGGAGCCGGGGCGGGAACAGTTGCCGCAGTTGAATGGGGCACATCAAACGCTAAAATTCGCATCAAGTGGCGCGAGGCGGGAGTAGTCGGAAACGGTAAAAATATCACCGTTGCCGTAAGCGGTTCGAGCTACGTTAAAACAACTCTTTCAGCGGCGGCGATTTCGATCACCGTTCCAACTAGCGCCACAGTAGCGCAAGTCATCGCATATCTTTATGCAGACGAAACCTTTCAAACCTATTGGGATGCGGATTATGGCGCTTCACCGGGCGATGGTTCTGGCACTATTACGGCGCGAACGGTCACGGCCACCAGCGGCGGCGCAGATGGAGCGGAAGTTTTTACGGCGATCGCAGAGGTTCGTTCTTTGAGCGGTCCGAACATGAGCGCGGCAGTGATCGATGTTACAAACATGGAAAGCCAGAACAGAACTAGGGAATTCATCACGAGTTTGATCGATCCAGGCGAATTAACTTTCGATTTGAACTTCCTTCCAGGGAACGCAGGTCAGCAGGGACTATTCGACGACATGGTCGCAGGAACTCGCAGGAATTTCAAAATCACATGGAGCGACGAAGACGCTTCAACTTGGACGTTCGCCGGTCTTGTGACGAGCTTTCAGCCAAGTTCCGCACTAGAGGAAGCACTAACGGCGAGCCTAACCGTAAAGGTGACGGGGCTTCCTGTTTGGGCCTAATTTAAGACGTTAAAAGATAAGCCGTAGGAGGCACACGAAAAAATGAAATCATTGAAGCAAGCGATCCCGACTCTGGAAGTTGCAATCGGCGAAGAAGTTTTCACCATCAAATGTAGCTTTGGAGTTTTGGCAAGGTTCCAAAAAGCCACCGGGAAAAATCCGTTCGACGGCGATTTGTGGAAAGCTCCATCACCAATAGATTTTGCCGCGTTGTTATGGGCCGGAATTAGTCCACAAAAGCCAGAATGGACGATTGAGGATGTTTGCGATCAACTAGCGATCGGCCAGCTTGAACAGGTACATCAAATCGCAATGGCGCTCATGTCGTCAGCGACCGCGCCGGAAGATAAAAACGCCTCAGAAGAAAAAAAAATCTCAGAATAAATAAAGCGCAAAGATCGGGCGATTGGTTAGAGCTTCTAAGCATTGCGCGGTATGATTTAGGGCTTTCGGAATCGGAGTTTTGGGAACTCACCCCGGCACAATTTGGAGCCATAAATCAGCGTCATATTTTGCATGAAAAAATGTCCGACTATCGCGCCGGAATAATTGCTAGTATTCTGTGCAATGTTAACCGGAAAAAAGAGTCTCCGCCGTTTGCGCCGGGCGACTTTTTTGAATCTCTCAAGGTAACAGAGCGGGGAAAGATGACAGGCGCAGAGATTAAGGAAAAGGCGAAAATGATTACGGCTATCCTTAGCGGAACCAAGAAAAAAGGGGCGAGGTAACACATGGCACCGGTAGCAGCCCTATCAATTGAGATGCGCGCAGAGTTTGACAAGCTCAACGCGGATTTAAAAAAAATTGAACGATCATTCGGGTCATTTCAGAAAAGAACTCAGAAGCAATTTCAGTCGCTAGGAAACGCGGTAAGCTTGGCGGTTGGCGCGGTAGTTATCGCCGGAGTTTATAAACTCACAGAGGCGTTCATGCGTCTTGGGGCGGAAGGCGAGCGAACGAGCTCGATTGCGGAAAGCTTTGAAAAGCTTGGCGGTAAATCTAGCGTCATAGATGAGGCGAGAACTAGCGTAGTTGGATTAGTCAGCGCTTTTGATTTAATGGCGGTCGCGAACAAAGGACTAGTCGCGGGCGTCGCTGGATTCCAAGAATCATTTACTAAGATTGCAGACCTTGGAGGGCGAGTAGCAAACGCATTCGGGAAAGATACAAAAACGTCGATCGAAGAATTAACCGAGTCGATTATTAAGGGAAACGCGAAGGGGCTTATTCCTTTAGGCTTTTCGTTCAGCGATACAAGCGACAAAGCACTAGTTACCACCGAAGCATTAGAGCAACTTTCAACCGTAATGGAGCGATTCAATAAGGTTGGTGATAGCACGTTCAACGCGCTTGATTCGATACGCATTACGTTTAACGATCTATTAGTTAAAGTTTGGCAAGGAGTAAACGCAAACGCGGAGTTAACCGCATCACTTAGAGAGTTTGAGCGAGAACTAAAAAAGATAGATTTGGCGCAATTTTCTAACGATCTTGCGACCATCGCAAAACAACTTGTTGAGCTTGCGACAACGATTCTTCCTTACGTGGTGACGGGGCTAAGGAATTTCGCAACCTATATTAAAGCCGTGAAAGGCGAACTTCCAGAAGCCGAGATCATTGCGATCAATAGCGAGCTAGAAAAGATGCGCAGACAGCTCGAACACCTTAAGGGCAAAAGCAAGATATGGGGCACCGTAATCGGAAGCCCGGAAGAAATCGCAGCGACAGAAAAGAGAATAAAAGAATTAGAGGCGCTTTTAATAAACGCAGGTAATCGTTTAAACAAAACGATGGCCGGGGAGTCAATATCGGTCGCCGAAGCGATTAAACCATTCGAGCGCATAATCAAAGAGAAGGAAGAAAAAGAAAAAAAATCTAAAAAGAAGGTGCACGATTATTCCGTCGATTTGATGGAAAAAGAAGCGCGCGAATGGGAAAGCAAAATGAAGGACGCGACCGATGGGATTGCGTCAGCACTTAGCGACGCATTCGGCAAGGTCGGCGGCGGCGAGCTTGGACAGGTTTTTGATACAATCAGCAAGGAATTTCCAGATTTATACAAAGACGTTTTGATCGGTCTTTCGAAAGAACTAGACGTTGCAGCGGAAGCAATTGCGCAAATGATAGAAGGATTCGTCGTTACTCTTGGCGCAATCTTTGAAGCCGGAAAAATTAATAAAAAAACAGGAAGCGAAGCCGGAACCGGCGGAGCAATCGGAGCCGCGATCGGTTCTATATGGGGTGACGCGGGCGCAAAGATTGGAAACGTCATAGGTCAAATGATCGGGAAGACTTTCAAGTGGGGCGCAAGCGATCCACAAACGAAAGCGCGAGTCGCGTTCGAGCAGTTTTTAGAGGACGCGTTCAAGTCTCTTCGTGTTAGGTTTTTCGGTCAGGATGGAAAGCTTGGCGGATTCTTTTCCGGAAATTTTGTAGGCAAAGGACTCACCGGCGATTTCAGTTCTAGCAATTGGGCTAAAAGCATGGACGCTTGGGGCAAAGGTGCCGCGGGCGCGTTTCTCGGGCTAGGCGAAGCCATGAAAGAGATGCAGGGAATCACCGAAGACGTTGGCGCTCAGCTTGGATATATTCTCGGCAAAAACCTAATGGGGAATCTAGACAACGCAAAAATTTTAGTTGCGGAACTTGGACTCACATTCGAGCAAGTGAGCGAAGCGCTTTTAAAATCAGCGCTAAAAGGAACAATTTCGTGGGCAGAGTTTAATCGATACATCGCAGAAACGGGAGAAGCTTTTAAGCCAGGACTGGCAGCGGTTGGAGCAATCAGCGAGGCATTTCAGAACTTAATTGATAGCGCCGGACAGGGAAGAAACGCGACAAAATCATTTAAGGACGTAGCAGTAGAAGCGCTTCAGGCAGGCGTTACCACTATGGAGGGGCTACGAAATTATTTAGCGACTAAGGGATTCGATCCCGAATATATTAGCGCGCTATTTCAAGCCGCAGCGCAACGCAACATTAAAGATCTAAAATCGTGGGCATCGGCCAGCGATGAGGTCGCGGGCGCGGTAGTCGGCGACATGGAAGCGATGAGCGAAAAGCTCCGTGAAGCATGGTCCGGAATGCGCGACAGCTTAAAAGAAATGGCGGATGGGCTCGCAAAGATTCCTTCGAAAGTAAAAACGGATGTCAGCGTTTCCGTCACAACAAAATACGACGATAAGACTAAAGCGCTAGTTGAAACGCTTGGCCGCTCAACTCTTCCGGACGGGATACCACTTCCCGATACCAGAACGATCTCGAATCAAGTTACCGCAAGCACGTCACGCGGCGCGCGTTCTTCGGCGACTCAAAACAATTCGAACGCATCAACCCCCGGGGCAATCAACATCGACGCGCGCGGAGCGTCTCCAGGGGTAGATCAGCAAATCATGAGGGCGGCGGCATACATCGAAAATAAGGTTTTAAACCGCGTTTATTCTACGCTACAAGATAGCCGCACTCGGGGCGGTCGAGCCGAAGGAGCTTTTTAAATGACGATTTCTTACCCGCTAGAGCTACCAACTACCCCGGCCGCGAGACGGATCAATCTGTTTTCGGCTTCAAATGTAGCCGTGAACCGGAGTCCCTACACGTTCGCAACTCAGGTACAATCTTTTCCAGGTCAGTTATGGCAAGCCGAAATAGTCCTCCCGCCCATGGAGCAAGCCGAGGCGGAACTGTGGACTACCTGGCTATTGAAGCTAAACGGGCCACAGGGAACATTTAGAATGGGCGACCCCATGAGTAAGACCCCTCGGGGAATCGGCGTGTCAGGGGCAACCGTAGACGGCGCGGGGCAATCCGGGCAGTCTTTAGCGATCGCGGATTTGCCAACGTCCGTCACCGGGTTACTGCTTGCCGGAGATTACATAGAGATTGAAAGTCGGCTTTATAAGCTCCTCTCAGATTTAGACTCCGACGGCTCCGGTGAGGGAACCGTCGATATTTGGCCGCGGCTTAGAAGTTCCCCGGCGGACGGCGCGCAAGTTATCACCTCGAACGCAAAGGGGCTTTTCCGGTTAGCCGAAACAGTGAACGAGGTTTTTGGAGCGGACGAAACAAAAATTATCGAATTTGGATTTACGGCAGTCGAAGCGCTATGAGTCGAAACCTAACGACCGACTTAAAGAATCGCCTAACAGCGGCAACTACTACGCCGTGTTTTTTGTGGCGCGCAGACTTCGATTCTTTCACTCTTCGACTATGGAGCGGAGCGGGCGATCTAACTTGGGATTCTCAAACCTGGCTAGGCAATGGCTGGCTTCAGGGGTTCGACGGCGCTAGTGAGCAAGTGGAGGTCGCGTCGACCGGCGCTTCTGTAAAGCTTGCCGGAGTTCCTCAAGATATTATTTCTTTAATCTTAAACGCGAAACACGGGGCTCCGGGGAAATTTTACCTTGGGGCTTTGGACACGGACGGCGATATCATTGCCGATCCTTATCTTGTATTTTCGGGCTTGCTAGATATCCCAACTATTTTAGATGATCCAGGGTCGCCAGAAATAACTATTACTTACGAGAGTTTGCTAGTGGATCTCGACCGCTCGAGGGAGTTCCGCTACAACACCGAAAGCCAGAAAACGCAATATCCATCCGACCGTGGTTTTGAATACGCATCGTCAGCGGCACTATGGACCGGAACGTGGTCGAATAAAAAAGTGGATGTCCGAAAGAAAAAGCCCGTAGCAAAATCGAAGCGAGGCGCAAAAAAATGACATCTTTAAGCGATAAAGAAATCAATTCCAAAGTTTCGTTAAGCTCAATTAAGCTTTCAGAAGTTACGCGGTATCTAAAAAAGCACAGAAAAGATTCAGACATTCGAAACAAAATTCCTCGCGCCGGAGACGTTTCAGCATGGAGACGATTCCGAAAGTTTTTAAGGCGAAGAATCCAAGCCGCGCGAGTTGCAGTTCAGCCCGGGGTAGAAGTTTCGCACACATACGCGGCCGATAGTAGAAAGATAATTTACGGGCGGATGCGAGTCGGCGGAACGATTACATTTATCAATTCAGAGCGATTGAAACCAGCAACGATGGCGGTCGCTTCACCGGGAGTCATTACAAGCACGGCGCACGGGTTAGCGGAAGGCGCTACGACTGAAATATCCACGACCGGCGCGCTCCTTACGGGAATGACGGCGGGAAATACCTACTTTGTGCGAAACCCTACTCGCAACACATTCAACATTAGTGACACGGCGACCGGTTCGCTAAAGAACTTTAGCGGAACGCAAAGCGGATCGCACAAAATAGTCACGGGCGACAATTCTCAGCTTGATGTGGTTTATACACTGGCAGGTCACAAGATCAGCGGAATTGATGAAATTTGGCTAGACGATGAGTTAATACTTTTCGGAGCGTCTCCAGATCCGAGATGGGCGCAATTCTTTTACAATCCACAGCGCGATCAATACCGCGATGCGGCGCATCGTTTTTTCTTCGCCTATAGCGACGGGACGGTCGGGAACGCAGCGATCCCGGAACTCGTAGCAAGAACCGATCTGTGGACATCGAACCACACACAAACAGGATGCGCGCACGGGTTCGCGATATTTGTCGCGGATGGAATTTTGTTTCCTAACGGACTTCCGGAAGCGACTTTTACCGTGAGAGGTAAGGAGCTTTACGACTTTGCTACAACCGGAACTAGTTACAGCGCAAACGCGGCGCGTGTTATTGCGGACTTTTTAATGGATACGACCTACGGACTAGGCGTTTCACTCTCAGATTTAGAAACGGGCGTAGGGGCTCCGGGGAGTTTTTACGACGCGCAATTGTTATGCGAAGAAGGCATTCCGCTATTATCAGGCGGCACAGAACCGCGCTATCACATCAACGCAGCATTCAGCAGCGAGGAATCACCGCAGCAAATTCTAGAAAAGATGAGCACCGCGATCGGCGGATCTATTAGCTACGTAGGCGGAAAGTGGAAAATCTTCCCGGCAACTTGGCGCGAACCGGCGATCGATCTAACCGACGATGATTGCTTGGAGCCATTAGAGGTTCAAACAAAAAGCTCGATATCTGATTCGTTTAACGGGGTTAAAGGAACTTTCACATCTCCGACTAAAGGGTATATAGAGGACGATTTCCCGGCTTATAAAAATGATTTTTATAAAACGCTAGACAGCGGGAAACGACTTTGGGAAGACGTGCAATTCCCTTGCACCACCAGCGCCACGGCTTGCCAGCGACTTGCGAAAATCTTAGTAGAGCAAGCGCGCCAGCAGATTGAAGTCCGGGGAATTTTTAGTCTTAAAGCGTATCAGGTCGAAGCGGGCGAAACTGTAACCATTACCAGAACCCGTTTCGGATGGTCTCAAAAACCTTTTGAAGTCGTAGAAGTTGAGCCGGTAGTCGATTCAGAATCAGAGAATTCTAGACTTGCAGTAAGAATGATTTTGCGAGAGACGGCGGAATCTGTTTTTGATTGGAATAACGGCGAGGAACTTTCATACGATCCAGCGCCGAACACGAATCTCGGTTCCCCGTACGACGTGCAAGAGTTGCAGGGGCTTGAACTATTTTCAGGGACCGATCAGCTTTACATTACTAGCGACGGGACGGTCGTTTCCAGATTACTAGCGCAATGGAGAACCGCGACAGATGGATTTGTTTCGAGCGGCGGAACGATTGAACTAGAGTTTAAGCAAAACAGCGCCGCAGCATGGAATCCCGCAATATCTTTTCCGCCTAATACCTCAAATTATTATATTTTGGACGTGCAAGATGGCGTCGAATACGATGTTAGAATTCGCGCTAAAAACGGGCTTGGAATCTATTCGGAATATACAACCGTAACGAACCATCTAGTCCTCGGGAAAACCTCACCTCCTAGCAACGTGACAGGCATTAGCGTTTCGATTTTATCTTACGGGCTTTTAATCGGATGGAGCCAGATTGCAGATTTGGACGTGCTACAATACGAGATCCGAGTAGGAAGCGAGGACGATATTTACGAAGAAATGCAGGTTCTAGCAGTCACGGCCGGGAACTCTTTTCAATCTAACATCAGAGCCGCGGGCATTTATAAATTTGCAGTAAAGGCGATAGACACTTCCGGAAACTTTAGCGAGGTTGAAGCGGTTTCTATCGTATCAATATCTGCGCCAGACTTGCCAGTCGTTACAAGCGAAATCGTTGGACCGAATTTGGTTTTATCGTGGAGCGCGCCGGAAAGCGACTTCCAGATATTTGATTACGTCATAAAATACGGGGCGAGTTTTGCAGGCGGAACCACCGTAGGAAGTTCGCAAACCTTAACCTACATCGAGCGCGTTTTGTGGAGCGGCGATCGGACCTATTGGATCGCGGCGCGAGATATCGCCGGGAACATAGGGACAGCAACGGCGATCGGCGTTTCGATTACGCCACCGTCCGCAGTACAGAACATCACCGCAGAAATCATTGATAATAACGTACTCCTACGATGGGAACCGCCCGCAGCAGGAAGTTTGCCGGTTGATTATTATAATGTTTACAAGGGCGAAACCTTTGCAGCCGCAGTTTTAACAGGGCAAGTTTCCGCGACATTTTCAGCCGTATTAGAAACGGTCGCTGGAACCTACACATACTGGATCACAGCGGTCGACACAGCCAACACAGAGAGCGCGGAGAGTAGCTACACGGCGGAAGTTTCGCAGCCTCCAGACTACGTTTTACGGAGCGAGCAAGAACTACCAGCTTCGGGATGGGACACCGCAACGAATGTTTTCAGAGACGGGAATCTCGCGATCGCTCCAGTGAATTTAACGCAAACTTGGAACGATCATTTTTCTACTAACGCATGGGCCGACCCGGACGATCAAGTCACGGCAGGGTATCCGCTTTACTTGCAGCCAAGCACTACCCCGGCAACCATCGAGGATAAAATTGATTATGGCGCTTTACTTGGGGCAACGATCGTTACGGTCGCTTGGGGCGAGGAACTACTAGATGGAGCCGTCACAGTCCAATGCGATATTGGGTACAGCGTTGACGATGTCAGTTATACATACGTTTTAAATAAAACATCAGAACTGATTTCTTCTTTCCGGTATATCAAAGCGCGATTAACTGTAACCGCAGCAGCGGCGGACGGCTTAGTAATAATTCGTAACCTAACAGTAAGACTAGACGTAAAATATAAAACCGATCAAGGCGGGCCAGTAACAGCACCGACCACTAACAACGCTAAAACGGTTACGATCACAATCGCATCACCGGCCGTAGTAACCTCAGCCGCACACGGACTAGTCGAAGGTCAGCAGATAGAGCTTACCACGACCGGAGCTCTTCCAACGGGATTAGCAACATTAACGATTTATTTTGTGCGGTATTTGACCGCGAACACCTATAATTTAAGCGCAACCCCTCAAGGGGCTTTGATTAATACAAGCGGAACGCAGAGCGGGACACACACCGCCACGTCTAGGGGCGTAATGGTTCTTTTTAACCGTCAATTTATTGACGTAGAAGGGTTTACGGTAACCCCAACCCCGACGCCAGCGCAGCGCGGCGCGACGCTTCCACTTTCTCCGATGGTTACGTTTAAAGATTCTCCGTACAACATCGGATTTAACGTCGAGATTTATAATAGATCTGGAACGCGGGTAGCTTGTGATTTTAGATGGTCAGCGCGGGGCGTGTAAGTTATAGTTTAGGAATTGAATTATGGCGAATTGGAATAACCCGACAGGCGCTTCGGCATACGCGGATTTTATAACCGAAACAAAAGACCGCGATCTTTCCGTGCTTAAGATGTTAGACGGCACAACGGAAACGAACCTTCCAGCGGACGCAAAAAAATATAATTCCTCTTCTAACAAATTTCAAAAATGGGATGGCTCAGTTTGGACAAACTTTGGATTCCATGCGCCGATCGATAACCACATAGCGGACACATCGATCCATTTCCCGATTCCGGTTGGTTCTGTTTTTATGTGGCCGACCACATCAGCACCAACAGGATTTTTATTGTGTGACGGTTCCGCCGTTTTGCGGGGAGACTACCCGACCCTATTTTCTTTAATCGGCACGACGTTCGGAGCCGGAGACGGGTCGACGACTTTCAATGTGCCAGATTTCAGAGCGAGGTTCCCAATAGGCCGCGACGCATCGACGGCCGCTTGTGACACGATTGGCGAAACGGGCGGAAGCTTTAGCCATACACACACCACGCCAGCGCATACGCACACAATCGCAACGCACACACACGATCTTTCGAATCACGTTCACGGTCAACCGGCGCACACGCACACCGGACCAAGCCACACACACGAAAACCCGGCGCACTTTCACGACTGCCAGAGCGCGGGCGCAACGATTTATGTTACCGGCGGAAGTCATATTCATGTGGTTCAGGGTGAGGGGACCACTTCAGCGGGAGACGGAAGAAACACCGGAAACGATTCAGCGAAATTTGCGAAAGCCAGAACCACCTCGGTTAGTGGCACCGGGCCAACAAACGGCGACACCATCGCATCTACTCATACTCATTCACATGCTGAAGTTTTCGGCACCGTTGGAACGGGAGTCAGCGGAGATGTGGCTCAGACCACCAGCGCAAGCGGAACAGGAAACACCAGTTCCAGCGGCGGCGATAATACTTTTGGGCCTAACATCAACTCTACCGGTGGAAGCGGAACGCTATCGACAACCGGCGGCGAAGGAAGCGGGACCACCGGAGCAAATAACCCCCCGTATTTGACCATGAATTTTATTATTCGAGTTTAACGCCGATGTCGATGAATAGAAATCAAGCGGTAGAATCTCATTGCGTCGAGTTCTCAAAGGGGCGGGAGATTTGCGGAGTCGCGGAATTTATGCAGAATACGAATGTCGCACTAAACCACCTAATGCAATTCAAGGAAGCGGCGAGCGATAAGCTTGATAAGATTGAGCACCTAGAAACCTCTCTCAAAGAAGTTGCGACACACGCAAAATCTATGGATAAAACCTTGCAGTCTATGGAAAACACGGCGCGAGAATTAATCGGAATTGCGACCGGCAAAAAACAAGTTCCGATCACGATCTTTTATTTAGTTGTTTTTGTGCTAGGCGCTTGGATGATCCTTGATAAGCTAAGCACAACGAAAGCGAATGTTAACCTCACCCCAACCGGGATGACTTACGATTCGAGACAATGATCACTCTCACTGAATACTACATGGGGCGCGATCGGGAGTTTCCCGAAGAGTTCGAAGGCGCTAACGTCGAGCACAACGCCAAGTTTTTACTGCATCAGGTTAACGGATTGTTGAAGTCGCTCAATATCGATAACGTCGAAGTGAGAAGCGGATGGAGACCGAGGGTAATAAATGAAAAAGTGGGCGGAAGCAGCCGCAGCTATCACATTGTCGGCCGCGCAATTGATATTGCCGATCCTTTGGGCGGATTGGGTATTATCCTATCGCAGAACCCTGAAAAGCTTCGGGCACATCAGCTCTGGCTCGAAGATCCGCAGAAAACAAAAACGTGGGTACATTTAGACAACGGGATACGGAAAGATCGCGAATCAAGAATTTTTTTACCGTAATATGCACGAAGAAAGAAAAGCCGAAGGAAGAATAAATATCAATTGCGAACCGCAATTGTTAGAAATTACGGCGAAAAATCACGAAACCGGCGAAACCACTTGTATATATATCAGAAACAATTCAACCGTTATTGAAAAGCGGAAAGACGCGGAATTGATAGACTTTGAGGCGTTCGGTGTGGATGTAGATTTGCAAACATTTCGACAAATGTTTTTAAACGAGGGGCCACGATGCAGATTGGTTTAGACCTGTTAGGCGGCGCAATGTTTCCGGATATCGCGCTAAATGAATTTCCCGCAGGATGGGCGCTAGGGATTTTTGCGGAGGAGTTCGGAGACGCAGCGCCATTAGTTAGAAAAATCATTAAAGAAAAAAATCCACCGTTAGTCCGTGTCCAATTAACTTGGAGCCGGAATAAACACATATACACCGAAAAACATTTAGCAGCGGCCAGACGGAGCGCCGCAGTATATGAGCGGATCGCGATCGCAAACCCTAACGTAAAAATTGAGCTTTCCCCATTCTGCGAACATGATTTGTCGAACCCTACTCCGTGGCTTGATACGATTGCCCGGATCGCTCCACATTGTGAAATTGTAAATTGCCCATGGCGCGGCGCGTTGTCGAGACGATATAAAAACGAAATACACGGCACGCAAATTCCACCCGATAGAGGGAATTTTAACTATTCGTTCGACGGGACCGGATGCGTCGATGTAAATTATCCGGCGTTTGCTAAGCGTTATGCAAAAGCGGAAACATTTTTTTTGTGGACTTATCAATTCAATGGGAATCGAAACGATGCACAAAAAGACGATCACGGGCTTCCATTGCCGTACATTGAGCCAACTAATCGCGAGTTTTGGCCGACTAAAAAGCTCATGCCAGCCGTGCGATACCTAGCAAGAAAAGAAAAGGGAGAGCCGGAGCTCGCCGCGACTACCACTTACAAAAGTCTTAGCGATCAAATAACCCCAATTCCCGGCGCAAGGGATTTGCTACCCGTAATCATTACCCCGGTGAAAGCGCTTGCAATTAATTTCGTTACAACTACCGGGGAAATCGTAGCGACCGCGCCTTATTATGGGCCGTATCGCGACGGTCGGAATCGATATTATGCGCCTCAAATGGGGCATCGGCTCGCAGAATTGGCGCGACGAAAGCAGGGAGGAAACCCGCTTTTAACACTCAACGCGGGTCGAATCATTCTCGGGACGGTCAATCCAGCACACCGGCAAAACGAGTATCGCGCCAAACCCTAGATTCGGTTAGAGTTGCAGCGTGTATTCTTTTTAGCTAGCAACGGGGGGACGTCATGCAAAAGAGCAAAAAGGCGATTCAGAGCGGGACTATCTTGGCAAACCTTGCCGTGATGGTTCCGGGCGCAGACCTATTACTTGAAAGCGAGATTATTCCACCAGTGGCGAAAGGGGCGATCATTTTAGTTGGATGCGTCTTTGCTATTTGGAGACGCATCGCGGCGAATAAAACCATTACTGAGATTTTTTAGTATGCCGGAAACCGCTCCAGTTGGTACAATCGATGGTCAATACCAAGGCGATGCGGTCGCGCGGGATAATTGCAAATGCATTTTTCTCGAAGCCGTGGTTTCAGGAAAAACAGGGACAGGGAATTTGCAGGTTTCTTTATTTCACTCACTCGAACCGGATGGAATTTTTGTTAAAGCTTGGGACGCTCCAGCAATTAGCAGCGCAAGCGCCACAAAAATATTTTCAGTTCCGCGCACCGTTCCGATAGGTAAATATATCAAGGCGGTAATTGATCGCACCGGAGACGCAGTTTATCAATCGACATTAGTTCTTTGGATGAACGCCGATCAACATATCGTGAACATATTGCCACCACCGTAAAAAGGATAAAATGAGCACAATCTTTAACAAAGAAATCTGCGATAAGTTTTTCGATATGCGCGCTCAGCGGCGCATTGATTTGATTTCGCTCGGGGATTCTAACGAGCTTTTCGGCGGACACGGCCGCAATCACGGATGGGGGTACGCTTTCGCAACGGCCGGAGTTCCGATTTATCGCACCGAATTAATTTCAGCCGCAGAGGGGCAAAACCTAGGGTCAAACCTTGGATATCGGTGCAACCATCCGGCCGACTCCGGGCGGCTCAATAGATATAGGTCGGCTCCAGCGGATCTTGATATGTACATGCCGGACCAGGGCAATTACCAGGACGAATCCGGGCAATGGGCACCACCGCATAACTATTGGTATTTAGCGGCGGGCGATTCTTACGTCGCAGGAAACATGGGGCTAACCGTGAACGCGGCGCATCCGCTTGGAGTTGATACAAACTTACGCGGACATTTTATTTATGCGGAATTGAAAGAAGCCGGAACCGGCGCAATCAGACCACTAATTCGGCGCGGGTCGTCTCCGTTTACAGAGCTCGCACTCGCTTCGGCAGTTATTAATCCGGCCGGGAAGTCTGAGAATCGAATAGTTCGAACGACACTCGACGTAGCCGCAGCGGTTCGCGGATACGACATCCAGGTCCGTTGGCACAACGGCGCGAACCCGGTCGTCGGTCCCATGATGCAGCTTTATCAGTGGCTCGAATCAGTAGACAAAACGACCGGTATCGGGATTCACACCCTGCTAGGGCGCGGCGGACAAGGATACCCGCACTATTTAACTTCGTTGCGGCGATCTCCGAAAGCTACAAAACTATTTTTAGAGGAAGCGACTTACGGCCAAAACGTTCCGGTGTCTCAGAGAGTAGCGCTGATATCGCTCAACTCAGGATTAAACGAAACGACTATGGTCGGGAAACCATCGGTCGGGCCGATCGGCGGACTCGCTTCAGGAACCGCGGCAGGGTTCGCGGATAACTTAGCCGGGATGATTTTATATTTTGAACAAGTTTGGGCGCTCATGGGCGGAGCTCGGCAGAACTTATATTTTTGTTTATTTGACTCCACTCCAACAGCGAACCCCGATAGCGCGAGTTTGATTAGTTATCGAGACGAGTCGCGCAAGCTTTGTCGGCGTTATCAAAATTGCTTTGAGGTCGATTTAACTTTTGAGCAACCAACCATCGAAACAAACGCGGCGGCTTGGTACAATAGCAGCGGTGCAGACCGCTTTCACATGACGCAAACCGGGTATCAGGAAGTTTTTAACCTAGCCGTTACTAGGATGTTAGCTTAAAAGGAATTTATGCCAGAAATTAGAACATTATTAGAGTCGCAAACCGTAACCGCTAACACATCGTCTACCGTATACGATAGACTCCCGGGAGACCACGCGCCTCTCGTTAGCGTGACCGTGGGCGTTGCATCAGGAACCTCGCCTTCATTAACGGCGAAGCTTATGCACTCGCTAGACGGTTCAACATGGGACACGCTCGCAACGGCGGCCGCGGCGATCACCACCACGGCAGGAAAAGCGATTTTCGGTCCGGACACCACGCTACCAATTGGGCGATTCTTGCGAGTCGATTTAGAGATTACCGGGACATCTCCGCAGTTCACGTTAGTTGAGGCAAAACTTCAGCTCAATTAACCGTCCCAAAAATAACGACCGAACCGGCGCGCCAGTGGCCAATATTTGCAGATATCGCTGAACTTGCGACATCTTTCGATCGGGTCTTGTTCTGCATGAGCTTCTAATGCCCAGCGCCAAAACAGATCCGCGTCCGCTTCGGAAAGTCTTTTGCTTCCATCGTGCGAATTCAAGAAATCGTTATCGTGTAGTTTTGCGGCGCGTTGCATCCAGTCACACCGAGGGGCCGGGAGACGGAACGGACCAACCCCGGCAGAATCGTTTGAATCCACCGGGAGTTTATTTAACAACCATTTTAAGGGATTCATAAATCGACTATGGCAGCTCGCCACCTCCACCCTCGCCACCAGTAGCGGGACCGACCGATGGATCACCCGCAGCATACGCGCGATCCATTCTTAGGGCCGGGGCGAATTCTTTCTCAACCGTATCGCAGGTATAGAAATGCGGGCGATGGCCGGACGCGGCGGAACCTGGATAAGCAAACCCGGCGCGCAGTGGATGCCCCTCCGCCGTGATTAAAGTCGGGAACGGTGAAACGCCCTCTTCAAGATCGGAAACCAAAACTTTAGCCGGATCGCACGCTACGGTTCCACCCGTTGCAACGGGAAGATGGATAATATCTCTTCCGCAGATTGAACAAACTGTATTTTCGGCCATACTATTCCATTCCTCCACCGTTCGGAGTTCCCTCGGGGGCAGGTTGGCATCCGCGCTCATCACAAACCACGCTCAAGCTAGTCTCTAGCATCCTCCGAATTGCGCGAAGCTCAAGGCACTCACAATCTCGGCGAGGCGGCATAGGATGCGCGGCCGCAAAAATTGCGTCTAGTCCAATAGTGGTTAGTCCCATTAAACAAACGACTCCGATTGCAACAATATAATTTTTCATATTTCCCCTTAAATATTAAAGCCGTTTTTTTAAATTTGAACGGCCAAACAAATTTCGTGACAGCGTAGGAGGCAACACGATTAATTCAGTTCTAACGGACGAAACACCCTACTAATATCTCGGGCGGATTGCTCCGCCTTAAACTTTTCTAAAATTTCTACCGACTGGATCAACAATTCTGTACTGTTCAACTTCACCGCCAGCATCAGCAACGAACTACAGCCACGGAGCATTTCATCGTACGCAAGCAACCGACCGCAGATTTGTTGCACTTCTAAAAAAACAGACTCGGCGCGATCGGCCGAATTAAGCGTTGAGCGCTCTACGTCTAACTCTTTTAAAAACTCGTCAAAGGTTCCAAATTTTGGGCGCGTCATCGATTCCCCCACTCTTCTAATTTTTTAATAACCTTCGAATGCTTTTCGGTCTTGTTAGCATTAGCGCTGATCTCTCTGGCTTCGTAAATGGCTAAAATTGCGCCGCGCCGAATATCGCTCAGGCATAGATCAATCTTTTCCTGAGAAAACCCGATCGCCACCATGCGATCAAATTCTTGATTAAGGTAATCCGTCAGCGAAAGACTTCGGCGGGCGCGTTGCATTTATGTTCCCTTTTTAACAAGCACTTCCCGATTTTTATCACCGGCCAAAAGTTTACCGATAACATCAACTTGCGACTCTTCGAACGCGAAACCGTGCTCGCAGCGGAACGATCCGAATTGACACGTCACGGTGAAAAAACATTTTTGGAAAAATACGAGTAGCAAAACAAACGCGATCGGGAGTCCGATTAAAGTTGCAAACGCTTTATACCAACCCCACATGAAATTTAGTTTATCCGACATAACGCTCCAGTTATAGATAAAAAGTTAAGGCGCGGCGGCTTTTCACACCACCGCGCCGGGTATCATTATTTAGGACCGGCCGCGGTAGGACCGGCAAGCTTACCCCAAAATCCAGGGGTAACAGCTCGAACCGTTTCGTTTTCTTCCTGAATTTTCCTTATTTTCCAGGCGGCCGTGTCCACGTCCGGAGTCGCTTTGCCGTTCGTGATCATGCCGTTCATCGTATCACCGAACGCGCGCATCCCGGCCGCATCCGCACTAATCAAAATCCGTCCATCGGCGGTCGCAGAATGAGCGTCCCAGGTTGAGCCACAACCCGTGAAAAACATCGCGATCCCGGCCCAGATTCCAGCGCTCAAAATAATTCCAATTTTCATAACCTATTAGCCTCCTAGCCTTTTAATAAATGTTTAGTTTCCTTAACTACCTTTCGAATCTCCTCGAACCGGGCGAAGTCACCGGTCGACCATTCCGGCTTTTCAAGTAACTCTTCCAGTTCTCGGAGATAATATTTCACCATTGCGGCGGCGATTTCTTTTGAATCGCGAATAACGTGTGGTTTTTGCGTGTTCATAAAATCCTTCTTAAAAGCGGGACCGTTTCCAGTCCCGCATTGGTTTTAGTTCATTGCCATTTCGTTAAGCGATTTCCACTCAGAGCGCGGAAGCTCAAGAACCGTTCCACCTAATTTCTCGAATTGAGTAGCACGGTCGTAAGATTCGACGTCCTGTGAATACCGAGCCACCGCGTTCATCAACCCGAAGCGATTCAGCTCACCGCCTCCAACTTAGTTTCGAGCCACGAGCCAGACCATTGAATTTCGGCGCGGCTTTCCAAACCTGTCATCGTATCCAAGCCGCTCCGCCGCGATGACGTTTTTATCAACCGGCCGGGACCGGCTCCAGCTCCAAGCGTGATACTCAATTTTTGCGTTTGGATAAGATGCGCGAAACTCTTGTTCGGATCTAAAATATTTTGATTTTTCAGAATAATAAGTTTTCATTGTCTTTGCCTCCTACAGCATTTTTGTTGTTAAAATTATTCGTTTCTCTCAAATAAAGAGGCCCGACAATCTTTTGGAGTCGGGAATTTAATTTGAGCTATTAGAGCCTCGGCATCCTCTCGCGTAGCTGCTAAAAATTTAATCGCTCGCGTTAACTGATCTACCGTTAGCAACGGTGCGGCGATATTGTTTTCCGTGGCTTCATACTCGTTAGTGGCTAATTCTAGAATTGCTTTGTTTAATAAGTTTACTGAAATAATTTTCATAATCATTTGCCTCCTACAGCAACGTCTCAGGGTTTATCCCTTCGACTTAATTAGATTACCACAGGTTATCGCCCGTGCAAACAGTTAAAATAGCCCCACAGCCGCTATAACGCATCTGGTAAAATAAATTCGTGTTTTATGTCCACAAAACAGGATTCAGGAAAAGATTCCGATTTTGACCAATTGAAAAGCCGGAGCGAGCGATGCGAAAAATAAAAAACTTCAACGCATCCCGGACAATTAACAATGTCCATCGCGGAGGCGGAATAATAAACTGATTCGAAACTAGAAAAACAAATCGGACAAGTGAATCGGCGTATTGAATACGGAGCCGGGAGCGACGGATCGGAAAGTATTTTTTTTATTCTCCGATCCATCGCAACACATCAGAACGGGGCATCATCGCTATCAAAAGCCGGAACCGCACTCGAAGTTTTCGGCGCACTCGCTTCGGCGGATTTATTTCCACCGAGTAATCTGATTCCAGTCACGGAACATTGAAGAGACGTTTTCGTCGTCCCGTCTTTTGCTTCGTAGCTATTTAGCGAGACTTCCCCGCTTACCATAACCGTGGTTCCCTTCTTCAAATATTGCACTAACTTTTCCACAGACGATTTTCGAAAATCCACGCAGTTGATCCATTGCGTTTCTTTTTTCCCGTTCGCATAAACCTCATCCGCTACGCTAAATTTTAGCATCTGCGAACCCGATTTTGTCGTCACGATTTCCGCGTCTCGACCTAAGTTACCACTAAATGAACCGTACATATTATTCCTTTCTTAATGTTAAAATTAACTTCTATATTCTTTTGGATATTCAAGCATCGCCAAAGTCGCGATCCGATAAGCCAGTTTAAATTGTTTCGCTTTAATGAGTTGAGAAACTAATTCGAATTTCTCCGCTATTGAAAGCGCTCCTATTTCCTCGGCCAATGATTCCAACGTTTCGTCACTCACGATTTTTCGAGCTCCTTTAGTAATTCAGCACACGCATCTATTGAGTCCTTAGCGGCTTTCCTAAAATGGTTCACCCCAGCCGCTAAAAACAAAATGACGATCCATTGTAAAAGCTCATTAATGCTTATCATTTCCGCACCGCCTTTTTCTTGCGCTTAGGTCCACGCTTCTTAATGATCGATCGCAAGCTAATCTTTAGCGTTGCACCTCGCGTCATCAGCAGGATTTCAACGTCGTCGCGCTTCACCATTACGGAATCGCACCATACGCCATCGTCGGCGGTGCTTTCCGTTGCTTTGGCCAGCTCGATAAACTTGGCTATTTCCTTCTCTGTTTTTGGGTTCATGTTGATTGATCCTCATCTAATGTTGGTAAAAATGCTCTATGCCAGGCCTTGTGATGCTGGCCGCAAAGAAAGGTTACGTTTAGAAAATCACGAGCTAGATAACTGTGATGATGCCCCTCTGTTTTTAGCGATCCGCATATTTTGCAGGGCAATCGAGAGATAATCCCTTGGCGCATCGCCACTTGTAAGGCAGCTAAAGCTTTTATTTTTACCGATCTCAATTCTTTTGATTTTAGATAAAATTTAGAGCCTGCCGCTTTGCAATAATTTTTAATTGTGCGCTTTCTCTTGTCGGGATTAGCCAGAACATATTTCTTGTTACCTTCTGCCTGGCAGAGCTTGCAGTAATCCTGGAGCCCATCTTTGCGGCTTTTATTACGGTTAAACTCGGCCCGAAATTTGGTTTTGCCACATTTATTACAAAGCTTATTTCCCATCTTCAGTATCCAAAAACACTAGTTTCACGGGGCGGATTCGCCAGCCATCCGAAAACATTCGAGCAATCTCTTTATCAAGAGCCGCTTTGAAACTTTCGTAGTCACGCCAGCTTGAATCGAACGTCATGCAGGTCATCAGCTCGGTAGTTTCTTCCGGGTAATTTGCAAACGCTATTCTCAGCCCCTCTTTGTACGCCACCCACCCGTCCGGTTTTTCACTATTCATTTTTTGACCTCACTTCGTGAGCTTTCATACAATTAGAACAACCGCAATCTCCGCAAGCAAATTCCTGATTTGGATTAACACCCTCAAAAATCATCTTATGAAAGTTTTTCTGATCAATTTCTGTCATCCAACTAGAATCTGCTAAATATTGGCAAACTAACTTCCAGATTTTTTCTTTCTCCTCCGCTTTGCCGCGTGAGTAGCCGTTGGAGTCGCCTGCCTTCCAGGCTCGTAGCGTGTTTTGCTTTGTCTGCTCTGCTTCTAAAAACGGAGTCAGGCTATAATCAGTATCCTCCGCGCTCATCTTCTCACTCATAATTAGTTTACCCTCGGCGTCCCGTTTCCTTTATGTTCAAATTCTATTGAGCCGTCATACTTAATAATTCTAATCGGTTTGCTTGGATAATCTAATACGTGGCGAAATACGAACCCGTCCGCATAGCCTTTAGGAACTTCTCGCGCTACGTTTCGCCATTCCCCGTTCGGCATCTGCATTTCTACGAACCTGTATGGTTTGGAGGGCCGCTTCTCACTCATCTTTTGCAATCTCCTCTGATAAATACTCCGGCGATTCACGGTACTCTTCAAATGATCGGTGAGGCGCAAACGCTCCGTATGCTAACGCCTTGCGCTCGCGGGATTCGATTGCTGGATTAATAATGTCGATCAGCTCCTTTAAGTCCTCGCACGATATTTTCCTAAGCAAACGAGGGGAAAGAGTATCCGCTAGTTCTTGCAATTTCATCGCACCACCGCCGTTTCTACTTGGAAAATTTTAAGACCTGGAATTTCTTTAATTCCAGATTTAATCCACGCATTAACTTTTACCGAATCAAGAACCATCAACTCACCCGGCACCTTAGAAATATCTACTACCTCAAACGTCCACCGCTTCATCGTACTAACTGAACCGAACCCACCCCGGGCGGCCGTAGTCGGAACCGGAGCAATGGCCGCAAGGTTCTCGACCGCTTCGATGATGGCCGGTTGACCAGCCAACGCGGCCGCGGCAATCTTGGCGCGTTGCTCCTCTTTTTGGCGTTCAAGTTCTTCACGAGCGCGCCGGTCCTCGTCCATCTTGTATTTGAGGATTTTCCCCTTAATTACCGATAAGGCAGAGTCCAACGGGTCAGCTAACTTTTTAAACATCGCGTTCGTAGCTTTTAACGCTTCGTTTTGCGGTTGAGTAATTCGCTTGCGCTCCGACTCCACCGTTTTCAGCGCTTCAGAAATAAACTTCGCAAGGTCCGCCGCTTGATTATAAGAATCATGGTCCCAGACCGCGCACGTATTCGCGGTTTCGCACAATTGCGGAACCGAGCTTTGAATCTGTGAAACTAAAGTTGATTCTATTGGTAAGTTTTCCATTTTTGTTTTCCTTTTAAAAAAATTTCGGCAACACTCCCGCTGCCATTAACTCAAGTGGAGTCGCCGCGTCTTTGTACCGAGTTCCCGCGCTTCGATGGTGCTGCCAGTTATTAACTTCCGCTTCGATCCGATTCATGATCGACTGGTCACGCTCGAACCTTCTGAAATGAACTTGACCATCGCCGGTTCTCCGTGGATCGAAGCTCATAAAATCCCAATAGGCGGTTTCCAAAAGCCACATATTGAATTGAATTTGCCAAAAATAAGCCGGAGCAATCGTTCCCATTCGATGCGACTCATGTACAGCCGGGTTATATGGACATTTGATTTCTAGGCCACCCATAATATCGCTAGAATCGGCAACACGACACACGCCGTCAGGACTCCCACCAATAAAGCGATAACGGTTAGAAATAAAAAACCCACAAGAATCCATTCTAGGAAAGTTAAGATTATATAATGATCGCGCTTGCTCCTCATGTTTTTTCCCCCACTCCAAGGCTGGAATAAACGAATTTTGTTCCGGTCGCGGACCACGTAAATCCTCTACTTCTAACTCGTCTAATAACTTGTTTTTTGCCCGAGTCGAGCCGTCCATCAGAACCCCGGCGCGCGAAGCGGTTAAACAGCCACAGCGCGCACGATGCCATTCCGGGGAGCCTTGATCGACGGTAATTTCAGTATAGATTTTATTCATGTCCACGCCCGTGCAAATCGGCAGATTCGGATTCAAACATTTCCGCAACGCGGAGATACATCACGCCGTCGCGGTTGTATTCGCCTAAAAGTCCAGTGAGAACATCATCAAGCCGCGCGCTTTTAGCGTTCAACATTTTTAATTCGTCGATTATCGTTAGCAGAAATGTTTCAACTAACTTTTCATGACTGAGCCCAGACGGAAGTTTATCTAAAAATTCGTTCATTGTGAGACTCATGCGGTCACCCCACTATGTACCGGAGTTGTTTGTGCGATGCGTTTTAAAAGCCGCTCTTTTATTTCGGGGAATTTTGCTAACGAAATTTCATTCATCTCGTTTACCCCCGCGGCCGTCGCAATGATTTTCGGAGACAGCTTTAAGGTATCCGCATATTGCTTGAGCTCGACCAGTTGCGCGTCACTAATGGTAGCGACTTCCTCATTGGTTGGAGCGTCGTAATCAAGAGAGCTTTCCGCATCGTCTCCAACTTCAATGTGAAAAAGATTTATAAATAATTGCTTTTCGGTCATCGTTAACGCTTTGTTTGCTCCTTTGTCTGATTGGTCAGCGCCACACGCGCAAATTGAGCACGTAAACGAATCGGCCGGATTGTCAGCGCTTGCAATTCGATACCCTTGAACAACCGTTGTAAAAAACATCGGCTTTCCTTTATCGCTCGTCCATTGGATCGTTTCAGATTTAAGGCACTCAGACGGAGCGATCACGATTCCCCATTTAATCAAAATCGGCCGAACCTTCGCCTTTACAGCTTGAGCCGATATCGGGCGAAACCCCGCGCCGGGAACGATTTTGTGCTCGCGTTGCACGTAAGCAACATCCTGCATCGCTCCGTTTATTCGTTGAGTTAAAAGCAATTTTGCATCCGGTACTAGTGTCATTTTTTTTCCTTTTAAAATTTTTGCGGGACTAAATTTCTTAACATCGGTCTAACGATATCTTCTTGCCACTTGTTATTCAGCGGAAACTTATTATCGGAAGCGTTAGCTATAATGGGAAGCGGCATTTGCTTTGTAGCAATCTCGGTTAAAATCGCTTCAACCGTAATCCAGTACGACCCGAGCGCATGTTCTTGAGCGTTGTCGAATTCGGTTTCTCGTATCCCGTCGAGCGCATGATTCGCAATTCGGTTTTTTGAATTGATTATTCCCCAAAGCCCGTCATCTAACGTATTGTCGGCGCAAAGATACCGAATCAAAACCGATTCTTTTTGTCCGATTCGATGAATTCGATCTTCAGCTTGCAGAGCTACACCAGGAGCAAACGGAAGTTCCGCTATCAGCATGTCACTAGCCGCAGTCAAAGTAAGACCGGTCGACGCGGCGGTTATGCTCAAAATACAACATTTAATTTTTCCACTCTGAAAATCATCGACGCACCGTTGTCGAGTTTCGAGCGGAGTATCGCCAGTAATTGAACCAAACGGATATTTTTCGCCGACCGATTTGCATAGCGCTTGGATCATCGTTTTGTGGTGCGCAAATATTACTAGCGGATTCCCCGACTCAAGTAATTGAAGCGCTATTTCGCAAGCCGTTTCAGCCTTAAGCGTTGCGAGTTCAGAGTAGGCGGAAAAAACGCATTCGGAAATTTCATTTTTTCTTGACCGTAACCATTCTAAAGCTGAAGGGACGGAGCCGCATTTCTTTAACGCTTTTTCGCATAAAGTTCTCAGGGCCGTTCCGTGCGGAGATCTCCCTAATCCACCGACCGAGATACGAACTCGCCGCTTGTCCGGTAATTCTGTTAAGACATCAGACTTGCGCTTGCGTACCATGACGTTCGCTAAAAGCTTTTGATTTAAGTCGCCTAAATTACTTGAGCCGGTTACATCCCAGCCGAATTTTCCGCGAAACGCGGCGCAGTATTTTTTTGCGTACGCCCAATAATTCCCCAACGAAAAATTCAGCGCTTCAAGTTGACACCACAATTCAATCGGCCGATTCAACATCGGCGTTCCGGAAAGTAGCAAGCAGTACCGAGAGAGCCGACACAACGCCACGACTGCTTTAGTCCTACGGGCGTTTCTGTTTTTGCAGTTATGAACGATCACCCCATTCGCTATATAGTTGTGATATCTATCGAGCTTAAGGTCGAAATAACGCGCATTGGATTTTGAAGAATCTCCTGATTCGAGAATCGAAATACTTTCCACCCGAGCGATTTCAATTTCAGTTCTTTCTTCGAATCTCGTTGTTTCCCCAGCTTCGTGTTGTGACTCGCTCCGTCGGCTTCTAGTGCAATTTTCAACGAAGGAATCGCAACATCGATTTTGTAACACGTCGGATAGCCATTCTCTCGACCATTTGTTGCAACACCAAATTCGAATTGAATCTTTGATCCAGGAAATACAATTCGCGCTAATTTTTTTAATCGAACTTGCGCAACTGGCATCGGCTTCCCATTCCCGCCTTGCACAATAGGCTTGTGCCCTATCTTTTTTAATGTTGCACTCACTTTCAGTCGCGTAGATTCTTTCCTCATTGGGTTTCGTTTTTTCATCACTTCGATCCAACCCCCGTTGTGACAGTGGTTCAATTTTGCGCATCGATTGCTGCAAAACTTCCGACTCGTCCATGATTTGTATTTCGCGTCCCAAGTCTTCCCGCACAACGGACACCGCATCGGAAACTTGAAGTTCTCCGATAGATTTCCATCCGCTAGGGGTTCTAACGAGATGCCAGTCGAGCCCATTAATTGTTTTACCGTTACTGAGCTTGATAACTCTTTTTGGTTCTTCATTGTCGCCCTCAATTTTTGATATAACGCGACCAAGACTAACCCCATTATCTGAAATTGAAAACACCGAATCACCAGGATTTAGATCTTTTATCTTAACTAGTCCGTTAGGTGTCGAAATTTGCGTGTTTTCTTCAAGGCAATAATGCGATTCGTCCACCACCATCATGTCAGGCTTTAGCGCCGCGAGTTCTAGAACTCGGGTCGTCGCTTGCTCATAAGAAATCACGATAAATGTAGTGCGCTCGATTTTAGTTTTGCCGCTCAGAACAACGGTAGTTTTTATTTGATTTAGTTTACAGCTCATCGGGTATAGAGCTTGTGACCACGCGGCGATCTCTCTTTCCCAATTCAACCGGAGCGAGGCCGGGCACACAACGACGGTGCACTTGCAGTTCAGCCACAGAGCGGAGCCGATCGCGACCGGGGTTTTTCCCAACCCCATGTCGAGCGCAACCAAGGCGCGTCCGTTGAACTTCGTGCAAACTTGATTTATCGCGTCTTTTTGAAATGGGAAAAGTTCCATCGTCATATTGCTTCGCCTCCTACAGCGCCTTTACCGAATACCATAGGTTTTCACAATTAAAAACACATATTTTTTAAAAATTAAATCCATCGTCAGGAAATCCATCTTGCAATAAGTCAGAGGAAACTTCGCCGCTATTGATGTCGGTTCGAAGCTTGATTCCTTCGTAATAGCGCGCGTCTCGACAATGGATTCGCTTGATTCCGCGATCCTTAATCGCGAGCATTAGTTTCCGCATCGTAACCGGATTTTCCCCGGAAGTTTTGCACCAATCTTTATAAGATTCGTACAGAGCGGAAGCGGAGACCTTCGAATCCGGTTCAAGCGTACAGCGTTGAGCAAGCCACGCCCCAAGAATGTCCATATCTTCTTTATATTCAGCCGTCGCCGCGAGAGACGGAGCCGGAACCTGTAACCCCGATTCCTTCCAAAGTTGATACCCCCGCATTGCCCAATTAAAAATCCCGGGAAGCTCTTTCAGCAATTTATCCTTTAGTCGCTTGTCTTTGTGCGCTTCCTCCACCGTGAGGTCGAAAGGAATCGTAATCATGCGCCTCCAGATTCCGTTATCTTGAGAACGAATCTCGGGCCGATAATTAGAGCGAATCCAAAACTTACATTGCGGGCGGAATTCAAAAAATTCTTTGAATAAGAAGCGCGCCGCGATCGTGTCTTCTCCGGTCAGTTCTTTGATGCGGGATTCATTTAGTCGAGCGCCTTTCGGAACCTCATTGCCGTTCACTAGGCGCGCTCCGCGAAGCCGGGCAATCGTGTTAGAGGCGGATTCGTCGCCGTTTGCCTTCAGTAAAATCAAATCGATCGGAGTTTGCGTTGCGTAACCCCCCGCGAGTTCATAAAGAACTTCAAGGAATACAGATTTCCCGTTTGAGCCCGAAGGTCCGTAGCAGAAAAACATTTTTTGTTCCGAGCAATCGCCCGAAAGCGAGTACCCCACAGCGCGCTGAATAAAATTAATCATGTCGGGCTTTTCGAGCATTATTGAGCAAATGAAATTTTCCCATAACGGACATTCAGCACTCGGGGAATATTCAAAATCGAGGAGCTTGGAGCAAAGATCCTCAGGCGTTCCAGGTCTAATTTCCCCCGTAGCAAGGTTTACAACCCCGTTTCTAGCGCTAACGATTTCGCGATCCGGGTCAAGCGCATCAACCCCGAGAATGATTTCCCGGTGAGATTTCGCCATTCGTAGCATCGCATCAAGTTTCGTTACGCTTTGGGATTGCCGAGCCCATTTTAGGACCGCTTCGGCCGCGTCCTCGTCCAGACCCGCGGCTTCCTGCTCAATTTGACCGGCCACGCGAGCCGCTACCCCGAGAGCGTCCTCGCACGGGTCGACTTCCCAGATTTGACCGTTAAAAAAATGCCACCCCACGCCCGGAACGAACTTTGAAAGCGGGCCAGCGCTGGCTACGAACCGAATCGCGTTTCCGACATCAGTTAACGGCGGGCGAGCCACGGGAGAGGACGGTGTCAGCTCAACCGCTTCCGGCTCAGAAGCTAGTACTTCAGACGACTCAGCGGAAACCACCGGGAGAAGCGCAAGCGAGCGAACCGCCTCTGGAACCGCTCCTGCCTCTAGCCAGTCGGCACAGTCCCAACCGTTAGGGATATCGCCGAATTGGGATAAATCGACCGTGGAGAGCGTTAGCCGGGGATTTAACCCCATAAGGATGGAGGCGATCCCATTTGCAGCCTTACGCCCGGGCGCATCGTTGTCCGGCCAGATTAAAACCGGAACCCCTTCAAGAAAATGCAAAATTGAGCTCCACGCAGCTTTTCCATAAGCCGAGGAACCGCCGCACCACGTAAGCCCTAGAACCCCGCGAGATAAATCGGTTATCGCTTGGGCGCATTTTTCCCCTTCGACGATTACCACCACGAAATCAACGCCACGCGGGGCGAGAAGCTTTTCGGCGTTAAAAAGCGGTCGGCCGTTTTTTTGCCCTAACCCGGAGCGCCACGCGCCGGTCTGTTCCCAGCGCTGAAAAAACGGAATTGTGTCTTTTTTGCCGTGTCCCTCGTACCGGGCTACGTGACCGACGATTTCGTTATTCAAATTGCGATAGGTGTAGTGCGTCGAATAAGCTTTTTGATTCTCGGCCGATGGTGTAACCCCTTTTTTGCGCAGAACCGCGGACGGCGGCCAAAAAAACGGGATCCCATCGGGCGTTTTGCGCTGAACCGCAGTCAGCGTTTGAGCCCAAAGACCTTGATCGCGGAGCGCGCCGATTACTGAATCCTGTGAGCACCCGGCAAAGCAATGGAGTAAGATTTTACCGTCCGAAGCTTGGCGAAGCCACAAAGACGGGTCGTTATCATCGTGCGCCGGGCATTTACAGCGCCATTCCCCGGAAACCTGTTTTGCACCAAGTGAAGCGCAGAGCGCAGAAAAACCGGATGATTCCATTTTAAAATTTCCTACTGAATCGGCGGGATTGCTCAGAGCGAGAACGATAACCCAAAGTTTGCAAAGCGCAAATAATGAATATTTGTTTTTTGCAAAAAACATTTGCTTCATATACCGATAAAAATTGAAAGTTGAGTTTTGGAAAAAAATATTTCGGTTAAAAATTTTTCGAAATCGCTTGCGACGCTTAATGAAGCGCCACGCGACGCATCCGCAGGGAGGAACCGCAACACGATAAAAGCCAATAAATTCGTATATTTATACTACTTT
Organism: Candidatus Babelota bacterium; assembly: GCA_003963225.1. Lineage (GTDB taxonomy): Bacteria > Babelota > Babeliae > Babelales > Vermiphilaceae > AWTP1-30. The sequence goes on from RXKB01000003.1 coordinate 29,754, forward strand.
TTTTATATATGTTACACTTGTTACTCTTTTTTTAGAGGAATATATGGATTTAAAATTTTATAAAATTTATTTTTCAAAATGATTCTATAGAACAATAAGGGTTTTTCAGTTTTATCAGAAACATGCGTCACAAAGTGAGTTAAGCCAGCGAACTCATTCACGAATCGGCGTGTTACTCATTGAAAAACCACAGCGCCACACTCCACCGCACGTTTTTTAACTTTTGACGCACTAATTCGAGCCGTCAAAAGTTACCACGGAGCGCCTCGATCCGCCGGACGCAGCCCGATTCAAATCGCGATTACTTTGAGCAATTGCACGGTGTTTCGATTACTGTTAGGAATTGGATATGAGGAAAAAACAAAACCACGGCGTAGCCGAAGCGGTCGAAAAAACCGGCTCCACTCGCCAGCTCGCCCGGCTTTGTGGAGTGACGCAACCAAGCGTTATGAAATGGCTCCATACCAATTGCCCGGCGGAGCGGGCGGTCCAGATTGAAAACATCACCGGAGTTCCACGGGAATCGATACGACCGGATTTGTGGGATAAAAAATGAAGATCATTAATAGAACCCCGGCAGAAATATTCCCGTACAAAAAAAACAACAGGATTCACACACCAGAGCAAATTCAAAAAATTGCGGATTCAATCGGCTTGTTCGGATTCAATCAACCCGTGGTAGTGGATGAATCTAGTGTGGTTCTGGTAGGTCACGGGCGACTAGAAGCGGCGAAACTTTTGGGCCTAGAGCTTATTCCGTGCGTCGAGCTTCTCGGTCTCAGCGAAGATCAGAAAAAAGCGTACAGGATTCTAGATAATAAAATCCAGAATGATTCAACATGGGATTTCGGGAATTTAGAAACTGAACTTGCAGAGTTATCGGCGAGCAACTTTGATTTTGCTCAATTTGGGCTTGGCGATTTAGACGAGCTTATTCAAGATAATTCAAAGCTCATAAAATCACAGATTGAAGTCGTAGATGACGAAGCGCCAGAACCACCCAAAAAAACACTCATTAAGCTAGGCGATATCATAGAGCTTGGAGCGCATCGGTTGATGTGCGGGGATAGCGCAGAGGCCGAGCTTTTGGAGGTCGATCTAGTGTTGACCGATCCACCGTATGGAGTCAGCCGCGATAGTGGGTTTGGTGGGTTTGGTGGGTTTGGTGGGTTTGGTAAACCAATTAAGCGCAGAGAATATGATGATGATTGGGATTCCGTCCGACCAGAAAAAAGCACGCTAGACAAAATTATAGCTAGCGGAAAATCGGCTATTATTTTCGGCGGCAATTTTTTTGCCGACATACTACCAGCGAGCACGCACTGGATTTTTTGGGATAAACTTCAAACAATGCCGACGTTTGGCGACGGCGAGCTAGCCTGGACTAACATCGACAGAAAATCAGTGAAGAAAATCACGCACCAATACAATGGCCTAATCGGCAAAGAGGCAGAGCGGTTTCATCCTACGCAAAAGCCGGTGGCGTTATTTTGCTTATTACTAAAAGAATACGGCGACGGCGCTAAAACTATCGGCGATCCGTATCTTGGCAGCGGCACCACATTGATCGCATGTGAACAGATGGGTCGCGCCTGCTACGGACTCGAGCTAGAGCCTAAATACTGCCACGTCATAGTTAAACGCTACGCCACAGAACGTCAGCGCACCGGAAAGCCTATAGATATCAAGATTAATGGTGAGCCATTCCCGGTAGAATGGATCGATTATTAGTGTATGAACGAATGGAGTTTAGCCGCCGCAACTAAAGCGAAGCCCGTCAACTTCAACGCGATGACCGAAAAGCTCATGCGCAAAAGCGGTTGGGAGGTTGAACTCACACAGAGCTATAACGCCACGTTACAGCTATCAAAAGATCTTTGGGGATTCGCGGACCTTCTAGCATTCATGCCCGATGGTCCGTCAGTATTGGTACAGGCTTGCGGGAGTAGTGATAGAACTAAGCGATTGCGAAAAATATTGAATAGCGCCGTCGCGAGGAAATGGATACGGGTTCCGCATCGATTCATTTGGTTGGTTCATTGGAGCAAGCGGACCAAAAAAGGAAAGCGAGTCGGCGAATGGATATCAAGAATTCAAATCATAGAGGAAGTTGATTTTTTAGAGCACCTCCAACAATTGCGAGGAGAGCGATGTCGGTAAAGCTTCAACCCGGATGTCGGGTTCGTGGATGCACGGCGCGAGCTCAGCCCGGCGCTACACGTTGCCGAAACCACGAGCGGCCGCAAATAGCGCGACGCTTTGCAGAGAACAAAGCGCGAGCGATCACCGAGCAACGCGCCGGGACGGCGGACGGATTCTATCGAACGAAAACATGGAAGAACCTGAGACGAATGCACTTGCATGTAGAGCCGATTTGCAGGCGTTGCGGCTTTCCGGCCGACATGGTTGACCACGTAACCCCTCTACACGAGGGCGGCGAGGCATTGGATACCGCCAATTTGCAATCGCTTTGTAATCGTTGCCACGCTGTTAAGCGCGGCCAGGAAGGCGCGCGAGCGGCACGAACAAAGTTGAAAAAAATATTATAAACGATTTAAAAATGAATATATTTGATT
>RXKB01000003.1:32403-32497 GCA_003963225.1 Candidatus Babelota bacterium
TCACATTATGCTATAACAATGATTTCAATTTACATGTCAGCAGAAATATCATTTGCTATCTCGACAATAATTCAATCGCATGAATACACCTATT
>RXKB01000040.1 GCA_003963225.1 Candidatus Babelota bacterium
AAAAAAGAGAAAATATTTACTAACCTTGTTCTTGTTTAAGAATAATTATTGATAAGACACATCTCGTGTATCTCACGCACGTAACTCACACTTATATGTTAGATTGTTAATAGTTAGTTTCTGATCTAGCTGATGTGTGAGACCCTGACGGTCCCACCCACCATCTATCTCTAATACCATTCTTACCGATAAGACAAGAACAATCCTAAAGGATCGTCCTCGCCTTCTCTCACTTGTACCTTTATTAGTTAATTTCTTAGTAAGCTAGCTCAAGAAACACTAACGGTTTCTTAATCTATCTTCCTTACCAGTACTTTCTTCTCTATCTAACTTGTATTGTGTACATCTGACCTCAGACTAAAGTCTGATCTCATATATACCCATCCACATACATAATATTATTCTCTTTTTCTTATGTACAAAAAGGGTGTTAAGTATGATTAAGATTTGAGAAATAATCAATATTTATGTACTAGATCGGAATAAGATGCCTTAGCATCTTGTTACGAGCTATACATATCTGATGAGAAAGTACTGGTGAGACGGGTATCTGATTGGAGCTAGCTTTAGCTAGATACAATTGGATACGATAGTCGTTATATAACTAAGAAACAATTGTTCTTATTAAGTACTATTAGAGAAGAAATAAGTACTAGACGGGTATATGTGTTGGTGGGCTAGCTTTAGCTAGAACAACAATACGTATACGATAGTCTATTAGGTTAAGAAACAATTGAGATTAAGTACGTGTTAATAAGAATACAAGTGAACTAAGAGGTGAGCGATCCTTTAGGATTGATCAGCTATTAGTGGGTAAGATGTACTAATAAGAATGATATTAGAGATATTAGGTAGTGAGCACCATTGGGTGCTTGCTAGCTAATAGATCAGAAACTAAATACTTATGTATCAGAATTGATTCCGTTCTGATACTCCTAATAAAGCACAAGATGATAAAGGATAACACTCATATTTACCTCCAAAACTCTTATTTGGTATGTACCTTGAATCCTTTAACATCTTGTGTATCTGTTGTTCTCGTACATAAATACTAGTAGCTGATCCACTCACTAGCTTCAACACTGTACACGAATAAGGTATTGACTTAAATCTATTCTCAATATTACTAGTAATCCCCACTTTAATGAAGCTCTCTCCATACCCATCACACCTAATAATATACATATAACCAATACCATTATTCTTAAGACAATGTCTCTTGAATTGATCTAAAGTACATCCTCTAAATTTAGGTTTCTTAAGCTTCTTAAACTTAATTGTTTTAGGCTTTCTCATCACACTAACTCGAAATGTACAAGATCAAGAAACACTGACTTACCTTGTTGTTTTCTTACCTTCTTATATGAATCAATAGCTACTTGAGAACTACTATAATTCCTAATATCCCCTAACCAACACCCACCCCAACGTACAGGTATATTTAACTCTATAGCTGCTAATCTCACAGCTTCAGCTATTTGTATATAGTAGCTCGCATCCCAATTAACTTTATTATCAACTAAAGCAACTAGATCAACAGCTTTACCCTCTATATGTTTACTCTTGAGAGTTTGAGTCTTCCCTTCCTTTAATAATTGTTTTTGTCTTGCTATTGTTCTCACACCCTCATTAACTCGAAAATCAACCTGAGTTAACTGTATCGCTCTCTTAACAACTAATACTAGTTTTTGATCAACTCCTACTAAAGTATCAAGAGATTTCTTGCCTAAAACAAACATACCATCCTCCTCTTATAATTAATAAATATTACCATAATTCATACACCCAAGAATATGATAATAGCTGACTAAAGTATCTAAATCAAACAGAACATACTCTAATATATGTATCTTCCTTGTATATGTATATTCTGAACCATCTCTATATATTACTCGATACATTACTGTACGATCACCTATATATGTTGTATCAAAACACAATACATTATCAGATATATGTTCTATTTGATTCATAGCTCAACCTCCTTTCTTAAACTGTTATATCAGTAATAGGTAATAGAGTCCAATCAGACCAATCACCAAAGCTGAATAAACCTAAAATAATTGAGACCAACCTCGATCTAACTTGAATCTCACTACCACAAATATTACCATCTGAATCGTAATAATTAACAACTCGTATTTCTCGCTCAAACATTAGAACACCTCCTTAATCGTATATGCTCGTATTGTACCTGTTGTATTAGCATTTGAACTGTTAGCTCTTATTGTTACTGTATTAGCTATTGTAGTATTAACTGTAGTTGTATTTGTTATATTACTAGTAACAGGTTTATTAGTACTAACAACACCTGATAACTCACTAAATAAAGAACCACTAACACCACCCGCTCGTACAGTAAACGTACCTTGTACCTCAAATCCACGGCCATTACCAGTAAAGGTAGCTGTACCTAGAGCCATAGTTAATACAAGAATATTCGTACTATTAAGCTTTAAATTGATAACAAGATTACTGTTAACTATTGATGTTTTAACTACTGAGCCAGTTAACCTTAGTTCATAATTGCTACCAACAGTTAAATAATTAGCAGGAATATTCAATGTATTTGTCTCTGTAGTTGATGTATTAGTAAATGCTATATTAGAAGTTCCGACAACCTTAAGCGGTGTTGGAGCAGGATTACCCTGTATACCTTGAGGTCCTTGATCACCTTTAGGTCCGCCCACTATCGCCTTATAATTTAATATACTCACAACATCACCCCCTTAATTATTCTTAAGTATACGGAACTGAACACCATCATCAGCTACAACTTTAATATTACTCCAATTACCACTGAATACAGCAGAATCAGCTACAGAAGCTGTACTAATTAGAGTCACTACAGTTGTCCAAATATCAGATGCTATTGGGAATAAAGAACCGTATACAACGACATTGCCAGCCCCATAAGTCTGAATGGTAAACGTATTACCTGATCCCTCTAAAACATAAGGGTCACCAGATGTACTCATATCAATTGGTTTCATACTTGTTATTGTTTGAATGTATTTAGTTGTTGCCATATTATTTGTCTCCTTTTAATCCTAATTTATCTTTTAAAATCTTAATGGTAGTTTCAGTTCCGAGTGAACCTAAGAACGCACCGAACCCTAAGATAACTAATGGGCTAGCACTAGTGAATGTTAATAGTAACATCCCTGCCATTAAACTAGTCATCCCGTTCAAAATTGCCTTCCCTATAATTGCCTTGTATGTATATGGTTGTTCTGATACTAGAATCTTACCAATTGCTATCAATATACCTATAATGAATAGTAGTATGGCTAAGAAATATTCTCCCCCAGTCATTTTGTTTACCTCCTTACGCTAATGTGAGAGTTACTGATCTGGTAATCCCGTCAGAACCTCTTAACTTCAATCTTACCTGAGTATCTGAAACCGCCTCGAACGCCAACTCACCATTACCAGTTAAAGTAACAGAACTAGGCGGTATCATTCTTAAATCATTAATCCATCCTTTACCAAATCTAGAACCACTAGTACCAACTGTAGCAACAGTGCTATTACTAGTATCAGGTCTTATTGGTTGATTGATCCTAAAATATGTAGCTTGTGCCTCAGTAATAGTAGCAGCACCAATCTTAGTCTTAACACTAACATCAGATACAAGATTAGTTTCCGTAACAGAATCTATAGTTGTTGATCCAGTACTAGATTCAACCTTAAGATTATAAGGCGTATCCCATAAAGATTGATTAAACGCTGGTAAATACTCTAATCTCATTGTTTGATATGCATTAACACCAGTACTACCACCAGTTCTGAATCCCATAACAACACCACTATAGTTAATACGTCCTTTCTTAGCTTGAGAACTATCACCAAAATATATATCTTGATATTGTCCACCATTAAGCTTCAATGTAGCAGGATCTTCATATATTGAACCAGTGCCAGACGTAATAGAGCCTTTAATATTCAAACTACCACCTAATCTATTAATACCAGATAAAGGTCTGAACACATTAGAACCTCGACCATAAATATTAAAGTAAGCACTAGATGGACTAGCATTTGCTCCCTCAATATTGATAGCTAATGACTCTTTAGTACTTGTATATGAACCATATCTATCTGTAGTTGTAGTACCATCTAATTTCTTAATAACTCGTTCTGCTGGTTCTGTATGACAGTCAATAAACGTAATCCTAGCGCACTTACCTAAACGTACAATAAAGGGATCATAAGAAGCAAAACGACAAGATATATAACGTTGACCCCATATTCTCTTATAACTGTTAGCTGCTGGTGAATCAATCCACATAGCTCCTGCACTAATACCCTCTAATGTATGATTCTTATCAGTTCTAATATCTTCCCATACACGTCTACCAGTTAAATACTCAGATTCAGTTGTGAACATACGATAACCAGTAACATCACTAGCACCATAACCGCCTCTATTATCAGTAACCAAGCCATATACATCATCATAATAAGGTGCTGGATCAGTAGTGGTTATAGTCACTGTATTACCACTAAGAGTTATAACACTACTAGATTTATTAGCGGTAAAGTTACTAAAGTTAGATGTACTCTCAGTATTATCAACACAAGTAATCACATTACCATCTAACAAATAAGCAGCTGAATTAAATAATGGTTTTGATGTATCTTGTACTTCAGAAGCACCATACAACACCATCATAAGATTATCTAAAGTCTCAGTTAATGTATTACCAATAGCTATAGTGTACTCACCAAAATCAGCAGTATTACCAAATACAAATACTTGTTCACCAAGAGTTAATGTATCCCCTTGAGTTGGATTACCACTAAATGTGATAGTTAAGTACTTAAGATAATCAGAACCATAAGAACTATAACCACTCTTAAACTTAGCACCTAAGATCACATATCTCCACCTACCACCTGATAAAGAACAATAATCCATACATAACCCATCAGCACCAGATTGAACAGAAGCAGGATTATAGACATTATCCCAACCCTTCAATTCACTTAATAAAGCTGATCTCGTAACATCAATGTACACATTCGCAAACTTATGATGTCCTAATACAACACACTCTCTTAAATCAACTTCAACCCTACAACCAACAAATACGCCAACATCCCATACAGGATCACCACCAATCATATTGTTAGGATGAGTACTAGCCCAAGATACATTATGTTCAATAACAACAGGTACATTAAACTTGATACCATTATTCTCTATTTGTATACAAGCTACTAATGGATCATCATGTGAGTCATCAGAACTATCTCTATAGTTACGTCTTGTTAATACAGTTCTAAAACTAGATGCATCACCAATAAATTCAAATGCTGTATTAACATGATGATGTTTAAAGATCTGTCTACTCTCACCATCACTATACCATTTCTGACCCTCTTTTCTTAATATTAAAGGAGCATTGAATATATAACGTCCATTCGGTATATATACATTATCCACATCACTAATAGAAGCCATCCAAGCAGCACACCACGCAACTGATACATTCTCCCATCCTCCTAACTTAACTCCAGCATACGCAATAGGAACACCAGTAAACGCACTCTCAGCATCCTCTAATGCATCATAATAATCACTTAATTTATGTAGCGTACCATCATTAATAGGTACACCATTTGAGAAATCTAGAATTGTTGTATTAATATTATGTTTTATACCTCTAATATCCTTACCTATCTCACTAATAGTTTCAGGCAGATAATTTATTGTCATGTTGTTAATCCTCCTTTTGCGTTGTTATATATTAATAAATAATTAATTGGATTACCATCAACATCCTTCTCAGCTATAGCATAATCAATTTCTTGAATAATACGATATATACGCTCAAAATCATAATTTAGATTACTTGGGGTAATATTATTAAGAGCATTACTATAACCTAATGTACGCGCCCTTGGAGTCACTCGAGTAATAACCACAGTACCAGTTATGCTTGAATAAAAGATAACCTTCCCACCATTATTACTTTCTAGAGTATTAACTTGTACATAATAAAGCGATTTAGGTACCTCATTACCATTCAAAGTAATCCTAATGTTTTCCTTATCATAAATAAAGAAATCCAACTGAAACTCTTTATCATTAAAAGCACTGAATTCATTGTAGGGTATCTCTACTTCAATTGTCATATTTATTCTCCTTAAACTTTTTGTTATATTCAAATTCATTATTGATGTATGCTAAAGAAGCCGAAACAACTCCTCCATCCACATACACAATATCTGTTATTAATTTATCAATCATCCAAATACCATTATTACTAATAGCTTTAGATTTGATAATATTTGAGGTAATAAGTACATCTGATATATTAGTGATTGATTCACATTCAAGTATATTAACAGTACTAAAAACATTAACATTAATAATACATTGATCACAATACGGTATATCAATCATACAAGAATTACTCGATACATACACAACACCATTAACTCTTATACCACTCAATATACATGAATCCCCTATTAACTTAATATCCCCATTAATAATTCCCTCACCATATAAACTTGTATTCTCTAATACCAATACATCTGATATATCATATATACCTCGTTTAAGATATACCTTCTTATTATTCAGATTATCCAAATGTTTCAGTGAAGAAACAAAGACATCATATTCAGAACGTCTCTTTATCTCTTCACCTATACACCCAAAAGAAGCTTTTATTGAATCCAATAAATTAACTTCAGTCATCTAACGCATCCCAAAAATCACCTAATAATCCCTCACCAACAGAAACAATAAACTCTTTAGCATATACTTTATTAAAAGGTTTGAGATTAGTACCAAGATCATAAAAATACTGAGGTTCAGCATAATCAGGGTGATAAACAATCGTATTTAAAGTATTAAATTTATGAGTGATGGTATTATCAGCTTTAGCATTAATTGTCACACCACCATTAGCATTATTCACTAATAAGCTATCATTCTCAGTATAGTAACCTAATGTAGCTCCAGTACGATCTGGTCGTAATAAAGATATTGTTGAGCTACCTTGATCGCCACTAGTTAATCTTAAATATGGATTAGAACCAAATCTATCACTTAGATCAGCAATAAAACCTCTCGCATCCACACGCCCATCTAGATACATAATACGTCCAATACCACGACCACTACCTAACGCAACAACTCGTCCTTTAAAACTAAATGTATCTAAAGGTGTACGATATAACCCTTGTACATAAATCGAACCGTTATTACTATTACGAGAAATCCAACCATAATAGTTAATGCTAAGTGGTTTATATATCAAATTACCAGTACCATAACCATCAGGAATACAGTTAATAATAGATACAAGATTACTATAACCTAATCTAATACCAACAGAACACCCTTTAGTATCAATACGACAATTACTAAGACTCATTTTCTGAATCTTACGAGCACCATTACCAGCGATACCATCAATATGAATACAAGCTCCAGCAATATCTTGATGTACTCGTCGCTGGGTATCAATTTGCTTAACATCAAAAGATCTATGCTTTAGAGAATATAAGAATGAGTTACTTATATATTGATCACTCATACCAACCAAGCCTCGATTATCCTCAACATAACCAATAGGTAATCCATTGTCACTACCATATAAAGATAGTTCATCAACAGTCTCATCACCAGTCAACCAACAATACGGTGCTGGATCAATAGTTGTAGTTGGTCTATACTCACCAGAAACCAAAACACCATCCAATAAACTAATAAAAGCATTAGGTTTAATAGTAGTACCAGTGAGGAATCGTATCGTTGGTGATGTTGTATAGTATTTCGCACTTAAATATAAGCTATTAACATCTAATCCGAAACCCTCACCTTTAAAGAACAATGTTGCATCAAACTGACCAGCACTCTCAATATCAGTTTCCTCATCAGTTGTATCAGCAGCTAAATCATTTAACTGATCAATCAATTCAGAAACAGTTTCCTCAATCGTACCTCTAATTAACACTTCAATCTTACCATCAACAGGACTAACAGATAGCTCATTAACAAACTTAAGAATAACAGGTCTATATTCCCCTCTCGTACCAACCCCATCCAGAATAGTCACCTCATAAAACCCTAACTCTAACTCTTCTCCATCAATTGGTAAACGAGTAAACGTAACAGACAAACGTCTCTTAAGATCACGACCATATGTACTTAACCCTTGTTTCGGTAACGGTCCATATAACGCAACACCAACAGGATTACCAAAAAAATGACAGTTATTAATATTTAAACCATCAGCACCAATCGTACTAATATTACTATCAGGTTTGAATGGATTCAAGAGATGTATTAACGGATTCCCACGCCAATCTTTTAATGGAGCACAACCAATACGACCAGTCACACCTACAATAAAACCTTGATCAGCACTAGATTGATATAGACCATACTTACGAAAACAATATATACCAACATTCTCTAGATTCTTTTGATATCTCGCACCAATAAACACACCAACATCCCAATCAGCACCCCAATATGAACGTCTTATTGTTCTAGGTGCTCCATAATAATTAGGAGCTACATACTCACCTTCAACTATTGTAGGTTCAATCTTCTCATCAATATAACCTGTATCACCTCGTAATAGTACTGGATCCTGCTCATTTTGAATCGTAAAGTTCTTAAGACTAACACTATTAGATTGTATATTAATACCAGCATTAATAGGATCATCTTGAGGGTCACTTGGATTACCACGATATTTACGACGAGTCTTCACAGTACGACAAATACTAGCATCATCACCAGTCATAACAATTGATGTACCTAAAGGTCGATTAGAGTTCCAACCACAAGCATGAGGTGAACAACGATTATGTCCGTCTATCGTTAATGGATGTCTGATAATAATCTCACGGTTTACTAATGAACACCCATCCAGATGTACAGTACCAGAAACAATACGATTATCGTATAAATAGTTAATAGCTGCTTGTATACCAACATAATCAACTGATTCATCTAAACTCTCAACAAAAGGATAATCTACTTGAATATCACTTAAACTATCATATCGTCCAATATTTATCCAGTGTTGTAGTGTTCTGAATTGTCCGTCACTAATCGCACCAAAATCTCTAATATGTACATTCTCAATATTCTTATCCTTTTGTGTACGATCATTCCCACCACTTAAATCAATACTGGTATCTAGTATTTGAGTCCCATTGTTATTTAGAACAGAATCAATATAAGCTCGTAACTCTAGATCTCCTTGAATACGATTCATAACCTCTTGATCTAGCTTGTTAATAATCTCAGTGTCAGAATAACCTAATTCTTGGATAACTCGCCAAACTCGATCAAAATCATTATTAAGTGTACTAGGGATAATGTTGTTTAATACATTTGAATAAGATGTTGTTCTCTCTTTAGGTGTGTTTCGTTTAATAACTAATACACCACTAATCGGTTCATCAAAAACAACACGGCTTCCGTTATCATTCTCCTCAGTGTTCTCAGTAACAGTATATCTCGTACTAGAAACCACTACACCATCTAATATAACTTGTATATTGTTTTTATCATAAATATAAAAATCAATAAGAAACTCATCATCCTCACTAGCAATAAATGTATTTGATGGTACTTCTAATTCAACTGTCATTTAACTTGTCTCCTTATATATTGTTGTTTATACATATCACCATCCATCCACAACGACAGGTTTTTGATACATATTATAATTGTTATTAAATTGTGTTGTCTTGTGTATATCAATAAACCCTAATGTACTAGGAGTATTAATTATACAAGATGCTAAAGAATCCAGATAATCATCTTTATTCTTAGTTGTATTCGGATTGAAGTTATTAATCTGTTTAATAATATTCGGGTTATTAAGTATCTTTGTGTGTATATATAAACTATTACTTAATAGATAAGACTGTATGTTCATGATTCTGTCATTCTTTTTACCTGTATTATGAATCTCTAATACAGAACAAGATATACCTCGTGTCTTTAAAGCAGCTCGTAATATAGCAGGTACATGTCCACCAATACCATTAACTTCAATATATACATGAGGTAAGTTATATTTCTCAATAACATCAATTACCTGCATAACTTGCCCACCAATAATCCTACCTGTTTTATCATCTGATTCAGCTATATCACCTTTAATGGCAATACATTCATGCCAATATAACCTCCCTTGTACATCTTTAAATACAACAGATAACGCACTAATATCTCTCCCTTGTTTACCAGATGATGGATCCCAACAAGCTATCACACTACTAATAAGATTATTACCAATACGACATTCAGTATTAAAGTTAGCTTTATGTGTTTTGATATCTTCTGAGTAAGGTATAAATTTATCTATATCTAGTGCATTACCATCAATAGGTTTAGATGCTAACATATATTGAGAATCCCATTCATTAATATTTGAACACTCTATACGTCTCTGTAACATAATCTCACTCGTGAATCTCTCAGGCCATAAAGCTTCTGAATAAATATCAACTAGATTATAGTTATCTTTAAACACAATATGATTATTAATTATCACATATTTAGGTATACAAGCTTGACTACCAATACCACTAAATACATAATAGTTATCATAATTATCTAGTTTGTATACCTTACCTTTCTTAACATCTATCATTCTCTTACTATATGAATACATTGGTCTGATAAAACAATTAGCACCAGAATCTCGTAACTTATCATAAACGCTATCATGTGTATGAGGGGTTCCTACAAACAATCTAGTACCACCAGGAATTAATATGTGTATTTGCTCACTTAAACGATAAGCTAGTTTATCTCGTAAATCTTGAGAGCTAGTTGTATTAGGAGTCTCAACATCATCATTTTGTATCTCATTAGCACGTGAACCAGTAACATTAGAGAGTATTCCTCGTGCATGTAGATTACCATGTTTAACATCATCACAAGCACCAACCCACCATTTTTGTACCTCGCCTCTCTCTCTTGTACAAAAGTCTTTAGTTAAAGGATGTTTCTCTAGTACTGCTGCTGTACCTCTAGAAATCTTATATGCATCAGAATCAGTAGCTCCTTGATGTAGCATTAGGTGATTAGGATTCTTGTATATTTTGTATGCATTATAGATCTCTAGTATTGTACTCTTACCGTGACCTCGAGGTAACTCAAGTACACCTAGATTACCATAATCCTCTAACCACTCACAAACTTCTATATGTATGTTAGGTACAGACCAATTCATCTCAACCGCATACATCATAAAGAATACAGATAAACTAATATTATCTTTATCTAACATAAATTACCTCTTAATAAATACAACTGATTGTTTCTGATTATCATCTTTTGTACTAGTCTTAATCTTATTCAGTGTTTCTTGAGCTTTATTAACTTTATCTTGTATCTCTTTATCCTTAACACTTGTATCCGATTCAACTATTTTAATTTTAGATAATAAAGTCTCAATCTTAGCAACAATACCTAAACACATACTAGCATTACGGTAATGATTAGATTTAGTGAAGTTCTCTTCTTCATCATTCAAATCAAGCTCAGATGCAGCTTGTACATAATCAAACGTATCATTTAAAGCTAAATCTTTAATCTGTTTTAATTTGTTAATATCCATCATTCTACTCCTGTTATTTGTTCTCGTACAGTATCAATACCTTGCTTAAGACCAGGCAAGTTAAAAGGTAATGCTTTCTTAATAAGTTGAGATTGAGCTTCTGGATCAGTTGGATCAGTAATAACATCATATATTGCTCCAACTAAACCAGTAATAAAACCTAATGATGGTGAATACTTCTCGATGCTTTGTCCTTTAAGTGAACCCTCAATTTGTTTAAGTCCAGGTAAACTTGAACCATTAGCTAAATTAGTAGCAACACGCATGGCAGCTTCTGAATCCCCTGAAGCAATACTGGCAATATCACTAATCGGATTAACCCATTCATGATCTACCCCATCTCGTAATACACCGCCAATATTAGCATTAAAGTATCCAGCAATTAAAGCATAAGCCACAAATACCCCAGCATTTCTCGCACGCCCTGATATCGTATCGGCATTATATATATCTCGAATCAGTTGGTGTTTTAATGCAAAATTGATAGAGTATCCACCAAATTGATTAAACAATGGAGCTACATAACGACGAGCAAATCCACTAGGACTCCCCATCAAACGACTAATTAAAGCTCCAGAAGATACAGAACCAGAGTCAATTTGTAGTGCATTTATCTGATGCATAATGGCAGCTTCAACATCTAAAGATAAATCTGCCTTAGCTTTATCAAAACCAGCTTGATCTAGAGTTGTTCCCATCTTAGTATTATAAGTATTCATATCTAAATTATTAAGCCCCTTCAAATCTTTAATACCTAACTTAACAACTGTTGCATGAGTCTCAACACTATATGAATCTCTCAAGGATGTGTTATAAGTTGGATCAAACATCTGTTTCTCTAACATCTTCCCTAATGAGCGTTTAGTTGATAATGCATGACGGTGAACACCCTGAACAATTTGTATTTTTGTAGCTAGATTACGAGCAATATCACGTCCACGCTTCAACTTACCTCGAACCCATGAATCAGTATCAGCAATACCCCCACGATCTCTAGACATATAGTGTTGAGTGCTAGTCATAAATTCATCTAAACCAACATAAAACGTATCCAAATCTTTAACACTAAAACCATCAACAGCTTCCGAAATCGCTTTCGTATTATAATCAATAGCGGCACCAAAATCACCTCGATTAATCATCACCATTGTAGCCCCAATCTTATCAGTAACAACACCTTTAATACCACTAGTACCAAGATATGCAGCTCGAACATAAGCACCTGTTGCTTGTATTGATAGATCAAGAATAGTATCATCAAAGTCTTTTCCTAGTGTCCCTTCAACGTGTTCTTGATATGCTCGTTTAGTATTCTCTAGTTTACTAATAGCTTCATTCTCAACTCCAGACTCTCTCGCTTGCTTAATCTTCCTATCAATAGTATCCACAATATTCTCATTCTTGAATATAGCGTATTTAGCTAAATCAGCTGACACTTGACTAATCGTATTATTGACATGATTTGCGAGATCTTTCTGTTTACTGTACATCTTAAGGAAAGTCATATAGGATTCACCATCTTTAAACTTCAAATCTCGTAACAATTCAGCACCAGATTTACTAACACCGCTAGCATCAATCAACGCACCTTTAGATAAAGCAGCTTTAAATAAATCCTGAAGATTAACAGTATTACCATTAGCTAATAAAGGATTAACACTAGCCTCAAAAGCTTTAGCAGCAGCATCAATATCCATACCATTATTTCTAGTTAGAGTTATAATATCTTCTCTAGATAAAGAGATATTCAACTTATCAACTCTTGTATTGAGACCAGCATTCATATATAGATCATTAATAGCTTGATAGAAATCCTCCATATATTGTTTATCATTCAGAATACGATCAGCTAAAGCATTCTCTAACTTGCTATCAACCGTCGTACCAGTAGTGCCATAAATCGCATCAAAATCCTTCAATCGAGCATTATCAACACCAAACCATACTCGTGCCAATCTATTACCAAAAACCTGCCTTACTGTATCAAAATTCTTAGCATCCCCACCTCGACCAAGATAAGATTTACGAGTAGGATCCGTACCTATCATATTATCTATATTATCAGCTAACTCTTTAGCACTTATGGTACTAAGATCTTTACCTAATGTACTACCAAGATTAGTTAGTGATGTGATATTAGCATTTGCTAACAATTGATTTTCTAGTGAGGTTAGTGATTTAGCTCGATTAAGATTAAGTTGATCAGATATAAGTTTTGCTCGTACATTAGCTGGTTGATTAGAGAATCCTTTACCAAAAGCTTTAGCTGCATCTTTAGACGCTATCTTAAAATCAGCCTCTATTTTCTTGAACTCTTGATCACTTAATGTACGCCCTAAAGCTGATTCTAAGGTTGATCGACATGGGTTAGCTGTAGCCATATGTATATAGTCTCCTTGTATTTATTAATATATTAAGATTATGTATATAAGGTATCAAGAATACTCAATACCTTAATTTATGTTTATTATGGGTTACCGAAATTAAGCGCACATGCAGCAAACTGTTGTAGTGCATTATCATCAATCTTACCATTTAAAGCTAATAATTGTTGTATCTCAGCTTTAGATAATACTTGACCATTAATAGTAACTGTATCTGTATCCTTAAGTCCTGAATTAACTAGATTAGCTACTGCATTAGGGTCAGCTTTAGTAGGTTGAGCATGTAGAGTTCTATTACCTTGTGCATCAATATATACATTACGTACTCGTCCATCAGGTAATTTAGTACTAATACGGGTTAATGTACTACCATCATCAAGAGTTAACTTAGATGTTTTAGTGCCATCATCTTTAGGAGTTGCAGCATTACCATCTTTATCATTACCATCTTTATCATTACCATCTTTAGTATTACCCTCTTTAGTATTACCATCTTTATCATTACCATCTTTAGTAGCATTACCATCTTTAGCATTAGCATCATCATCTTTAGGATCACGTCCTGGTTTATTATTAGTAACATCTTGCTCATCAACAACTTTCTTACCATTAATAGTTTGATCTTTAACTGATCCTGTTGTATTAGTAATATCTTGAACTACAGTATTAGAATCATCTTGTTTAGATTGACTCTGACTAAAACCTGTACGAGTTGATTGACCGATAGCAGCAGCCTGTAGTCTTAAATTAGTAGCTGTTAATGCACTAGATAGAGCAGTATCATTATCTTCTCCTCTTCCCTTAGCATTGACATATTCTTCATTAAAGATTTTAGATTGACCAATCTTAAGATTAGCTTGGTGATTATCATAAGCATTTCTCATAATAGTTTGTACTTCAGTCTTTGTTAAGGAAGGTGTCATCTTAAGAGCTTTATCTCTTATATTAAGAGCATATTGATATGATAATTCCTCATATACCTTTTGGATTGCTCGTGACTGCATTGAGATCATATCTAAATCTTTACCTACTAACCTACCAAGCTCACCGTTATATGTGTTATTAGATCTATTGTTTACCCACTTTTTACCATTAGGTGTATCTATTAATATATTGTTAGCACCAAACAAATCTTTAATATACCCAACAATAGAGAATGGTTGTTTATCAGGAATAACAAATTCAGTACGAGGTAACGACCCTACTAAACGTTCTCCAGATCCGCCAGTACCGACCACCTCACCTTCTTTAAATATACCACCATCTTTATTAGTTGATCTTGTACTTTTAATATCACCCTTAACAGTATCAGATAATCTAGCTTGAATTGTACTATCACCAAATGAATAATCCCAAGCTTCATCCTCACTCATACCTTTCTTAATACCTTCTTGATATCTCTTACGTTGAGCATCAAGTTGACGAGCTACAGTATCTGGTGATATAGAAGCTTTATTATTACCAACACCAGCGTAATAAGATTGACCTTTAGTTTTCCCAGCAATATCTCTTGGTATACCAATACTAGCAAACTCTTGAGCCAGTCTTAATTGAGCACCCTCTAGATTATCACTAGCACCAGTAATATATTTATATACACTAGGGCTTTTAATCTTCATGAGGTATTGTCTAAAGATATATTCTTGTACTTCTGGAGTGAATTTAGTATTAGGGTCAAGACGTAATTTAACCACTGCCTCCTCTAATGTACTAGGAATGATCTGATATTTACCAACAGCAAATAGTCTCCTCTTATCACCTTGAGGTAAAGCTTGTCTATTACGTATCTCTTGAATAGTAATATTCTCATTTAGTTTTTCGTTAGGACTATCACCAGATTTCCCTCTATTAAAACTATACCAACTTCCCTCACCCTTACCTATCGTATCAGCTAGATTATCCTTATATTTAACTGCTGGTGTACTTTTAACTTTAGTAGTAACATTAGTAGTATGAGGTGGTATATAGTGTTTACCATTATTATAAGCATCACGAATACCCTCAATATCAAAATATCTCTCTCTAATAAGTTTATCATTTAACTGATTAAATGGATCTAATGAACGTCTATATCCTGATATTGATTCATAACGTAATAAATACGCATCTCGATGTACTTGAGGAATCTCTAGTTGATCTAGTAATGAAGCATCACCAGTTTTATTAAACTCATTAATTAATCTATTGTTGTTAAGAATGATGTTTTGATCGCTAGTTGTTAATACTCCAGATGAAGCTATATCTTGATATGTATAAGCTTTAGCTTGCTCAATACGTCTATAGAAATCAACCTCAAGAGCTACTTCAAAATCAATATCTTCTTGTTTAGGAATCCAATTAGGATCCTTACGTGATTTTCTCTCAATATCTATATCATCAGGTGTGTATGCTGCAGCATCTTTAATATTGTGTTTCTGTTTATATGCATCAATATCAGCTTGTGTTGCTATTGGATTACTCTTATATTGATTAATTAAAGCTTCAGTACGCTTAAATTGTTTATATTTAGAGTATCCAACAGCACCACCAATAAGCACACCCATACCCAAACCAATACCCCAAGCGACAGGATCAGTAGCCATATCTTTATATTGTTCACCAGCTTTCTTATATTTATTAGCTAAATCTGGATCTTGTATTCTTAATCCTTTATCAGATACATAAGAACCAGCACCATAAAAGCTTCCTTGAGATATACCAACACCAGCAACTGCACCACCAGCAACACCTAAACCTAATTTAGTTGTAGCT
Organism: Candidatus Babelota bacterium; assembly: GCA_003963225.1. Taxonomy (GTDB): domain Bacteria; phylum Babelota; class Babeliae; order Babelales; family Vermiphilaceae; genus AWTP1-30. The sequence goes on from RXKB01000040.1 coordinate 16,748, forward strand.
CGTACTGCACTAGTTAATGAAGGAGCAACAGGGATAACAGTAGATAACCCCATACCAACACCAGTGATGATACCAGCAGTATTAGCTGTATCTCTATCAATATCTTCCTTCATTAATTCTTGCTTTGTTTCTTGATAACTAATAGCACCTGTACTACTAGCTAATACAGCACCAGTAGCAGCAACCCCCAGTCGACCAATACCTGAAGCAGCACCAAGTCCAGGAACACCTAAGTATTTACCTAGACCATAAGATAATGTATCCATCCAACCAGACTCTTGAGTTTCTTGTCTTGTATAAGTATCAATTCCAGCTTGAATCTCATTACGAGTCATCTCAGCACTATTTCTTAACAACTCATTATCAGTAGCAGCAGCAACACCAGTCATTGTAGCAGTAACTAACTCATTAGCACCACTAACTACACCACCTGTTAATTTACGTGCAAATTGAGATAACTCAGATACAGGTGCATTCGCTTCAATTTGATTAGGTTTGATTCCCACTTGAGGTTGATATTTATTAGGTAATCTATCTTTATCTGTATAGTTAAGTGTTGTTGCCTGTACAGCTTGTTGTAGTACATTTGCCATATTGTCTAGTCTCCTTTATGTATTATTGTTATTTACCAACATATTTTGTACGGTATTCTCGTTCTTTAGCTAACTCTTGTGCTGTTTTAGCCATTGTTTCTTTAGTTTGAGGTAATAACTTATCTTTTAATTTTGTATTGACATTACCTTTTTGATTACCAGTTAAATCAATGATGAATGGTACTGGTTTTGTATTAGTAGCTGTCTTATTAGGTGTTAAGTCATCACCTTTATCATTAGTGTATCCATACAACAATGGTCTACCTTTAGCATCAACATACATTAAAGAACCCTCTTGATTTGGTACTTCAACAAGATTATAACTTGATATATCATTTGTACTAACACCAGTAAAGGTAGAGAAATTAGTAACATAAGTATTAATCTTCTCATGAGCTTGTTCACTTGACATACCTAAAGGTAAACGAATAGCTGGATAATTACCTCGTTTGATATAGAAGTTACGTCCAATCACCACACCAGATTCCTTAAGTACGTCTCCATACAACATAACCTTAGCACGATTTAAAGCTTGTTCATTTAGTTTTGCTTTACCTTCTTTATCTAGATTTGATAGAGTACCATTTGAAGTTGATATAACGTACTTATAAGCTGCTTTGAGAGCTTCTTGTTCTAATGGACTCTCATCTTTAATCTCATCATAAAAGTCTTTACCTAGCTTCATATTAAGATCATCCCCAATCATTAAAGCTGTAGCTAAATCAACTTGTGTTTTTGGATCAACATTAGTAACAACATTACCATCAGCATCAAATTGAGTTGCATCATTACCTATTAGTCTAGCATACATGTTGTATTTGGGTACTTGATCTTTTGGAGCTACAGCATCAATCTGATCAAATAACGCTCGATTTTGATCTTTAGCGCCTTTTGAATTAGCTAAGAACTCTTTTAATACTAGAGTCTTATTCTCAGGGGTTGTCCATCCCATAGATTTAATTTGGTCTAATTCAGATTTGTTATAAGGTATACGTTTGTGTCCATTAATCTCAAGAGAACGTACAGCAGCAGCACGATCATCTAGTTTTAAGTTAGTTTTATATCTATCATTATAAACACCAACAGGATCAGTTTTCTCTCTTGTATCCATCTCTCTATCAATGCTATCTAGTGTACTAATAACCTTAGCATACCCACCTAATGCATCCATAACAGCATACTTACCTGCTTCAAAATCACGTTGAGCCTGATCACGGTATTTTTGACGGTCGTCTGGAGTCATATCTTGATATTTAGTATATTCTCGTTTTAACTCTTGACCAACTTTATATAACTCAGGATTAAGTTTAGACATACTAGTACTTACCTCAGCTGATACTGGATAGATAGAGTTAACTTGCTCTATATAATCTTTAGTGATCTTATCATTAGTAGCTTCTTGTTCTTTAGTTATTGCTTCTTGTTGTCTAGTGAATAAATCTTTATTACGTTCAATCTGATCATTTATCTTCATTTTGTATTCTGATACTTGTTCAGCAGTTAAGTATTTGTTGTATTTAGGATTATCCATCAAAGCTTTAAGTACATCTAAATCAAGTTGATTTATATCAAAATCTTCTTGACCGCCGCCTGCATACTCATTACGTTGAATAGCTTCATTATTAGTTATGGTATCTCGTTCATTGTGATATTTGTATTCAAGTTCTAATTTCTTATCTTCTGGTATACGTGGATCAGCTAACAAACCAGATAAGCGAGCATCAGCACTTTTACGATCAGGGTCTTTCTTTAGTTCATTATAGGTTATTTCAAATTCTGCTATGAATTTATCATCTTGTTGTTTCTGATATGTACGGGTGAGAGCATCATTTGTTTTAACTTGTTCTAATTCAACTAACTGACCAAACTTAACTGACATTGGTTTTGGTATAATAGATTGATAACGAGCACTGGCTTGTTGATCATACTTAGACATCTCCTCTTTAGCACCTCGATCATCCAGATAACCTGCTAATACTTGCTTTTGAATATCCTCTTCATACAGTTTTCTCTCACTTAGATATTTGGTACTCTCAATAACAAACTTAGAATGATTCATCTTTTGTACTTGTTCATCAATGGTATTAGCTAATTCAGAAATACCTTCACCTACCATAGCACCAACAGATGGACCAATATCTAATGGATTCTGTACTGGTTTTGCTGTTTTATAATCTACATAATTACCAAGATTTATAGGGGGCATTTTGATCTCCTTATGTTTATATTGCTTGTTATATATTGTTTGAAGCATTCTGTACTAGAACCACCAAAAGGTATGTTAGGTACGTAATGATGCTCTTTATGTTGTCGATGCATTTCTGTCTCTAAATCAAATATAAATATGGGGTCACCAATGATCTCATCTATCACTCTATATGCGTAAGGCATCTTAACTTTAGAATCATATCTTTCTTTTATTGAACGTGAGGTAATACCTATTTTGATAAATGATTCTGAATCGTTAAAGCACTCCAGTACGTAAAGAACACCAAGGCCCTTATTATTTTTATCACATTTATCTTTAAAACCTGTACGAGTCCACCCAATAGATTCATAAAAACATTTGGCGCATCCTCGCCCCTTAAGATGGTGATTTGGTGCTTGAGAGAACTCACCATGCAACCTACACAATAGGGTCACTTTTGTATGAGCGGTCTTATAATCAACTAAAGAATAATCATAACGATCACCATGTACTTGTTTGGATTTCTCAATGAATTGTTCATTCCCGAGTGATATAGCCATATTTAAGTCTCCTTTGTTTTATTAGTTGTTTGTGTTGTTAGTTTTATCAAGCTGGCATACCCGCCATGGCTTTAGCTATATCAGATCCAAGCGAGAGTACACCTTTAACTAAACCACCTTTTTGTTGCTTCTTGAGTATTTCCGCTTGTTTTAATAATGCATTGGCTTCATTTTGAGCAGTAAAGATTTTTTCGTATGCATTAAGCTCTGAGTTAAATTTGATGGTATCTTGAATTGCTTGACCTTGTAACCCTGATACCTCTAAACCAGAAGCAGCTAATTCTGATTGTGCTTGAGACTTAACACGTTCACCATCACGGCGAATACGTTCAGCTTCTAATTTACCAAAACCAATCCTAGCTGCTGCATCTGCCTTTAATTGTCTAATATTTGATTTAGCTTGTTGATAGTTAGATATGAGAGAGATTCCCTTCCCGAGCATACCGAAACCTTCTTCCTTACTAATATTAGCCAATGAGGATGTGTTGTTAGCAGTAGTAGTTTGTCCACCAGTATTAGTAGTATTTAAATTAATCATCTTATCCTCCTTTAGGTAACATTGATTGAGATTCCTTTGATTGTGAAGTTGAATGGTGATAGAGATAGTATATTAAGTCTGTATGATGTTTGTTCATTATCGGCACTAGTCCAATCACTCACACGCTTATCCTCGTATATGCGTATTGATCCACTATAACCATTCTTTATCTCTGTATCTTGATTGTTAATAACTAAATGAGACGTATCTTGAACACGACATACCACATCCTTGATAGCTTGAGAACCATCTATATTAGTTACTTTATTCTGGTAACGAGCCATATCAAGATTAACAGTTTGGATAGCTACAGAATACTGATAACCATATCTAGTGTTGCTGTCATATGCATCTGGATCAGTGATAATTGTTCTTGTATTTGGATCATAAGCTAACATACCTAATTCTTTATTAGCTAGTAATGACACTGTACTATCTGTATATATACTTAAATCTCGAGTTGTTAATAGTACACGTCCATTATTAGTTAATAGATATATAGCATCTGATGTAGCTTCAATATCAATAATATAGTTATAGTATGTGTGTTTAGATATTGACTTAATATCATTTAGTTTATCATACAACATACAGAAAACATATCCCTTATCAGTTAATAGATAAGTATAGTCATAATGCTGAACTATCTTAATAATATTCTCATTCTCAAATCTATATTGATAACTTAATACAACTGATACGAGACCATCATTATCTCTTGAGTACGCTACTGATCTTAATCTCTCGTTAGATATATAGAGAACATCCCCTTGTATTTGTATTGGTTGGCAATTAGCTGTTGGATCATACACTGATTCTTGAGCCTTCATTGTTAGAGCACCAATGAGAGTATCTGAATACACATAAATAAGAGTCTTATCTGTATGGACAATAATACCATTACGCCAAGGTGTTAAGTATTTAACTACAGTTGTCAGATTAGAGTATGTGCTCACACTGAATGCATCTGAAGTAAGAGTCACGCTAGATTGTAGGAAATTATTATAATCACCTATCTGACTAAAGTATATTGTGTTATCTGTACTGACTACTAGTCTTTGTTGAATCAAACACATTGATGTTATATTTGATTTAGATTCATACGTAATCGGATCAACATAATTAAATTCACTCTCACTAATGAACCAAGAGTCTTTAATAGCTTCTAATGCTACAGCTTTAATTAAGAAATCACCTCGTACTTTTGTATTGATTGTACTTAATGTAGCAGGACCACCATCTTTATTTAGTATTTCTTTTATTAAGATAACACCTTGATTCACTCGTATATACTTACCAACATCATCTGATTCAAATATAGATTGTTCATAAGGCATTGGTACTACTAAATGCCAATCGCCAGTGTATACATCAGGAGTCTTATTTAGATTACCATTAATATCTGATTCATAATACTTACCTTTATAGTATACTTGAGCACCAGCAGCATAATTAACTATACTATCCCATGTAGGATAAGCTGCTAGATTCAGTGTATCTCGTTGCCAATAGAAGCTATTAATCTCATCATAGTTAACATCAACTGGTGGGATTCCCTTAGCACTTGTATATATCATCTTGAATGGTGTGATGTATCCTGCATTATTTACTAGAGCAATATCATCAAGAAAGTATGTGGTGTTACTATCATAAGGTTTGTATTGTTCAGCAGTTACTAAGACATTCTCACCCTCTAATTTCTCTAGTTTTAATGAGCTTCCTGGAGATCTAGTACGTTCATCTGTATTACCAGTTAAAGCTGGATATTTAAAATCAAAAGGAAAGAAACCATAATCATTAGTTGCTTTAAAATATTTGAGTTCGTATACACCTAGATATGGTTGAATAAAGAATGCTCGCTCTTTAGTATTAATAAACTGAATACGTTCGAGATCATCAAAATTATGAGTGAATGTTTGATTATTCACATATAGAGTTGTTTCTGATAGGTAGATAATGTTGTTATTAAAGTTAAATAGTTTCTTATATGTCTTATCTTTATCTATCAGTACTGTACCCTTACGTTTCTGAAGTGATCCTGTTATAACTGGAGTGACATTCTCAGCTACATGTAGACATGTATTAAAAGCTTCTAAGTCTGTTCTTAAACTAAGGTCTTCTGATATTAGACATCCAAGCCAATTAGTAAAGTTTACTCTCATATGTTTATCTCCCGTATAGATTAATAATTACTGTATTTAAAGTCGAATTGAGCATCACTAAAGAATTGAATCGACGGTACTTGTTGTGAGTCCACACTCTTCTCTTTCTCAATAGTTTCTTGATATAGTTTATAGAAGTTAGTGTCAGCTTGTCCTAATATGGATTTAGATAACTTGAATGCTAATAGATATACGAGAGCTTCAGTTAATCCAACGCTATATGTCCCCTCGTTCTTATTATCGTATATATAAGTGAGATTAGGATTAGTTACAGTTGTGGTGAGAACTCGCCCTTTTAATACATAATCTCTATCGTTATCATCAGGTTCATTACCAGTATGTACAGACAAAATACGTAAACAATCATCTGGTATATTATAGTTATTAGTGTTAGCTAATGGTGCACCTAAAGATACAGTTTTTGTACATGATGTGTGGGGATATTCTCTTAAGAGAGATTGACGTGTTTGATCATATATTACTTTGGCACGTTTGGCATTAACATTGTTACTGTCTATTGAATCCAAAACCTCAACTCCAAGCAATACAAAAGCTTGATTTATTACTGTAGTACGGTCCATATTACCTCCTTATGGTTGATAAAGAGAGGGTAATCATAATCCTCTCTTAATAGTATTTGTTATTTGTGTTTTTGTATGAATGTTAAGAGTCGTTGCTGACCAAGAGGTGTGATTGTAACAGTTAGATTGATCACATTATTATGAATACTCTCAACAACTACAAAATAACCTTTATTGATATATGCCTGCATTGGTATGTTCTTGCTAGTAAACACCTTCTTCTCTCTTAAGAAGCTATATAGAGTATTACGTCCAAATCCAACCTCTTTACTTATTACCTTAGCATATTCACTCATTGTCAGATTAGTACTAGATGCTTTAATAGCTTGAGCAAACTGTACATCTGGTGTTTGTTGTTCTATTTGTAGTTGAGCTTCTTGTACTTGTTGTGTTAGTAATAATGTTTCTTTCTCTTTAGCTACCAGTTGTTCAAGAGCCTCTAGATATGTTAGAGGTAACTTAGGTGTATTCTGTTGTTCTAGTTGAGCAATCTTAGCCTTTAGAGCATCAAGTACAGCTAGTCTCAGTTTAGGTGAATAACCAGTAACCAGACATTCAGTGAATCTATAATTTAAGAAGATCTCTTTTGTGTACCCACGTTGATCTAAAATCTGTTGATATTCAGTATGATCCAATTCTGGACCATCTATTTCTAGGGCTTTAAACATATCTTTAATGTCTCTTAGTACGTGTGAATGAGACTTACCTGTATGATGAGCGATCTCAACTGAAGACATCATAACGTTATTGGTATTTGTGTTGATTGTTGTGATTGTGTTCATAATATTGTTTCCTTTATAGGTATATAGTTTAGATTGTATGGTGAGGCTTGTGTTTGCTCTCACACAGAAGCGATTATACACGAATTTAGAGTTATGTCAACACCCAATAAACACACAAAGAAAAAGGGGAAGAGAGATCAATTCCCCCCTCCCCTTTAATGTTATCTCAAGAAAGATTAGACTTTCTTAAAATTAATGACCACACATTTTAGCTCATTCGCGCGTCCACAACCATAACTCTCGATAGCACCAACTTGGCTAATATGATTCATATCATAACGAGTATTGATCTGTAGAGGTACGACTGTAGCTGAACCAAAACGAGCGGCTGATTTAGCATAAGCAACAGTTTTAAATTCAGTGCTATCTGCACCATCAGCTAAACCTTGATAATGAACCCAATTGAAACCCATCCATTTACCACTAACATCACCAGCTTGTAACATTTGTACAGCGATAAAGTCACTAGAGGTTAAAGTGGTATCGGCAAGGATATCAGCTAACATCTTGTGGTTATAGAGGATATAGAGTTCTTCATCAACATTGTTCTCAGCAAACTTAGCACGAGCTGCAATAAGTTTAGCCTTAGTGAATCCAGTACCACCAGAAACAATATTCTGACCAGCAGGTACGTTAACAGTAGCTAAGGTTGAATCTGATTCAGATTGTTTACGTAATACAGGACCGACTAGACCATTATAGATGATACTGTCAATGAGACGATTACGACCAGCAACAATACTCTTCATATAAGAATCTGTTGGATCAGCTTTTAATTTAACAAGATCACGTGGCTCGATAGGTACGAACAATTGATGATCTGACATGGTAACAACACGAGTACCAGCAGTTGGGATAGCTAGAGTGGTATCACTGAAGCGAGCACCAGCAGCACTGAAGTCGATTGAACCTAAATCATTAATGGTAAAAGAACTACCAACGATTTCGCCTTCACTTTCGACTGTACCCATAAGTTTTGATTCTGTTTGTTGAGCGGCTAGTTCATATGAGTCAGCATATTGACGTACGAAAGCAGCGGTAATGTGATCTTGGTTAGTAATAGGCATATTAATTCTCCTTTTTGTATATTAGTTTGTTTTGTATAGAAATACATTTGTGTTTATTGTGTTTTAACATAAGATGTATGTACTCTTATGAATATGTGTTTTGTATATCAATGTTAGATATACATCTTAATTGTTAAGAACTATAAATACAACTAATATTGAATTATGTATCTAATAAGAAGATAAGTAGCGAGCTTATCAACTTAATAGGTACGTTCTTTATTCCTTGTTTATTATTCTTAGGTTATATATTAGAACTTGTCTTATCTTTATGTACACTTAAGATAAGGGATCATTTATATATAACAGATATGTTCATATAACATTTATTTTAAGCTATAGCCTTGTGCATATAAAGCTTGTACTTGAGCTACAACAGCTTTATGTTCAGGATGTTTTGAATCACTGTATGCAGGGCTAGTCATCAAATCTTTTAATGAGCTACTTGACCCTTGAGTTACGAGTGGTGCCTTATGTTCACCTAATTGAGAACCAAAAGCAGCAGCTAGTTTAATAAATGGGATGTTGTTAGCTACAGCAGCAATCTCATCCTCAGTGAATCCAAGTTTAATTATAGCATCATTGGCGTAATTAACCTGTACTTCTGTATCTTTACCCCAGATATTCTCTAGTTGGGTAATGGTATTCTCATATGTTTCTTGTTCTTTATACTCTAATACTTGTTTGATCTTATCATTATAAGTATCAGTTAAAGTCTTAAAAGCTTCTTTAGATAATCCGTTTGCTTTAGCTAATTCAACTAGATCTTTATTATTCTCTAGATAGTCTTGATCAAATTCAGATAGATCTAACTCAACTGGTTTAGGTGCTGCATTAAGAACACCTTTACTACCAATCTTTTTCTCTAATTCTGAATATGATTTATGAAGCTTCTGTAACGTACTATCTAAATCTAAGTCTGTATCTGAACCTTCCTTATATACTTTAAATTTATCAGATACGAATGAATAATCTGGTAACTGTACTTGAGTTTCTGTATTTGTATTTGTTTGTTCAGTATTATCTAGTACTTGTTCATTATCACTCATTTATTGTCTCCTGTTGTATTATTAGTATTTAGTATATAGAGTTTACTTGTTTCGATTCGAGCTAAGATAAAGGCAATGGTATCTATTTGACCTAATCTAAAATAAGTATCATTAACGTTATCTTGTTTTATCATTGGTGTATAGAACTTCTCAATCAGATCATTTAAGATCAATTGACCATCTTGTGAGTTAAATAAAGCACTGTAGTTTAAATTATCATTCATATATTATTGTCCTTGTGTCATCATCTCATTTTGTGCTAGTTGTTGTTCTTCCGCCACTAACTGATTGGTAGCTGCTTCTTGTTGTGCATTGATTTGAGCTTGGGCTGCTTGAGCTTTAGCATCACGTATTTGAGCTAAGTCCTCTTTTGTTACCAATGCTTCTGGAGTTACGGCAAGAGCATCCTGTAGTGTATAAACAATATTATCCATATCTAGTAAATCTAGTATATCACTGTTATATTGAGCTAATGGGAGCACTGTATTAATAAAGTTATTGATATTGGTAACTGACTCTAACTTAACTGATTGTGATAATGGGTTAGTAAAGGTAAAATTAAGTCCTTGTCCTTTATTAATAATCTCTTGTGGTGGTTGAGGTAAGTATTGATTTCTCATTAAAAGATCAAATGTACGCTCTAATAAACCATTAAGAAATTCTGTCTGCATTCTCACAAATATAGATGATAACTGATTACGAATAATATTAACTCGTGCTGATACTTCTGTAGCTGATAATGGTGAACTATTGATAGGTGTTAGCTGATCACTCATCATACCTCTTTTAATACGATTCTGATATAAGGTAATAAGGTCAACACCAATATTAATATTACCGCCAACATCAATGCGTTTAATATCATCAACTGTATTAGCAGGGATGATTGTTCTTGGTCTTAGTTTGATATTATTAACATTGATAACACCATCATTCTTAGCTAGCCACACACCACCTAATGTTAATTCAGCACTATTAAGTATAAGTCTATTCATCTTATTAACGATTCTTGAATCCTCTAATACTTGAGATACTTGACCTGTAGCATATAGATCATTATGGTTCTTATTGAATCGAGATACTACAACAGGGAAAGAATCATATCCAGATTCCTCTAATACAGCTTTATTCTTAACATCAATAATTAAACTCTTAAAAGGTTTATTTGATTTAATGTTAACTTTGGATTTCTTGTATTCTTTATTTGGATATATCGTGTGTATGAGTTTATATTTATCTGTACTCTTAGCTCGTGTTATTGATTCATGTACGGTATCTGGATATGTATTGCGAATCTGTTCAGCAGTTAATTCATATTCTCGATATACACAATCAATAGTTTGTTGATCATTATGTGAATCTAAGTATACTGTATTAATAGGCCAACATTTAAAGTTTAGTTTGTTGTTATTTAACTCAATATATAACGCACCCCAACCAGCTACAACAATATCAGTTAGGAAATCATACACTTCAGAATCAAAGTTAGAGTTATGAATTTGTTTGAACATAATATCTGATACTGTAGATAACCAACGATCACCTTGATCAATTGAAGTGTTATCATCATCAATACCAACTCTCATTGTGAACCATTTAGTATTAGCTGGTACTGTACCCTGTTGTAGTGAGCTAGTTAATAATTGAGTACTCTCAATAAGTGTGGTGTCATATAGATTCTTGAACTCGTTTTCTTTATCAATAAATAAGAATTGTTGACGAGTTGGGCAAGCAAACTTATAACAATCAGACCAGTATGACTCATGGATTTGTCTATTACTTTTGAGTGTTGATAGTCGCTTAATATGTGTATTAACATCTAGCATATGTGTTGATCTCCTTGTTTATATTTGTCTAGTAAGACTATTAGCTACATACTTGATGACTCGCCATTTATTCTTATCAAAAGGTTGTGGTGTTGGGCTAAGTGTTTTATTAGCTTCTGCATTAGTTGTTGGATCAGCTATAGAACCTGTATTAGTTGTTGGATTAAAACTACTAGCTTGAGCTTTCTGTACTGCTGTAGCTGTTTGTGTATTGAGAGCTTCTTGAGCTAGTCGTTTCTGTTCTGCTTCTTGTTTGATCGGATCAATAACTGCTGGTGAACTCGAACCACCGATACCTAGAGCTTTTCCTATACCCTTAAACGCACGTTTAAACACATTCATTTTGATTTTCCTCCTTATGCTGATTGTTGTCATTATCATTTGTCTTTTTCTTTTTGTATGTACGTTTGGGTTTGATTGGTTCTTGTTCTTGAACCTCATCTTTAACCACTTTAATATCTATACTATCTGGATTCTTTAGATACATATGTACAATAAAAATTGGAGTCCAAAAGGTATTGGCTAGTAAGTGTTTTAGTTGTTCTTTATCTACTGGATTAAAATCAGTATAAGATTCATGAATTACCTCGTTAGTTGATTTATTAATAATTTGATATTTAGTTGTCATCATCTACCTCCTCGTCTGTATCATAATAAGTTATATTGTTATTTAGTACATAATTCAAACTTATTTGTACATAAGCTCGTAATTTAGTGTATACATTATAGTTACTGATTGTTGTGTTATAAGCGAATGTATTAAGTATATTACTATCTAACTCAGATACATGTTTACCATCAATGAACTGATTACTAACTATAGTATCATATTGTTGTTTTGAGATTGGGGTGTTGAGTTCTTTCTTTCTTTTTTCTTTATCACGTAACTTTTGAGCTTCTTTCGCTATTAGTTTGTTCATGTTAGTCATTATTTATTCCTCATCATCGTTATCAAATTTGTCATAGTATTTCTCTACCTCATCATAAGTTAAGAAATATGTTCGCTCACCAATCGCACGACCGTTAGCATCTCGTACTGGTTGATTCATTTCTGTTATATATTTTGGTTCGTATATTGTTATTGACTTGTCTAGTAGTATGGATACAGCATCATTATCGGATAGTACAATACAAGAACTATCTTTATTTAAGAGGTGTTTCTGATATGTACTAAACCAATTAGGATGTACAAGATTGATATGTGATATTGGTGTTAATAGTGGTGTTATCAGTTTATCTGTATATGTATATAGATTTAATGTACTGATGTATAGATATGTGTACTTACGACTTAATTGTTGAGCTGTCTTAACTCTCATTGATTTATTCCTTGTTTATGTTGTTTTATTAATTATGTATGATTTGAGTTTATTTATACACTCTTCTGAAGCTAGGAAACATTCCGACGCACCCCCAAAATTATAAGCATTCATTGGTGTATAAGATAATTGTTTTTCTTTAATACGTTGATGGATCTTTTGTTCTAAGTCATATATATCAGCAGCATTACCAGTACTAAAAACAATCGGTGTGATATCGTAATGTACAAGCCAATCTTTAAATCTATCCTCTAAGCTACCAAAACACAAACCAACTTTAAAGAATGATTCAGATGATGTTTTAGAGGTAAAGGATACAAAATAAATATTAGTTAATCCTTTATTACTCTTATTAGCTTGAGATATGTATCTATCTCTTAATCTTAAACTATCACATACAGAACAAGGTGTTATGCTAGATAAGTGATTTCTCAAGTTACCTAATGTTTGAGGACCGTGTGATGGACAGATAAAGTTAGAACTACCAAGATTATATAGATATCCTTTATCACCATGTATCTTATGAGCGACTTGTACGAATCTGTCTGTAGCTTGTGATTTAGTTGAGTTACTGATTGGATGACAATTGATACAACCTAATAAATATTCATTAGCCTTCATTTTAGATCCATTAAGAGTAATGTTACTTGTTGTTTTGATATCATTGTTGTTATAAGCTGATATCTCACATGTGCATGGATTTGTGTAGATAAGGTTATGGATCTCTTGAGCTTTGGTTTTGAATTGAGTTAGATTCATGTCGGTGTTTCCTATGTGTTATTTGTTTAATAAATGAATGATTAAGTGGCTTATGATTTGTATTAAGATGATTGCGAGTATTAAGAATAATATTGTGCTCATGTGTGTTTCCTTATGGTTAAGTTTATGAAGCTGGCTATATTTTGACCAGCTTCAGTGTGTTTGTGTTATTAGTTAATAGTTGGTAGTGCTTCAACAAATTTGTCATCTAACCAATCAGTGAATAGTTTTCTCATACGTGAGCTTGGGATGTACAAGTTAATTGATTCACCTTTACGAATTGCTGATCTGAATACAAACTGAATCATATGATTTAAAGCATAAATATCTTTATCAACTTTATTAACTAGACCGTTGTTTAAGTTAGCAAGTTCTGGAGTTAAGTACAAATCAACTAGGAATGCTACATGTGTGGCATCAGCATATTCATTAGTAGCTTTAGTATTAAAAGCTAAGTGTTGATTTAAGTAACGGTTCTCAAATGAAGACTTGTGATCTTTAAAACATGTGAACAATCTATTAACAGGTTTAACTGCTGTTTTGTTTTCTTTAGTAAAGAATTTAGTTAGGTTAGTACTCAATACACTTAAGGTATCTTTATCTTTATCAAGACGAGTTACTGTCAATGCATAATCTTTATCACCAACAGCATTCATACCTTCATCACTAACAATATTGATCTTATCTTTAAAGCTTGATGGTAGTATGTTGGTTGCTAATGTTTTAACTTGTACAGCTACAGCATCATGAAGCTTAAGGTAGAAATCTAATAGTGAACCGTTATATTGGTATGTACACAACATTGATGATTTAGTAAAGTTGAATACATCACAGTTAAGACCTTTAAGTACAGTTGAAGCTCCTGACCATAATAAACGTTTACTATCACTTAACTTAATCCATTCTTGAGCTTGAGGTATAAACTTAATATTAGTACTACCAAACTGTTGGTAATTAAAAGTAATCGTATTGTCTTTATTGATCGTAAACCATGTTTGATCTTCTGATGAGAGAGCTTCTAAATCAATACCATCATAAGGTTCTAAGCACTCAATTGCTTCATCAATGATTAAGTTGTATCCCTTAAGTAATGGTAACATATCTTCAGTCATCATATTAAAGAGTGAATGGGTACAAACAATATTCTGTTTTTTATCTAGTAATCTTTTAAGATCATGTAGCTTAGAACCATTCTTACCTTTACCACTTAATGGGTGTTTAAAGTTCATATGGATCAAACATGCTGCATTAGGATTAGTTTGTGCTGCATTGATCTGTTTACCATTAGCATCTAATTGAGGTTTAGAAGCTTTAGTACCATCTGAAACTGTCTGGGCAAAACGATGACACTCACTTAACAATGGTAGTACAATAATGTATTGCTCGCTTGAGTGGGTATTGATGTACTGAGAGATATAAGTTGATTTACCAGAACCCATACAACTATCAAGTACAGTAACAGTTGCTACAGCTTTATGTGCTGACTTACGTTTGAATAGTGTTTCTGGAGTTACTTCAATTGTAGTATTATCAAAAGTATCTAATAAGGTTACTTTAGTTTTTGTATCCTTGTATTCTGATTTTAATACAAATTGACTACCAAATACTGATACTAGTTTAGCTTTGAATTTGTTAGTTTTGATGCTTGAGTTTGCCATGTTGTGTTTCCTTATAACGGTTTAGTTTGTATGTGTGAGAACTCTCTCACTGTTGTTATATCTATTATCCTATAATTTTAATATATGGTCAATGGCAAAATGTTACTTATGTTGTGATACTTTTTGCCAATACTCTCTAGTTACCTTGTCTAGATTTTTGAATTATAGATGACTCTAACTAAGATGTCAACTGTTGTGTATGTCGATATAAAACGAATTATAAGTGACTCACACTGAGATGTCAACACTCACGAATTCTGATATTCACATGTCCTGTCGCAAAAATTAAGAAATTGCGACTGAGGTTATCTATAGTTAAATCAACAACTTATCTCTAAATATGATCAAAAAATGTACTATTTTAGGGGGTCCTAAGAGAATATAAAAAAAGAGAAAATATTTACTAACCTTGTTCTTGTTTAAGAATAATTATTGATAAG
>RXKB01000007.1 GCA_003963225.1 Candidatus Babelota bacterium
CTATAATTTTATTTTCTGTATGTTTAATATATAGAAAATGCCAAAAGATATTTTAAACGATGTCGAAATTAGCGAAGAAATAAAAAACGAAATACGAAGTATGAAATTTAGTTGCTCAACCGTCATGCGTGGAGGGTTTTCTGCTACTGCTAATAATGAAAAATATACCGTTTATTTAGTTGTTGATAATTTTGATGAAAATGAATTGATTTTTCCAATGAATTATAGTGATTTTGAATGGGATCAAGGATGGATTTCGTATAGTGATGGTGAAATGATAAATTTTTAAAAAAACAAACTTAATTTTATTTTCTGTATGTTTAATATATAGAAAATGACAACTTATGGATATATAAGAGCATCAACAGTTGAACAGCAAGACACACTAACCGCACAACAAAACCAAATTAAAAAATATTGTGAATTAAAAGACCTAACATTAAAAGACATATATATTGATAGTGGTATAAGCGGTTCAACAGCATTTAAAGACCGTCCAGAGGGCCGGAAACTATTTGAAAAATTAACAAAGGGGGACACCCTTATAGTTTGTAAATTAGATAGAATTTCAAGAAATGTGGCCGACTTTGTAAATACTTTAAATTATTTTTCAAAAAATAAGATTATTTTTGTTTGCATTGAGCCAAATATTGATTTATCAAATCCTTTCGGAATGTTTATGGCACAAATATTAAGTAGTATAGCAGAATTAGAAAGAGGGATGACAATAGAAAGAGTAAAAAAAACAATACAAACAAGAAAAGATAATAAAATGTGTGTTGGTTCAATCCCTTATGGCTTCAAAAAAACAGAAGATAAAAAACTAATAGAAGATAAAGAAGAACAAAATATAATAAATAAAATTAGAATATACAAAGAAATCGACAAACTAAATAATAAACAAATAGTTGATAAACTAAATGAAGAAAATATAAAGAATAGAAATGATAAAAAGTGGTATCCCGAAACAATACGAAGAATATGTGGGAAAAACGCAAAAAAAGCGAAAATATAAAATTTATTATATAGATTAATTATATAATAAATGAAAGTTTTATCGATAGATTGTGCGATAAAGAATTGTGGATGGTCTTATTTATCATATGAAAATAAAAATATTAATATTATTGATTTTGGTTTATTAGATTTTACTACTTTTCCATTATGTAAAGTATGTAGCGAGCCGAGCATTGCCTTTAATTTTGATGAATGCGAACCGGTTTATTGTTGTAAAGGTCATATGAAACAATTTAACTGCAAAAAGATAAAAAAGAAATTAACAAGCCAAGAAATATGCAAAAATTTAATACAGAAATTAAAAAACATTGCTTTTATTGATAATATTGATATTGTTATTTTAGAGAACCAACCATCGTTACAAAACCCAACAAGCAAAGCGGTACAAGTTATGTTAATGACTTATTTTACAACAATAAATAAAAATGTAATATTACAAAATCCCAACCAGAAATTTTATGGTTACAAATTTGAAAACAATAAAAAAAAATACAAAGATAGAAAACTAATGTCAATATATTTAATAAAGAACACAATAAAAAAAGAAATATTTAATAAATTACTACAATACAGTAAAACAGATGATATATGCGACTCAATATTAATGGGTTATTGTTATTTTAGCGAAGAAGACAAAAAAATAAAGGATAATTTTTTGAAACTAATTGAAGAATATGAAAAACAAAAAAAATAATTTGTAGGTATATAATATATGACAAAAATTATCGCTATACATTTTAAAATTGATGATGATAAATATAATACAAGTCAAAAAAGACTAAATTTTATTAGAAATAAAATAAAGGTTGAACCAATAAAACAAGCACATCGAACAACAACGATGATAAAGTATAGAATAAATAACGCAAAACCAAAAGAAAAACATTATACAAAAAAAATAGATAATGTAAATATTATTTTTGAACAATCAAAAGGAAAGAAAATTGCAGGTTCAATATTAGATGTATTAAAAAATCCAGCGGATACATTTAGACAAATTATTCATGGTGTCGATCAATTCTCCAATATGTCCAAAGAAACAATAAATAAATATGGTAATGATAATATTAATGCCATACGAATAGCCCGCACGCCTTTGAATAAAGTATTAGACAAAACGATTGACGCACTTTCATTTGGAAAATTTGGTTCATTAGTTAAAAAAGAAGGATATAATACTCTATATCATTTGTCATTAATTTTAAGTTTGAGTAGTGGAGAACGGTTGATATATGAAAAAAACGAAGTCGTATATATTCATCCAGTTAGTCAAAGTTCATCGTTAAAACCAAACACGCAATATATGGATATTCCAGTTAATAAAAAAATTACATTAAATGAATTTATTAATAATGCCATAAAATACATGGGTGAAAAAAATTATTTCCAGTACCGATCCTTGACCAATAATTGTCAAAATTTTATCGAAAACAGTTTAAAGGGTTCGGGATTGGCCGATGCTAAAACTGCCGGCTTTATTTTTCAAGATATGTCGAATATTAGAAAAGAAATGAATAAAACACATGGATATTTTGAAAAGTTGTTAAATGGTGTGACAGAAACAGGAGCGAGGGCGTCTGTATTGATGGGAAAGGGTATAGACTTGGGAGATGATAAAGTTAATGAACATTTATTAAAACATTCAAAAAATTTATACAATATTATATCAAGTGGAAATTTTAAATATTTGTAAATAATAATATAATTTTCTTATTATTTATTATATGACACATTATATAAAATTTGGTGACATTACCATAGAAGTGCCAGAAAAAATGATTTACACAACACCAACTGGACAAAAAAAACTCGTCATGAGTTTAACACCAAAAGGCGCACCAACAACAAGACAAGGAAATAAAGGCATCATACTAAAAAAAAGCGATGACGATGAAATAAAAATAATGAAAGGTGAAAAAATATTATTTGAAGAGAAACCAAAAAAACAAACAAAAAAAGAACTCATGGCAATAGAAAAAGAAAGAAAGAAACAAGAACAAGAAAAAGAACAGGAAGAAAAGAAAGAACAACAAAAAATAAAAGAATTAAATAAATACTATGAAGACAAAATAAACAATGCCGACACATTTAAAAAACAATTAAAAATATATGATGAATTAAGACAAATAAATAATATTAGTAAATTGTCCGTTTATAAATGGTACTCTAAATTTGGTGCCAATTTAGATGATAATTTATTTAATGAATTTTATGATGAAGAAATAAAAAAAATAACAGACAAAGAAATTAAAAAAGCAAAAAAGAAATTTATTAATGATTTGACAAAAAAAAGAATAAAAATATTAGAGAAAATAAATAGTGACACAAAACCCACCGAACTACAATTAGATAATATAAGAGGTTTGTATTCTGGATTATCCGGACAAAAAAGTAGATTAAAAAGAGAACTAAAAGAAGCATTTATTTATAAGTTTGACATTGATTATAATAATTTTAAAAATATTTTAGTCATTGAAAATATTAATAATTTTATTAGACAATATTTAGCAAAATACAAAAATAATTATTATGAATCAAAAGAAAAAGAAGATAAACCAAAAAAGAAAATAGAAAAGAAAAAAACAGAAAAGAAAAAAACAGAAAAGAAAAAGAAAGAAGAACCAGAGGAAGAACCAGAAGAAGAAGAAACGCCACAATATGAATTTAGATACAGAGAACAAGGAGATGACGAAGAAGACGATGATTATTTTAAAGATATACTGGAATCCGCTTATAAATTTATTAAAAAATTAAAAAAGAAAGGTGATAAACTAACAGATGAAGACGATAAATTAATAAATAATATAGAAGCCGATATAGTAGATGTTGCACCAAAACTTAAAAAATGGTTTGGCTGGGATGTTGGGACGAAAAATACGGACTATAATCCGCAATAATGTGGGGATAAAAATTATTTATTTTATATAGTAAATATATAGATTATATTTAATGCCTCGTAGTAATTTAATAACAAGAACTGGATCGAAACAAACGGATATTAAATTTTTTAAACATTTATTACCTATGGACGTTAAAAATGTTGTTGAACCATTCGGTGGTTCTTTTGCTGTCATTCGTGATGTTTATGCTGATAAAAAATATAAAAAATTTGTCAATGATTTAGACCCCAATTTATATTATGTTTATAAACATCCGGAAGAATTGGTAGAAGCATATAAAAAATGGAATGAAATTAATGATGATTTAAAAATTAAAACATCAAAGGAAAAAAAAGAAAAACTAAAAGAATTAAATATAAATGATTATTTAAAACAATATATTATGGACACACAAATTACTCGTGGAGTAATAACAAAAAGCAAAAATATAGATGATGTAAAACCAGATCTGGATTTTATAAAAAAAATTGATTTTTCACATGAGGATGCCTTTGAATTTATGAAACCTTTTTTAAGCAAAAAAGATACATTTATATTTTTGGATCCACCGTATTTGTTCAGTAATAATGAAACATATTTTCCACAAAATAAGGAAGAAGGTGATATGGATATGACAGACTATTATATTAAATTTATTGATATTTTGAAGGATAAAAAAACAAAGGCAAAAATAATGCTCGTAATTAATGATTTAAAAATTTTAAGATGGTTATATAAAGATTTTGTAAAAGGTGATTATATGCGAATTTATCAAGCAAGTAAAAAGAAAAGCAAACATTTAATAATTACTAATTATTAAAATATTTATTAAATTAAAATATATTAGGTTTTTCATTTAATTTTTTTATTATTTCCACTAATTTTTCTAATGCTCTATTACATTTATTTATTTTTTTTTCGTATTCTTCTTTTGTTTTATCTCTCTTTGCTTTTTTTAATCTTCTTTCACATTCTGTTAAGTCATTGTTCCAATTTCTAAATATTTGTTTTACATATATTATATTTTCCCACTTTGGATCTTCCTTCAAACTTTTTTTACTGAAAATATCATACATTTTATTATAATATATAATATCATTTTTTCTTTAAGCCATTTTATATTAAAAAAAATATAAAATGGCTTAAAGAAAAAATGATATTATATATTATAATGGAAGATTTAAAAATTATTATTAAAAGCGAATTAAAAACAGTTTATAATAATGATATTATAAATATAGCCCCTAATTTAGATTATGACCCTTTAAAAGAAATAGATGGGAATTTAATAAATGAATTTGAAATGATGACAAAAGAAGATATAAAAAAGGTTATTAAATTTAGTGAATGGGCCTGTTTATTTTGTTTAGATAAACAAAAAAGAAAAATAAATAAAATAATTAAAAATAATTATTTTGAATTACAAAAAATAACAGCAAGAAACATAAATATATTAAAAAATATTTAATTAATTATTTAATAATACTAAAAATATTATTAAATTATATTTTTAATGTTCTTTCAAATTACATTTTTTACATAATAGGCGTAAAGTAGCGTTTTTTTGGTGGTATTCTTCAAAATCTTTTTTAATTTGGGCATTTTCTTTAAACATTTTACCGCCATTTTTTAAATCATCTACAATTATATTTTTTATTTCGTTTTCTATATCTCTATTTTTTATAAAATCATCAACTAATTTTCTAAATTTGTATATGTGATCGACTTCTAATTTATATGTATAATTATCGCAAATATCGCAAGATATAAAGCAATCGGTTTTTATTCGTTCATTTTTATATTGTATTGTTTGGTCTTTTATTGTTTTTCTTAAACAATCCCGCAAATCAAAAAGCCAATCCGGCATCTTATTATTTCCCCCTATCAAATCCACACAATTGAGAAAAGAAACATCATCACTACTACCATCTTTAAATTTTATGTATGTTTGAAAACTTTTAAAATTTCTTTCATTTCTTTGTAATCCAAAATATTTTATTTTTCTTTCTTCAATTAGTTTTTTTTTTTCCTCATTATGAACAACTAATTTCTTTAAAAATTTATATAAATCTTTGTTATTATCTTTTGTTATATAATAATATGGATTTTCTCTGTCTATTTCCTTTAAAAATTCATTAAAATGCTTTCTTAAATAGTCTTTTGTTTCATTTTTTGACTTGAACTCAATCCCGTTTATTTCAACTTTCATTTTATATATATTATATATATATAAAATATATTTTAAGTATATTTATATTAAAAATTAATTTATATGTTTTTCAAATTTAAATCCATTATTTAATGCGTAATTATGTAGTTTAGTTTTAATGTGTTTTGATTTATTACAATATAAATAATATAATCCACAAACATCACATTCTATTTTATTATTTTTTAATTCTGGATGTTCATTATAAAAATTAGTCATATATTTATTTTTATTCTTGTCTTTTCTTTTTATATCCTCTTTTGAAACTATTTTAATATATGAGTTAGCACCATTATACAAACAATATATTTTTTGCATATCTGGTACTTTCTTTTCGTCTGGATCATATGGCGAATTTAATATTAAATATTTGTCGTCATTTGTTAAATATATTTCTACATGGTCTAATTTATTTTTTAGTTCTAATTCTTTTATATATTCATGTAGTTTCACCGGTCTTTTATTAACAATATTTTTTATATTATAATCGTTAATAAAATTATTTCTATTTTTTACAATCTCATCCAATTCTCTTAAATCTTCATCCGATCTATTCTTTAAACTGAAATTTCCCCAGTATGTAGTTTTAAATATTTTCTTGTTCTCTGTCTTATCCGAATAAGTCATTCTATTATATACTATATAATGAGATATTTTTTTAAGCCATTTTATATTAAATTTAATTTTACTATATTAATTTAATTTTTTTATATTTCTAAAAAAAATATATCCACGTTGTTTTTTTGTTTTTTCTACTCCGTTTCTTATTAGATAATCATTTATTTTTATTTTTATTTCTCCACATTTTCCATCTATACCGTTTTTAGATAATTCTTTATAAAATTCGGATTGTTTTATTTTTCCATCATCTGTAAATATAAATAATTCATCAATTTTATTAAATAATTTATTGTAAAAATCATCATTATATATTTTTTTTGCTTGATACTGTAATAAACTCATTATATAATAATATCAATATTTTTTTAAGCCTTTTTTTCTCTCCCTTCTCTCCTTTCTTTCCTCCTCCCCCTTCTCCCAAAATCTATATATTATATTATTATTTAACTTTTGAAGCCGAGTAGTATTTTTATTTTTATAAACCTAAATTTAAAAAAAATACTACTTATGTTCATTTATCATCATAAAATAATTTAATTATTTTGAATAAGAGTAGTAAAATTTTATAGGAGTAGTAAAATTTAGCATAAAATAAAAAAACCCCATGGAGAATTATAAATATTCAATATATAATATATAATTTTTATAAATTTTTTTCAATTTTGGCCAAAATTTTACTACTCGGACTGAATTTTACTACTCGGACTGAATTTTTACTACTCTTATTATTTAAACACACTAAATATTGTTTAATATACTTACTTTTTATAAAATTTAAATTAAATAAAAATATAAAATAATATAGATTTTAATTTTTTATTTAATATAAAATGGCTTAAAAAAATATCTCATTATATAGTATATAATATAATGTCTGTAATTTTAGGCGAAGGAAAAACAGAAAGAAGCGAAAAGAGCAAGATGGCGGTGAATGAATACGTAGATGTAAAGGTAGCACGTTATTTAATTGACAATATCAAGAAAATAAAGGAATTATACGAGGAAAAGAAAGGAAAAGAAATACCAGAAAATGAGATTGAGAAATTTAAACATTATGCAAAAGAAATATTAAAGACTAAAAATGGAATTATTAAAAGAATATATGAGAATGACGATGGATTTGGCCGAATGTTTTTAAAAAATAAACAAATAGGATATCAAAACTTAAAAAAAGTTTTTAGATCATTATTAGCGTATAGAGATTGCTACGACCTCGATGTCAAGAATTGTCAGCCATCGATATTAAATAATTGGTGTATTTTAAATGGTGTAGAGAATGAAAATTTAAATTTTTATATTAACAATAGGGAACAAATATTTACAGAAATACAAAAATATATTAATTATGACAATGACACATTAAAATTAAAATTTATTAGTGTTATTTATGGCGACAAGTTTTATGATGACATAAAAACAAAATTAAATAAAAAACTATTGAAATTTATTAATGATTTTGAAAATGAAATTAAAGAAATACAAAATGCGATCGAAAAGAAATATCCACATATTAAAATATACACAGAAAACATGAATAAACTAAAAAATAAAGGTGATAATAATATTTTAGGGTCTTCGTGTGCTTACTTTTGTCAAAATATTGAAAATTTAATTTTACATATAGCAATAAAGTTTTTAAAAAATAGACATTTTGATATATTGTCATTATGTTTTGATGGTTTGATGATTAGAAACACATTAAAACTAAACGAAACAACAATAAAACAATTAAATAAATATATCGAAACAACAACAAAATATAAAGTAGAATTCACAATAAAAAAAATAGAACCATTATTTGAAATTAATGATGACGACTTAAATTATGAATGTGATATTGAAGAAATTGAAAATGACGCCGAAGGAGTTGACTTTTTACTACCTCACCTAAACAAAAAAGTAATAAAATGTGGTTTTCGTTATTTTATACAAAAAGATAATGCAAATATTTATGAAGAAGACTTAACAGCAGGAAACAAACAAACAAAAGATTTTTTATTATCTTTCATTATGAAATTTAATATAAAAATATTGACAACTAATGGATTAAAAGATTATAGCAGAAAAACAGCAGGAGCGAAACAATTGCTTGAAGCCTTATGGGTTAGAATTCCAAACGATGAAGAATTTATAAATAAATTATGGGAGTCAAATATATATAAATTATGTTTTTTGGATGGCTATTATGATTTTAAACAAAAGAAATTTAAAAAATATGATAATGAAACATACACAATAACTTATGTCAATAAAAATTATCCACAATATGAAAATAAAGAGGATATCGAATTTGTAAATAAAAATATATTAGATTTAATATTTTATGAAAAAGAAAGTAAAGATGAGTTTTTAAATTGGTGTAGTAGAGGATTAGCCGGACATTATGAAGAAAAAACATGGGCGATCGGTTTAGGCCATAGAAATAGCGGTAAAGGTGTTATATGTGATTTTTTCCAAAATACATTTAATAGCTATGTCGGAAGTTTTACAGGTGATGAGATGGCGTGCAAAAATGTAGGACAAGGAGACATAGCAAAAAAAATGTCATGGGCTATTCCTTTTGAGTTTAGAAGATTAAATTTTTCAAATGAATTATCATTAGAAGACGACAAAGGATGTAAAAAGAAATTAGATGGTAATATAATAAAAAAAATATCATCAGGCGGAGATATACAAAACGGGCGACTAAATTATAAAAATAGTATTGATTTTAAAATACAAGGTCGCATGTGTTTATTTTGTAATGAAATACCAACAATAACGCCAGAAGATGCGACGCAAACATTAAAAATATTAGAATTTAAAACAATATTTAAAAATGAATTAACAGAAAAAGATAAACAAATAAATAATATTACAAATGAATGCAAATTCATGATCGGAAACGATGATGTAAAAAAAATATGGATTAAAAAAGAAGAATACCAAAACGCATTAATACAAATAATAATAAAAAATTATTCAAATGAAATTATAAAGAATAATAAAAATAATAATGATTATTTAAACACTGACGGAAAATTAGAAACAATTGCAGAATTATACGAATTCACGCCAGAAAGAGAAAATAAAATATTAAGAAGTGAAGTGTATAAAAATATTATTAGTTCTACCGGTTTGTCTAAATCAAAAATTAAATTATTTTTACAAAAAGAAGGAGTCACAGAAGGAGCAATTCAAGGAAATGTATATTTAAAAGGAATTAAACAAAAAAATAATAATTAATTAAATTTTTTAATATAAATAGGCTTAAAGAAATAATATTATATATAATTATAATAAGATGGATAATAAGACACAAGAACAATACGAAGAAAATAGACTAAATTTTAGACTTGCAGTTTCAGTGATGAACCAACTCGGAGGAAAAACTGGTTTATATCCTTTTAATGTTGAGGGATATTTTGAAGATGATAATATAAAACATGTTTTTAATTATATTAATAATAATGACAAAGAAATAAACGGTGAAAAATATGAAATTAATGTAACAGATGATGAACACATATTATATATTGGTAAAACATTGATGAAAAAAACAAAAGAAAATTTTAAATTTAAAGTAACAAAACTTGATTTATATTCATATATAAACGGTAAAGGAATATTAATAGAGAGTAAAACTGAATAAATTAAATATATTACATTATTATATATGCAAAAATATATAATAATTCATCCAATAAGGAAAAATAAAAAATATAGTGTTTTAGTGTGGGATAAAAATAAACATAAATATGTTTATCATTTATCATTTGGTGATATTCGTTATGAACACTACAAAGATAAAACACCATTAAATTTATATTCACATTTAAATCATTTAGACAAAAACAGAAGAAGAAGATTATATTATTTAAGACATAAACCAACAAACGATAAAAATAGTGCTCGTTATTGGTCTAATAAATATTTATGGTAGGTATTTATTTAATATTTATTTTTTTTGAGGCAAACAAACCACAGCAAAAATCGCACCCCACTTTTTCTACAATTACTTTTGATATATCAACACTAACCAAGTCCCAAGCATTACAAAACAATAAACGGAAAGTTCCATAATTTTGACTATTTAAAAAATCTACTTGATTTTTAATTAAATAACTATAAATAACGCCATATATAATATATTTTAATCTATCATTATTTATATTTTTTGTATATGTGCATTTGTCATTTAATTTTAATATTCCCAAAATAATACGGGATATTTCACTGCTAATTTCAAAACCATCTGGAGCATTAAAAACACCATCCAATATATTTTTTAATTCTGTTATATATTTTGTTGAAGATAGGAAAGATGAACATATCGATAATATTTTTTCTTTTTCATTTGGTTTTACATTGTCAATATCTAACAATAATGCAACTTCATTGCGAATAGTTTCATTCATTTATATATATATTTACAATAGAAAATTTATAATAAATATATTTATTTTAATTTAGTGGTTCATTTAAATTTCTTGAATTATTAAAATATATTTCAGTATTAAAAGGCGTAGGAAGGGGCGATGTTGATGTACTTATATTTTGTGGTGTGTTACTTTGTGATGTTATGGATTGAGGGAAATTATAAACGGTTAATCGTTTGACTAATTCATTTTTATCATTTTGTAAAGAAATATTTTCATCTATTATTTGTTTCGCTTGATTATTTAATTTTTCGTATGCCAAACCAGAAAAGAATATGGCCACATTTGTTACACCAATAACAATGGAACTTGCTACAATACTAACACCAGACAATACAGCGCCAACACCACCTAATATAGAAATACCGATACTAACTTTTCCGCTGTGGTGTTTATATTTTTTCCAGAAATCATCGGTAAAATCCAAACAATTACACACACAATAATTTTCATCTTCTGTTGATGTATTATTTGACATATTATATTTTACTATATTATATAATAGGAAAATAAAAACTATATTTTTTTATAAAATAGCGTTAATGGCTGTTTATAAAATAGCGTTAATAGTTTCAATATGACTTTCAATTGCATTCAGTTTATCTTGGTGTTTTATCATTTCGTCACATACATTTCTCAAACTGTCATTCATTTTTTTAATTGCTTCATTAACTGAGTTTTTAATACCTTCAACTTTTGTGGCTTCAATTAGTTTACTAACATTGTCAACCTTATTAATTAATTCATTTTGTTTTTTTTCTAATTCGTTTTTGCTATCATTAAATGACACAATATCATTTTTTAATTGTTCTAATTTTTTGCTTAAATCATCTATATCGGATTTATAAGCGACTTTTTTATCTGTTGATATTGACGCAGAACGAACGATGGGGACGGGTGACATTGCTCTTTTTTTTTCTATTTCTAAACCAGCATCAACAATAATATTTTTATTGACTGAGTTCGACAACTGTTCTTTTTTTCTAAAATAGAGATCTGACATTTTTTATATATATATGATTTAGATTTTTTTTTTTATCTTTTAATATTATATAAATTATGTTTAATTTAAAACAACAAATTATTGACCAAAAAATAAAGGCTATTCAAAAGGCTAAACAAGTAGAAGGCCAAACAACACCAATAAGTATCAAAATAACTTATAAAAATATAGATGATTTTATAGAAACTATCGCAGACTATATAAATGAATACGAAATTAGTGGTTATTTATCCGATGTTCAAAAAGGATATTTACAAACACAATTTATTCAATTATACAATATGATCGATAATTTTTTAGAACATGTCGAACCACAAGAAAAACAATATTATTTAAAACAAATTTATAACCAAATGCGAAGAATTAACGCAAAAATAGCAAGAAATCGTCCGCCAATATTAGATGATATATACAACGATTTTTTCTATAATCAAGAAGAGGATGAAATTGATCCGACCGAACCACTTTACAAACAATACAAAGAGATTGAAAAACAATTTCCCCATAATGATTTTATTTATAAAAAAATATACGAAATTTATGCGAAACTTAATAGACCTTTATATTTAGATATTATGAGAAGTTTTACAAATTATAAAGGAAAAGCAGATATGGAAGAATTTGTGAGACAAAAAATGCGTGACGGTGTTATTAATTCCGATCCAGAATTATTGAATGATATTTTAAATGAACTAAGATCAATATATAAAAAAGTTGAAGCAAAACGAAGAGAATTTAAAAACAAAGAATCAGATGATGAAGATTTAGATGAACATTTTGAAACAAGAAGAATGCGGAAAGATTTACAGGAAGATTATGAAGATGAACTCCCAGAAGAAGAATTCGGAAGAAACACACAGAGAAACACACAGAGAAAAACTGATAAATTATATAATGAAATAGATGTAATCATAAAAGAAATACCAAAAATAAAAAAATATTTAAAAAATAAAAAATTATCAAAAAAAGACAGAGAAATAGCACAAAAAAAATTAAAAGAATATCAACAAAGGATTGTAAAATTGGAAAAAGAACTATCCAAACCAATATCTCAAGTCTCATTTTTAGAAAATGATGAAGAAAATAATGAAGAAAATGACGAGGAAAATGACGAGGAAAATGACGAAGAAGCGTCAGAAATGGAAGATTTTACAGATAATGACGAAGAAGAGGAACAACAAGCATTCGGAATAAGAAGAAAACCAGCAAGACAAATGAAAAAGAAAATAAAAAAAGCAGGTTTATGGGATAATCAAATGTATGAAGTGTCAAAAAATAAATTAAAAGGATTTAGACAAACAACAGAACCACAAATGGCATGGAATTTTAGAATGAAAGCAAAAGACACGCAACAATTGGGCAGAGGATTAGAAAAACAAACAAGCAAGAAAGAAATATATAAATTTAATAAGGAAGCAGATACACAAAGAGAAAAGAAAATAATAAAATCAAATGAAAATGAATCAAAAATAAGAAATGATTTGAGAGAATATGAAATAAAAGCAGAAAAAAGCCGTGCCAAAGTGTTAGCCCCACAGCAACGCAAAATAATAGCAAAAGAAAATAAAAAAATTAGTGCGGTTGATAGTCGTCCGTATTTTGACCCACACAATGAAATAATGAATGATAATAAATTTGTGGCTAAAACATTAAACGTCTCATTACCACCAAACGGAAGGAGAGTAGGAGGAAACAAAAAGAAAAATGGGGCTGGTTTATTTGACGGTTTTAAAAAACAAGTAGTGAGCGATATATACGGCCACTTTTTCGGTTCTGGTGCAGAAGAAAAAGTAAAAGAAATATAAAATATTTTCTTTGTTATATATATAATGCCTCCAAAAAAAAACAAAATAAAAAATGAACGGAAAATAGATTTATTGGAAGATATAAACAAATTTTCGACATATCGTTTTTTTCAAGCAGACAAGAAGCCAGATT
The DNA here is from genome assembly GCA_003963225.1 of Candidatus Babelota bacterium. Taxonomy (GTDB): domain Bacteria; phylum Babelota; class Babeliae; order Babelales; family Vermiphilaceae; genus AWTP1-30. The sequence goes on from RXKB01000007.1 coordinate 14,086, forward strand.
TTAAAAATAATTATTATGTGTCTTATATTATAGATAAAAATGACAATAAACATTATATAAGACTTGCCGATGAAGGTTATGACATAATAAAAAAGGGTAGTGAGTCGACGATATATCCGTTTTTAATGCCTACAAAAGAATCACATGTTTTATTATCAACAGGAAAGATGGGAAGAGGAAAAGGATTGATAAACAGTGAAATAATAAAACAATTAAAAAACGCCGATAAATCCTTAAATCTCTATTATTTTTGCGCTACGAATAAAGAAGATGATGTAAATTTAAACTCGAAAGAAATACCATCAATGAAACAATTAAACCCAGAAGAATTTGAAGGAATGACAGACGAGGAACTAAGTCAATATTTTAAAAATAGCATTGTAGTTATGGACGATGTTGATAAATTACCAAAAGAACAAAAAAAAATAATAATACATATTCAGGACCATCTTGCGGTTACCGCACGCAAATTCAATACATCATTATTTATTATGGGGCATCTTCCTACTGATTATAAAAACACGAGACTATTAATAGATGAATTGGATTATTATATAGGATTTGTAGATAGTAATTTAAATAAAAATAGATTACTCGGTAAAGCATATAAGAACATGCCACCACGATTTTTTGAAATGGTAAAAGATTGTATTTGGTTTTTTATAATATTTGATTTTAACTGTGTCATCACTAACAAAAGAATATTTTTTTATTAAACGATTAATAATTTCTACTAAACATAAAAATAAATTTATGTTTATCAATAATTACGAAACATAAAATATATAAAAAAATAAATTTAGGATTAATAATTTTTACGAAACATAAAATAAATATTTTCTAATATTAATATATATAATGAATGTCAAAGAATTGTATGAACCGGACGGGACGCATGAAAATTTTAATGTTTATGCACAGAAGCCAGAACCAAAACAAAAGCAATTATATAGATATATAAATAAGAATGGCGAAAAGGTCGGTCAGTATTTATCAATTTTACCGGAAAGATCGGCAAAAAAGATATTAAGACAAATATATAAAAAAACTGGCATTCCAAATCCTGTTTATCATATATATAATGAAGATACAAGAACATTATATAAATATGCCGGCCAAGTATCAAATGCCCCTGCAAGATTAAAAAAACTAGCAGTCGTTAATATAGATAATAAAATATATAAAATTCCTGTAAAATATAAATATGTTGTTAGACAAATTGAATATAGAAAAATAATAGATTAAAAATGAAATATAGATTTTTCAAAATAAAATAATCGTTAAATATAATTTTAATGATTATTTTTTTATTTTTTTTTTCTTTGTATAAAATATATAAATTATGTCATTCGTATTAGGTGATATTGAACAACAAGCCCTCCGTAGTGCAAAAGAATTGCACAAAATTAATGAATACGGTTTAAAAGGGTTAAACATTGTGAGAATTGACGCCGACGGTGTTGTAAATCCGTCAGACGCTCAACTTACATTTACTATTGACAGCAGTAAATTAGCCGGCAATATTATGCTAAATAGAATTCAGATGGAAATTGAATACGAAGTGGTCGCAAAAGGCTCGTGGGCTGCTGCTCCATTTACCGCAGGTGCAGGTTTTAACACAGCAGTCACAGCAAATAACGCACTCGGATATTTGATGTCTCCTTCTAATGGTGCGATGGATGCTCTTTGCGGGAACAAGTCTTTTTCATCAATTGAATTATCAAATAAACAAGTTCAACTCGTTCAAGACAGTAGAAACCCCGAAAAAATTGACATTTTATCTCGTCTTCTTTCTCCTCAACATTTAAATGAAAGCGGAGTATATTTGGATAATACATATGGCAGTTTAACAGATAAAGCCGGTGGTCAATGGGAACTCCAAACACTTACAGATAACACAGCCGCAATTGAAGTTTTCGGACGTGCCTGTTCTTTGGAAGATATTGAAAAAAATAATCTTTTTTGGAAACGCAACACAAACAAACAATATATTACTAAAAACCGTTCAACAATTTTTAAAGATTCTGTGGGAGCGTCTATCGCAAGTGCAAACCCTCCTGCCCCTTTTAGTAATTTCAAAGATGGCGATACATTTTGGTATGATTGGGCAAGCACAGCAGGAACAGCAGGATCGACACAAACATCAAGTTACATAGTTAAAGAGGATGTTCTTCATGACATTTTTGTCAGTCAATATCAAGAACATCCAGTTTACATGGGTTTTCCAACTTCTGACCTTGTTTTGACTTTTACAAAATCAAATATTTTGAATTCACTTTATAAAACGAGTAATAGTGCGATTACAGGTATTGATGTTACAATTAAAAACATGAAATTAAATATTTTGACATATAACTATGGTTTAATCGATCTTCCTATTAAAGACTATTACATTCCATTTTATAGCGAAACAGTCCATCAACAAACTGTTAGCCTTTCAACGGATCCGGACAAATTAACCGCACTTGGTTTTAATAAAGATAAGGTAATGCAAACAAGACAATATAACAGTGTCCCCGAGTATTTTGTTATTTATTGTCAAGAGCCTAACAGTAGCGGTGTAATGGTTGCAAACAAACAAAATGCACTAAAACCCGCCAAGGTCGTGGACTTAAAACTTCAAATTGACAATGAAACATCGACGCCACTTTACAATATGAATATCGATGAACTTAAATATAAGACACTCACAAATTTGGCCGATAGTGAAGAAACCGTAGAGGCTTTGTTCCGTGCCGGTATTCTTCCCGCATCTGGTTTGAGTGCTGATATTGCCACATTTTACACAACAAGAAACTGGACAAATACAAACCTCGCAGGTCGTGCAAGCGGTAAAAGTGCTGGCCGTTCATTCTTGGACGGACTTTTTGTCCTTAAATGTGGCAAGGATATACGCTTGCCCGCTGATATGGTTGTAGGACAAGATCGTAAAGTCTCATTTACTTTTACAGTATCTTTTGACACAGTTTCTAATAGTGCAACACCGATAAGTAATAACTCCGCACAATGTCAATTTATTCAAATTGCATATTTCCCAAGTATGTATAAATTCAGTCCAACTGCTGGACTTCTTAAAGCCGAACGTTTTGTTTTGTCTGATAATGAATTTAGAAGTCTTGTGAATGCAACAAATAATAAAGTAAATAACAACACATATAAAAATGATGTTTATTTCACATCTCAACATCCTTTGATGGTTGGTTCTGGTTTTGGTAATCTTTTTAGCTGGGCACGCTCAAAAGTCCCAGTGCTCAAAAATGTTGCTAAAACGGTTGGAGATGTTGCGGATGTTGTATCAAAAGGTTCAAAAATGATACATGAAGGATTAGGAGGTAAAAAAACAAGAGCAAAAGTTGGAAGACCTAAACGCAAATACGCATAAATATAAATAAAATAATATAGAATGTATAAAAAAATAAAATCAAATTTTTTAAAATATAAATAATCGTGTTTTATTATTTTGTTTAAAATTAATAAAATAAATTTTCTAATATAAATATATATTAAATGAAATCTTTTAGATTAAATGACATGGAAAGAAAAACATTAATGCAACAAAACGAGGTACAACAAATAAGTGAATATGGTTGGAAAAACTTGAATATACTTCGTTTGAAACCTTCAAAAGAATATAGCGTCGGTGACACTGAAATTCAATTTCAGTTGGATTCTTCGTTACTTGCTTCTAATGTTCCTATAAATAGAATTCAAATGGAGATTGATTATGAAGTTACCGTCACGTCTCTTCCTGCTGATGGCGATTATACCGGTGGACTGAGCGGTATACCTGTATATGGTGGTTCTCAAATTACATCATCTGGGTCAGCATGTCCATGGACAAAATATCCGATCGTATTTCCTGCGAATACATCATATAATAGTGCTTTTGTTGCCGGTGCAAATACAAATAATAAAACATTTGCTCCATATTTGACATCACCAAGCAATGGCGGTTTAGATTATTTGGTCGGCAATAAATCTTTTTCAAATGTAAAAATTAAGAGTGGCGCAAATGAAATTAGAGATGACAAAAGAACACCAGAAAAAATGGATATTATGGCCCGTTTATTGTCTGATGAAAAATTGATAAAAGAAGGTATTTATCCAGATTATATCAAAGGTTCTATTTTAGACAAAGCCGGTGGCGATGTTGAATTGTTAAATTTGGTTCAATTACCTCCTCTTGATGATGCGGCGTGGGCAACCAATGCTACATATGACGGTGAACTTTCATATGGTCAAACATATGCAAGGGGATGCAGTCCACAAGAAACAATGAATAAAAATCTATTTTGGAAGAGAAACACAAATGGACAATATATTGAATATGGACGCACTTATTTTAGAAAGCCAACAGTAAATGGCAGTGTCTTTGTTGAGGGTGTTGATCCTGATGATGATACTCTTACAAATCCTTATGCACCAATAAGATTTATATATAAGAGAACACCAAAACTTAATGAAGATGGCAATGAATATTGGTATCAAGTGATTCCAAATGCCACGTATTTTGAACAACAAATTCAACAAAAAACAGAAATGAAAGTATTTGAAGATTTAATGAGCGATATTTTAATGACACGCTATAATAGAAATGAAAATTATCGCCCTCTCCCATCATCTCAATTAAATTTTACTTTCTCTATTTCACCACTTTTAAAAAATCTTTACAAAACATCAAACTTGAATATTCAAAGCGTTGAAGTCGTCATTAAATCAATGCATTTAAATGTATTTACATTTAATTATGGATATTTAAATATTGAACCGACAACTTATTATATCCCCTATTATCAAGAAAAGTCAGATGTTCAACCAGTCACACTTATTCTTGATGACAATAACGATCCAGAACCAACAACAACCGCCGAGTTGCAGACACTAAAATATAATAAAATGCCTTCTTATGTTTTGTTGTATGCGTCCGAAAATTTTAATAATGGTGTTTTAGGTTCTCAACATCAAAATTTAAATAGTATTGAAATGCAACGAATAAGACTAACATTAAATAATGACCATGGAAGCGCTTTGTATTCTATGACAATTAAAGAATTAAAAGATGCAACAGTCAAGAACTTTGGGAAAGACTTTTCTAATTTTTATAATATTTTTAGAAGTAATGAAGGTAATCTTTGCGAAGGTGTATGGGAAGCAGTGGAAGCATGGAGTATTAATGATTTTCCATATCAACCGTCTGCATCTGTAACAAATTGGTATATGAATCCTAATATTTGGAATCAATTGACAAGTAGAATGGCGCAAACTCCTGCACAATCAATAATGGATGGTGTTTATTTGCTTAAAATAGGTGAAGATATACGCATTGATCCTACTTTGTGTCCTTCAATGAACACTCCAATTTCTATGACTTGGGATATTGATTTTGGAACCAATTTTTACGCTGATACATCTTTGACAATAAATTTCAACTCAGTAGCATTATTCCCCGCTTATTACATTATGAATCCACAACAAGGATTAATAAAACAACAAGATTTATCCATATCAATGGATGAATTCTGGATGATGGTTAAAAATACAAACACAGAAATAGAAGAGTCAAAGACAAAGCAAAATGTTTATTTCAATACAGAATATCCGAATATGATGTTTGGTTCTGGTTGGTTTTCAAATATTATATCAGGTGTGAAAAGTGCATTGCCTTTTGTTAAAACTGGTGCAGATGCAGTAGGAAAAGTGGCACAATATATTCCACTTCCACAAGCCCAAGCAATCGGGATGGCATCTAAAGCAATTTCAAAAGGAGCAGAGGCACTGGGAGGTAAAAAGAGAAAGCCAGCACCAAAGAGAAAAACAATCAAAAAATAAAATGAATAAATATATTTATTAATTTTCTTTAATTATTTTATATGACAAGTAAAATAATTGAAACTCCTTTATCCAATATAGATTTAAATGAACTATTAAAAGACATTAATAAAACATTGGGAGAAAACAAAAAAATAAATATATTTACAGTTGATGAAATGATAAAAAGCCCGAAAATATTTAATGATGAATTAAAAAAAAATCATTATTGTATTATCTTTTTGAAACCAAAAAATACAAATATTGGACATTGGGTCATCATGTTTAAAAATGATAAAAATGAAATATATTTTTTTGATAGTTACGGCAATAATCCATTAAATTTATCAAAAAAATTGTATGATTTTTTATTGAAATATTATCCCAATACAATTTATAATTCTGTTCAATATCAAAAATATTCGTCAAAAGTTGCAACATGTGGTCGTTGGTGCATGTTTGTTATTTCAATGTTAAAAATATTTAAAAATTTAAATGTAGATAAATTAAATATAGTTTTAAAAAATATGAAAAATAAATATAAAATGCCCTATGACAATATAATAAGTTCGTTAATTAATTTTGATATTGAATAAATTATTTTCTAATCTAATAATATATATTATGTCTTCACAAAAAAACATAGAAGAAAGATCCGAAGAATTAGTCATAAATATTGTAGCATCAAAAGACAATCAGGATGCAAAAATGGACTGCGATAACTCATTTTTTCAAGAAAGATTATTAAATAAAAAATTAATTTTAACATTTGCACAGTTGGATAATACCGCCGTCCCTCTTTTTATTCCAAAAAAATTAAATGAAATACCATCTTATGTTGGGACATTAATAAGTGATTATGACACTATAAATATAAATAGTTTATCATATATTATCGCTATGAACAATACAAATAATATAAATACCGCAAAATGGGCAATACTACAATGGTCTCCCGTTAATCCTTTATTGGTTTCTCCAAGTTCTTTGTTAAATCAAAAGCAAGTTTATTCGACACCGTATTATTATTCATATAATATAACACATTTTTTAAAGATTTTAGAAAATGGATTAATTAATTTATATAATGCGGTTCACGGTATTTCAAATGGCACGGTTCAAGTAGTATACGACGGCAAAAATATATCCGTTGTTATTCCTGAACAAATCGGAGCAACCGATTATCCGACTTATTTTTGGATTAATAGCGATTTACGGGATTTATTAAGGATAAATAACTATAAAATATCAAATGCGAATGATATGTATATTTCTGTTCCAGATATTACAAAAGTAATCGACGGAAATCGATCAAGTTTATATAATAGTCGTTTTATTTCTCGTGAGTGGGTTGCGTTTGATACTATTTTAATTACTACATCTTTGCCGATAAAATCTGTTGAATATCAAACAATGGTGAAGGATACAAACTCAGCATCGACAGAATATAGAAATGTAATTTTTGCATTAAATACATTAACATCTTCTGTAAATTTTTATCCATTCTACGAATATACTCCATCAACAACCGATTTATTCAAAACATTCACACAAAATACATTCGACCAGACATCCTTTTCTATAAGTTTATATTTATACGACAAAAGAAATGGTTTGAGTATTCCATATAAATTAAATAAAAATGAATTAATTACATTAGATTTTTTGATTAAGAAAATTAATTAATATTTATATTTATTTTTATTAAATATAAAATTTTATATTTAATTTGAAAAAAATATTTTGTATTTATCTATTATATAGAATGCCAGTAGGTAAAGGATTATCCGAACATCAATTAGGATTTGGAAAAAGTAAACCTAAAAGAAAACCAGCAAGAAAACCAGCAAGAAAACCAGCACCAAAGAAAAGACCAGCGAAGAAAGTAGCAGGAGAAATCGCCGACCATCTTTTAGGATCCGGAATGTCAGCAGGTAATATTCTTCACACTCTCGGTGATGTTGCAAATATAGCACTCCCTCTTCTTTCCGCTTTTGGAATGAAAAAGAAACCTGCAAGAAAACCTGCAAGAAAACCTGCAAGAAAACCAGCACCAAAAAAGAAAACAGCAAGAAAACCCGCACCAAAGAGAAAAACAGCAAGAAAACCCGCACCAAAGAGAAAGCCAGCACCAAAGAGAAAAACAATGAGAGGCGGTATGGCTCAAGACCTTTTCATGTAATTTAATTAAGTATAATATAATATATTTAATTATTCAGATGAAATTTACTTTTTAAATGTCTTGCTTCATGACATTTAGAATATGAAATACCACATGAACAAATAATTTTTTTTTTCTTTTGTTCATTTATTTTTTCTTTGTTATTTTCTCTATATTTTTTATTTTGTTCTAAAATAATATCTTTTTTTTCTTTATAGTTTTTTCGTCTATTTTCATTTATTTTTTCTTTATTTGTTATTAAATATTTATTTATTTTTTCTTTATTTATATTTTCCCATTCTTTTCTTGTTCTTCCATCTATTCTTTTATTAATACAATTATTATTATTATTTATATATTCACCCTCCTTTTTTCTTAATTCGGATTTATCAATATTTCCACAATTTTCAATTAATTCGATAAAAACATCATCAAATTTCATTATTTCCTTCGCAGTTATATTAATATTATTTTTATAATCACATTTATGTTTTCCAAATCTTGATGACAAGTAATCAAATGTAGAACCTATATAAATTTTATCTGTGTGTGTTGATTTTAAACAGTATATTTTCCCTCCATCTTTTTTATTCATTTTAATATACAATAACTCCCTATTCTTTAAGTAAGAAACAAAAAAAAAATAATAATTAAAAATTTATTTTATATTTATATAATATATAAATATAAATGTCATATGATCCATACTTTAACAGTTCTATAAATCAAATAACTAATGGCGATTCTGTAAGGTTTGACGACAATCAATATTTCACAAATTACGCAGAAATAAACGCAATCACAACAAAATATCAACAAATTACATATATCGCATTAGATACAGGAAATCGGTATAGATGGAATGGAACAAGCCTAATATTAATAAATTCGGGTTCCGGTTCTGTATTTTCAGTGACGGGAGGAAATCAAACAAGCATAACAGGAACAGCGAACGACCCAATAATTAACGTTGTAACATCACCAACATTTGTAAATGTCACAAGTAGTTCAGCCGCAAGTTCAAACAATCATTTAATAAGAAAAATTGAAGCAGAAACTGCCATAAATGCAGTTCAAACAAATTTAGATAATCATATAAATGATACATCAGGAGCACATGCAGCATCTGCAATATCTTATAATATTGGTTCAAATCAATATGCAATTCTTCCAGATGTTCAAAACTCTATGACACAGCTTGATGGTGCGTTGGTTACATTAAATTCAAATAAAATGGATAAAAGTAGTAATTTATCTGATGTAACAAGTGTTTCACAATCAAGAACAAATTTACAAGTTTATTCAACCAGCGAAACAAACACACAAATAACAAATACACTAAACACGCATATATCAAATCCAACAAATGCACATCAAGCCTCGGCGATTTCAACAGTAGCAGGAAGTAATATACATGCGACAACATTAACCGTACAAGGAGATATTAACGCTTTGGATAATGCAATTTCAAGTATTGTTGTAACAAGTGCTCTTAATGATTTAACAGATGTTGATGATACTGGAAAAATAGTTGGTAATACCATCGTTTATAATGGTTCATCATATATTACAGGTCAAACATATTCAACATTTGATATATCTTCGACAGTTTTATTCAATGCGGATTTTAATTCAAACCCTAATGACAATTCAACATACGCAACACCTGGGACGATTGTAGGCTCTGTGACTTCAACCGCTGGTAAAATCGGAAACGCTTATAATTTTCCAGGCAGCAACGCATATATAAAGTATGGATATCAAAGTAGATTAAATTTTACAGTAAACAGCCAATTTAGTTTGAATTTTTGGCTTCGCAGTAGTGCTACTGGGTCAACTAAATTAGTTTTAATCTCACAAGCAGAATCACCAAATGGAAGTGGATGGAATGTTGAAATGCAACCATTAAATTCACGCATAGAAATAGCATTTATGGACGTTGCAAGTGCAAGACAATTAAATTTAAGATGGGAAGGTTTGCCAAACTTGGTTAATAATACATGGAATTTTATAACAATAACAAAACAACCAGGTGTAACACAAGATAAATGTAGTTTATATTATAATAGTGTTCTACGTGATGACCTAAAAACAACACTAACAGCAAATTTATTGATTACAGATAATATTCAAGTTGCTCCAACAGTTGAGTTTAATATTGGATCAAGAAATAATGGTGAAGCATCTGAATATATTGGAATTATGGACAACGTCCAAATACTCAGCATTGCGCTCGTCCCATCAATGGTTACATCATTTTATAATTCTGATAATGGCTTAGAGAATAATTATACTGTTCAAAATATATTTCCCCATTTACATCAACAGTCAGAGATTATCGGATTAGAAAGCAGATTAACAACAAATGAATCAAATATTGCGTCAAAGGTTGCAAGTGTATCATCTGGAAATTCAAATATTCAAATGTTCGGTACTGCTACTGCTCCTATTGTTACATTGCAAGACACATTGACATCATTAGTAAGTGTTACGACTGGAACAATATCAACAACCTCTGGAAGTATAACAACTGCACCAACGACAAGCAATCATATTGTTAATAAGTCATATTGTGATAGAACAACAAAAAATTTATTGAGTGATATAAATTTACAAATTTTTACATTTCCCGCATCAAACTTTATTCCTAATTCAACCACATTGTCAGCAAATGAAAGCTTAACCGTAAATTTAAATACTGGAAGCCTAAACACAAACAATTATCTATGTGCTTTTCAAGGTTATGGCTCACCACAAAAAGCGTTTCACTCTCTTAGCACACAACAAAGAACCTTTTTTGCTGTAAAATTAACAGGTAGCAACTGGGCAGGACATGAAATGGGTAACTGTAGAATTGGATGGGCCACTCGAGATTGGTTTGGTTTCTCTGAAAGTAATATTACATCATCAACATCATTATTAGCCTTGACATGGAATACATCAAATACAAGTGCAAATAAAGGATATACAATGTCTTTCTTTGGTTCAAGTGGTTTTTTGATATATAATGGTAGTTCAAATTCAGTGACAAGAACAAACTTTACAATTGCAAACTCAGTAGCACAACAAAATGATATATTAATTGCGTCATTTGTACCATCATCAAACTCATTTATAACATATTGGTACAGAGGAGGTGTTTTGGGTTGTCAATCATCAGGTACATACCCAAGCGGAGACGCTAACAGTAATTTTACAGCATCAAATATTGTTCCAGTATTCACTCCCGCATCTTCTGGTACTAATTATCAATTTCAAGTTTTGAGTAGTCGTGATTTTGCGGCTGAGGGTATAACATTATCAAATCATGTAAATTACTTCTATTAAAATATTTAATTAATTAAATTATTAATTAAATTTAAATTTTAGTTTGAGCATTTATTAATCACATATTTACGACCAGACATACATGTGCAAGAATTAATAACAGTATCAACATAATTTTTTATGTTTAATGTTTCTAATGCGTAGGCGTCCTGTTCTTCTTGTGTTGTTGTTTGGTTGACTGCTTGATTTAATAAATCGGCATTTCTAACATCTACCAATTTATATAATGCTCTTTGTAAATCTATTTTACTAAACCTATTATTCTGTACAAACGTGTATTTGTCCATATGAACCATAGAAGATATAAGAGGCATTGTCAATATATCTGTGTTTATTTGTGTATCTTTTGTGATTAATATATTTATTAATGTTTCTAAATCATTTTTATTTGTTGTTGCTTCGTCGCATGCATCAATAATATTATTTAATGCTGTTATGTATTCTTCGCAATGAGTTTCGGTCATCTATATAATATACTTAGAAAATTATATATGAAAATTATTCTAAACAATCAAAAGAATTAATTTGTTTAAAATATTTCTCTTGGCATAAATGAAAATCTTTCATTGTTGTTGTTTCTGGTGTTGGTAATGGTGATTGTCTCGTATTTAATAATTGTATATCATTTAATTCAAAACGTTTCATCTTATCTTCAAAACGTTTCATCTTATCTTCAAAATCTTTCATCCTATCTTCAAAATCTTTAATTCTAATTTCAATTTTCTTCATTTTCTCACCATGGTTACATTTATATATAACTGGAATGTTATTGTATTGATTTTGATTAATTGTTTTATTTAACATATAATATTATTAAATATAATTTTTTATTTTTTATTTTCTTATATAATAATATATAAATGCCATTAAATCCGAAAGCATCCGCATGGGTACAGAAAATGCAAAAATTATACTGGGAAAAATACGAACCCCGTGGTATATCTTATAAAGATATGCTAATCGCAGAAAGTGAAAACAAAAAAGGAGGAGCGAAAAAGCGTAAAACACGTAGAGGTGGTGCCCGCTTGTATGAATAATTATTTTGTAAGTAATTTTATATGGAAGATAAACATATAAAATTAAAATCATTACTTTTCACAACTGATAAAATATTTAAACATATTTTAAGAAGAATGGAAGACAAAGACAATTATATTTTTTCTAATGCTTTTCATTTATTGTCCGATCTTTATTTTAAATATGTTAATAAAATAAATAGATTGCGACGAGAACTAAAATATACAACCGAATTATAATTTCTTTTTTGACTTTGGTTTCTTTTTTAGTTTCTCATTTTCTTTAATTAATTCTATATTAGTATCAATTAAATTTTTATTTTGTTCGTTTCTTTGATGTTTCATTGATGCCGTATGCCTTTTATAATCCTTTTTTAACACTGGACAATTACAAATAACACAATTTATTTTTAACATTATATATATATATATTTAGATTTTATTTTATCGCTTTTTTTGCGAGTAGGGGCGAAAAGCGGGGGAAAGATTAACCGCAAAAAATGCGAAAATTATTTTATATATATATAGTATATATAATGAGTAGAGGAAGAGGAAGACAACAAGAGCCCAGAACATATTCACAACAATTTTTAAGTGAAGTAAACACATACATATGTGATTTACAAATGTCATTAAATAATGATAAAGAAACATTTAATGAAATAAAAAAACATTGTGATGATATGTTAATATATACAACTGAAACCGCAACAAGAGTGAAAGCGAAAAGAATGATACAAATAATTAATGATTTATTTTTAAAAATAAAACCTATGGATAATATAGAAATGAAACCGTTAAAAGATTTGAACCAAAGCGATAGCGATAGTGATAGTGATGATGACAACGGAAACGCACACGGACTAAATGGAAATACGGATAACGACCCTAACGGATTGAATGGAACGGGAACAAATAATCCGCACCAAATAGGAGAATAAAAAATATATAAGTATTATTATAATGTGTAATCATATTTATCGAGCAAGTTCGAATAATGAATGTGTATTTTGGCTTTGTGTTTTGTGTGGCCATATAGATTGTGACATATAAAATTATTTGTTCTTATTATTTATAAGTAATATTTTATAATTGTTTAAAATATTATCTTCATGTTCTTCGTTATTATCTTTTTTAATTTTTTTTATTTTGTTTACAATATTTTCGTATTCGTCTTTTTGTATTTTATTTACGTTATTTGTGTGTATCTTTGTTGATAAATGATTATTAAAAAATCCCTCGTAAGATACTTTTTTATTACATATAGAACAATATATAAAATATTTATTCATCTCTATTCTTTCTTCCTTCGTCGGAAAATTCATATGTATATATAATTATTATAGATATTTTATATAATAATTATTACCACCTCTTAAAAATTATCTATATATTATATATAGATGAATATTAATCTGTTTGATACTTTTCCAAGTAAAGACAATGGCGTTTATGTTTATTTGCGTGTTTCTACTGACAAACAAAGCACAGATGGGCAGTTAAAAGAGGTTTATGAGTATTGTTTAAAAAATAGACTATACCCACCCTCAATAAATATTTTTGTAGATGAAGCAGTAAGCGGAAAAATAGATTGGGCAAAAAGAAAATTAAACGATATAGTAGTTAAACTACAAAAAGGCGATGTAATAATTGTGCCCGAATTATCAAGATTGGGGCGTGATATGATGAGTATAAATTCGTTGTTAAATGATTTGATATGTAATAAAAAAATAACAATTATTGATATTAAGAATAATTTAAAATTAGATGGTTCTTTTCAATCATCTATCATGGCAATGATTATTAGTATGTGCGCACAAATGGAAAGAGAACTCACACGAGAAAGAGTAAAAAAAGGTATGGCGACCGCTCAATGTAAAGAAAATTTAAAGAAAAGAAAACCAAAGCAAAAAAATAAATTAAATGGAAAAGAAGAAGAAATAAAAAAACTATTAAGTGAAAACAAAACAAAGCCGGAAATATCAAAACTTTTAAATGTTCATAACGCACAATTACACAAATTTATTAAAGATAAAAATATATAAAAACGCAAAAAATGCGAAAAATATTATATAAATATAGATTATATAATAAATGGAAGAAGAAAAAAAAAATGATTGCAAACATAATTTTATTTATGTGTCAGGAAAAACAATGATGAAAGTAAAATATATTTGTGATTGTTGTGATAAAATTATTTATTTTGATGTTGAATTCCCTAATTTTCAAATATCGGAAGGAATAAAAAAAGATTTGGATGAACAAGTGAACAAAAAGAAGTAACAAAACGCAAAAAATGCGAAAAATATTATATAAATATAGATTATATAATAAATGGAAGAAGAAAAAAAAAATGATTGCAAACATAATTTTATTTATGTGTCAGGAAAAACAATGATGAAAGTAAAATATATTTGTGATTGTTGTGATAAAATTATTTATTTTGATGTTGAATTCCCTAATTTTCAAATATCGGAAGGAATAAAAAAAGATTTGGATGAACAAGTGAACAAAAAGAAGTAACAAAACGCAAAAAATGCGAAAAATATTATATAAATATAGATTATATAGAATGTTATCAATTTCTGATATTTCAAAAATTTCACTAAATGATTCGAAAGAATTTATGAACAATAAAATTTTAGAAACTAAAAATGAATATGGCGAAGATTTATGTCCTATTAGCATGGAATTATTAACTCCGGAAAATACAAAAATAACTCCATGTGGTCATAAATTTATAAAGGATAATTTAGATAAATGGCTAGAATCTAATAATACATGTCCAATATGTAGAAGATCGGTAAAAGAAAAGAAAACCCGCACGATAAATGAGATGATTGAAAAAATATTGATTGATGCCACAACTGGTTCATATCTTATGTATTGGAAGAATACTGATTCGACATTTTTTTATCATTCTATCTATAATAATACTATAAGTCGTAAAGTAAATAGAACAGAACGGAAAGAAGGAAATTTAATATATATAGAAGTTGAAGAAATAAGAACGATTGAAATCACCGAAGCATATTTATAAAAAACGCACTATAATTTTATTTTCTGTATGTTTAATATATAGAAAATGCCAAAAGATATTTTAAACGATGTCGAAATTAGCGAAGAAAT
>RXKB01000006.1 GCA_003963225.1 Candidatus Babelota bacterium
CACCCCTTCCATTAACACAATAGACTTTGTAATACCTATCGACCTTAAAATCAAGGCTTCATCAATAGATGCAACGCCAAATTTATCAACAAAATCAACCAACCGTTTGCTTACCGATCGCAAGCCATGTCCGTATGCATTTGCCTTAACCATAGCCATAATAGAAACATTGTTATTTATTTTTTGCCTAATTAAAGACGCATTATATTGAAGGTTTTCAGTTGAAAGCAATGCGTACGTTGGACGGCTCATTGGTATAATCCTTACATAATAGAGTGCAATATAATGAGCAATTGTACCATTTTCCCGTATCTAAGCACAATACATTATTGTTTTTTAAACCGAATCTTTAGAAAAAGTTTGTTTTTATTGAAAATTTAATATTTATATCTGTAATATTATTGTATATACTAATGATGAAATTATAAAAATAGGGAGTCGATAATGTTAGCTAAGACAATAGCTTTCTCCGCTGTATTATTACTAGGAACATACAATATCAGCACACCATACAGCATTTCTATTAAAAATGAATCTCCAAACGCGGTAAAAATTACTATGGTTTACGCAGGGGGTTCTGCAATATGCCCTAATGCAGAATTAGAGATAAAATCTGGAGAAACCAGATCTGTAGAATCTGGGGCATGTTGTACGTCATACGTCAGTATTTATGGCCTTGAAGGGACAGTAAAAAATAAAACGTTTACTTATCAACCACCTGTAACCGGTTTTGGTATTGCATGCAGAGGTTTTTCATTTGTTATTAAACAAACTGCAGATGGCGCTTTAGTAGGAACAACAATATAAAAAGGGAATACCATGTTTAAGATATATACTTTCAAAGCATTTATTATTATAGGATTATGTAGCGTTAGCTCTGTTGTATTATGCTGGAATAATACTATAAAAAATGATACGAACGGAGAAATTGTTGTTACAATAACCTATGCAGGAGTTGGTATTTGTTCACCAGAAATACGGGTACTAGAACCAAATCAAGAAATAACTGTTGACTCTAAAATATGCTGTGCAGAATCTGTAAGTATCAGAGCATCAAGCGGTACGATGTCTGGTCAAACATACTATTTAGATACCCCACGTGCAGGTATTAATATGACCTGTGCACATTTCAGAGTAAGGGTGTACGGCGCAACTGGTAACAAATTAATGGCAGAAGCAAATCTTGGTTAATATGATTTTATAATAATTAGAAAGAGGCAAACGCGTCCATCACTCTTTGTAAAATAAACTATTTTTTGCAAAGCATAGGTACATTATGTAAATAATATTACTTTTGTATTAACAAATAGTTGCAAAAGATTTACTTGCAAAAAACACATGTTATAATAGAAAAGTTCTATTTTACACTATGTTTATTTTTATAAAAGGTTTATTATGATCCATAGCAACAAAAAAAATATGTTTTTATTACTATCTCTTTTTACGACTACGCTAAATTTAACTGCTAACGAGGGGAGAGGTGATTCGCATAAATCTTACGGAGGAGCCTATATTATTATCGCAGCAATTGTTTTTCTAGAACACGTTGGAGGTATTGGATATTTTATTTATAATAAACACTTAAAACCATCTACAAATATAACTGAGCCAATACAAAATACAGCCAAAACGATAACGCCTAAATTTTCAGTAAATGACATAAACGCAAAAATAACAGGACTCATGACAGATATTTATGAAAACCTGAACAATAATATAAGCGCTTTTGACTTGGTACAAAAATTAAAAGAAGCATCTATAAGAAAAGAGTACTCCCCTGCGGCTTTAAAAGTACTTGAAGAAACATTAAGCAATCGCCCTGATCTTACAACATATGCTGATGCCCTTGAACATCTCAATAAATTAACAAAAGATCTACCAGAAACAGAATTACCAACAACTTTTCAAGCGATATCACCAACAGAACTTTTAAAACAAAACCAACATGTATCAACTGCAGAAAAAATTAATGTATTAAAAAATGATATGTTTAGTAAACTGACACAAGAGGACGGCAAAAGTTATGCTAGAACGCTAGAATTAATCGCAAACAAACCGAACGATTCATACTCTGATAAAATTTTAGATGCTCTTCTTGAATGTTTAACAAGTGGCCAAGACAACACAACATTAACACTAGCAAAATACAACAATTGTGAGCATGCAGCGCAAGTGCAACATGCAGCCACAAATAGCTAAAAATATAAACAAACAAAAAAGGGTATGGCCTGAAAACCATACCCTTTTTTGTTTGTAAAAATTAATTATTTAGAAGAACTTAAAAGGCCAATCTTGGTAGTTACCAAAAAGCTTAAAATTCCTGCAGCCACAGACGCGTTGTAAGAAATATCTTTTGTACGCTGAGGCAAGGTGACAGCAATCCCTTCTTTTAAAATAGATTTGCTCACGCCGACCCCTTCGCTGCCAATAACCAAACACAATGGCGCTTTGAAAGCCACTTGCATAACATTTGATCCATTAAACGTTGCAAGATACATGGTATAACCAGCTTGTTTGATAAGTTGTGCAGCTTCTTGCACAGAGCCTGCCAAAAAAATAGGTACGTGCTCTGCCAAACCAGCAGAAGATTTCAATGCTGTTGCAGTCAGTGGCGATCCACCCTTTCTAATCATAATCACCCCATCAATGCCAGTGCAATACGCAGAACGTAGCATGGCGCCAACGTTGCGCGGATCTTGAATACTGTCAAGCATTAACAAAACAGGGTATTTTGCAGCTTCAAACATCTGCTTTTTAAATACAAAAGGCATTACCCACCCAACAATACCTTGATGATCAGGCGTTTCTGCCATGCGCGTAAGCACAGCGCGTTCTACGTACTGAATAGGTACTTTTTTTTCGCCCAATGCATCAACAACCTGTTGCCACCCTTTTGGCTCGGGTCTTGTGGTATACAAACTAATAAGTTTTCTTTTTTTTGCTTTTATTACTTCTAAAATAGGATGTAGCCCAAAAATAAGCTCGCCTTGCACTTTTTGTGATTGTTTCATATAAAAATCCTGGCAATTATATAATAATTTTTATAACTATTATTGTAGCTTAGATCTTGCAGAAGTATATCTATTTTTTTATTATATAAGAAAGACAAGTTACAATAACCGAAAGGAGTTATATGGTATATAAAATAGGTATACTAAGTTTAAGTACACTAATTTCTGTTCATGCATTATTTAGCGGAAAGGACCCATTTATGGTACATTTTGATGAGTTTGATGACATAATAACCCAAATGAAATCTTTCAGAAAAGAACTAGAAACTTTAGAACAGCAATGGGAAACAGAGTATACAAAAAATCAGCCAAATAGCCCTACCATTACCTGCAAAGATAATCAAAACAGTACTACCATTACCATAGAACATATTCCTTTAATGGAAGATCAAAAAGAAATCCCTGTTAATGCACATGTGGGTTATAATAAAGATGATCATGCCAACAATATTAGTATAACCATTGGCTTGTACAAAATAGATATTCAATATCACCAAGAAGACCGCTACCTTTTGATTAACACAACATATCAAGCGGAAGCAAAAAAAGAAGACCAAAAAATAAAACAAGCACAAACGTTTCATTACAGTGGAAGAAAAGGGCAAACAGTTAT
Organism: Candidatus Babelota bacterium; assembly: GCA_003963225.1. GTDB lineage: Bacteria > Babelota > Babeliae > Babelales > Vermiphilaceae > AWTP1-30. The sequence continues at coordinate 3,625 of RXKB01000006.1, forward strand.
TGGCAATTTAGAACTTGAAAAGGTTGCTATACAAGCGGATCATGCTAAAAACTGCCTCTGCATTACTATCCCAAAGGCAGAAGTAAAATCTAAGCAAAAAAAAATAGAAGTGACCAAAGTATAATAAGCAAGTCAAAAGCAAAGGCAAAAACTAACGTTGCTTTGCCTTTGCTTTTTATATAACTTATTATAAACGCAATACCGCTTGTACAATTGCTTGCGCATCAATTTCCGCCCACTGCAAAAGCTCATCTTTTGCACCTGACCTTGGCAATGTTTTTACTGCCAAACTGACTATGGTAAAGCTAAACTCGGTGCAAGCAGCTGTAATCATTTCACCAATACCACCTTCATAATAATGATCTTCAACAACAATCATGTTGCCTCCAGCATGCTGAGTCAGTTCAACGACCGTATCTTTGTCAAAAGGTTTTATAGAATATAAATCAATAATAGCAACTGTTTTATGGTACTGCTCTTTTAATATGGCAAGTGCTTTTAACGCCTCAAAAACAGTAATACCTGCAGCAATAATACACGCAGTATCTTGCGCATGCTTTTGCAATACTATTGCTTTACCGATCCCAAAATCTTGAGAACTATTGTATAAAACCGGCATATCTGCTCGTGTAGTTCGCATATAACTAATGCCTTTGGTGTAGGCATACATATGCTGTACCAGTTTAAAACTACAAACAGCATCAGCAGGGTACAATACAACAGAATCTGGCAAACAACGCATAAAAGCTATATCTTCCAAAGCCATTTGAGAAGGCCCGTCTTGTCCAATAGAAACACCTGCATGAGAACCGCATATGCGCAATGGCACATTGCCAATAGCAGCCATACGTATTTGATCGTGCGCACGTGACAAAAAAGCGCCAAAAGTTGCCAAAAACGGCACAGCTCCATGCCGTTCAAGGCCAACAGCAACATTAACAAGCGTTTGCTCGCCAATAAAACATTGCACAAACCGTTCAGGAAAAGCTTTTGCAAAAAATTCTGTAAACGTTGAATTTTGTACATCCGCATCAAGCACCATGCAATTACTGGCGTTAGCACCCAAAGCAACAAGCCCTTGACCAAAACCATACCGCGTTGAAACTGTATCCCCCACAGCGTATAAAGGCAAAGCAATACCTTTTAGATCACCATTTTTATTGCTTGTGATTTCAGGCAACCTTTTTTGTGGCAATTTTGCGATAATATGCTCATTATTTTTAGCGACTTTCATTTCATCATTGAAAGCTAATGCATAGTTTTTATCTGCCAACGGCTTGCCATGAAAGCCCTCTTTATTTTCAACCTCACTTATGCCATGACCTTTGTATGTTTTGGCAATAATAACATGCGGTTTTTTAGTATGATTTTTAACGTTAGCAAACACATGGGCAAGCTCTTGCACATTATGCCCATCAACAATTTGGACAGTAAAACCAAAAGCCAAAAATTTTTGCTGATACTGATCAATATGATGTTCAAACATGGTAGGGCATGATTGACCAAGTCTATTGCAATCAATAATAGCAACTAGATTATCTAATCCATAATAACTTGCCAATGCCATTGCTTCCCAATTTGCACCTTCAAAAAGTTCTCCATCGCCAAGCAAAACATATATAAAGCCCGGCAACTGCATACGCTTTGCGTACAACGCTTGCCCAACGGCAATACCAAGACCGTTGCCCAGCGACCCCGTAGCCGCTTCTGCGTAGGCAAATCGCCTTGTCGGATGCCCTTCTAAAACCGAATAAAATGTTCTATAAGTTAATAACTCTTCATACGACATTTTACCTAACAAATGCCAAACCGCATATAATAATGCAGAAGCATGGCCTTTTGATAATATAAAACGATCATTTGACAAGCTTTCAAAATTATTAATATCAAATATAAGCTCATGAAAAAATAGCATTGCAACAATATCAGCACAGGAAAAACAGCTTGTTGGATGGCCAGAACCTGCTTTTACAGACATTAAAAGAGAGAGCTTACGCAATAAATAAGCGTAATGAGCAACAGAATTATTGTGCGCCATTACATTCCTTTTTGAACGACATAATTGCAAGCAAGTCTAGCATGTCACACCATAAAAGTCAGCTTTTGCTTTGGAGGAATTAACACTTCCATAAAAAACTATATCTGAAATAATATTTTTTTAATTTACATATTTATTTTTTTTAAAAAAAGTATATTATTGTCTTTAAGTCTTTAATTTCAGGGAAAATACATATGTTAATTTACTTACTATTTTATTTATTTTTATTTCCTTTTACGATAACTTATGGCACATCGTTTCCTATGAATGGTATGAAAAAAACACAGCAATCAACAGAGCCTTCCCAGGAAACTCTAAAAAAGAACTCTTCTACCTCTGGTTTGATACATAATAAAGACGAAAATGAAACAGAAGAAGAAGACAACCTAGAAGATACTGATGAATTTGATGACGAAGATGAGTATAAACCCTCTTTTCGGATCAAAGCAATTCGTACAATGCGATTAATAAAAAAACACAGCAAGCTATTAATTACCGCTATAGCTGGATGTACAATTTTTTATATGTATTGGCATAAGTTATGGTTATTTGGTAGCAAGACAAATAGCACTACACAAGTTCAACAAAATACTGAAAATGCAATAGAGCTGCCCACTGAAGAACATAATATTCAAAATCAACTTCAACAAATTACTCCAGATAATAAAAGAGAGCAAGAAGCAAAAAATACACGTAAAAAAGAATTTATAAAAATTGATAATGAAATTCCATCTAAAGAAACATCTAACAACAGTAAGCCTATACAAAAAATAAATCCAACTGGGTCTGCTACATCTTTACCTGCTGAAAAGACAACAGCAGAACCCAAGTATCATATCAATAAATTAGTATTGCCAGAAAATAGCGATCAGGCATTAAAAAAATTAGAAGAGGAAACAGCATTATTTACAGAAAAATATGCGAATTTAGCTTTATAGAAATGACGAGGATTTGTAATGTATAATTTTAAAAAATATATTTTTTTAAGTTTAATTGTATCCATTAATACTGTGTTGCCTAATAATGACAACCCAAATACTTACAAAGAAACCATAAATAAGCAAGAGCCTGCAGCGAATCATGAACAAAATACTTTTAAAAAAGATGTCGCACTACAATTTAAAACCGTACAAGACGCATTAATACAAACCAATAAACAAATCAGCATAGTGGCAAGATATATTAACAAGGCATTTGAAAGTAACGAAAAACAATTTTCAGATATAGAAACGAGAGTAAAAAAAATTGAAAATACATTACCCTCATTTGTGACAAATAATAACTTTAACTCAGCAATCAACAATGTTCATGAGCAATTAGAGGCACGCCCCACAAAAGAATGGGTTAACAGTACCGTCAATAAAATAGAAGAAGAGGTAATAAAAAAAACAAATCAAAAATTAAATGATTTACCAACAAAAGAATTTCTTGAAAAAAAATTTAAAGAAGAAAGAGAAAAAACCTCCAGTGCATTAGAGAAAATAAATCAACACCTTGCAAACATAACACCAAAAAAAACAGAGCCTGAAAAACTTTCTATCATCCCAATTAGTGAATATGATGGTCAGTATGTGACCAAAACATATCATGATATATACGTAACACAGGTAAATGAAGCTCTTAAAAAAGTAATGGATCAACAAGATCATACTACTTGGAGCACCAGGACTTCTACACTTGATTATCTAAAAAAAAATTTAAATTTAACTTCTCTATGTGTTGCGGTTTTGACCGTAATTATAGTTTATGATAAAGCTCAAGGAATACGGTCTAAGTTTAAGTTTAAGTTCTCTAACTAAGAATCTTGATGAAAACAGTATACTATTTTTAGTAGTACAATGTGCTTTTTCTACTAAAAATAGTATACTGTTTTTGCAATAATGTTAATAGCTTTTTACACATATAAAGGTGTTATATGATACGTCTTCGTCATACAGTGGCAATTATTTTTTTTGGGTTCATTGGTTTGTTAAGTTGGTCTATATACACTTATTTTTTTGATGCTTCTTTACCATTAATAGTGGTAAAAGGGATTGACAACCATGGGAGTTATGCAGGCGACATACAATGCCTTCTTTCTTTAAGCAAAAAAAGCCAAGTGGCTATGTTATTGGATGGTGTTCTGTTGACAGAAAAACATGTGCTTTCTGCAAAAGATGATCATTCATTTGTAATACCTACCAAAAATGTTTCTAATGGCTGTCACACGTTAAAAATTGAAGCTACAGATACTACATTTTCGCATAATAAAAATACTGTTGAATGTACATTTTTTGTTGACAATCAGCCATTGCAAGCAATACTAATTGGAACTGAAGAGGTGTACAAAGTATTTCAAGGGCGAACATTACATGTGCAATTGCAAACAAATAAGCCAATTGAAAAAGCTATTGTCCAGCTGCTGGCTCACGAATATGAATGTTTTCCTGAATCCACTCATTCATTAGTATATGAAGCGTTTATCCCTATTCAATGCGAAGAAGTTCCTAACGAATATTTGATGAACGTGTTAGTAGCAGACAAAGTGGGCAACACACTCAGCTTAGAACATAAAATGCAGGTTATTGTTTTCCCTTTTAAAAAGCATACGCTTCAAATTTCTGAAGAAAAAATGCAAGAAGAAGAGTTACTTGCAGACAGTAATACTAATTTTGAAGACATTATGGAAGAGCTGACCAAACAGTCTCCTAAGCAAAAATTGTGGAAAGGAACATTTTGCATTCCCATGGACATTGCCAGAATAACGTGTGAATTTGGGACAGTGCGCACTACCCAAAGAAAGGGGCGCTATGCACATAAAGCTATTGATGCTATAAATACACCTAAGTCTGTTGTATGGGCTCCACAAGATGGAAAGGTAGTATTAAAAAAACGGTTTACATATACTGGAAACACAGTGGTAATTGACCATGGGCTCGGTATTCTTTCTATGTTTGCACACCTTGAAGATTTTGCAAAAATAGAAGTAGGCACCGCTATAAAAAAAGGAAATCCATTAGGAACAATGGGCAAGACCGGCTATGCAAGCGGCTACCATCTTCATTGGGAGATGAGAATTGGTAATATCGCTATAGATCCAATGCAATGGACAAAGCCAACATTTTAACATAGGTTTTTCTAAAAAGGAGCCCCTGTGTATTATTTTATTAATTATAAAATGTTTCCTGTCCTTGCAAAACATAAAGCAATCTGGTGGTATACAGGAACAATTTTTGGTTTAGTTTGCTGTTATTTTATTTGGTTATATGCAATTGATACGTCCATTAAAAATGCGATTATCTTTTATGAAAAAAAGCTAATTGAGCTACAAGCTAAAAAAAATTCTTTCACAACAAAAAAAAATACTATTTCTTCTTTAATTGAGCAAAAAAATGCACTTGCTTTGGATGTTAAAAGCAGGCAAAAAAAAGTGCTTTTGCTTTGGAGCAGCCCAGAAGATATTTTTAGTAGATATGCACTAACTCGTTCTCTAATAATTGATACTGTATCTGTCAATAAGCAGCATATTAGTAAAACAATTGTCAAAAAATCTATTTCACTTGCACTACAAGGTCAACTGCACAATATACTTTTATTTTTAGAAGATATTGAAAAAAATAAATCTTTTTCGCTTGAACATTTTTCTTTACATGTAGAATCACCAACAAGAGTTCAAATACATTGTTCGTATGTAATACAAAAACTAAAAACCCTTCAACTCTGAACAAGCTGAAGGGCTAGGGGGATGAATAATACAGATTGATGTACTATTCATAAGGGACATTGTTTATTAATTGGAAACAACTTAACAAGCATAAAATTGTTTGTCAAATAACGTAATAGCTTTTAACAATATCGACTATGAATAGTATTTTTAATACAATCAATTAAAAAGCTAGTTGATGCATGTACCAAGACAAAAAACTTGCAGTAAAAAAATATTATCAAGTATAAACTTATTTTTTTTTATTGACATTTTTTACATAAAAACGACGGTAATAAAAATTTATTTACAAATATATTTTTTAATAAATGATAGTTTGACATGAATTTAAAATGTGTTTATTATTGAATTTGTAATTGATTTAAAATTATTATTTCTCCTATAACATGAAAGGCTATTGCGCGTATTATTTTTTACACATTATGAAAGGGTATTACATGAACAACGCAAGCAATTTTTTCATAAAATCATTACTTACAATCACTAGTCTTCTTTTTACTAATCTAGTTTTTCCTAAAGACAAAAGTACAAATTGTTCCGGACTCAATGAAAATGTACAAGTGAATGCCCGAAAGGCAGGACATGACATGAAAAAAACAGCTCATCAAATCAAACAAGATGTTTCAACTGGCCAGCACCACATAAAAGAAGATGTACAGGACATTAAAAAAGACATAAAGAATTCTGGTCACAATATAAAGGAAGACATTAAAGCTCTTGCTCATGATGTCAAAGAAGGTATTAAAGACACTACACTTCATGTGAAAGAAAAAGTGGGACAAAAAGTTACAGATATTAAACAAGGTATCCAAGCAAAAGCCCAACATATTAAAGAAGGCGCTAAACAAAAGGCAGATGACGCGCAAAATACACTAGCGAATTTTCAAGAAGAGATGCAAGAAAAAGCATACGTTGCCAAAGAACATATAAACCTTGGTGCAGCTTTAACTAAAGAGGCGATAAAAGAAAAAGCCCATGACGTTGCCGAAAAAGCAAAAAAAGTTGCTTCTAATGTACAAACAAGTGCAAAAGAAAAAGCTACGTCTATTGAAGACAATATCAAGAAATCCACAGCAACTGCCCAAGCAAAAGCTCATGATTTAAAAGAAGCGGCAAAAAATGCAACCTCCCAACAAGGCGATAAGCATCAACATTTGAATACCATCTTAGTTGATTCTAAAAAATCAGAGTCAGCTCAACTGCATGAGTTAGAAGACCACCTTGCACCTATAAAAAATAGCAAAAAAGAATTAAAAAAAAAAATCAAAATAATTTTAAAGACAGCAAAGACACGAAGAAATCTATTACTTAAAAAATTAACTAAAGATTTACATAATTATCAGATGTTACTTGAAGAGCTTATTAAAAAAGGCTTAAGTAAACCTGCGATAGATAACGATCCAAACATAACAATATTAAAAAATGCCATCGAAACAACACGTTACGAAATAGCATTTTTGCAGGAAAAATATAATACTATGTGGGCAAAGGCATACCCAAATCTTGCTAAAGTAATATATGGTTCGCAGCGCCTTAAATGCAAAATATAACAAAGAGATAGGCAAAGGAAACATTCTTCATTTGTTAAATGATCATCTAGGATAGTTTATGAAAAATATACAAAAACTGATATTAATATTGATTATTTTTTGTGAAGCAAAAATGGTTTTAACACGTGATCTTAAAGATCAAATTAGTACAGCGACACATAAAGCAAAAAAAGAAACTCATGCTCTATCAAAAGCAGTTGAAAAAAAGATAAAACAACTGAAAAAAAAGTTAGAAAAAGCCAAATATAGATATGAAAAAAAGTTGCGTAGATTAATTGCAAAAAATGTACCCCAAGCTGAATGTGAGAAAAGCAAAGATCTTATTATATTAAAAAAGGAAATTGAGAAAATACAAAACGAGTTGAATAGTTTGAGATAAACAAAGTAAACAATAGTAGTACATTAGCTTTTATCTAATGCACTACTATTGTTTACACAACTAATTATCAGTAGCAATAATTAAATAATAACTATTTTATACACAAAGGGTTAATTTTTATGAATAAAAAAAACAAAATTGTATTATCGCTTATATTTGGTATTGCAATGAACCAAGCTTTTGCTAGTGAAGGTAAGGAAAATAAAAAACCTGTAGAGCCTATTATTATGCAAAATGCGGCAGAAGGAAAAGAAGCTGTCAAAGATGCAATTAGTACAGAAAAAGAACATGCAACAAAAGCTGCAAAAGAACAAGCAAGCTCCTACAAAGAAACGTTGTTAAAATATAAAGACGCCGTATCTTACTATGCAGCTGGTATATTTTTAGGCGCTTTTGCAATTGAACATTTTAAATTAACAGCCAACAAAGCTTTTATTGTAAAATACGGTTCGTTAGCATTAACAGTTGCTGCATCCGGTTGGGTAATTGCTAAAGGATATACCTACTTTTTTGAAGAAGAAGTCGACGAAGAAGATGTGTTTTAATTAGCACTTTTTTGACTATTCAAAACAAAATAAAACAGATAAAAGGAAAGTGTTATTTTTACACTGCTTTTATCTGTTTTATTTTGTTAACACATAGCTCTAGGTATTGATTTATATTTTTTTCCTGCATTTCATAATTATATTGACACACACTTTTAATAGCCTCATCACCAAATATTGCAGAAAAAGCAGCTATCATTTCTACGCTTTTATTTTTTAATTGCATAAGGTGACTTAGTGTGACTCCTCCATCAACAGCCACCACGCATTTTGGGTTATACTCAACACATAATTGATGAGCATGATCAATTTTATCCCACATATCAGTTAAAAATGGTTGGCCGGAAGCTCCTGGTTGAACAGTCATAATAAGAATATGATCTATATCTTTAATATAAGGCAACATTGTAGAAATATCAGTCGCTGGATCTAAAGCAATGCCAAAAGATACGTCATATGTCTGCTTATATTTTTGTATTTTAGTCCAATCTGTAATTGTTTCTTGATGTACAGAGATAATATACTTATGATTCTTGTTTGTATACAAAGCAAGAATCTTTTCAGGCTGAGTGACCATGCAATGAAGCCATAAAGTTTTTTTAGTGTAAGCACTAACAACTTTTACTAAAGTAGGTCCCCAACTTAAGTTAAACACAAAATGAGAGTCCATAATATCAATATGGTACCCATCAACATATGGATCTAATGCTTCTATAATAATCGATAGGTAAGGAACATGAGCTTCGCTCAGCGATGGGTAAACCTTCATACATACTTTTAATTAATATATTTTTTAATAGTATAGCAAATTTATTACAAGGATACACACGTTGAAAAAATAATATGCATCAAAGTAAAAAACTATATTTTAAAAAGATCTGGAATAAAATAATATCTTCGATATTGAGTTAATTGCTGTATAAAATCTTAGTCTTTTACTATCAAAAAAATATTGATGTTTAATCATTTTATATTATAATTGAGGTATAGAGAAAATAGCATAAAATAAAAAAGAAAATATTAAATGCTATTTGTAAATAGTGTAAGGTATCACAATTACTTATAACTGTAGAAGGAGTCTGTGCTATGTTTGAAAAAATAAAGCCGCTTGGTGATCGTGTCTTAGTCAAAAGAATAGAAGCAAAAAACCAAACTGCATCTGGTATCTATATTCCAGATGTAGCTCAAACAAAAGGTCAAATGGGAGCAGTGGTTGCTGTTGGCGAAGGCAAAAAAGATCTTACTTCTGGTAAAACTATTCCTGTGACCGTCCAGTTAAATGATATTGTCTTTTTTGGTCAATATGCAGGTATTGATGCAGGTGATGATCATTTAATTATTAAAGAAGATGAACTCTTGGGAGTAGTGCAAAAAGGATAGTGTGCGTTTATGTACTACGTACTTATATAACTTTTTACAAAAGGATTTAAACTATGTCATCAAAAAAAATAGTTTTCGGTGCTGATGCTCGCGAAAAAATACGTCGTGGTGTTGATATTCTTGCAGATACAGTCAAAATAACGCTTGGGCCCAAGGGCAGAAATGTAGTTTTTGAACGTTCATATGGTGCTCCATCAATCACAAAAGATGGTGTTACGGTAGCAAAAGAAATAGAACTACCTGATAAATTAGAAAATATGGGCGCACAAATGGTTAAAGAAGTAGCAAGCAAAACAGCAGACATTGCTGGTGATGGCACTACAACAGCAACCGTGTTGGCGCAAGCTATTTTCCGTGAAGGTAACAAAGCTGTCACTGCAGGCGCAAATCCTATGGCATTAAAACGCGGAATAGAAAAATCTGTTATCAGCGTCGTGAACACTATTAAAGATATGGCAAAAAAAGTTAGTGGTAAAAAGGAGATTGAACAAGTTGCTACTATTTCTGCAAACAGCGATAATGCCATTGGATCTCAAATAGCACAAGCAATGGAACGTGTTGGCCGCGATGGTGTTATTACTGTTGAAGAAGCCAAAGGTATGCACGACGAGCTTGATGTTGTGGAAGGAATGCAATTTGATCGGGGGTATTTATCTCCTTACTTTGTAGGCAATGCAGAAAAGATGGAAACAACACTTGAAAATCCATTAATATTGCTGTACGAAAAAAAGATTAGCAGTATGAAATCTTTACTTCCAACTCTTGAGCAAGTTGCAAAATCTGGCAGAGCATTGTTAATTGTTGCAGAAGATGTTGAAGGTGAAGCGTTAGCAACATTAGTTGTTAATAAACTACGTGGCACTTTACAAGTTGTTGCTGTAAAAGCTCCTGGTTTTGGCGATCGCAGAAAAGCAATGCTTGAAGACATTGCTATTTTGACTGGCGGCAAATTAGTCAGTGAAGATATTGGTTTGAAACTGGAAAATGTACGTCTTGAAGATTTAGGTACGGCTAAAAAAATAACCATTACCAAAGATCATACAACCATTGTTGAAGGCCACGGTGCACAAGCTGACATTCAAGGACGCATCGCTCAATTGCGCACACAAATTGAACACTGTTCTTCAGATTATGATAAAGAAAAACTACAAGAACGCCTTGCAAAACTTGCAGGTGGTGTTGCAGTAATCAAAGTGGGCGCAGCAACTGAAATTGAAATGAAAGAAAAGAAAGATCGTATTGAAGACGCACTGCATGCAACAAGAGCTGCAATTGAAGAAGGTATTGTTGCAGGCGGCGGTGTTGCATTATTGAGAGCACAAAAGAATTTAGATACGCTGCGCTTAGAAGGCGATGAGCATCTTGGTGTTGCAATTGTACGCCGTGCACTTGAAGAACCAATGCGCATTATTGTAAGCAATGCAGGTCATGATGCATCTGTAGTGATTAATAGGGTAAAAGACGAGCAAGGCTCTATTGGTTTTGATGCAAATAATGGCAATTACGTTGACATGCTTGAAGCGGGTATTATTGACCCTGCAAAAGTAACTCGTTCGGCGATTCAAAATGCAGCTTCAATTGCTGGGCTTCTTTTAACAACAGAAGCTACCATTCATGAATTACCTCAGGAAAAGAAAGAACAACAAGGTCATGCAGCTCCAGGCGGCATGGGTGGTATGGGAATGGGTGATATGTATTAATTATACATTTATCATTGATAACCAACATAAAATTCAAAGGGTAGCTTTTAAGAGCTACCCTTTTTTATTGTTCTAAAATTAACCAAAAATATTTTTACACCTCATGTGAGCAATCTAAAAATTTATTATAAATTAAATGTAAAAAAAGTATGTTTATCTAACTGCAATAATGGTTTTTTACCATCAGATAAACAAGTAACCGGATATTCAAGTGAACTTTTTATATATTGTCGCTCTTCAAATAGATAATCATTAATTTCTGTATTGTTATAGTTGGGGTTAAGATACTTTATTACATTGACAGGGCAAATATTATTTATTAACGGCCCAAGAGGCGTATTACGCACTATTACATACAAAGATGCGAGTGGGTATATATCTTTATTTAAATTATAGCCATCCCATTTATTTATTTTAATGTTAACCTGAGCTATATTTAATGAAAAAAAAGTTATTATTTGGTCTCTAATAGCTTCTAAAACTTCTTTTTGACTTTTGCCATGATAAAGATCTTTCCAAGAAGTTACTAAGCCATTTGATTGTTCACATATCGTATCGTACAACAATGATTCATTAGTAAATAAAAAAACTTTTATTTTACTAGAATCATAGGTTGCAGGAATTTTCTGTTGTATCTTTTTACAAAAGTCCATATAACTTGCATTAAAACTTAAATGGCCCACAATAATTTTATCACCATATATAAATATCACACACTGACAGGGCAACATTGGACCAACCATTACCCACTTTCCTTGCTCAACTACTGTAAAAGCATTTTCGGGTACAAAAGGAATTTTTTTATTTTGTTTCATTATATACTTAAAAGAAAGATAATAAGGGAATAGAAGAGTTTTTAATTCTGCTCCGTGCGTCGCAAAACATAACAAGCTGCAAATCCAAATAATACGATTAAAAAAACTATGACTACAATTCATACATCTTGTTTTCAAAATAATTAAAATATAGATATAGTATACGTAAAAATTTTTTTTCGACTACACACTATCTAAATAGATAGCATGCATAGCTTTTATATGTTATAAAAAAATTTTTTTATAAGAACATACTATCGATGTTAGTACGGTTGAAAACAAAAATAAATCCAACAAAACTGTTTTGTAATCAATCATAATATAAATTGTTATCTCATAACAATTACATTAACATTTCGCAAACTATTTTGTTCTCTTCTATATGAACAGTATTTTTTATTACATATGGTACATCCAGCAAACTGTCTATTGATATTACCTAATGAAATACCACCAACAATCAATTGCTGCTTTGCGCACGCAGGCAAATCCAAAAAAAATTTTCCTTCTTTTTGAGAAACAAAAGAACATATCTCGACACGTTCCATATTTTTAAAAATATCATATACATTATTTTGAATCTCATAACAGCAACTTTTTGCTGAAGGACCAATAAACGCTTGTATATTGTTGAGTTGTACATCATAATTTTTCTGCAAAGCAAATAATGCATGTTGTATAACGTCTGCAGCAAGCCCTTTCCAACCAGCATGCACAGCTGCAATCACGCTAACAACAGGATCATAAAGCATAACAGGCGTACAATCAGCTGTAAAAACCGCTAATGCTGTACAAATATTATCGGTAATTAAAAAATCGGCATCAACACTTGTTAATGCATTTTGTTTTGTATTTTTATCAACAATAACACCTTTGGTACTATGCACTTGGTTTACATAGTAAAGATTGTCTACCATTAAACGGTCAGCAATACTTGTAAAAGATTGTTGACCGTTTAATGGATAAGTATTTTTATTGATGTTGTCTTGCTCAGTTCCAAAAAAAATATGTACATTTTGATATGCAATCATACAGTACAATATAATTAAAAAGCGACTCTACGTTGTGCAAGATGTAACCGATCTCGCTCAAGTATTTGTAACTGATAACGATTGTCAACAATACTTCTAATACAACGAAGTTGATCAATACATTGGTTTACCCATGTAATCATACCTGTATAATTATATGCAACATTATTTCGCGAAAATAACAGATTATTTATGGTGGCTTCAAGGTCTTCTACATACAAAATATAAATAAAATTTGTGTATTTATATTTTGTATGAATAATAGAATCAAGATTAGATAATAGATTATATTGATCATATTTATAAAGATTATATACTTCAAAATCAGCAGTATATAATTTATTGACCTGCCAACCACATTGCGCAAGATTAAAATAGGATATATGTTTTGTAATATAATCTTTGAGCAATCCTAACTCTTCTTGCACCGAAACTAACTGTTCAGTCAATACACGCATAGCGCTAAGATTATATCGGTCTTGTTCAGTAAGCACAGCACGCCGTTGTATTTCCTCTATACGTTGTAATAATAATGATATATCTTGTTCAAGTTGGCTACAATCTTGCACTACGCTAGAAGGAAAAGGCTGTCCATACCTTGTATCGTTTGTAGATGCAATATCATATAAAAACTGTTCGGATAGCACCTGTAAAACATCATGTCGAACAGTTTGATTGTATCGATCCCAACGCAAATGTTGTTTGAATAAGCTAATATAATACTCATTATTTTTTTTTATACTATGCAAATCATGTCTTACCTTATCAATTAATTGCGCATCAGTTAATTTTGTTAGCCAATCTATACCAGCTGCAGTAGCGCCGGCAGCCAGCAACACCGTTCCTAACCCAGCGCATGTTTTTGCAAAATCAACTAAGCCAAACCCATGTATTAAATTTGTAGCAAACACAATATATATCATAATTTTTTTGCATATATTTTTTTTGTTATACATGATTACCTTTCTTAAAAAAATTACTCTGCTTTTTCATTTGGTTGATCAGCGACACGGCCAACACGAACCAAAACATAATTATTATCTCCTAAAACACGTTTTACTGCACCAATGACATCCTGCTTAGTAATAGCATTTAGAGCTGCTAATCTATTATCAAAATAAGTAAATGGAAGTAAAAATTTATGTAAATATAAAAAGGTACGGGCGATATTAGTGTTAGAAGAAAAATTATCTAACGCCGCATTGACAATAGCCCTTTTTGCTTCTTCAAACTCCTGATCAGTCAACGCCTTTGCGGCATCGACAATTACTTTGGTAATTGCTTTTTCAGCTTCAACTAAACGATCAAGCGATATAATAGTTTTGATTTGAAACATGCCAGGCTGTTCATCTGCTCCAGCCAAAAACGTTCCATTAATGGTATAAAATAAACCTGTTTCTTCACGTAATTGAAATAACCTACTGTTCATTGAATGTAAAAATCCACCACCAAAAATTTGATCAAAAATAAGCAGTTTGTCGTAATCTGGATTTTGACGGGCAATAGATGGTCTTGCATATAATAAAACAACCTGATCTCTGTTTATATAATAGTTTTCTACTTTTGATGTAGGCATTTCTATTGATGGATACACAAGATTTTCTACTTCTTTCCCCTGCCAATCAGCAAAAATGCTAGTGCATATTTCTGGCACATTGTACCCTGCTATATCTCCAACTATTGCCATGGTAATACCAGCAGGCGTAATATATTGCTTATAAAAATCAACTAAATCCCGTTTATGAATAGCATTAATAGAGTCTTGTGTACCTAACAGATTTTTTGCATATGGATGGTTTTTATAAATGATAGCTTTCATTAACTGATTGCTAAACGAGCGAGGCTCATCCCAATATGATTTTAAATCATTCTGCAGCTGCATGCGAACCTTTTCAATTTCATTTTTGGGAAAAGTTGCGTTTTGTAAAAGCTCTTTAACAATTTCAAGCCCTTCTTGAAAGTCTTCTTTCAGCATAGTAATCATTAAACTGCCTGGATAACTTGCCAAAGACATGCCTTTAGATTCAATATAATCAGCAAGTTCATCTGCTGTGTAATTTTTAGTTCCCTCAGTCATCATGCATGATACAAAATTGTATAAACCTTGTTTATCGTCAGGGTCATAAAAGTGTTGGGCTTTAAAACTAAGTACCACGCTTATTTTTGGAATCACATTGGTATCTGAATAAATTACTTGCAACCCATTTTTCATCGCAAAAGTTTCCGGTTTTGCATAAGCAAATGGTATAGGATCTTGCGCAAGTATTTTATCTGCAAAAAAAGCAGGCTGTACAGGTAATGTGCGCACGCGCGCAGCCAAAATCTGTTGATCCTCGTTATCAGAAATTTCCTGCAAATGTTGCCATACAGGCTTTTCTTCTTCAACTAACGGTAAAACAGCCCCTTCATGCATAACAGAAGGCCGCCAATATGTTTTTATAAAATTATACACTTGGTTGGATAGCTCTTTATTATCTATATTCATTGAATTAAATAGATAATTTTCATCACCTGTAGCTAAAAAATATTTGCCTATCATGTCAGCTTGATCTTCTGTACTTTCAAGCACACTGTAAAAACCAGACTTTACTTTGTTGACTGCGCGTGTTATTTGTTGTTCAGAAATATGCTCATCTAAAAGACGGTACAGTTCGTCAACAATAACTTGCTTAATCTGTTCTTGAGTTACACCTTCTACAGGTTCACAACATATAAAAGTAAGTCCATGGTCAAAAAGATCGCAACTATCAATTTCTAAAGAAGTAACATAACAAAGTTCATTTACTAATTTTTTATATAAAATAGAGCCACGACCTTTGCCAAAAATCCATTCAGCAATGTGAGCTGGATAATCTTGCTTATCTTTCAAGCCTGGTGTAACAAAAGAATAAATGAATACAGGTTGTTGAATATCTCTATACAGTTTGACCGATTTAGCAACGATGTCGTGGCTAAAGAAAAAATGATCTTTTTTATAAGTTGGATCAGCAGGTATTGAACCAAAATACTCATTTGCTAATGCAATCACTTCATCTGGATCAACATCACCGACCACCACAAGTGTAGCATTGTTTGGAAGATAATGTTTTTTATAAAAAGATCTAAGATCATTAGCAGACACAGTCCACAAATCTTGTTTATAGCCAATAACTGGATAATGATATGGATGATCTGCAAAAATTACTTCGATCATTTTCTCAGCCAAGTCACTTGTATAGTTATCCTTATACATTTTAAGTTCTTGGATAACAGCTTTCATTTCAGAGTTCAACATTTGCTCATCAAAGGCACAATTTTGCATGCAATCGGCCATAAGAGAGAAAGCTGTTTTATAATGCTGAGTAGGAAAATTAAAAATATAACCCGTGTAATCATATGAAGTAAAAGCATTGCAAGAACCAGAAAGTTTATACACAATAGCATTAATATCAGATTCTGAAAGTTTTTTTGTACCTTTAAAAATCATATGTTCAATAAGGTGGGCAATGCCTTTTTCTCCTAACTTTTCATCTTTTGAACCAACTTTGTACCAAAGTTCAACAGTTACTTTTGGAATAGTCTTTACAGGCTTGATTAATATAGTAAGCCCATTAGAAAGAGTATCCTTAACCACTTGTATTTTTTTTATCGATTCAGACATCACTGGTGATCCTTTATCAGTATTTTTGCAATAGCTATAGGTACCCATTGATAAAGTTTGTGTTATCAAAATAACCAATATAACGGTAACTAAATTTTTTTTTTTAATATATATCATAGTACCCAAATACCTAAAAATACTCAATCTTTAACTTATCACTCTATAATAAAATAAAAAATATGCTTTAATAAAACAAAAAAATATGTTTTACTGTCAAAATATAGTTTTTTATTTTGACAGTAAAACATATTTGTATATTTTATGATCCACCTATTTCATTATACTCCCATTTCTCCACTAACTTTATATACTGCCATGTTTATTGTAGGTATTGCGCTTGAAAAAGCCATTCCACAATTTTTTATCATGGTTTTTATTGTTAGCCTATGGAGCATTCTTTTATATTGTTTATCTATATATAAAAAAGAAGTTTATGTAATATGTAGCTGCTTTGCAACAACCGGTGGATGGTACATACACTATTATCAATCTATATGGAAACAAAATGCTACTATACTTGCAAAACAAAAAATTAATATTACAGGTGTCATTATTAACAGTATTCCCTCTCTTAATATTGCCGATACGGTCCAGTATACGCTTTATATTATCGATTCTGCAGAACCGATATTAAAAAACACTTTGCTTGCAGTGTATATTAAAAAAAATACTTATCGACACAATCCAGGGGAAATAATACATATCAGAAATATTAAATGCACTATCCCTGACGATCATTTTGCTACCTATTTAATGAAAGAAGGCTTTGTAAGTACATCTCATACTTTTCCAAAAAATGTCTATAAAACAAAATTAAAGCCTCCCTTTTGGGCATATTTGTATAAAATACGATTTCGTTTACTTTCTTGGTCAAAAAAACTATTATCCTCGTCAACACACGCGCTCTTTTGCTCATTATTCTTAGGATATAAATGGTGCGAGCCAATCGAAACCAATCGCGACACTTTTAAGTCATTTAAATACTGGGGGCTATCACATTATCTTGCTCGTTCAGGTTTACATTTAGCTATTCTGGTAGCTCTTTGGTATATTTTTCTTTCATACATGCCATTACACTTAGTAAAAAAACAGTGGCTGCTTATTGTTGTAAGCTTATTTTATTTCATGCTTACCTGGTCATCGATTTCATTTTTAAGAGCCATTATTAGCTTTATATTAGGACGTATTTTTATTTTTCTTAATGAACCATGCACGTTTATGCATATTATAGGACTAACAGCCCTGTCTATGTTAATACACAACCCAACCGTCTTATTTTTTTTAGACTTTCAACTAAGTTTTGGCATAACATTTCTGCTTGCCTGGCTTAATAATATTTCTCAAATACGAAAAACTCTTGCAAAATAATCTTTTTTTTATTTACTATTTTTTTGTACAAAAATAATCCAAATAAGAAGGATTTGTTAATGAAGCATATAAAAATTTTTTTTATTTTTTTTATATTATTTCTAAAAAACGCTTTTATTTTATCAACAAATGAAAAAAACACTATTCATTACAACTCAGCAATACAGGAATTTATCCACTGGGAAAAAACCTACTTACACGTCAAAAAAACTATACCTATAGTGCCCCTAGCAAGAAAACAATGGACCATTATTGTGTATATGGCAGCTGACAATGATTTAAGAAATTTTGCCGCTCGTAACATTCAACAAATGGCATCAGTAGGTTCAAATCATTATCTCAACATTTTAGTACATCTTGATATTAAAATATCTGCTACACAAAAAGTAACTCGGCATTATTACATTGCAGATAGTGCATCTATCTATCAAATGAACGCTAACGATCCTTACACACAATCAATGGACAGTGGAGATCGAAATACTTTGGTAAAAACATGCAGTTGGGCTGCGCAAGATTTTCCAGCCGACCAATACGCACTTATTTTATGGAACCATGGCACCGGCATCTTAGATCCTGCAAAATACAAAATTTCTCATCCAGACTTTTTTGTATTTGATCAAGAAAACTATATTTTCAGATTAGATAGATCTGTAGGATTTATAGATTTTATAGAGCAAGGAAATCGTGGAGTTTGTTGGGACGATAGCACGGGCAACTTTTTAACTAATCAAAAATTAAACACTGCTTTGAACTATATTTGTCATAATGTGTTAGGTAAAAAATTTAGCATTATAGGTTTTGATGCCTGCTTAATGGCAATGGTTGAAGTAGGCAATCTTATCGCTCCTTATGCTGATTTTATGGTAGCGTCACAAGAAGTGGAAATGGGCGCAGGCTGGGACTATCAAAAAACACTTGAACCGTTTTTGCACGAAGCTCCTACCCCAGCAAATTTAGCAAAAAATATAGTCAGTGGCTATCAAAAAACATACAATCCCTTAACCAATGACTACACACTTTCGGCAGTAGACTTAAGTACCATAAGTAATGTAGAAAAAAATGTAGAAACTGTCGCAACACTTCTTTTAGATGCTATTAGTAAGCAGTCTAACAATAGTGTTGTAAACACCTTAAAAATGGCAGCTTCTCCTTCAATATGCACTTGCTTTGAAGAGCCAACATACGTGGATCTTTATGATTTTTATACAAATGTACTAGCAAATCTGAACAGATTTAAATTTAAAAATAATAATCAAGAAACAACTATGCTTATTTCAAAAATAAATACCGCTCTAAAAAATGGACAAATGTTAATACCTTCAACTGTTTTTGCAAATGTTACAGGGAAAAACTTATCGAAAGCAAGGGGACTGTCTATTTATTTCCCTCAACGAACTATTCATAGTTCATACCCTGCAACACCATTTGCGCAAAAAAATAGCTGGTTCAAATTAATTAAGGCTTGTTTGAAATAGGCTTTAAAATCAACGCCTATTGATCGCTAAAATGATAAGAACCTATTACACAATCTTGATCTACACGTACATTTGCATGATTTGATCGAGACAAAGAGTTTACAGCACAATTACGCAAATATACGCTCCCAGAGTAGATAATTAAATTATCAATAGTACAATTTTCTACTATAATATCTTTATGTACATCTGAATATGATAATGGTCCGCAAACAACAGCCCATATAGCAAATGCACAATAATCTGCAAAGCCAATGCGCTGTTTTGCTATGATAGCATTCTTGAAATTTATTCCGTGTAGGATTAAGCTTTGCTGCAAAAAAGCTTGCTGTACACATTGTTTATCTATACACATTGCATATGCATGAGAAGTATAAACCAAATGGAGATCTTTAAGATTTTGTATAATTTTTTGTTGCCCTTGCGTTACACAAAAAAAGAAAAAAATTATATATAAATATGTTTTCATAATTGTTTCACCGTCTTAACAGATGAGTGAGAATCAGGATGCAACAAAGCTCCCTCTCTTAGCTCAATATACGCAATTGAAGATCTTTTTAAAACTATAAGAAAGGGCCCATTTACCATTAACTTTTGAATTGTGGAATTACTGATATAAATAACCAGCTGCTCCTGAACTTTATTTAACTTACTTGAAGGATTAATAGTTAAATTATCAATTGTGCAAGTAGTAAAATAAGTCTGTTGCTCACATGCATTATAATCGAAATCCTTGATGCTGGCACTTAAAAAGTTTGGACTTACGTACGCAAATGTGCCAGTATTGAACAAAATTATTATTAAAAATAAAAGCGAAAAATTTATATTGCTCATTGTTTTCTAATTGCAGATTAGATATTTTAAAAGATATTATAGCACAAAGTTCAAAAAAAATAGCAAAAATTATGGTGCTCATATGAATAATACAGAAACCAAACAAAAACTACTGGATCAACTTTATGAGCCATACAAACAATGCTTATTGTGCCCTTTGGCTAAACAAGGACGTACTAATGTTGTATTTGGAGAAGGAAACGTTAATAGCCATTTAATGTTTATAGGTGAAGGTCCTGGCAGAGAAGAAAACGAACAAGGAAAACCATTTGTAGGAAGATCTGGCAAGCTATTAACACGTTTGCTTACTATTGTTGGCATTGACCGGCAAGATGTTTTTATAACAAATATTGTAAAATGCAGGCCTCCCGGCAACAGACGTCCAACATTTGAAGAAAGCAGTACATGCAAAAAGATACTTTTATTAAAACAAATCGAAATTATTAATCCAAAAATTATATGCACTCTTGGTTCGTGTGCCGTAGAAAACATTATAGAAAAACAAGTTGCCATCTCTAAAATACGGGGTACTTGTTTACCTTGGAATAACCGGATAATAATACCTACCTTTCACCCCGCCTATGCGCTACGGAATCCAAGAGTGATTGAAACAATGGTAGAAGACATTTTAAATGCTAAAAGAAAATCAGAAATTTAAACAAGTCGCTAATTTATTCTATAATGCTGGTGGATAAGTGGTGGATAAGTGGTGGATAAGTGGTGGATAAGTGGTGGATAACTTTATAACACTTACCAGCAGAGGTTTTTCAGAGTTTATTTTTCCAAAATGCTTATCTGGTCGATTTAAAAACATGAGTGTGTTTTGGAAGATTTTAAAATTTATCCACCACTTATCCACCACTTATCCACCAGGTTATACTTATAAAAAAATGCTTACTGATCAATGCATCTCGTTTTTTTACCCAAGTTATCCACCAAAAAATGCTTCGCCTATTACTACATTAATAAATATATTATAAGTAAGAATTAAGAATAGTAATAGTAACCAAAAATGTATCTGTAAAAAACTTTTTCTCTCTCCAATTGCTAGAAATATCGTTTTATATTACACTGTAATTAAAATGAACTTATTTATTAAAAATAAAAGCTTTATAAGTTATAGATTTTGCAAAATTTTCTTTTTAAAAATGTTTAAGACGGTGTGAATGTGAATTTAAAGCAAGTTATCGATGAGTTAATACGCGAAAAAGGCCTAAATAGAACTATTCTTGAAAAAATAGTATGTGAAGGCATGAAGTCTGCATACTTGAAAAAATACCCGGCAGCAACCTTTGTTATTTCATATGACCATGCGCTAGGAAATCTAGCTGTTCTAACAGAAAAACAAGTTGTACAAGCAATTCAAGACAATGATACTGAAATAACCCTAAAAAAAGCTCGCTATTTGGATAAAGACATACAAGTTGGTCAAACGATATTGGTACCGTTTGAAGGCTCTATCGGTCGTGTTGAGGTTTTGCATGCAAGGCAGATTATTGCTCAACATATTCGTGGTATTGAAGCATTGGCGGTTTACAATGAATTTAAAAGCAAGCAGAACGAAATTTTACATGGCGCATATCACAAAACAGAGCGTGGAGGCGTTGCAATAAAATTGGACGACGGGACGATCGCATTTTTGCCAAATGCAAATATGAGTCCCGCAGATAAAGTTATTATTGGAGCCCCTATAAGATGCTTACTGAAAGAAATCTTGCAAGAACCTGTAAACGACCATCAAGTCATACTTGACAGGGCTTCTGGGGTATTTGTAAGAAAACTTATGGAGCTTGAAATTCCAGAGGTTTTTGAAAAAATTGTAGAAATTAAAACAGTTGCTCGTATAGCTGGATACAAGTCAAAAATTATTGTGTCTTCGAGAGAAAAAAATATTGACCCTGTTGGTACTTGTGTGGGAATAGGTGGAAGTAGGATAAGGCCTATTTTAACAGAAATAGGTGGAGAAAAAATCGATATAATAGAATATGTTGACTCGTTTGAAGAAATGGTCAAAGCTTCTTTAAAACCAGCAAAAGTCGAACGCGTAGAGCTTTTAAATAAAGAAGAGGCTTGCGTTTGGGTTGAGGATGATCAACGGTCATATGCTATAGGCAAATCTGGGCAAAACATTGCTCTTGCATCTCGTTTGTTAGGTGTTAACATTAAGCTTATGCAAAATGAGAAAGTTGGTAAAATTGGTGTGTCTATAGAAGGTATTAGTGATACTTGGTAAATTTAACTAGTGGGTTACAGTAAGAATGCGAATATATGAAGTTGCTAAAAAATATAATATATCAAGTAAAGAGATTGTAGTCCTATTACAGGCTGAAGGATTTCCTGTTACAAATCATATGAATTTGTTGAGCGAGCAAGAATTAATATTTTTAAAAAAAATATTAGAAAAGAAAAATGTTAGTTCTTTTTCAGAAGCAAAAAAACAGCAAACAGAGAAGAGTGATCCCAGTAAAAATAAAGAAAGTAAAAAAGAAAACAATCTGTCTTTGTCATCCGAACCGAAAGATATTATCTTGAATATGCAAACTCCATCTGTCCGTGAACTTGAATCCCTAGATAAAAAAAATACTAAAGCTTCTAATGCTAAATCACCTTTAGCAAAACAGATTGAAGAAAAAGAGGTTGCATCTTCTGCTCAACGTGGATTAATTATTGAGCCTATGAATGTGGAAACATTTGCTGAAACGACTAAAATTTCTGTAAACGATGTAATTGTGCAGCTGTTGCGTTGGGGCATAGTAATTACTAAGAATCAAATGCTTAAAGAAGAAATTGTTCTTCGCCTCGCCAATCATTATGCAATCGTTGTGGAAAAACGGGTGCAAAAAACAGAGTCCAATTCAAATATTGAAACAAAAACATTGTCAGCAATTCGAAGTTTTGCTGATTGTCACGAAAAAAGAAATCCAGTCGTTGTTGTTATTGGGCACATAGATCATGGTAAAACTACATTGCTTGACTTTATACGCAATACAAGGGTTGCCGCCAAAGAAAAGGGTGGTATTACTCAGCATATTGGTGCTCACGAAGTAAAGACATCACATGGGAATCTGGTCTTTATTGATACGCCAGGACATGAAGCTTTTACAAAAATTCGCCAAAGAGGTATTCGTGTTGCAGACATAGCAATACTAGTTGTTGCAGCAGATGACGGCGTTATGCCGCAAACAGTTGAAGCTATAAAACAAGCAAAAGCAATGAATCTTTCTATTATTGTTGCGATTAATAAGATTGATCGGGTTGCTCCAGAACGTATAGAAATAGTAAAAAAACAGCTGATTCAATATGATCTTATTCCAGAAGATTGGGGCGGCGATATAATATGTGTTCCAATCTCTGCTAAAATGGGCAAGGGGATAGAACAATTGCTAGATATGGTTTCACTGCAATCAGAAATGATGGAGCTTAAAACAAGCACTTCCGTTCCTGCTGTTGGTTATGTGCTTGAAACAAAGCTGGAAAGAGGACGTGGCGTTGTTGCAACAATACTGTGCCATACAGGTATTTTAGAGGTAGGTAATTTTTTTCTTGCAGGTGCTATTACAGGGCGGATTACTTCTATGATTAATTCTTTTGGAAAGCCTGTAGTAAAAGCTTTGCCGACTGTTCCTGTACAAGTAGCGGGTTTTGATGGTATGCCTGAGATTGGGGAAGTTTTTAAAGTTCTATCCAAGGCTCAATATTTAGAATATAAAGATAAAAGTGCCCATGTTTCTAGGCATGGAACGATGCATACCTTATTGCAAACCGGTGCTGTCAATCTTATTCTTAAAGCTGATACTGAATCTTCTAAAGAGGCGGTGTTAGACTTTATAAGTGCTCTTAACAAAAAATCAAAAAAACAGTTTAATGTAGTACTTGCTGGTATTGGCATGTTAAATGAAAGTGATATTGAGCTTGCATATAATGTCAATGCTCAAGTTATTGTTATGCATGCAAAAATTGATTCTAAAGCTTTGGTCCTTGCAAATGTTCGTAAGATAACTATTCATCAGTTTGATGTTATATATAAAATGACAGAATTTCTTAAGCAATGGTTAACTTCTCAATCAAATGAAACGGTTGTCGTCCGCAAAAAAGTTGGGCAGGCAGAAGTTTTACGTGTTTTTGACATTAAAGGTGTAGGTGTTATTGCAGGATCCATTGTAAAAGACGGTCGATTTGTAAAAGATGGTATTGTTGTTGCTCTTCGTAACGGTAAAAAAATTGGAGAAGGCAAAATTTCTGGATTGCAGCGTGAACGCAAGGCAGTCAAAGAGGTTCATACCGGTTTTGAGTGCGGCTTTATGGTAGAAAATGTTTTAGACTGGCAAGTCGGCGATACTGCTGAGTGTTATGTCAATCAAACTGAAATTCACCAGCTATAAATTATTTAAGTAAGTTTTTTCTATTATATTTTTTGACAAAATTTTAAAAACATATTTAGTAAGTTTTTATATGTTTTCATACATGAGTAAGTATTTTTTCATTTTGTTTTTGAAAAAATACTTAAATTATTATATAGTTATTAACTTTTTTGTGATTTTATTTTTTTATTTTTACTTTATAAGTAATCTTTATTTGTTTTAAATTTTGTCAAAAAGTTTAATGTTAATGCCGGATCAGTTATATCTAGATTTTCATATTAGCAAAATTTTATTTTTTCATGAAGCAACAATTTTTTATATTTTTTACTTGTATCATTCTTTGAGACCTTTTTTTGGTTTCATTTCGTCAAATTATTTATTTATTTTTTTTGTTTTTACTATATTTGCGATGTTGCTTTTTTTATTTTTTCAATTTATGTAAACATTTTTTTTAAAATAATACGTTTTTTAAAGACTTTTTTTGTTGCACAGTTTAATGCAACAAAAAAAAAATTGTTTTTATTCGCCGAGATGTAACAATAAAAATGCTTATTCATGATTGCTTCTTGGCTCTATAAAGTACAACATGTAAAAGCACTGCTTTAAAAGTATTCACAGCAAAATAGGCTCGTTAAAACCGGGCCTATTTTGCTGTAGTACAAAAATATAGAACGTTTTTTAGTTGTTATATAAATATTCAACTTGTTGTATATTCATTAAATGATCAGATAAAGAAGCGTGTGGAGTTTCCAGTATTTTGGGAATATTTGTAAATAAAGGATCATTAAGAATCATCTTAAAGCTTTTTATAGGAATTTTCCCTTTAGTAATGTGTTCATGCCTGTCAACGTGAGACCCATATGCACTTTTTGAATCATTTAGATGAATAACTTTAATTTTAGACCGGCCAATAAGTTTATCAAAGCTTTGCCATGTTGATTCATAATTCTCTTGTGTATCAAATGGTATGCCTGCAGCAAATAGATGGCAGGTGTCTATACAAATGCCTACTTTTTTCTGAGATGACATTGATAGTCCATTAATGATTAACGCGAGTTCTTGAAAATTTTTTCCAATAACAGTTCCTTGGCCTGCCATGTTTTCTAAAAGAACCATAACATTCTCGGAGCTTTTTTGCATTATTTCTTCCAAAAAAAAAGTTATTTGAGCAATCCCTTCTTTGGTGGTTGACTCTGTTGCTGCGCCAGGGTGTAACACTAAATATGGCAGGTTTAATATTGCGCATCGTTCTAATTCTTCAAGCAATCCATCATAAGATTTTTTTGCTGTAACATTATTACTTGATGCAAGATTGATTAAATAAGAAGCATGTACAATAACGTTTTTTCTATCAATGTGACTTTTAATCAGTGCTTCATTTAAAAGAGTAATATCTTTTTGCATAATTTTTTTTGCATACCATTGACGATTGCTCTTTGTAAAAAACTGAATAGCTTTGCATTGAATCGAAGCACCATCTTGAATTGCTTCTCCAAATCCATGTTTTATAGACATATGAGCCCCAATAAGTAATGGCTTTTTTTGTATAGGTATATTTTTTTGTATAGGCATGATAGAAAAATCCTTATTATTTTTTTGACAAAAAAAGAAAAGTATTTACGATAAAAAAAATAGCAATTATGACAATACGTTATAATAAAAAAAATTAAAGCTATAAACGGAACAATGTATCTTTTAAATAAATAGAAAAAGCTTACATTATGTATAACATAAACAAAATTTTTGCAAAAGCTTTGGAGATATTATGAATAAAAAAGTACAGTCAGTAGTTATCTATATTGTTTTAGCACTATCTTTGCTTGATAGTATTGCATTTGGATATGTTGTTAGCATAAAAGAGTATGATAATCTTTCTATAGATTTATCTGGGGTTTACAAACCGGAAAGTTTTTTTGGAGAAAATATTAGCTCTTTTAATAAGTATGACAAAGCTGATCGTATTTTGTATGCGCGACATGCAATAGATGGTGTCATGTCTTTGCAATATGGATCAGAAAAAGAAAATCCGCTTTTAAAAGCTAAAGCTGGTGTTCGTAATAAAGCTACGTGGGGAACTGTTGAAGGCCCTATCAAAACAACAACATCTACGTTTAAAATAAATGAAGTGGTAACTGGTCAACACAGTCACTCATTGCCACGTAATATTTTTTGGATGAGAGAGGCGTTTATTGATATTGATTTAGGTGCGGCATTCAGTTTGCCTTTTGCAAATAAGCATCGTATGACTTTGGGGGCTTTTCCTTATCAACTAGGTAGGGGTATTGCGTTAGGTGATGCTTATGCTGTGGGACCAGATTCACTTGGTTTTTGGACTGAGTCTTCAGTGGATCAGTTTGCCTATGGTCTTTTATTGACAGATGAACTTATTAAAGATAAATTGACTCACGAATTTTATGTTGCTTTATTACAAAACAAATCAGCATCTTTATCTGATACTAATGCAAAAATTTTCGGACAAGAATATGAAAGATTAAAAAATCCTAAGCGCCAGTTTGGTTCTGCTAATTTTTTGGTATCTGGCACTTTAAAATGGCAAGCGATAAAAGATGTTGTTCATGGATATAATTTACTTGTGCAGCCATATTGGTTGTTTAACCGTGATTCTGAGCAGGCAATCGAGTTTTCTGCAGATGCAAAAGGTATGTTGGGAACTATTGGTTTAGCATCTGAATTTGAAGCTCAAAAATTTGAATTTGGTTTTGATTGTGCTATTAATATGGGCAGACAACAAGTAAAAGGCTGGGATCGTAATAAAATTGTGCAAGAATTAAGAGAAGGCATTCCCACTGTTGTTAATAGCCATGTATACGCAGGTGAGCCAACAAGTCTATCTTCATCAAAACTCATATATGTTTTGGACAGTAATACGCAAAAAGCTGTTGATCAAGCTGTGCGCTCTTCATCTCAAAATGGTAAGGAAATAGTTGGCGTAATTGATGGGTTAACCGGAGGTTCCTCTGTATTTAATGCAGTTGACAGGTTTAGAGATCCGTATGTAAATATTTTCAATGGATGGATGGCTGTAGCGGATGCAGGTTACTGGTTTGCAGAAGATACGGTTCGATTTGCTGGCATGGCAGCTATTGCTTCAGGTGATGAATTTCCAAACTTTAAACCTGTAGATGGTAGCTATTCAGGATTTATTGGATTGCAAGAAACATATTCAGGCGATCGTGTAAAAAGTGCATTTTTTTTAGGGTCGGGAAAACCAAAGCGGCCTTATTCACAACCTACCTTTGAACAAGTTCCAGATAAGTTTTTAAATGTTGCTGTTTCTGGTTTTTCTAATTTAATGCTTGTTGGTAGCAGTGTTTTATGGCAACCAATATCAACTAAAAAAACTAAACTACATACAAATATGGTAGCATTTTGGCAATATGCAGAAATGGGCAAAGCAAGACGCTATTTAGGGTTTGAGGGTAATTTATTTTTTAGCTGTAATTT
Organism: Candidatus Babelota bacterium; assembly: GCA_003963225.1. Taxonomy (GTDB): domain Bacteria; phylum Babelota; class Babeliae; order Babelales; family Vermiphilaceae; genus AWTP1-30. The sequence goes on from RXKB01000006.1 coordinate 31,912, forward strand.
GCTAAAAAATCTTGAGTTGTTTTCTGTAGCATCTTTTTTTGTCCCTGGCTCGTATTATACTGACCGCAAAGATACTGCATTTTTAACTCCTGTACAAATTGAAATTGCTGATGAGTTAGATGTTACTGGTTACGAAGCAGATCCAATTCCAGGATTGAATGATAATGTAGCATTTACATTTAATGTAGGATTAAAATTTTCTTTCTAAATAGCATATAAATAGGTGTCAAAGTAATGACAATTAAAAGAACCGTTGGGTGTGGGTTAGTATCTCAGAATTATTTTGAACAGTATGTTTTTTTGGCTGGCTGGGTTCACAGAAGAAGAGATCATGGAGGATTAATTTTTATTGATTTGCGTGACCGTACGGGTCTTATGCAATTAGTATTTAATCCTGAAGTTTGTGCGGTCTCTCATACGGCTGCTCATGACCTGCGTTCTGAATATGTTATTGCCGTTGCAGGTAAGGTAGTAAAACGAGAACAGAATACGGTTAACGCTAGATTGGCTACAGGCGAATGGGAGTTAATGGTAGATTCTCTTAACATTTTAAATAGTGCAAAAACTCCTCCATTTGCATTAGATGAAGCTGGTGTTATTGATGAAGAAGTACGGTTGACGTATCGTTACATGGATTTGCGTCGGCCTGAAATGCATGCAAAACTTGCGCTTCGTAATAAAGCGCTTTTTGTTATGCGAACCGTTTTGCAAGAAGAAGGTTTTTACGAAATTGAAACACCAGTTTTAACTAAAAATACTCCTGAAGGGGCGCGTGAATTTTTAGTGCCAAGCAGGTTAAATCAGGGATCATTTTATGTATTGCCACAATCACCGCAATTGTATAAACAATTACTAATGGCAAGTGGTATGGAAAAATATTATCAAGTAGCTCGCTGTTTTAGAGATGAAGATTTGCGTGCAGATCGGCAGCCAGAATTTACGCAGCTTGATATTGAAATGTCTTTTGTAGAAGAACAAGATATTCAATCTTTAATTGAAAAAATACTACAGGCGCTTTTTAAACAGACTCTTAATATTACTATTCCTGTCCCATTTAAACGCATGACTTATGATTATGCTTTTGATACGTACGGTTCTGATAAGCCAGATTTACGATTTGGTCTTCCTATTGTCCATATGCATAATATTTTTGCAGATACACAGCTTCAGTTTTTAAAAACAGTTTTGCAAACAGATGGAAAAATTGGTTGTTTACATGTGGAAAATCATATTTTTACTCATTCTGAGTTAAATAGATGGACAGACAAAGCGTTAGGATTAGGCGCAAAAGGCTTGTTGTGGATTAATATTACAAGTGAAGGTGCTGTTGAATCACCAGTCCATAAGTTTTTGCCCGCAGATTTTATAGCTCGTGCAAAAATGTTATTTCCAACTATTGGTAATAACAGCACGCTTTTTATAATGGCTGGTGATTATCATAAGGTATGGCCTTTGCTTGGTCAGCTGCGTTTGTTGCTTGGGCAACATCTTAATTTAATTAATCATGATGAGTTTAATTTTTCTTGGGTTACTGATTTTCCTTTGTTTGAATATGACGAAAAAGAAAAAAGATGGAATGCAATGCATCATCCATTTACAGCCCCACAACCAGGTTATGAGTCGATTGACCGTAGCGATATGAAAGCGCGAGCTTACGATGTGGTATTAAACGGGGTTGAGCTTGGTGGTGGTTCAATTCGTATACATAATCGCCAAGCACAACAAGAAGTGTTTAATATGTTGGGGTTAAGTGCTCAAGAAATGGAGCAAAAATTTGGCTTTTTATTAAAAGCACAAGAGTACGGTTTTCCGCCACACGGTGGCATTGCTCTTGGGATTGATCGTTTATTGATGATGATGACCAAATCTGTGTCTATTCGTGAAGTTATTGCTTTTCCTAAAACACAACGTGGATTTGATTTAATGATGCATGCACCAACGCCAGTTGAACAAAAAGTATTGCATGAGTATGGTATTACATTGTTACCAGCAGTTAAAGCTAAAATAAGTGAATAATATATACATGTAAATAGAAAAATAATAAGAACAAAAATGATTCTACAGGTGCTGGTGCTGAGTGGATTGAATTTATTAAGCAGTTTTATTGTTTCCTCTAATTTCCAAATTAATGAAGTGCTACAAAGTACATTCTTTAAATTTCCGTCCAAATTAGATTTTTTTGATATAAAAGACTATGAGAAATCGTTTATGGTAGGCAAGGGCGAAAAATGACGCTAATCATCTTGTAACTTAGGCGCTTTAAAAATGTAATGATTTTTTTTAGATAGTACAATACATACCCTGCTTTAGATGGTTGAGTCTCTGATAATTCTGATTTTTCCAGATTTGTTTTTTTCTCTTCTACCACAAGCTGTATGTTTTTATTGATGTTGTTGTGGGTTAATGAGCTTTGAGCAGCCTTGATTTTATGTATAAAATTAAAGTATTCGGTATGCTGAGTATCTACTTGTATCGCTGGAAAAAGTTTACAAATTAACATTAATGGGTCATATAATTTGCACGATTCATAATCAGATTCATAACAAGTGCCATTTTTAATGGTTGCTTGTGTTACAGGTTTAGTAAAAGCTTCTTTAAAAGCATTTACTATAGTGAACTCATCAAACTCCAGTAAAAAAAGTATACGTATTTTTTCTAGCGCATCAATTGATAGCTTTACGTTATCACCGTCAATATTAAAAAAATTATTTTTAATAATAATATCTTTGCAATTGTCATTTGAATTAAATAAAAAGGAGTGTCGAACCCCATTAGAAGAAAAATTTATAGTGCATTGTACATTATTAGACTGGCGTATTATCTTAAGAATAGGCTTACTTAACAAAAAAAGATCTATCTCAATGTTGGTGCATTCTGACCAATCAAAAACAATACTTAGGTTGTTTATATTTTCAAAATATGAGTGGTGATCAGCATTATCAATATAATTTAGGTTTACATCGGGGCTACATTTTATAACAATTGTTTTTGTATTTTGATTGAGTTTAATCCAATCACTAAAATTTTTTCCAAAATCATAAGAATCAAGTATTACTTTTTTAGAAGGGGATAATAAAAAGTTTATTAATGTTTTAACCTTTTTACAACTAAAAGCCGCTGATTCTTTGATATATACAGCATCAATTGTTTCATATGCAATTCCTAATGTATTAGATATTTTTTTTGGATTAATTTTAATAATCTTATTAATGTCCATCATAAATTCTTTGGTTACATTGAAGGTAAGTATATTGTTTTGGGTTGATTGAGCAAGTATCATTTGAAGTAAGTTGACAGGGTCAAAAAATTTATCTTTATCTTGCGCAAAACAATACTGCAAACTTTTACTAGCTAAAATATATTTGATATTTTCTGGTAATTTCTGTAAGACATTATTTTTTTCTAAAATTTCCTTATACTTCTTTGGGGTAACGTTAATTGCTGTACATTCTGACCAATCAAGATTATGCATTGTTTTTTGCTCTAGAAGCTTAATCAAATTATCAAGATATTTGAGTTCATTAGGCATTTGATAATAAAAATTTGCTGGATGTGCTTCTCCTATGTGCATTGAAGGCGTATATTGTAGGGTTACCCGTTCAAATAATGTACACAGGAAATTTATTACGTTTTCATCGTAATTTTCATCCGATATGACATAATTCTTAATGTTCGGTAATTTTTGTTTTATAATAGTTTTTAATAAGGGATGCCAAGCTTGTATGGTAACCCCGTTTTTAATTTCATAATAAAATTTAGCATGTTGTTCTTTTGTATGTATTTCGGTTGTGTGAATGAATGGTACAAGTTTGTATTGTCTTGCAAATTTACAAATCCATTGTATATAATTTGTTGCATCTTTTTTTATATGATTTGGATACATATAATACGTTTGGTCTTGGTTTAAAAAATTATCTAACTTATCTTGTTTTACTGCATTTTTTATAACGTTTAAAGGAAGAGGAAAAATATGTTGCTTATTTTCTGTATAAACTTTTATTGGTTTACATAAAAAAGGTCCAATTTGTTGGTATATATAATCTAAAAAAAAGCTATCAATTTCTAACAGCACCTTTTCGTTTGTTATTATTGGTTCTATTTGATAAACTGCTTCAATATCTCTGACATTGAAGCCTTTAGGAATATTTTTTTTTAGATCTATATTTTTTAATAAACGATTGTGTAATACATATGCTAGTTGCCTTACTGCGTTGCTTTTATTACAGATGGCTATTTTTTTATTAAGTAATAGTTTCATTTGATATAATATTGGTGTATCTCTTTTTGATAGACTTGCGTTTATTGCCTTTATAATAAAATCAAGTTCTTCTGAGGAGTCGGTTATTTTAATATTTTGATTAGATTCAATGTCTTGCGGATCTAGCTTCCCTAATATTAATTTAACAAAGGTGTAATATAGAGGATCAAAAGACTGGTAAGGTTTGCTCGGCTCATTTTGTTTTATAAGTCCAAATTCAGCTTGCTGAAAAATTAATTGGTCAGGGCTATGTTGTATTATAGTTGGGCTCTCAATTTTTAGTGAATCATTTGATAATGTTATGCCATCTGGTATAAAAATTTTTTCATAACTAATGGGGTTATGATCAGCAAATGCATTTATTACTAATCCAAGTAAAAGATTTTTCTCATAAGGATTAAAAGCATCTTTATATAAACTTATTTTTTTTAACTTTTCCAATATTTGTTTTAAATCATGTATATTGTTATAATTTGTATCAATTTGATAATAGTCAAAAATATAGTTTGCGTTAGCAGTTTTGGCATCTAAGCCTTTAGAAATATCTTTTTTTTCATCTGTTTTTTTTGAATCTTCTATACTTAAATTCGGTATTTTAGTTAGAAATAAATTATCTATATTTAGTATCGTTTTTTGTATTGTATTAATATAGCAAAGATCTACATCATTATATTGGTTTTTTTTTGCTGTAGCTTTATCTATTTTTCTCTTAAAATTATCTTTGCATTTAGATAATGTATTATTAACCTCTTCTTTGTTTTTAGCTTGGTAATTATTAATAATACATTCTATAGTATCAATATCTTTTGTATTTGTAGCAATTTTTTGTTCCAATAATACCAAGTCTAACTCACTTGTTTGAGGTAACAATCTTATGCTTTGAGTAGAATTAATAATGTTTTTTGCAATACTTTGTAAATTTTTTGAGCCCTGAGTATTTTTTATTTGGTTCAAATTGAACAAAAGATCTTCAATATATTGTGAAAGGTCATTTGCAATTTTGATAATATAGGGCTGAAGTTGTTTTTTTTGTATTTCATTTTTTATAATAGTTTTTAATGGTGCTCTATCTTTATATTGATTAAAAAATGCGTCTAATTGATAAACAGAAGTAAAAAGATGGCCTAATAGAGCTTCTTCATTATTTAATTTGGTTAAGAAGAAATTCATTAAAAAGGAAATATTGTTAAAAAAATGCAGTTCTAGATAATGTGCAACAATTTTTGAATACTCTTTTTCAAATCGTGCTTGCTCTGTTTTGTTTATTAAAGCTAATCGAGGCATAGGTATAATATATTGTGTTTTACCCATACAAAAGTCTTTAAAAAATTTTTGTAAAGATTCATTATTTTGTGTGTATAGAGTAATATAAAAATATTTTAGAATTAGTTCTGAAGGGAGAGAATAAAAAGATGGTTCTGTATGACTTGATTGAGATGCTGCAATATTTGATTTTACATTAAAATATTTTTTTTTTTGTAGATTGCCTACATTTTTTGAATTTTCATTTTCTATATAGGGTATGCAAAAAACTTGTTTTTGTCGAGTAACCTGCAGACTCATATCGCATGCGTTTAATAGTGCATGTATTACCAGTAAAAGAAAAAACAGCTTGCTCATTGATGCAACTTTTTGTTGTATGAAAAAAATTGTTGTTATAAATTTTTGCGTAACATAAAGTTACCATGAATATGTATTTTTTAAAAATATGGATTTTTTATAGGCAATACATTATTGCATACTATTTTTTAATGTAGGCCTGCAGAAAGTTCCATTAGCGGGCTGAATATGGTAAGCATGAGTATAGCAATAGAAAAGCCTAACAATAACAATAATATGGGACCGATCCAAAACATAATGCGTCCAATCATAGTATCAATTTTTGCAGCTGTTTTTTGTGCTATATTTTGTATGGCTGTAGGAAGAGAAGCTGTTTCTTGCGCAATCCCAATAATGGCAATCTGATACGTATCAAAAAATAAAGAGTGACTCGTCATTGCAGTTGCAAGTGTTTGTCCAGCTTGTACTTGTTCATGTAAATTTTTTACCGTCGTTTGCAATTTTCCCTTAGGCAATGATTCCTCAATAATAGTAAGTGCTTCAGGCAAGGTAATGTTGCTTTTAAGAAGAATAGTTAAGAATGAAAAAAAAGTTGTTTGGTCCCATGCAGTCATTATAGAACGAACAAAAGGAATCCGATAATAACATGACGCAAGACTATTTTGTAGGTAACAAGATTTATTTTTTAGTATCGTGATCATGCTTATTAAAAAAAATAATGTGCCAGTTATGTACAAAAATGGTGTGCTGCGTACAAAAGTGCTAATATTCATAAGAATCTGTGTAGATCGCGATAGCGGTACATTAAGTGTTACAAAAAGACTATTTAATTTAGGGATAAAAAAAATAAATAGTAATAAACCAACTATTAAAATTGCAACTGCAGTAATTTTAGGTGTTAAAAGTACTGTGCGCATTTTGTTTTTAAAAAATGCTTTGTCTTTATAATGGCTACTTAATATCGTGCATATGGCGACTAAGTTTCCTGTTTCTAAGCCAATAGAAATTGTTTGCCTGGCTAATGTATCGAAAAAACGTTCATGTTTTATTAATATATCTTTAATATTAACACCAGCTTCTATTTCAGCTCCACAATAAAAAAGTATTTCTTGTATTATTGGATTTGTATTTTGTTGAGCAAGCAAAATAAACGCAGGAGCAAGTTGTATGCCGTTGTGCAATAATGTTGCCAACTGCTCATAAAAATCTACCTGTTCCATGAGATTGATCGTATAAAAAGAAGTTAAAAAAGAATAATCTTTTGTTTTGGTAAGAGCTATTTGTTGTTTAAAAAGCTGGTTTGCTAAATAATTATCTGTTGGTGCAAATGAATATCCGGAAATTAAATTTCCTGTAATAGTTATTCCTTCCCACCAAAAGTAAGGCATGTATTTGTTCCTTTTTATAACAAGTTAATCTGTTTATCAAGTCCCAACTTTTGTAAAAATAAAGCTAAAGATATATCTACTGCAACTGCTACTCTTTTTTTTCGCGTTGTTAGCCCTTTTACAATAGTTAGTTGATTTTGCGGAATAGGTATTTTTTCTGATAAAAAACGGATAAGTTCTTGATTAGCTTTTCCTTTTTCAGGCGGACTTTTTAAAAACACTTTTATCCGTTGTTGTTTGTCTACAATAATGACTTGTTTTCCAGAAGATGGTACAACAACAATATCTAAAAATAACATGGCAATGCTTATGTTATGCATATCTAAAAAGTAGTCTAATCGACTATTGTGTATTATGCAATTTCTTTTGAGAAATTAGGCTAAGATTGAGCCATTTTTATGTGTAATTGTGATAGTTGTTCAACCACAGAACGTACTTTTTTTGCTTGATCAATGGCTGCAGATACTGTTTGTACTTCAAGAGCATTTAGTAAATTCTGTACATCTTGTTGGAGGTTTTTAACTTTTTGTAATGCCTGGTCTATTGAATGCACGCCTAAAACAGCAAAAAGATTATTGATTCCTTCTAAAGAATGTGCTAGTTCTTGCATGCTATTAGAATTTACTTTTTCAAGCAGTGTGTTTACTTTTTGATTAGCTTGGCGCTCAATAACTCTTTTTTTTAAAAAACTAGTGTTAGATGATTTTGCTAATAATAGTGCAGACAGGCATGATATCCATAATGTAAAAAAAAATCTACAGACAATGCCTGTTTTTGGTAGTGCTGTCATTTTTTACTCTTTAAGTAATGGTATTTGAAAATGATTTTAACCAATAAGTATTAAATAAAACAAGGGTATTATAAAAATCCTGTTTTATTTTATTGATTTTTAATTAGATTTATATATAATTCAAACGTTTTATTTAAAAAGCAAAGCATGCAGTAACAACAAAGTTCTATAATTGTCACTATATTAATATGTACTATACCAAGGATCTACATTATGAAAAAACAACATATTTTAATAACTATATTTTCTATAGTTGCTTATATTAATAGTTCTGATTATCAACTTGCGTCTATTGAAACAGTATCTTCAGATGTATTTGGGCACATTTTGTCTTTTGTTGATCCAATTGGTTATGACGGATTACTGGATGCTGAGATGAGCCCAGCATTGGGCAAAATTGATTTGCCTTTTGTTTTAATAGCTAATAGTCGTTTAAGATGTTGTAATCCCAGTATGCGTGCATTAGCTGTAACTAGTACATATATGTTAAAAAAAGTGGAGAATATTGGTATATATTATTCTTATGTGTATACAATATTAAATAATCCTGAAGGTCATGTAAAACAAGCGTTCGATCAGTTCCATGAACAAGGCAAACTAGAGTTATTCCGCCTAAAAACAAATAAGAAATTTGATCAATATCCTAATGCATTAAGCGTCAGTTGCAAGATTTTTTTAACCTATAACCCAAGTGATCGTAGAAGTAAATATGCTTTACATTATACAATTGAACTTCCCGAAAACACAAACATATATGTGCAACATATTGGAAAACTTAAAAAACCGTTGCATTTAGCAGGGTGGCAACCGTTTTTTGAACTATTTTTACAGAATGATAATGAAATAAGAAATAAGGTAATTGAAAAATGGATTTGTTTATTTGTAAATAAGTTTACATGGCAAAAAGGTACTAATCCTATAGATTCTTCTGCAGTTGGGCAATCTATAAATTCATATACAGGTTCTATTTATTTCAATGGACGCTATTATTTTTTATTTTCATTATTTTATAAATTGGTTGAAATGAGAATTATTGAATAAATTTAAATTAAGTAGGTGGTTTTTGAAATCTATATCATTCGAATAGTTTAAAAATACTGCTTTTTTTAGATTGTTATTTATCTACGCGGATTTTTTTCGAGGCTTAAAAAAACCTGCATTTTTTACCAAATCTACACAATCGTAATAGTTGTCTAAATTTTTTTCTTTTTGTTCTATGCATTTTATTAATGCTTGTTTTAGTAAAATGCTATTGGGTATTGTATTTACGTGGTGAATTATGTTTTCATGATCTTTTTTAATACTAGATAAGCTGTTGTTTTCTGCGTCTCTGCATTGGTCTTTTAATTTATGTATTTTTTGTATTTGCATATAGCTGAATGCCATATTTGCTAGGCAACCAAAAAATGCTGTGTGCAAGCCAATATTAGAAATTTTTTGAAATAAAGATGTATTGCTGACAGCTGGTGTAATGACATGCAATATACATATGAATGCGTATGGTATAAAATTCTTTTTAAGCATTTTAGATCCTTCTTTTATGGATATTGTTAAAATTTTATATTGTATGTATCCGGGTAGTTATTTAGATAAATTGTTTTTTAGAGTCTCAAACTTAATAACTTCTTCGTTGCAATCTATGTAATTTCTTGCATTGAGTTCTTTTTTGATATCTAAGCAGGCAAGTACTGAAGTCATGTAAGTTTCCATTATTGCTTTTTGCTTTAAAATGTTAGCATTTTTACCGTTATTATACATAAATTGATAACCATTTTGTTCTGCTTTAATAACATGCGCATAATCATTTGATGATGATCTATAAATACATTTTTCTTTTGTTTTTAAAAATCTATTGCTTAGTGAGACAAAATTTGATAATGATTTTTGCAATACATACAGACCATTGCCAACTAGTAGAACAGTTATACATCCAATAGCGCTAATTGGTTTAATTTCAATATAATTGCCAAAAAGAAGTAGTGCAAAGCAATGTTTTCATAATATGTATACTTTCTATGTTAAAATAGTGTAAAAATATAACCTTTTGTGTTTTGTAATTATATTTAAATGTTAAAAATTGTCAATTATATTTGCAATTTTTATATAAAATTGCTATTTTGAAAATAAAATGATTATTTAAGCTGTCGATAGGCGTATAAAAATATAGGCATCCTTTTATAAGTTCGGCTTTATCTATTATTCTCATGGAAATAATCTGGACTTTTTTTAAAGCCTTTTTACCGTATAAAAAATATAATAAATGCATTAAAAAAGCTTATTAAGTCAGTGTTTTTAATAGAAAATTAAATTTATATTGACTTTTTTATTTTTAAATAATGCAGGACATATTTTATTGACAAAGTTGAATTTATGTGTACTATTAGTAATAAGCAGTGTTTTAACATATAATTTTAAACTATTACTAGAAAGTCAAGAGGAGGCTATCATGAGTTCAACTTCCGTTGCTTCAACATCAACCCAACTGAGAGTAAAAGAGCTCCTCAGAGAAAAAGGATGGACAACAAAAGTTCTTGCAGAAAAGACAGGGATGTCTGAAAGTTATTTAACCCATATAAAAAATGGGACTCGTCGTTGGAATGAAGATTCTTTACGCAAGCTTGCACAAGCTTTTGAAATTAGCCCTATTGAGTTATTTGCCGAACGCAGACAGCGTACAGATGACATTGAAAGCAATGTTGCGTTGCCTGAACGTGCAGATGTTGATTTAAAAGTTCAATTGGTACCTGTTGTTGGAGGAATTCCTTCAAATCCATCACCTTATAATAATCAATTGCAACAGATTACTACAGGATACAAAGATTCATTTGTAGCAGTATTAAACTCTACCGATGCTTCTATGTTTGCATATTGTGTTACAAATAATGTTATGGCTCCCACTTTTGTAAAGGGTGATTATTTAATTATCTCTCCAGAAGTATGGACCAGATCTGGTGACATTGCTGCTGTAGAATATGGCAATGATACTCATGTAAAAGATATTATGACCGTTACTTACACCGAAGATTTTATCGTTCTAGAATCAGTAAATCACAAAACTGCGCCTATTGCACTTGTCCGAGGCAAAGATCATTTTAGGATTATTGGACGTGTTATTGAACGTTATCAACAGTTTTCTTAATGCATACTTTTTAAAGAAATTTTATAGAAGGGGCCAAGCTTTTGCTTGGTCCCTTCTATGTTTCTAAATCTTATTATTTTTGCTTTGTTTGTTTATTTTATTACTTGTTTCAACATCTTATCTTAATCTTTTTTTAATTTTTCATTGAGTGCATTGAACTGCTCGCTCCATGGAAAAATTAAAAAAACTTTCAATCAAGGTGAAAAAATAGTCAAGAAAAAAGTATTTTTAAAATAAGATTTAGTGATTACAAATAACATTATTCAATTTTATTTGTAATCATCTGCATTGCTTGTGAAATTAAAGGATCTACCATTTCCGTATTGTTATCAAAGTTTTGCAAGACATACTTTGGCACATCTTCTTTTAGTCTTGGTCTGCCAATACCGAAACGAAAACGTAAAAAATCAGCGCCATATTGTTCAATAATTGATTTTAAACCGTTGTGGCCTTTGTGGCTGCCGCCTTGTTTAAATGAAAGGTTACCAAAGGGCTTTTCAAGTTCATCGTGTATCACTAAAATGTTTGTAACTTGAATACCTTGTTTTGCTAAAAATGGCACTACTTTGCCTGAGCTGTTCATAAAAGTTTGCGGCTTGATAAGGAGTATTTCTTTATTATTGACATGTATGGTAGCAACATCCATAAGTGGCTTGTGCGACCATGTCGTATTATATTGGTCTGCTAATTTGTCAACAATACGAAAACCAATGTTGTGCCGTTGAAAAAAATGCACAGGACCGGGATTACCCAGTCCTATAATTGCTTTGATCATCTTGATAAGTATTAGCTAATTTTTTTATGTTGTTTTTCTTGCAGAAGATGCAGATGTACCAATGTTGGCAGTGGTAATGTTTTTATTTTTTTCATCTGTTTTATTCATAAGTACTATAATGTCGTCAGTGCATTCCAAGCGTTCTGCAACGTATACTGGACGACCAGAAGAACGGTCAATCACAAAATCTAAATCTTGCTCTTTTCCGTACTGTTGTACTATTTGTTCAAAAGTTTTGCCAAGTTCTTCTGTTTTCAAATACATAAGAGATTCAAGTTCTTCTTTAGCATACTGTGTTTGTTCTTTTAAATCTCTTTCTAATTTTGCTAATTTTTTTTCTTCATCGCGACGCGCTTTTTCACTTAATGTAGGTGCTTTGGCTGTGTATTCTTTATGAGCTGTAGCCAATTCTGCTTGTTTTTTTTGTAATTCTTTTTCAATATTTTCTTTTTTTTGTAGAAAATCTTGTTTAATTTTTTTGCCTTGTGTTGATTCAGCTGCTACTTCATAGCCGTTAACAACTTTTACTTTTCCTTTAAAGGTATTGCTATTATTGGTAGATTCTACTGATTTTGCTTGCTTAGTATTGCCAACTTGTTGATCAGCATATACGTTAAAGCACAAACCACCCAATAGTAATATTGCAGACTGTTTTTTGTTCATATAAATTCCTATGCTTAAGTTATATGTGTACTACTTCCTTAATAATACTTTAATCGCTTTACAATCTTAGTCAATATTTATGTACCATTTTCTTATTTCTTCAATAATAATAATAGAACTAGCAGTTAGCACTGCATATAATAAATCTAATGAATGCAATGGTACTGTTTTAAATATATGTTGCATAAAAGGATAATATAAAAGCATGTATTGTAAGAAAAGAACCATAAATGCTATCCAAATAAACCATATATTCGATGAAAAGGTAAGTCTTGTGATCGAAATATGATCCGAACGGCAGTTCCAGGCATTAAACCATTGAAATAATGACATAGTAATCAGTGCCATAGATCTTGCATAAGCCGTACCGTTTGCTAAATATAATATAAATAAAATAAGTGAGCAGATAGCCATAAATGATCCGCTAAGAATAGCTTTTAAAGCAATTTTTTTGTCGAATAATGTCTGCTTATTTCCTGCCCATAAGGCATCTTGCATAAGCCTTGGGTCTTCTTCTTCCATTGAAATAGCTATATCTAAAAAGCCATCAGTTACCAAATTAAGCCATAGTATTTGCCCTGCTGTGAGGGGTAATGGTAAGGAATTGCCGTAAAAACCATCCATTAAAAAGGCAAAAACAACAATTAAAATTTCTGCTAAATTAGTGGAAAAAAAGTAAAAAATAACCCTTTTTAAGGTATAAACAATATGCCGTCCTTGCCCTATTGCATCTATAATAGTGCTAAATGCATCATTTAGTAAAACCAAATCAGCTGATTCACGAGTAATATCAGTACAATTTGATCCCATCACTATGCCAATATTTGCTTGTAATAAAGTTGGTACATCGTTAATTCCATCTCCAACCATAGCAACAATAGAACCATTTTTTTGATAGGCTTCTAAAATGCGCACTTTATGAAAAGGAGAGAGTCTTGAATACACAGTTACATAGTGTAATACGCTTTGTAGATCTTCATCGTTCATAGTATCAATAGTATATCCATCTAATGGTTGATATCTAGAAGAGCCAACGCCAATAGAAAGAGCAACACTTTGTGCTGTTTCAGAATGATCACCCGTTATCATAATAACTCGTATGCCTGCATGTTTTGCTCGTTCTATTGAATGACAAATATCTGTTCTTATTGTATCCTGCATCCCACATAAGCCAAGAATGTCCAGACCAAGCAAAATATGAGTATGTACAAAGCTCTTTTTTTCACCATATGATAGTTGATCAAAAGCTAATTTATTTATTAAAATTGGCTTGGATCCTACGGCAACGACTCGTAACCCTTCAGCTAAAAGATTGTTATGTTTAGCAAAAAGGTCTGTCAGATGATTTTGTATTATTACTTCTGGTGCACCTATTACAAAAAGTTCAAAACCATTTACCGTGGAATATACAGCTGCATGGTATTTTGTTTTAGATTCAAAGGGAAGATCAAATACTAATTTATACTGATTATTAGACAGTTCTGTTTTTAACGCAATTTTTTTAGCAAAAATAGACAGTGCAATCTCTAAAGGGTCACCTATAATAAGCGGCGCTTTATGTTCTTGATATGCAATAGAAGATCTGTTCATTAATAGGCAAACAGTGCCTAGCTTTTCTAATGATTTAATTGAGATAGCTTGGTCTAAGCAGTATACATTTCCCTTTTCTTGGTACCCTTCGCCATCAATTATCCAACGTGTTTTTCCTGCATAACAGGCAGAAATCATCATTTGATTATGCGTAATGGTTCCTGTTTTATCAGTTAAAATTATTTGTGTTCTGCCTAATGTTTCAACTACTGGTAAGTTTTTAATTAAAGCATGTCGCTTTGCCATGCGGTATACCCCACTCACCAAAATTAACGTTAGGACAACAGGCAGCCCTTCTGGCACAACGCAAATAAATAGACCTGTCAGCATGCCAAATAGTTCTGAAATGGGTTTTGCGGTGTATAAACCAATAATAAACAGCGTTGTGCATAAACCAAAAATACCTATTAAAATCCAAAATGTAATATGCTCGAGTTCTTTATGTAAAGGAATGGAGGGTTGTTTTTTTAATGCAGAAGTAGTGTAATGCCCTAATTGTGTATATTTCCCAACGGCACAAATCACAGCTATTGCATTGCCTGTTAGTACCATTGTACCGCAAAAAAGCATATTTTTTTGTTCAAATATAGTTGCTTCTGCATGAATAGTGGAAGCTACTTTAGCAATAGGCTTTGATTCTCCAGTTAAGCTTGATTCATCTACCGTTAAATAATCAGTTTCAACAATACGCGCATCTGCAGGTATGCGTTGCCCTTGTTTTATAAATAGTATATCACCGCATACTAGTTCATTTTCTTTAATAATTTTTTTTTCACCATTACGTAATACCAAACAAAAAGATTCTGTAAGATCTTGCAGATGATATAAAATAGATTCTGTCCGCCATTCTTGCAATGAACCAATAAACCCATTAAAAACAATCACACCTGTTATAATAAATGCATCTAAATTATCGCTACTAAAAATAAAAATTAATAATGCAGCCGCTACTAAAATATAAATAAGTGGGTTTAAAAACTGTTGTAAAAACAACATATACAAAGGCGTTGGTTGTGGTTTAGGAAATACATTAGCCCCATAAAATGAGCGATTAATTTTTACAGTAGCATCAGTCAAGCCAATTTTTCTGGAGCTTTTAAATAATGTAATAAGTTCATCTGCAGGAACAGCCGATGCATTTTCTATAATACGATTCATAAAATACTTACTCTAACTTTTATACATAACAGATTAGTATAAATCGTAGCAAACAGAATAAAAATAACAATCTTTTAAGAAGCTTTTAATAGTTATCCTGTTAATATATTATCTGTTTTACGCCATGTACGCGTTGGTTTGGAATACGCTTAACCTATAAAAAATAAACTTTTTTATACTATTGCGCTAAGGGCTTCTAGTGCATTAATGCGCGCATGCATTTGGTGTATATACCAAAACAATAACAATATGCTAATACAAGATACAGCACCAACGGTTGCCAATGCGCCGGTAAGATAAGTATTGGGTTGCTGTAAATTTTTAATAGCGTTGTCACTATCTTTCTTTGGTATATCATTAAACTTTGTGATTGTATTATTTATATCCTGCTGTGCTTTTTCTAATTGTTGATTTTTCTCTTCAAACGATGCGATTAATTGTTGAAAATGTTTTTGGGCTTCTTCTTGTTTTTGAATTATATTGTTTTGATTTGTCTCAAAACCTTCAATTAATTGGTTAATATTTTTTTGTTCATTTTGGAATGCCTCATTTACTTTTTGTTGCATATCTTGCAAGGATTCTATGCTTTGTTTAATTGTGTCCTGACATTCTTTGCTAAAATCTGCTTTTTGTTCGTTTGCGATATTAACTAAATTTTTTTTTTGTGTGGCAAACTCAATTATTGTTTTATTCAGTTTTTGGTTGCTTTCGGCGATCTTTTTTTTAATACCAAAAATATCATTGTGTTGTCTAGACAACATGACAACAGTTTTTTGTAATTTGTAGACTTCTTTTTCTAAGCTTGTAATCTTGCTTAATAGATGTGATCCAATCTGTGCTAAATGCTCAAAATGGGTTGGCTGTTCAGGTTGATTAAACCTTGGTGTTGTACCTGAAGATGATTTTATATTATATAAGATTGAGTTGAGCGTTTCTGTTGGTACAAAAGTCGGGTGTCTATTAATATATGTTGATTGATTATATGTATTTTGATTATATTCAATGGCGGGAACATTCTGCTGGTTGCTTGGTAAAAAAAGTGCAGCTGTTTGTTGTGGTGTATACTGATCTGTTACAAAACCGTTTTTATTAATACTCTTAATAAGATTTAGCACTGGACTATTTGGTTCTTGATTATTGTTTTGTGTTGATTCATTTATAATCTTACGAACATCATTTCTAGGCATTGCATTGTGATCATATGCAAAAAACAAAGGTTGATCAAAATTAGTTGTACCTGATGGAATAGTAAAAAAAGTTGATTCCCATTTTAGTTCATTCTCATTATTGTCTGATCCGTAAGGTAAATTAGTGGTAAGCAGACCATAAAAATGAGGTGTGCTAATCTTTGTCTTGTCATAAGTCTGAATAACACTACTCAAAACAACACGCACCAAAAATTGAGCGTGTATAAAATTTGTGTTCTCTTTGCAAAGAGTATCTAAAATATTAATTGTACATTCAGCTTTTGTAAATTGCTTTTTTGCTAGATTGACATGATTGTTTTTTTGATTTTGACTTTTGTATAAGCTATAAAAAATACTGAATAACCTTTTTTGCTTAAAGTACGTTTTAATATTCTTCCTAACTAGCACATTATCAACACAATGTTTGATTATAAATGGATTGCTATCTGTTGGACAAAAATAGGCAATGTCTATTGAGCATGTTTTGTTATTGTTTTGGTTAAGTAAAAAAACATAACAATGTACATTATTAGTTTTTTTAATTTTGGGCATATATAAATGCGCTTTTGATAATGAACTTTCAGTTACTAAATAATTAGTTTTGTCATTTTTTTTTAGAGACAATACCTTTTGCAATTTATTATTCGTTTGGAAAAAATTTTTGATGGAATCTTGTGTGCCATCAATTAACGCAGGAAAAACAAAATAAAGTGAGTATGTTTTATTAGTTTTATTAAGATCATTATTTAAATTTATAGTTTCATCAAGTTGTTTTACAATACAAAAAGAAAAGTTAGAGCTTGTTGTACCACAATTAATCTTTTTGTCATAGAATGCTAGAAAACCTTTACCCTGACATGTATATTTTGTATTTTGTTCGTCTATACACTTATCGTTTGTAATTATATTGAGGCCTATAGATCTTGGCTGCAATATGTCATTCGATTGATTGGACGAATAATAATCGGTGTTCAAAAATATAAAATTTTCGCCAATAACACCTACTGAATGATCTAATTTATTTGCAATGTTGTATATTTGATGGGGATTTACATCCACCAATAGTGGCAATTCCTTTGTTGAATGAATGACAGGAGCAGCATTTGCAGATACTTGTAGGGTTAATGGGATTGAATTAACAACTACTAACTCATTTTCTGTAGACTTTGCAATTGGTTGATATGTCAATAAAAATACATTTAAAAGGATCATTTTTTTGATTATTTTGTCCATGTAATTATCCTGTAATCTTATTTTGAGTATATAATTTTTTAATTAGTAATATCAAGGTCAAAGGTATCATAAAGCCCTTTTTCAGCTTTATATGAGCCTACAAATGCTATCATTGCCCCATTGTCTGTGCAGTATAATGGCGATGGAGCATAAAAAGATATATGTTGATTTGTGCATAGTTCAGACAGTCTGTGTTTTAAATAGGCATTTGCAGCGCATCCACCTACAAAAGTTACTGCTTTTATGTGGGGATATTGTGATAATGCTAATATAATTTTTTGTGCGAAAATATCGCCAATACAAACAAGTAAAGAACTTGCAACTTTTTGTTTATATATTTCATCATCTGCTTTTAAAAATTTTCTCTGTTCTTTGTCGTATGCATGCTCTTTAATTAAATGGTAAAGAACGGCTGTTTTGAGCCCTGAAAAACTAAAATCTAATGAGTGAGCCATGGAACGTGGATAATGAAAAAAATCTTCAAACTCTGCTTGTCGTGCATATTTTTCAATAATCGGCCCACCTGGGTACGGCATATCCATAAGTTTTCCAATTTTATCAAACGCTTCGCCTGCAGCATCGTCTTTGGTATTGCCAAGTAATTGATATTGACCAAGATCAGTGACTAAATATAAAGAAGTATGGCCGCCTGAGGCTGTCAGACAAAGATGAGGAAACGGCACTTGATGTTGAAGGAATGATGAAAAAATATGTCCCTCTAAATGATTAATACCTATAATTTTTTTATTTGTTGCCCAGGCAATTGTTTTACCAAATGCAAGTCCCACTAACAAAGATCCTGGTAGTCCAGGTTTGTTGGTAATGGCAACCACATCAACATCATTAAATGTGTATGTTGTTTTGGTGAATAGTTCATCAAACAAAAGAGTTACTTTTTCTAACTGTGTACGTGAAGCTAATTCTGGTATTACGCCACCATATTTTTTATGCAGATCAATTTGAGAAAAGAGTACTTGTGCAACGACACCTTCTTCTTTTCTGTACAGCGCAAAGCCTGTTTCGTCGCATGATGTTTCTATACCAAGAATTAAATGATTTGCATTTTTCATGTTTTTACGAACTATAAGCGATAATCACTCTTTTTTTGTCTATTGCATATGTTTTTTTGAACGGCACATGAATAGTGTTTAAATCAAGAGCTGCAAGATGTAAAAAGGCAGTATCTTTTGTTACGCTTTCCATATACATTGTTGGCCATGATATAAGTGAACCGCCGCTTTCAAATGATAATACACGTTCTGGTAGGTCGTAAATAATAAGAGTTTGAGGAGGTAGCTGCCCATTTTCGGGCAAAATCATTTCGGTTACTTCCCAATAGTCAATTTTTTCAGGGTGCCCTTTTTGATTAGAAACTATTTCTGAGGTCAAGCATATTTTGTACAATCGATAATCATTTTCTTTGGGTACTCGTAAATAATCTATGGTATTGCCAATAAACTCATGAGGCTGGGACACTGTTTTTTTTGACACTGGTATAATTTGTTCTGTGACAACGATATAATAAGTCTGGTTGTTTCGTGAACGAGGGATTTCAAAGTCTAAATGGTTTTTTTGTTTATTTAAATGTGGCATTATATTATTACCATCATAATATAAGGGTGTGGGTAAGGTGCCAATGCCACCTTCATAATGCAGTGAAGCAAGGATCCAGGGTGAAGAAGGAGCGGTTATTATGACAAAAGATATATTTGTTAATAGAAATAAAAAAAACAGATTGATTACATTTTTTTTCATTTTGTTTTGCTAACTTTTTTTAAATTGCTATTTTAAAGTATACTGTTAATAATATGTTTTTCAAATAAATACGAATATGTTCATGAAATTAAAGCAATATTGGCACTCAGTCAAAGCGTCTTTTTACAGGGAGCTTTCCTGGTCTGTGTTGACATGGTCTTCTGTTTGGGGCGTTTGGATAGCGTTTTGTCCTTTTTTGGGGTTACACACAGCACTAGTTTTTTTATGTTCTTGGCTTTTTTCTTTAAATTTTGCTATTGTTTTTGGATTATCTGTTTTAATAAATAATCCCTGGACCATGCTTCCTATCTATTATTTTGATTATTGGGTTGGCATGTATTGGTATACTCAGATTGTTGGAGCTGTACCTGAAAATCCATTTTTTTTGAGTGAGATTTTGTTATATATCCAAAAGACGTTATTAATTCCTGCTTTTTCGTTTTGGGCTTTTATAGTTGGGGGAATAGGTGTGGCAACTGTTGCAGCTTTTATAACTTATATTTTTTTTATGGGATATTATTTTTTAAGACTAAGTGTCAACGCAAAGGGTAAGGCATGAAGGTTATTGCAGTCAATAAAAAAGCGTTGTTTGATTATGAAATTCAAGAAATCATTGAGGCTGGCATTGTACTGTGTGGTGATGAGGTGAAATCAATACGGCAAGGAAAAGTTTCTTTGATAGGAGCTTTTGCCACTATTCATGCAGGCGAGCTATTTCTTATAAACTGCAATATTACAGTTTATTCTCATGCGTATACTAAATCAGAAGAGCTTGCACGTCAGCGACGTAAGCTTTTGCTTCACAAAAAACAGCTTATGCGTTTGATTGGGGACATGTCCCGTAAAGGGGTAGTTTTAGTACCATTAAAACTGTATTTTACTGAAAAAAATAAAGTCAAAGTACAGATAGGCCTGGGTAAACATAAAAAGATGTCGGAAAAAAAAGAAATACTTAAAGAGCGGGATATAAAAAGGGAAACGTTGCGTAGTTTAAAAGGTTTTTAAATATGCAGACAAGTAATTATTTGTTGACACAGAATCATTAACTAATTACAATAAATGTAATTAGTTATTTTTGAAATATATTTTTGGGGGGGCGTACTGGCTTCGACGTATTGTTAAAAGCAAAAAGAGCATGTCGAGCGTTGTTTGAGTGCTCGTTAAACAAACAAACAATAAACAATATCTGGCAATATATTTGCCCTACAATCTAACCTAGCTTAAATTGTACTTGCACACACGGCGTGTCTATCAGTTGTGTGTACTCGTATAAACCAGATAGAATTTTTTAGGTAACGTTGAGCGGTTGAATAGCCTAAATCATAATATCAAGCTGCCGTTTGCATCAACTGTTTGTGCTCAGGATGTAAATGTATTATGCGCAATAAACATGTAGCGCTTTTTACTTGCAACAGTGCGGACATGGGTTCGACTCCCATCGCCTCCACCATAACTACGTAAGTGCATTTCACATTTTTACAAAAAGAAATATTATGTTTTTAGTTGTTAAATCACTACAGCCCTTCTATATTAATTTTGTAATTGTTCTTATCCTGATGACAAGCTATATAGCAAACGCTTTTTTAGAAAGCGTTCCAAATGATTTTGTGTCTCCTGGGGTACTGAATACTAATAGTAATGTACCAAAGATTATTCATCACGATCCAAAACAGTCTTATTTTATTAATCTTTTGAGAGTTGCTAAAGTAGAAGCTCTCAGTTGTTTAATTGCGGTGAAAGATGTATCCAAAAATCCCAACAATGATGGTAACGAGATTATTTTGCCTGTGCAATCATTGAGTAAAGCGATAGAACAATTAGGAACTTTTCTTAGCGATGATATGCCAACGCTTAAAAATCCTAATAACACTGGTGAATTTTTTCTTTTAATGCAAGAAGTAAACCATATCTGTGTTTTGTTATCATTGATTCCTAAAAATACGTCACAATATATACCGTGTTCTTATGCCGGTGAGCATTTAGCAAAAACTGTTCAGCGTAAAGCTCTTCCCATATATTCAAAAGTTTTATCATTAGATTGCATTACAGAAGAGTCTTTCACCGGGCAATACTTTTTACCGTTTATTTATGCAAGAACACTTTATACAGGTGATGAAGCCAAGAATGGTATTACAATTTATAAAGACCCTGAGAAGGTTAACAAGATTACTGAAAACACAAAGACAGGTCTAAATTTTTTCGCAAAATTCAAAACATCCCACTTGCTTAAATATATGAATGGATATTCGCTTGTATGGTATTATAATATGTCACCTTTTATTTTAAAGTTGTTGCATAAAAGGATAGAGGAGGAGAATACATGGATGTGGTATCCTATAGCATTTTTGTGTACAAAGTTTAATGAATTGTGGTATCATGACAAGGAAGGTAATAATAGTAAACACAATGATAAAAAAGATGATTTCAATCCAAAAATACTTGAAATAGATGAACTTCTTAGAACATTTATTAATGATAAAAAATATCCATATAGTTTTAATTTGATCAATTTACTCAGTTTGCAATTTTTTGAAATGCCTGGAGCAGTTTCCTCTTATGTGTTTGGCAAGCTTCCTGCATATAAATTAGAAAGAGAGCATTTTACCAATGAAGCTGATTATCAATTATATTTGTTTGTTAGTGCACCAGAATATAAATTAGAGCCTGGTTGCCCACGCATTTCTTCTTATGAAGCAAACAAGCACTTTGTTCAGTATTATATTAATCATACACTTACTCCTGCCCTTAAAGATTTACAAGAAAAAACAAATAAAGACTGTCCGTATGTGTTCACAAATGAAGACATACTATATTTTCAATCTGCCTATCAGTATTGTGTATTGATATTATATGCGGAAATTTGCGATTCTATATGGCGCAATAATACGGGTGAAGATCTGTGGCCTTTGAATAATGGCAGTCGTGCTAGATTTGCCGGCTTTAGTCCTGAAACTATCAACAATCTTGCGTATATATATAATATATTCACAAAAGCACAAAATATCCCCAGTGGTAATTAGCACTTGTATAACTTGTTTAAAAAGGTCATTATACAACAAAAGATAGTTTGCTAAAAGGTACTCCAGGTGGTTTATTTGAAGCAAAATAACATAGTGCTTGCTATTGTGGTATATGACAATAGTTTGTGTTTTATTTTCGGGAAGAAAAAATACAAAAAACCATATCAAATTATTAATTATACAACTTTTTGTAGCGCTGCGTATCAAGTGCATGACGGTATACTTTTTAATTACAGTTTAATTAAAAATGAGTTATTGACTTATATAAAAACTCATAAACTGTATCCTTCTTTTATTACCATAATAGTTGACAACAAGCAGTTGTCACAAAATTTTATTGTGGCAAGTCAGCCAATAAGATATATGTCAGATCGTATAGATGATTTTAATTATAAAATTCAACCTATACATACACATTATATTGGTCCTTGTGATGAAATAGACCATCTTTTGTGCAGATGTACGATGACAAACTATGCTCTATTGCAATATCAACTTTTAATAATGCCATTGCATATTCCAATTCTGAATATTGGTTGTCCTATGCATTCTTTATTATATGCGTATCAAGGTTACAAAGGTACAACATTTAGGCTATCCGAGCTTGTGCAAGATATTATAAAACATGATACGAATATGGATACTTTTTTTACTAACGATATGTTGCATCGGTTAATACCAAACGTATTTTTTCAGAATAGTATAGATAAAAAAGCCTTATTATTATCGTATGGCAGTATAATGTATCAGGAGTCACTATATGGATAAACAACATTTTGCTTCAGCTATACCCATGTATACTTACTTAGCTTTAAAAAAATGGTTATATTTTTCGAGTTTTGTAAGCGTTCTTTTCTTTGTTAGTTGTGTAGTCATGGAGCTTCCTTTTGTGTGGCAATTGTATCAAAAAAAGACATTATATAACAAGCAAAAAAATATATATACACAAGAACAAGAGCTTTTGATGCATCAACAAGATTTGGAAAAAAACATTAAACAGTTGACTGAAGAAAAACTTGTTTTTGCTCATGATCAACAATTAATAAGTACTTTTTTATCTATACTTTTAATGCCTAATGACCATTTTAGTGTAGTTTCAGTTAAAAAAACAAATCAATCGTTTCTTATAGAAGGTACCAGCAAAAAAATGGGTCATATAACAAATCAATTTAAAAATATAGCTTTAGAAAAAGGATACGCATTTCATGTACAGTCGATTGAACGTAAAAATAACGGTTATTATTTTCATGCAATCTGCTATAAAAAAATAAAGAAAAAAAATCAATGAGAAAAATATTTTTTCATGCTATCTTTGCATATAAAGTAGATATATAAAAGGGTTACATGATTATTTATTTCCTTGCAGCACTGTTGTCACTTTTTTCTGCAAGTGTGATGGCGTATATTTCTATGGCAACCTCCATTGGTCCATGGATCTCTCCCACTTTGTTATTACTATTGTACGCTTTATATGGGTTATGTAGGCAAAAGCCAACAGTTTCGTCGTTACTTGGCATAACGAGTTGCGCTTCTATTGGAGGTATTGCAGCAACGGCATGTGGCTTTTCATTCCCGGCTATTTTTTTTCTTGACTCGCATCTGTACGCATCACTTGTTGCAAATCCTTATTATTATTTTCTGCTTGTTGGTAACCTAGTTGGCATAGCAAGTTTTTTTGGTATGCAAATAGCTTATTTTTTTGAAAACTCAGTTTTACTAAATAATAAGTACCAGTTTCCTGTTGGTCAAATGATATTTACTATGGCTGCCAAAGGACATAATGCATTTCAGACAGTGCAATTATGGGCAGGAGGACTTTTTTTTACTTTGTGGGTGTTAGGACAAAAAGGTACACGTTATGGTAAAATACCAGCCATTTTTACCACAAAAGTGTATGATTTTGGTTTGGTGACCATTCCTGCCTTTCGCTTTGATTTTACCGTGTTGCCTATGCTTGTTTCCATAGGCTTTGTTACGGGGCATGTGATTGCAAAACCTTTATTTGTAGGAGCTTTTGCCAGGCTATGTTTTTTAAATCCATTGCATAATCATTTTTTTGCAGCAGTGAGTTTGTCTGAATTTTTGCTAGCTTTTTGTGCAGGTATGGTTTTGTGTGGTGCCCTGCAGGCTATTTTCCTGGTGCCAAATGCAGTTAAAAAATTTATCGAATCAGTGTCTGCTAAAAAATATGCTATCTCAAAAAATAATGCACAAGGAACTTTTGAAGAATACGGGTTAATAGCAGTTGGTTTTGGATTAATTTTTATGGCTGCTTGTTATCATCTTCGCTTATCTTTGCTTGTGCAAGTGTATGTATTGATGGCTACTTTTTTATGTGTATATCAAATGATTGTGATTGGCGGTACCATGGGTATCGCTCCACTTGGTCGGTTTGCAACGTTTGTTATGTTGCCAGCGCTTTTTTTGTTTTCACTTGATTATGTCCAGCTTATTTGTATTGCTACTTTTGTAGAAATAGCAGGTGGTGTTGCTGTGGATATTTTGTTTGCACGCAAAGCTGCGTTTTTAGCCGGTATTTCAAAAAAATATACCATGCGGATGCAATATCTTGGCATCTTGATGGCATCTGTTTTTTGTGCAGCTGTTTTTTTATTGTTAAGTGCTAAATTTCAAATAGGCTCATCTGTGTTGGGTGCATACAAAGCGCAAGCTCGCGCATTACTTATTCATGCACATACTTTTAATTACCATATGCTTTTAATAGGCATATGTGCAGGATTTGTGTTAGGAAAATGTAAAATTAATCCCAGCATGGTACTTGGTGGTATTTTAATGCCTATTGATTATTCTTTTGCTTTAATAAGTGGTGGGTTGCTAGCGCAATTTTTTTCAGAAAAAGATCAATGGGTACCGTTTGCATCAGCTATTTTTGCTGCTAATTCTTTATGGATGCTGGTACAAGGATTTTGTTAGCAAAAGTAATCTTATGTATGTAACAGGTTGGTGAGTTTTGCAATCTTATTTTTGTAATATATGTTTTCTATAAACAACAGTATCAAAACTATTCCCAGCCCATTTTTTAGCCAGTTGTTATTATTTTGTAACTGTGTGTTTGTGTCGTTTAGATTTTCAATAGTATTGTCTTTTTCGGATAAACAAGTTTTGTAATATTCTGCGTTGAAAGCAATCTTGTTGTTATATGTTTTGTGTAATATTTGCAGTGTGCTTTCGTGTTGGTTTTCAATATTGCGTTTTTCCGCATCTATTTTTTTTAACAGTTTTTTATCTTCAATCTGCATTTCTTGTAAGCTTTTTTGAAAATTGATTAATTCATTTTTTAAGCTTTCAATTTCTTCTTTTTTATCATCATCAATTAATTTTTTAATTGTTTCAAAAGACGCAGTAAGTTTTATATGCTCCTCAACAATATGCTTTAGTAATCCAATTTGTTCTTCATATTTTTTTTCCAAAGAACTGTAATCTTCCGTTAATTTTTCTTTTTCTTGTTTACTTGTTTCTTGCTTTTCTATAAGCTCCTTTTGGATGCTTGTAACCTCATTTTCTTTTTCTTCTAATCTATTTTTAACTTCAGAAAGCATGGTTTTAAAAGTATTTAACTTTTTTTTCAATAAGTCTATTTCTCTTGTCTGATTGTTATTATATTTATTTAATTGGTCAAGTGTTTGATTTTGGATTTCTAGATTGTTTTGTAGTTTTTTCTTTTCTTCTTGTTCTTGTTCAACTATTTTTTGTAATGCAACATTGGTATTTGCAAGCACTTTTTTTTCTTTCTCAGTTTGACAAAGATTATCTTGCAATATTTTCATTCTATTGTTAAGCGTATTATTTGTTTTAGTATATTGTTGAACAAGGCAAGCTTTTTCTTTAATTATTTTTTCAATAATATCAACATGATAGTATGGAAGTGATTTAATTCTAGAAATATGTAAATTCATTTTTATTTCTGGATTTCTGCGTGATTTTTTAGATAGAGGTAATGCGTTTTCTGCTGGGTAAAAACAGGTCCCACTTATTGGTTTATCCGATTCATCATATATTAAAGTTAATGAAAGATTATTGTTTTGCATGTTATGTATTAAATATAATAGATTCACCACTTTTTCTACATCTTTTTGCGTAAGCATAACATTATTTTTATCCAATGTCTGGGTGGTCATTAAACATTTTGGTGGATTATTGCTAGGTAATAATAAGCTTGGATCAAAATTATTTTTTGGTGACAGCGCGATCGGTGAATTAAAATAAGCAACTTGTTCTAAAAAATATACAAGGGGACTGCGTTCTTCTGTGGGAACAGGATGAGATAAAGTTTTGGAAGTAAAACTTTTTTTTTTATTTTGATGCAAATATATGGGCTTTGGTAAACCATAAATATGAGCTAATGTTTTTTTAGCAGCGGTAGACACTGTTGATGGTGTCATTCCTTTGGTATCTTGCCCCAATAATAAAGAACCATAGATTACAAAAAAAAACTGTATGTATTTTTTATTGAAAAACATGTTAATTAATACTATTATCATAAGAATTCCAGGATCTTGCTGGATTGATCATTGATGGAAATTGATAAGGGTTTACATGAGGATTACCATTTAGATAATTGGTAGCATTATAATTTGGGGACCAAGGCCAATAATTATTGTGCGTAATATTTGGCCATGATGGCATATGATTTTTACCAGGATAAGAAATTGCTGTATTGGTTATAGTTGGAAAAGATTGAAGCTTTTGTGCCTGTATAATTAATGCACAATACAAAACAGCGCAGGTGCTTTGATATTGGTTTCGTTCTTTTTCTAAAGATTGTACTCTGTTTTCTAGATCCATTCTTGTTGTATTGTTTCTCATACTGTCAATTGTTGTTGTTAAATTTGCAATTTGTTTATCTTTTTCTTTGTTTGCGTTGGCGACTGCTTCTTTTGTTCTGTATTCGTAGACTACGTTTGTCAAAAAAGAAATTTCACTTTCTTTTGCGTTGATTGCATCGTTTTTTTCCCTGATTTCGGCTTGATACTGTTTGTTTTGTTCTTCTAGTTGTGTTTGTGTTCGTATCACTTCTTCACCAGCAACGCGCTCTCGTTCAACCTTTTCTTTTTGGATGTTTTCTTCACTGCGCCACCAGTTTGGAAATTTTTTGCCTAAAAAGCTATCTGTATGGCGCCAACAACTGACCGTACAATCTTGGAAATACCTTAAAAGTCCGTACACAGCAGGTAAGTTTATATTGCCATCTTGAGAAACAAACTGTGCTTTGATTGTTGGATTAGTGTTGGCAAAAGCATAAAAAATACTAAGAACACTTATTACTTCAGTTATTAAAGCACGTGAGTAAGTTGAAAAAAATAATGCAATACACAGAAAAAATATTTTTAATTTTTTCATTGAAGACCCTGTTTTAAATGCAAACATTATAAGTCAATTATAATAAAAACCATTTAAAAATCAACATTTTTACTTTTTGTAGCACAAAAAAGAAATCTAAACAACAGATTATTATATATTATTTAGATTCTATTTAATTTCATGAAAGTATTGTCAGTGTATCATATTTTTGTAATAAGCGGAAAGCAAACCATTGTTATATAATAAACATACTAATAATATAATTGTTGTTGAAAAGCTGATGCCTGAAATTAAGCGATACATTAATATCCGATCGTTATTTTGTTTAAGTAGATCGGTGAGTTGTTTTGCGTGGTCAGGTTGTTTTGCATATGTATTTTCTAAGTCTTTAGTTTGTTGTCGAGCTTTTTCGAGCTCTTTTGTTAGAAAGTCTATCTGTGTGTGTAAATTATTGATGTAATTATTATCTGCAGAGTCTTGATTTTCTGAATCAACCTCTGATTCAAGTTTCTTTATTATTGCATTAAGCTTGTTAATTGTTGTTTCAAGTTCGTTAATATAAGAAATTTTTTCTTTGTAATTGGCTGTTAATTCAGCATGATTCTGTTCTAGCAGCTTATAAGCGTCATTTGTATTTTTATTTTCTATTCGATTACTATGGGATGATTGTATAATTTTTTCACATAACTCACTTATCAGTTGTGGGTTAAGATTAAGAATGCAGTATGCAATTATATTTGTAAACAGTTTCTTCTGTTCTTCATTTTTTAATACACATTCTTTATTTGTTTCTGGTATGCTTGGGTCTATAGAAAATGTGTTAAAAAAAGATTGACCGCTGCCACTTGCTCGTCTGCCTCTTGGTGAAGCAGGTTGAGGTGAGCTGTTATTATTTAAATTTTTAATAGGAGATTGGTTTCTTTGCGGAAATAATATTTCATACAAAAAAGGACAATCTTTAAAAAATATATCTTTATTTGCATCTATACTATTTTTGAACATAGCTATTGCTTGCGCAATATTAATTGCAATATTTTGACCAGCAATGCTTTTTGCATAATCCAATACTAATGGGCATAGTTTTTTCTCTATTGCTATTGCAAAAAGATGCGCTTTCCATCGATCTTCAGTAGCGGTATTGTTTATAGGAATGTGCAATACTTGTGGGCTGTTCTGCTCAACTGGTTGTATGACTTCAATAGTAGGAATAGATGGATTAGTCAGGTCAGTAAAGGTAGATATATTTGGCTTGATTGGCTCACTGCCATGGACATCTTTCACACAAAATATGACAGCACTTAAAAATAGTAGCAATATATTTTTCATTATATGATTCCATGAATAAACTATACTTCATGTACTAACATATTGCGTATTTCAATGTAAAGATTTTTTTTGTTGTTGGTATGGTGTTAAAAATGGTCTATATACATCAGAGCGTGTTTTAATCTGTTCGAACTGTTTTGTATACCGTGTTACTATTCCTTTTCTATTTAAAACAATAACATTTTCTTGATTATAATAACGGGCTGACTTAGTAAAATTATACGACCCTGTCCATACAAGTCCTTTTTGGGTGAAATTTTTACTGAAAATAATAAATTTATGGTGCATGATGCCAGGCTTTTTTTTGTTGTAATAGTTTGGATTATAGACATAAATAGTTGCGCCTGCGTGGTATAAATCATCAATTTTACCGTACCTGTCAACAAGGCAGTTTTTGTCCGTGATAATTTCTACTGTAACACCTCTTTTAATGGCAAGTTCAAGAGCTTTGACAATAACGCCATCAGTAAAAGAAAATATAGCAATGCTTATTTTTTCATATTCTTGATCGATCAGTTTTAAAAGAATATCGTACGTGTTGTCGTCTGGTGAAAACAACGTTAAATAACCTTTTTTTTGTTGTAATTGATTAAACAGTTCGTTTAAAGGATCTGAAAAAATTGCTGGCAACATAGGTTCTTGGAAAGGAATAGAAGTGGCAGGATGAATTGTGCCATCTTGTTGAATTACAAAATGTTTACGATGTATATATTGTTTCAAAAAAGAGGCAAGCAACGCGCTTTTTTCTTGGATGTAAAAATAACATAAAGCACCAAAGCAAATAGTGCTTAAAAAGACAAATGGTCTTTGATTAGTATGTGTATTTTGCTTCATGCTATTTCCTTATTTTGCAATATAGATTACATACATAATGTATATGAAAAATGCTTATATATGCAATATCGTATATTGGATAATTATATAAATGATATATTCTTGCATTTTTAAACTTTGTTCAAGCACAATTAAACATATAATAAAAAAGAAAGAAAGGAAGACAATGAGCAAAACATTGTTTGTGCTATGTGCACTTAGTAACTTATTGTTACCTGGATATATAATGGGATGGGCTACGCCCGAGCAAAATGTTAATAATAATGCAAAGTCAAAAGTCAATTTTGGGGGGTCGATAAAAGTACACCAGGGGAATAAATGGGATAATATTGAAAATATTACTGTTGATGGCAAGTCGTCACAAATACAAATGCGTGTTTTACCAGAATCATTACCCCCAATAACACTTAACCAACAGACTGGAAAAAATGAAGTCATATTGAAAGATGATCCCAATGGCAGAGCTGGTTATACTATTTTAAAAATTGATTTGACAGAGATTAAGTCTTTGGCATCTGTTCCAAATCTTACTTATATTTACAAAGCACAATCAGGTAATGTTACTCATACAGTTACATATGTAGAATTAATAATTACTCCAAAAGACAGTGGTTTAAAATCTTATCATTGTTTGGCGCTGGATACAGTAAAAGTAAAGTGGGATGAAAAAAGCTCTGCAGGACCTGTAAACATGGAAACGCCAATTGGAGCCATAGCTCTTTTGGAAATTAATACCATGCAGATCCCGGAGCTTCCATCATCGATAAAGAATATTCAATAAACAGAACAATCTTATGCTTGTTGCCATAGTAAACTGAGTGTACACTAAGAATAGTCTGTTTTTATCTTGTTTATGAAGGAATTGTATGGCAATTAGTATTTCTAAAGCAAACTATCAAAAAGATGTTATAGAATCAAAAAAACCGGTTGTTGTTGATGTGTTTGCCGTTTGGTGTGGACCTTGTCAAATGATGAAACCTGTTTTTGCAGATCTTGAAAAAGAGTTTGAAGAGCAATACGTCTTTGCAACATTAAATGTGGAAGAAGATCGAGATCTTTCTACGGAGCTTGGCGTTACTTCTATTCCCAGCTTTCTTTTTTTTAATAAGGGTAAATTAATCGCCAAAGAAGTTGGTTTTATTAATGCTGATGTTTTTAAAAAGCTTTTGCGAAACTATTTTAGTCAATAGCAATTTAAAATTCAGATGCGATTTTATTTTTATTTTGATTTTTTAAATTTGCAAAAAAATTATTTTTCTATAAATATTATATATAAGTTTTATTTATGGAAAATATATGCATACAACCGTTTTGTCGGCAACAACTATTGGTACGCAGGCTCATATTGTTGAAGTTGAAGTAGACGTAGCATTTGGCTTAGTGCAATTTTATATTGTAGGATTGCCAGATACGGCTATTAAAGAAAGTAGCAAGCGTATTTTGGCTGCGCTCAAAAATAGTGGCTGTGCAATTCCTGCAAAAAAAATTACGGTCAATCTAGCTCCTGCAGATTTAAAAAAAGAAGGTACTAACTTTGATTTGCCTATTGCTTTAGGTATTTTAATAGCAACGCAACAGCTTGAGCTTTCTAAAGATTTTATGCAAGATACTCTTTTTTTAGGAGAGCTTTCTTTAGATGGTAGCGTTCGTTTTATTAAAGGAGCGTTAGCAATTGCGTATGATGCCCATGCAATAGGCAAAAAACGTATGATTATACCCAAACAAAACGCACAAGAAGCGGCTTTAATAAAAGGTATAGAAGTTATTGGTGTAAATCATATAACAGAGCTTATTGCCTACATCAAGCAAGAAAAGCCTATCGAACCGACTGTTGGCTTTTTACCAGACAATATGATTTCGCATGACCTTGATTTTGCCCAAGTCAAAGGACAGCAAATGGCCAAAAGGGCTTTGCAAATTGCAGCAGCAGGCAGACATAATATTTTATTTATTGGCTCTCCTGGTGCTGGCAAAACCATGCTTGCAAAAAGATTGCAAACCATTATGCCTGCGTTAAGTTTTCAAGAAATGATTGAAACCAGTAAAATTTATTCAATTTGTGGTAAGTTGGTAGATCAGCCACTTATTACGCAGCGACCTTTTCGCGCACCTCATCATACCACATCACAAGCTGGTTTGATTGGCGGTGGTTCATACCCCCAACCAGGAGAAATTAGTCTTGCACATCACGGTATTTTATTTTTAGATGAGCTTACCGAATTTAAGCGTGAAACATTAGAGGCGTTGCGCCAGCCACTTGAAAGTAAAGAAGTGCACATTGCCCGTGTCCATCAGTCTATTCAATTTCCTGCAGGATTTTTATTGGTAGCCGCATTAAATCCATGCCCGTGTGGTTTTTTTGGTGACAAAAGACGAGAATGTGTTTGCTCAAAAGCAAGTATTGTCCGTTACTTAAATAAACTTTCAGGACCGCTGCTTGATCGTATCGATCTGCAGGTACAAGTACAAAATGTAACGTATGATACTATTCAAGATACCAATGTTGCGCACACCAGTTCTGCAGAACTATATGTTGGTGTTGAAAGGGCAACCAAAATACAGCAAGATCGGTTTAAATCTACTGATAACTTTAACAGTGGTATGCAGCCGCAAGAAATTGATCGCTTTTGTGTCCTTTCTGAAGATGCGCAAAGAATAGTAAAAAAAGCTTTTGAAAAGCTTAATTTGAGCATGCGTGGCTATCACAAAATTCTTAAAATAGCCCGTACCATAGCAGACCTTGAAGAGATTGACATTATAACAGGTGCTCACATGCAAGAAGCAGTAATGTATAGATCAATTGACAAATATCTTGAGCAACAGAAATAGTCTATGATGAAGCAATCTGTTGGTGTTGATATTGTACAAGTAAAACGTTTTGAAAAGTGGAAGAACTGGTCAGACACAAAATTGAAGCGTATTTTTTCAACAAAAGAGATTGCGTATGCCAAAAGTAATATGATATTTTGTGCACAACGATTGGCAGTCAGATTTGCTGCAAAAGAAGCATTTTTTAAAGCGTTTCAACATTTATTTCCTCAAAAAAAAATAAGTCTGTTAAAAATTATGTTGGCTGTTTCTGTTGAAAAAAGATTATGCGGGAGACCTTACTTAAAAGTAGCATATGATAAGCTTTTTATTGATCCATTAACCACTAGTATTTCAATTTCTCATACAGATTGCTGTGCAATTGCAGTTGTTCAATTGCACAGCAAATAATTTTTTTTAATAACAATATATCTGTGAGTATTTGTCATTGTTAAGCTATTCAAAAATGGTACGTATCAAAAATATTTGGGCTTATATAATAAAATGGTATTTTGCCATAAGCAGCATCTTTATTTTGAAAATTCACAAAAGCAGGTGATAGAATTTTATTCAATAATTTTGAATTTTCAGCAAAGCGTTCTCTAATTGGTAAATCAGAAAAATTACCAAAATATTCTTCTGCCATAGGACAAGTATTAAAAATCGCTGGCTTTTGATTAATCATTTTTATCAATACAAATAATTCTGCAAATTCGTAATTACCTAATGCAAAGTCTTCTTTGGTTGATTTAAACTTAAGAGCATTAATTTGATTGCGATTTGGAATATTCAATGTATTAATAATTGCATCCTTATTTTTTTTTAACTCTTGAAGTTGAGATCTACCCTGATATAGTTTTTTATAAGTTAATCCTTTTGTTGTAAAGATTTCTTGATCATATGTCAATGAGTCATTTGTAAATAGTTCGCCGGTTATTGTAGAGCTGTCAATATTGGGATGTTCTTCTTTTATTTTGTTTAACAAATCTTGCAAATTGCTTTGTGAGCTTATATGAGCAACAACTGTTTTTTTACCAAAATCAAGTAATAAAAGTTGGCATGGTTGCAATGGTCCAACAAGTGCGCAATGGTTACTATTATTATCTAAAACAGTATAACATGTCTCTTGTAAAAGCAAGCAATTTTTCTTTTCTTCTGGCGTTATTGAAGAGTAAGGGTGCCCCAAAAAGACTGGTTCCAGCCCTTTTCCAGGAAATAATTCTAAATAAGAAACAGGTGATTTTTGCGATGCAACAATAGCTGAACATGAAACAATAATATTTAATATGATCAATTTTTTTTTAAAAAACATAGTTCTTCCAAAATTTATAAAAAAAATAAAATACAACATTGCTATTGTACCCTGTTTGTATTATTAATCAATAAAATGAATTAAAATAATGGTTTATTTTTATGCTTAAGAATTTTATTTTCAAAAACAAGCTTTAGCATTATATCAAAAAAGGGAAATTGCGATAGTTAAATCTATACTCGGATTCTTTAAGATGAATGAAAAACTTGTGAGAAGCACTACCGTTAAATTTAGCGAGTCTACGCTTTGCAAAAGACCAGAAAGATTCAATCCCATTCACATGATTTTTGCCACGGGCGCAAACTCGTTGTGGCTGTGAAAAACCCGATAATGATCATACCCATTTAAAATAAGGTCATCGTACGCTTTCCAGCGGTCTGTATAAATGGTTGAGCCTTCTAAAATTTATAGGCATTAGCTCTTCTTTTGAGCAGTTTTTTACAACAAAAATGTGCACTTTTTTGTCCCGTTTAGTATGCCAAAGACAGGCGTTTTGCCTGCAGCACCCCAACTCCGTTTGCCTTGTATTTGTTGTGCGCCAAAACAACTTTCATCAAGCTCAAATTCGCCTTCAGTTTCACTTTGTTCGTGCTACTATTTTTTCTCGAAATAGGTTATAATAACGATCAATTGTTTTGCGATTAAAACCTAACATTTTTGCTGCTTTTGTTGCTGGAAGATCTTCACAAAAAAGTTTCAAAATTTTTTTTTATTTTATATGTTGATATTTTACTGTATTTATACATATTTCCAGCATACCTTTTTTATTTATGCTGGGCAAGACCCTAATAAAATAACAATGCGCATAATTTTTATCATAAATAGTGACCAATAATAGAAGCAATGTTTATGTTAGTACTCAAGTGCCCGCCACCTTGCAGGCTTGTTTTTTGTGCTCCATTTTTTACTTTAATAAAAACATGCTACTAAAATATGTGTTATAATATAACATGATACATGCACAAACAAATATATAAAAATAGCCGTTTTTAAAAGTGCTTTTTAGTAATTTATATATAATAATAAATTGATTAGAAGATTTTTTGTTTTCGCTCTTTTTTGCGTTGTTATTAATCTGTTCTACATTGGCCTGTGGATTTAATTTTGCAGAAGAATCTTTTGGACACAATGTATCTATTGAATTATTTGTCTTTTGATTCTCTATCTTGTCTATAACATTATTTTTTATGTCGGGCGGAGTACTTTCTGAATCTGATTCCGATAAATCATTATTCTGTTTCTTGTATGCATTTCTATATATCATTCTTACTATTTTATTTTTTGAATGTTCATTCCAAGGAGTATTTTTTGTGCTTACCCGTTCAATAGATTGTTTTTTGTTGCTTAGGGGGTGGTCGTTAAAGCTATCAGCACAAAAGGACTGATCATGTGGCTGTGAATCAAAATAGTATATGATATCGAATAAATCAATGCCTGGTGACATTGCCTTTTTTATTTCGGGGTAATCGTTTGCTAAAAATAAATTGAGATCTATGACTATTTTTTGCGATGCAGTATATAATATTAAAGAGTTATCTATTAGGACTATGTTAATTGGGCATAAATGATTTTTGTTTTCTATAATAACTCTTTTATGTGATATAAAATTTTTTTCTCCCTTTGAATATGTTTTTCTATAATTAACATCAAACGAATATATGTCTATACAATATTGATTCTTATAATTTAATTCATCGTTGAGGCTTGAAATAACTATAAGATTGTCTAACGAATACGTACGTTCCTTAATATTATCAAAGTAAATAGCTTTTGGGATCAGAGTATTTTCAATATTTATTTTTATAATTGTTTTTTTATTTGTCAATTGATCATGTATAAAAATAGTGTTATTTTTTCCATCTAAGCTACATATTGCTAGCATATTTAACGATGAATTTACTAACAAGTAATTGTCCGCCGTCTCTTTTTTAGAATGCATTTGTACAGTGCAGGATTTATTATCGTTGCTTACTATATTAAAAAATGGAGGAATATTATTTTTAAAAGGAAAAGGATATTCCTCAAAATCATCAACAAAGACATTCGCTTTTTTGTTTATTAATATATTTAAAATTAATTCTACTTCGCTTTCTTTTAGACTTAGCTCTTGATTGTTCCTAGGTTTAATTATTATAGACAACGGGAAAGTCTGTTTTAATGTAATATGGTATTGGTTATTTTCATAAAAGTATGCTTTAATATGTTCGTTTACAAATTTTTCGAGGTCTGAAATTGCAACTTTACTTATGTGTTGATCCGAATGACTGTTCGATCCATAATGCTTAAATAACTCATTTTTTTCTAGCAAATGATTGGTGATATATCCTTTTGCTTGTTCATTTTCACCACATTTTGTTAATAAAAAAAACCGTTGCTGATCAAAATTGTCCATCGAAAAAATAGCTTTTGATGTGTATAGCAATAATAGAATAAAAATACGCATCGGGATGATGATCATCCTAAATGATGATCAATAATAGAACCGATATCGACCTTTTTAATCAAGTGCCCGCCACCTTGCAGGCTTGTTTTTTGCGCGCCGCATTTTAGACCATATTCATTTTTTAGCTGATCGGCTAAACCATTAAAATTAATAGTAGCTATGTATTCTGGTGATGCGGTCAACAACAAAGAGACTTCTTGCTTGTTATTTTTGCGCATTAAAAATACTACCCCTTTTGCTTTTTGCAAAATTGCTGTTGCTATATCTTGTAACAAAACACCGTCAATATTAATGTTTTCAACAATATATACAGGAACAGATTTAATAACCGTACTGTGTTGCAGCCAGGTGGGTACTAAGGCATGGACTAAATCCAATTTTGTTTTTTTAAGTTCTGTTTCTAATGCTTTTTTCTCTGTTTTTTGTTTTTCTATAGTTGCATCCACTTCATTTATTTTAATTTTTGCATCAACGCTTATTCTTTTTATTGAACTATACGTGTGTTGAAATAGTTTTAGCGCTTCAGGTCCTGTTAAAGCAATAATCCGTTTTTGACCAGCAGCAAGCGAAAGGAGTTCGGTAATTTTGAACACTCCAATATCACCTGTTGCACGTACGTGTGTTCCTCCACACAATTCTACAGAGAAGTTAGGCACATCAATGACACGTACTTTTTCTGGTGTATATTTATCGCCAAAAAATGCTAAAGCACCTTTGTTTGTTGCTTCTTTTAAAGACATGTATGAAATAGAGAGTGGTATATTTTCCATAATTTTATTATTCACAATCTGTTCTACGGCTTCTATATCTTGTTGTGTAATTTGGCTATTACATGAAAAATCAAAGCGTAAGTAATCTGGATGTACCAATGACCCTGCTTGTTTAATTTGATTGCCAAAACGTTGCATAAGCGCTGCCTGTAATAAGTGTGTTGCGGTATGATTTTTCATTGCATTTGTTCGTAGTTCTTTGTTAACACGGCAAGTAACAGACATGCCAATAGTTAAATCAACAGGTGCTACAATAGATGCAGCAATTGCTTGTTGTATGTAACGAACTTGTAATAATGGCGCAGTGTGCATATGTTCAATATCTAGCCAACCATTGTCAGGTACTTGTCCACCGCCAACAATAAAAAAGGGTGATTTGTGGGTAATCACAAAACAGGTTGCGCCTGCAGGTACTTTATCTATCAATTGATTGTCCATAATTAAGCCAATAATGGTAGATTGTGTTACTAGTTCTTCATACCCGGTAAATATTGTTTTCATAGAATCAGGCAGTGCCAAATGTGCAAGAACATCTACTGTTTTATTGCCAGACTTATTTTTTTGTTCTTCCATTGCCTGTTCAAAGCCTTTTTGATCAACAGTAAACCCTTTTTGCCATGCAGCAGCACAGGTTATTTCAAAAGGAAAACCGTAAGTGTCATATAGCTTAAACGCGTCAATACCACCAATAGATTTTGTCTCTCTATTTTTTGCAAAAAGCTCGTCAAGCAGTTGCATGCCACGCACTAAATTGCTGGTAAACTTTTCAATCTCGTCGTGCAAAGTATTCCATATCAACTGACTATTTTGTTGCAGTTCTGGATATAATAACCCGTATTGTGCAATAACTGTTTTAGAAAGCTCAGGAAAAATATTTTGTTGAGTTAATTTTTGGGTAAATAAAGCAGCTCTGCGAATAATTTTACGTAAAACATATCCGCGACCTTCGTTTGAAGGAACGCAGCCTGCAGCAATTAAAAAGGTAGTTGATCTGATATGATCTGCAAGTACATGAAAAGCAGCTTTTAACTCATCTGTCTGGCTGTTGTACGATTGCCCAACAAGCTTTTCTGTTGCTTCTATAATAGGATAAAAAAGGTCTGTGTGGT
Organism: Candidatus Babelota bacterium; assembly: GCA_003963225.1. Taxonomy (GTDB): domain Bacteria; phylum Babelota; class Babeliae; order Babelales; family Vermiphilaceae; genus AWTP1-30. Next base: position 70,352 of record RXKB01000006.1, read on the forward strand.
AGACAGAGTTTTTTTGTTGGACAACAGAGGCAAGGCGCTCAAGACCCATGCCTGTGTCGACACCTGTTTTTTTAAGAGGGACCAAGGTACCATCTAGCTGCCGGTCATATTGCATAAATACAAGGTTCCATATTTCTAAAAATCGCTCACCACCAGTTGCAGGGCTTTCTTTGTCATCGCCATATTTACTTCCTCGGTCAACAAAAATTTCTGTGCATGGACCACACGGGCCAACATCACCCATCTGCCAAAAATTAGATTCTGCACCAAGCCTATATATTTTTTCTTTTGGAATGCCAACTACTGTGTGCCAAATGTCATATGCTTGGTCATCTGTTTCAAAAACAGTGACGTACAACTGTTCTTTTGGTAGTCCAATATGCTCTGTTAAAAATTCCCAGGCATACACAATTGCTTCTTGTTTAAAATAATCACCAAAGGAAAAATTGCCCATCATTTCAAAAAAAGTTAAATGTCTTTTGGTAAAGCCTACGTTATCTAAATCATTATGCTTTCCGCCGGCGCGCACACACTTTTGAATGGTCACTGCACGATTATATGAGCGTGTTTCAAGCCCTAAAAACATGTCTTTAAACTGATTCATCCCAGCGTTGGTAAAAAGAATAGTTGGGTCTTGAGCTGGAATTAAAGATGAACTTTCAACTAAAGTATGTTTTTTTGAACCAAAAAAAGCGAAAAATTTTGCACGAATATCTAAAGATTGCATGGCGTCCTTTGTCAGGATAAGAAAAGAAAAAGACAATTATGTAACAATTCTAATTCACTGCATAAAATAATCAATGTATTAATAATCAAAATTTTATATTTACTTTGAATATGAATGTGCGATAGTCACGTGCTTTTATTTTTATACAGTTTGCCAACTACGCATTGATTGCCATAAAATGCATAATAAAGCTATATTTAACAAAGCAGATCCCGCTATTATACAATATAATTTTTGTTTTGTTGTGGTATGCTTCTGTCCAAGATCTTGCACAGACGTTTCATGGTTAGCTTGTAAATTTTTTATTTGAAGGGCATTATTTTCAATTATCTTTTCTTGAGCTTTGGTTAAAGCATTTATTTTTTCTTGAGCTTTGGTTAAAGCAATTATTGTTTCCTGGAGTTCAGCATTTTTCTGTTCTTGAGCTTTGGTTAAAGCATTTATTTTTTCTTGAGCTTTGGTTAAAGCATTTATTTTTTCCTGGAGTTCAGCATTTATCTTTTCTTGAGCTTTGTTTAAAGCAATTATTTTTTCCTGCAGTTCAGCATTTTTCTCTGCATGATTTTTATTTTCTAAAACAGATCGATTTAATTTTTCTTCGTATTGCTTTTGATTCGAAATATATTGATCATTTTGACTTTGTACTATTGCCAGTTGTTCTTGTAATTTATTGATTTGTCGTTCATAATAATTTAATTGCAATCGTAGTATGTCTTTTTCTTTAAGTAACCGCATGTTTGCAGTTGCATAAGCTTTAATTATTTTTATATCAGACTCTATTTTATTGTCTTTTTTTATATAATTTTTTTTTAATTGCTCAATAATGTTATTTTGCTCGTCTAATACATTTTTAAAGCGGTTTAGTGTTATTGCATGCTCTAGCTTAGTTTCTTCTAACTTTTTATTTAAGTTTTTTTCTGTATTTTTTGCTTGGATAGATTCTTGTAAGGGATAAGATGCTAACTTTGCAAGTGCTTGCTTAACAGAATCATTAAAATATTGTAATCCTGAAAGTAGTGGCAAGACTAAATCCAAACGGTCTTGTAAAAGTTTGTTTTTAAACGTTAAACTATCGCATTGAGCATGTAGGCTTTCATTTTCAACTTTTATGCTGTTGTTATAAGCAAAAGGGAGCCTAAGTTTTTTTACAAGCTTGCCGTCAGGCAAACTGGTGTATTGCATGTCAACAGGTAGTAATATGAATATATCGCAAAACATGAATTTTTTTGAGCTACAATTGGCAAAATATTCTGTTTTAATAGGCAAATAACCGTTTTTTAAGCATTCTTCAATAAATTTTTTTGACATACTGTTATCATATGTACAACTATATATTACACTGTCATTATAAAAGAAACGTATTTTATTAGATAAATATACAAGCTTTTTTGCTAATAAGCTGTCATCTAGATTGGGTTGTTGTTTAGGCGAAATATATAGATTATGTTCTATGCAAGGTGATTCAAATACATATCCATTATCAAGGTTAAAAGTATGTAGTTGATTGTTTTCATTAATAGTTCTATATGCAAGCATATCAAATAGCAAAACAGTGTACTGATGATTGCAAATACTATTTTGAAAATAAATATCCAATACAAAAACGTCCGAAATGTTTTTGTTATGTTCATACATATTTGCCATAAACTGTGGGTATTGATTTTTAAATTGACTATAAAATACTTTATTAACTTGAGCCATATTTTTAGTCGCTAGCCATATAAAGTATAGATCACTGCGTGCTATGTGGACGGTGTTATCAGTTATTTTAATACCCCAATCTTTAGCTCCCTGCTTTACAAAAAATGGATAATAAATTTGTTTAACCTGACAAAGTAATTCGTTTTGCTGTTCATAAGGCACTGTATGCCATTTCTTGGTATTGTTTTGAGGGTTATACCAACTTAAGGTATCCCAATCCCAATATTTAGATTTAGAGGTAGAAACTGTAAGGTCATTATTCATGCTTTGGATTGTCGTACAACAGAAAAAGCTTGTGAGCCATAGTATATGAAAAGTTTTTATTTTATGAGTCATTTTTTATATATTATTTGCAAAAAAAAATTTTATAATAAAAAAAATTGTTATAATTTTATATTATATTAATAAAGCATTATAATGTCAATTATTAAATATATACAAAAAAAGTTCATTATGATAATTTTGTTTCGTTATATTTTATTTCTATGTACTTCGTGTGAGATGAAGTCATGGTATGATTATTTACAACTGAAAGCCGCAGAAGTTATATTTTTTTTGAGCTACACAATTCTTAAAAAAGTGTTGCCAAAAGGCACGGTAAGCTTGTTTAAACGGTCAATTGCATCACAAGTATTTTATAGCAATAATCAAAAAGAATTTGACACTGATTTAGAAAAGCAGTTTTTACAATTCAAAAGTTATTGCAAGTGCAAAAGGTGCGTTATTGTTATATCAAAAATATGTGCTTTGCTGATATACGTAAAGAGTGTAGTAATATTTGCTCACTAGAATGTACAGCGATTGATGATAAAACATAGGTTTTTTTGAAAATACATCTTTAGATCAAGTGTTTTGGAAGCAAAACTGGCAAAGTTATAATGTTTGTTTCAAGCCAGTGCAGACGATTGTAGTTGATCAACAAAGCCATCAAGAGTTACTTTGTAAAATTCCTATCTCTAAAAAGCAGTATTATATATATAAAATAAAAGAGCTTAAACGGGCGGTGTTTAATAATAAATGTATAGATATTTTAATGTCCTGGCTGGCACGTCATCACTTTGGCATAATTGGCTTGAGTGGATTAATTTCTGGTCTTTACGTGATGCCCAAAGTAATCAATAGCGGCAATGTGATTTTTGATGCTGAGTTTGCAAACTATACTTTTCAGATTGCAAGCTTATGGTTCAAGTGTCATAAAATGACTAAACTAATGCTGCCTTTTTGCTTGGTATATGCTTTTATGTTGAACAATTGGGTGTGTTGCCACAGTGAATCTTGGCAAATCATAGATAAAAGTATTGGAGCTTTATTTTTTTTTGTGAGTTTAGTTGATTATATATTATTTTTATGCATTGTATCAAAAGGGCTTTGATGACTTGAGTGATTATGATTGGGTATATCTAGCATGTTTAGGTATAGCTTTTAATATTGCAATGGGCCATATGATTGTAGATTGGGCAGAGATAGCAGGTGATCATGATCACATAGGGCATATTTTGTGGGATGTCAAATGCCTTGAAGTGATAATTAGTGAATAATAAAGGGCATATTGCTTGGCATTTATATTTTTTTGTTTATTATTAAAAAATAATATTTTGATAAAAATTTTTTTGGATTATGCGGATTTTCAATCTTTTGTTTCTTTTTTTCTGTTGGCAAGACATTGTTTCTAAAGAACATGCTGTTTCTACTGGTAAGTTTAAAAGGCTTTATGATAGTTTAAAGCAAAAAGAACATACGCTAGTAAAAAATATAAAAAAAAAGTATCCCAACATTCACAAAAATAGTTGGAAAAGCTATGATGCGCTTGGCAATAAAGCATTTAATGCAATTAAAAAAGGTGATGATTTAATGCCTGCGTGTGATGCATTAGATCGATTTCCTGTTGATACTTGGAATTCTGGTACTGTAAAAGATTTTTTAACCGCTTATGCCAAATGTAGTTTAGAAAAAAGTGGTATTGATCCGGAAAAAGTACCTGTTATTCATTGTTTGCCAAATGATTCTTTAAGCTCAAATAAAAATAAATGTCAAACAACCACCGGTATATATTTTAAAAATACTGCTTGTTTGATAGATTTTTATAATGATAATGGCTATAAAAAAAAGGGTATTGCATATCAACCCGAACTACACATTGCAGCAATAGATTATAAAGATCAAGACGACCTTACTTTTCAGCTTGTTATGATTAACAAAGCGGTGTCTTTGCTTGCAACATCTGCTGCGCTAAAAGAAATTGTATTTAAAAACTTAGTGCTTTCCTATTATGGTGTTGAGCCGTTGTTTGCAAAATCTCTGCTTAAAGAATTGGGTGAAAATAGTCTTTACTATGGTGACATTGAACAAAAGCTGTATGCTATGTTTGATGAAAATGCTTTACTAATAAGTTTAATGCAACATCCAGAATTGGTGGATTACGTATGCAACAATCTTGAAAATCAGGCTAAGCAAACTAGTCAAATTAAAAGGTTACTTAAATTTTTATACAAAATTAAAAAATTAAAGGTTCTATAAATGAATTTTATTTGTGTGTTGTTATTCTTCTACGCTTTTACTATTTGTGCAATGAATCCTTTTGACCGACGATTGAAAAATACTTCCTCTGAGCAGTTTGATTTAGCAAAGCAAGTAAAAAAGCATCAAGAAGAAATAGAGATGGGCATAAAACTGTGTCTTGTAATACTTGAAAAGTTAGAAAAAACAGAAAAAATATTTCCAATACTAATTAATATTATTGAAAGGGAGGAAGAAAGGAACTCGAGCATAAAAGATATTCAAAAAAATTATACTCTTTTATCCATTAGTCTTAACGTACTTCAAGAAAAGATTGATAGTTTATCCTTATTCAAAGCAAACCAAGACAAAAAAGCAGACTTGGAGTATGATAAAAAATTTAATAGCGCACAAAATCAATGGTATCTAGCAGGCATGCTTTTTGTTGCTGTTATTTGGTATCAACAGTGCCAAATAAATCAGCTGAAAAAGCTGTTGTTAAAATAAACGTTACTACGTATATAAAACCGTATTTTTTGCAAATCAGGCAAAAAGCTAATGGCTAGTTATTTTGAACAATATTGTTAATCTAAAGCTAATAATTTATAATATTGCTTCTCTTAATTTAGTCATTTATGAATAAAATGTTGACTCTTTGTCCTTAAAAAAGGTAAAACGAACATAGGCCATTAAGGGGTTATGGGGATGAAGGGACTGTTTCGTATGGCGTATTGTACCAATCGATACGCCTTATTGCTGCCTTTGCTGTTGTATGGGCTGCACATGCTAACAGGAAAAATACTTTTTGTTAAAAAAACTGTTTTTTCTGTAGAGCATGGATCTGTTTTATGTAAACAACAGTTGGCTGATTTTGTAAAGCCGCTTTATGGAAATACGGCATTATCTATTGTAAAGCACATTAATAAACAGTTTCCTTTTTTTGATGATATCACTGTTGTTAGAACAGTAGACCAAACATTGTACTGCGATGTTCGTCTTAAAGATATTGCTTATTGTATTGATGAAAATCTTATTATAACCACTGATGGGCAAATATATTCTGTTTTGTATTTTGATCCTTCGGTTGTGCAGGTTGCTAAAAAATGTTCGATTAATAAAAATGTATTAGATCAACATTTTAATACTGTTTTTTCTTTTTTAAACCATATTTCGCCTGATATATTTATTGCATACCATATTGTGATTCGTGATCCATATGAAGTTTTTTTGTATCCGCATGATACTAGAGCATATTTTATTAAGTGTACGCTTGCTACTAACGTCAATCAAAATCTTATTGACCGAGCTATTAAACAGACCCCTCTTTTAAAACAAATGTATCCTACGCTTTTTACAAAGAATCAGGCTATACACATTGATATGCGGTTTAAGGATCAGATTGTTTTTACTACAAAAAAAAAGGAATAGTATGATTGGAAGTAACAGGCGGCCATATATTACTTCTATAGATATTGGTACTACTAAAATTTGTGTGTTAATTGCTCGTGTATTAGATCAAACTCAGGTTGAAATTGTTGGTGTAGGAAAAACCGTTTCTGAAGGATTAGCCAAAGGAGTTGTTGTTGACATTGCAAAAACAGTCTATGCGATTGGCCAGGCTGTTAAAGAGGCTGAAATTATGGCAGGCATTCCTATTGAAAGTGCAGTAATAGGTATTTCAGGTGGCCATATTTCATCCCAAAATTCGCATGGCATTGTTCCCATTAAAAAACAAGAAATTAAAGTTCAAGATATAGAAAATGTGTTGGCTGCAGCAAGTGCTATTCCTATGTTGCAAGATCAAAAAATTTTGCATGTATTACCACAGTATTTTATATTAGATGGGCGTGAAGTGGTGTACGATCCCTTGGGTATGTATGGCATACGTTTAGAAGTTGAAGCGCATATTATTCTGGGTGCTATTGCATCAGTGCAAAATTTAATCAACTGTTGTGAAAAAACAAATATCAGGGTAGATGATATTATCCTTGAGCAGTTAGCTTCTGCAGAGGCAGTATTAACAGATGATGAACGTAAATTGGGCACAGCTATTTTAGACATTGGCGGAGGCACTGCAGACTTGGCGTTGTATCATCAAGGATCCATAAGGCATACTATGGTGTTGCCAATTGCAGGGAACCATTTTACTAATGATTTGGCGATTGGTCTTTGTACCTCAACAAAAGAAGCAGAACGCGTAAAAAAGCAGTTTGGCATTGTGCATGAAGCGTATCTTGATAAACAATTATTTATTGAATGTAAAACTATGCAAGAGGCACAAAAAATAGTACCGCAACAACTAGTTTTAGATATTTTAAAACCTCGAGCAGTTGAAATATTGTCGCTTATTAAAAAGGAGATTGTGAGTAAAAAACTACAAGGCTACATGCCAATGGGGTTGGTTTTGACTGGTGGAGGCTCGTTATTATGTGGTATGGAAGAAGTTGCTCAAGAACTGTTTGCAGTGCCCATTAGAATTGGAAAGCCACATATTTCGTTCGATTTACCACAAACATTACAAAATCCAATATATGCAACAGGATATGGCATGTTGTTACATGCTTTAAAAAAAGATGCAAGATCTGGTACGGTAAAAACTACATTAAACCAAGCGTCTCATGTGCTTGAACGCATGAAATCTTGGATTATTGATCTGTTTTAATAAAGGGGAGGTGAGTTAGTATGATAGATTTTGAAGTAACACCTATTGATAAAGTAAGCAACGCTACCATTAAAGTGGTATGTGTTGGTGGTGCTGGTGGTAATACTGGCAATGCAATGATTGAGTCTGGTTGTACTGATATTGCATGTATTGCAATTAATACTGATGCTCAGGCACTTACGTTGTCAAAAGCGCCAATCAAAATTCAGATAGGTATAAAATCTACCAAAGGATTAGGCACAGGCGCTGATCCATTGGTAGGTCGACGTGCTGCAGAAGAAGATTTAGAGAAAGTGATGGAAGCCATTGGCCAAGCAGATATTGTTTTTTTGACCGGTGGCATGGGCGGGGGCACAGGTTCTGGTGCATTACCAGTTATTGCAAAAGCATTAAAAGAAAGAAATATTTTAACTATCACTATTGTAACCAAACCGTTTTCATTTGAAGGCAAAAGACGTTGTCGTGTTGCTGAAGAGATTGTCAAGCAGTTGGAATCTTTGACCGATACTTTAATTGTGATACCAAATCAAAAACTTTTGGCAGTGTGCGATGTACATATGGCAATGATGGATGCGTTTGGCATGATTAATCAGATTCTTAGCCAGTCGGTTCGTGCTATTTCAGATATTATTACACGTCCTGGTCATATTAATGTTGATTATGCAGATGTTCGCACTATTATGAAAGATCGTGGTATTGCAGTTATGGGCACAGGCAAAGCTTCAGGCAAGGATCGTGCAGAAATGGCTTCATTGCAGGCTATTTCATCTCCATTGCTTGAAAACATGCATATTGAAGGTGCGCACGCAGTGCTTTTAAATATAACAGGTAATAAAACATTGACGCTGGATGAATTAAGCAAAGCTGCATCTATTGTATACGAAGCTGCACATGAAGATGCAAATATCATTTTAGGAACGGTCATTGATGAATCATTAAAAGATGAAGTAATGGTTACTATTATTGCAACAGGGTTTGAGTTGCAACAAAAACAAGAATCTGTATCGGTGCAAGAAAAAACTGTTTTGCAAAATCAAGTAGCCACTTCTGCAATTGCACAGGAACTACATATGCAGGCTGCCCACAAAACAGCAGAGCCAATAGTGGTGCAAAAAGAACCTGTTGTATTATATGATCAACAAAGTGCTATTGAAAAAAATAATCATGCAGTATTAAATACTCAGGAGTATCAGCAGGAGCATGATATGATTGCTCCTTTGCAAGATCTTGATATCCCCACTTTTTTGCGAAACAAAAATAATAAAGAACACAGTATGTAAAAGAAGAGGGCCATTACTTTTGATTCTTAATGGCCCTCTTCTTTTATAATAAATTATGATCGCTTTTTGTTGTATTGTTCCATAAATCCTAAAATCATTAATCCAACAGCCAATATGGAACCCATTGTAACACCAACATAGGCGCAAATAGCCGCCGGGTATTGTTGGGCATATACTGTCCAGTCCATTTTTTGAGGTGTTTGTAACTTTATTCTGTGCTCAAGCAATTCGTACTGCAATCTTAAACAAACAGGAATGTTTAGATTTTGATTCAATATATTTTGATTCAATATATTGTTAAAAAACTCATTGTTCGCAGTATCAAAATCTTCCACTGTTTTTATCTTTGTAGAATTAAGACGCCATTGACCATCGTGATCCATCGAAAAATAATTAAGTTCGCGTTGAGAAGTAACTGATGTATCGTGTTCAGAAGTAAATGATGTATTGCATTGAAATGCCATTAAAATAATCACAGGAAAAATATTGAATTTTATTTTTAACACGATTTTGCTCCTTAATAAAAAATTAAATTGAAAAAATAAAACATATTATTTTTTAGTAACATTATATTGAAATATATGTATTTTTCAAATTTTTTTCCATTATTATAAAAAACATAAAATGTATTTTTAGTATTTTACTCTATAAATATCTATTTTCTCACAAAAATACACGAGATTATTTTTAATTTTTTAGCCAATTAATATCTTTTGACGTTTTGTGTTTAATAACTTTTATTTAATTTTTTCAACAATTTTTTAATTGACAATAAAAAAATAAATGTCAGAATTACTCTGTTTTAAAATTAATCTATATTTTTTTATATTATAACAACAAGGGTTTGCACATGATTAAAAAAAAACGAAATTTTTTATTATTGTTTTGTATGCATATGTTTCACGCAAGTGAAAATTCAACGCCACTGTTAAAAAAAATAATAGAAAAAAACTTAAACAAAATTAATGATGCATTACTTACTCAAGATTTAAGCACTGTTCCAACTGCTTATGAGCCGCTTAATGAGCTTTTGCCGTCTCTCAAGGGTATGCCCCATACTGAAAATTCAAAAAATATAGTTGCTATTTTGAGCCATTTAAAAAGCGAGATATATGGCCTAAAAGTAAATGAAGATCAACCATTTAATTATAATGCTGCATTACAAATTAAAGTTGGGTATTGCAAGCTTATTTATGCTTGTTTTGAGCTTCATAACAAAGATATAAAAAATAAAATGTTGCCTTTAAAAAATGTTTTTAGTGATATAAAAGACGTGTTGGGTGAGTATATGTATTGTCAAACAAATCAATATCACCAAGCATTTCCAGGTTTTATTGATTATACATTATTGCAAACAAGTATTGATACTTTTGTAAATAAAATTGCTCATCCGAATACACATCTATTTCTTGCTATAGATATGCAGCCTGTCAAAGATCTATTAGAAAAACTTTCTGAAGAAATAAATGATGTTGAAAATAAAAGAAATCAGAATGAGTTGAATATTAATGTGCCAGTAGATACAATATATAATGCATATTATTGTTTAAATAATCTTTTAAAATATGTTGAAAGTAAACAATTTTTATGTTCTTTGCCAATGATTCATGCTGGATTTCCAAGCCCTGTAGATAATTTTTGCAATCTTATTGTAGGTCAAAATGATCAGTTTAAAACTACCTTTGAATATACATACGAAAGTGGTAAGCAAGTACTAGATACCTATGTTTTTGATCCATGTAAAAAATTAAAAGGCCTTGTTAATAGTAGAAATAATGTTTATAAACTATATAGAATAAAGTTTGCATTAAGTTATTTTATAAATCCTTTAGATGTTGTTGTGTCATCTTATACAATAAAAAAAACACAAGAAGAATCTTTCTTGAATCCTAAAAACAAAATTAAACAAGTTTTGACAGCAGAAATATCAGACTCTTTGGAAACTGGAAAACAGTATTTTAAGGAAATAGTAAATGGGATCCAAGCTGAGGCCGATTCTTTACAAGTTGATTTAGAAAAAAAATTTTTTAATCCAGTATTTTTAGAAAAATTACTGCAAGGTTATTTTGTAGCATCGTCGATTGCTAAACCAAGTACATTTCCTTTATCTTTAATTGATATTATTTTTTTACCTCAAACAATTATTAACAATCAAAAAAATAGTAATACTTGTAGTATAGAATCAGCTGTGCACAAAGTAATCGATACACAAGTTGATCCTGCTAACAGGGATTTATTTAATGCACATATAGTAAACATTAAATTGGACTGGTGTAATGATTATTGCAAAAAATTAGATCCATACAAACTTATTCTTAACAAGACAGTGTATCAAGATTTGTTACATTATTTGAATATAAATGACCATGTTTTTATTTATGATGTGTCTTATTTTAAAGAAATATATTATAAGTTTGGCATAATAAGCGCAGATATGAACAATGTTATGAACGATTTAATAAAAACAAAAAATCTTGTTGAAGAACGAATAGTTGATTATAAAAACAAAATTGTATATGAGCAACGTAAAAAAAACAAGCTTCCAACCTTGGCAAAAGTTACTGCATTGCTTGATGCTTTCCTTGGTCAAAACAGCCTAGAATTACGATTTAATAAGTTTATTGATGAATTGAAAAAAGATTTGGAACAATTAGATTTACAAATTGCTAAAGCAAATCAATTTGTTAAAGATATTGAGCTTGTACAAAATACTCTTACAAAATACATGTCTGAACTATTGTAATCTAATGTCTACTTATTAAAATACGAAAGTGACTGTCCTAGATAAAACATATTTACTAGGACAGTTTCATCTTTATAAATCTCCATCCACCAGGAGTATTATTTTCGATATTCCCATTGCCAGGAACAAGATTCGATTTATTGATTAAGCGTCCCTATATATATAGAAATTTTAAAAAATGATATGGTGTGAGAGCCTAATATACGTTGCAAATAAATTAGTTTGTTTAGCAGCAGCAACATGTTGCAGGTTCTTTACCGTATTTTTGATCAAGTAAATGCGTTAAAACCATCTGGCTCCATGTCTCTAAATGCTTATTGTACTGCATGCACTCTTCTAGTGGAATTAATATGCCGCTTTTTAATTCAGATTTAATGCTAATATTGCTGTGTATTCCTTCAACCAAAAATACAAAGCCAAGATGCACTTGCCCAACTGCATTAGAATCATCATTAATAATGCCTAATGGTTTTACGTTTACTGCGCCTTGGTATGATACTTCTTCATAAAACTCACGTCGAGCCCAGTCAAAAAGTGATTTGCCTGTTATATCTTCTTCCCGAATATGCCCACCAATGCCTAATGAATATTTATTTTGAAGTCTTTTTTCAGAGGCATTTTCGCTGCGTTGCATTAAAAAATAACTATCTTGATAATGAAAAATCAAGTAAGGGATAATCTGTTTATATGAACTATCTTGTTCGGCTATCCCTCGAGGAATAAACTCTTTGTGTTGGTCTATAATCCTCATGTAAGAATCAAAACATACTTCTTTTAGCCCATGCCACACACCTTCATAAAATAAAGGTTCCCGCTTTACCACAAGAATCATTTCAAGATCTTTGGCTGCGATTGGTGTATTGTTTTGATCAAGAGATTGATTGGTTAGTGCCATACATGTACAATCTTTGTAAAAGTTTTTTATTATTTATAACAAATTAAGAGTACTGCCATCTAAAAAATTATCAATGTCTACGTAAAAAAATATTAGAACAGTATATGATCTTATTTTGTATATTCATAATATACAAAGCCTTGCTCGTCGCGTGTAATTTCATCAAATCCTAAAGAAACATATACATGTTGTGCCGGTAAATTAGTGGTTCTTGTGACCAGATTAACCTTTTTAGCGCCCATCTTTTTTAATTCTTCTATGGCAGACATGATAAGCATTTTGCCGTAGCCTTTGCCGCGAAACTCTGGCCTTGTTGCCAAAAAAAGAATCATCCCTGTTTTATTGTCATGCATATAAAATGCGGTAAATCCGGCAAAATTATTGTCTGGCCTTGCTACTTTTACATGTAACTTACCGCGATAAAAAGAGCCCTTGTGCGGAGCCATAAAGTCAAGCATATAATTAGGGGAATAATCTACAGTTGTTGTTAACCAAAAGCGTTCTAATTCAAATAAATTAATAATATCTTGATAGTCTCGTTGTTTGTTGTATGCATAGATTGGTAAGCTTATTTTTTTAGTTTGAAAGTAAAATAAGCCTGTTGCTATAACAAATAGGGAACATAAAGCTCCTAAAACTACTACTCTTTTTTTTTGTGTTTGCGTTTGAATAAAACTCATTCTAACCCTTTGTCGTAAGTAATAGTGTGTAATAATAATCCTTGTGCAGGAGCTGTTGGAAACTCTAACATTCTTTTTTTGAGTGCAAGTGATTCTACAATTATTTCTAGTGGTATATGCTTATGTTGCGCAAGAAAAACAGCTGCTCCTACTATTCGTCTAATCATGTGCCTTAAAAAAGAACGTCCAGTAATTTTTATATGCCAATAAGTATACTGTGCTATATATTCACAAGCAATAGAATATACTGTTTTAATGCTGTCTTTTTTTTCTGTAGGTTCAAGTGTTGCAAAAGCAGTAAAATCATGTGTTCCTACAAAAATATTGAGTGCTTTTATTAGCTGTTCAATATCTATACATGATCTGCAGTACCATATAAATCTGCTTTTTTCTGGTAAAGAACGTGTAGTCGAAAAAGAATATATATACTCTTTTTGTGTAACGTCATACCATGGATGAAAATCGTTTCGTGCATATACAAGGCTTTTTATTAAAATGTCTTCTGGTAATGCATCATTTATAATTTTTTTTAATTTTTCAGGATCCATTTCTAGATGATGTTTGAACATAATAACTTGACCTAATGCATGCACTCCTGCATCTGTGCGTGATGCTGCAACTAAGCAGGAAGGTGTTCCAACTGTTCGTTTGAACACCTTCTTTAATGTAGATTCTATTGAAGGAACTTGTGCTTGGGCTTGCCAGCCGTAATAATTTGTTCCTGCATAAGCTAGTATTGCTGCATATTTAGTCATATGTTACTTGCGCATGCCAGCTTTTAATATTTTTTTACGCAATCGAATTGAAATAGGAGTAATTTCTATCAATTCATCAGGACGTATCCATTCCATGCAAGTTTCAAGTTCCATAATACGAGGTGGATCCAGTTTAACGGCTTCATCGGTACCAGATGCGCGCATATTGGTTAGCTTCTTTTCTTTGCATGGGTTTACATCAAGGTCATTGTCGCGACTATGTTCGCCAATAATTTGACCTTCATATACAATATCGCCAGGTTTTACAAATAATATACCCCGATCTTGCAAGCTATCTAATGCATATGCTGTTACACGGCCATTTTCCATTGAAATAAGAGCGCCTTTTACACGGGATGGAATGTCTCCTTTGTAAGGCTCGTATCCTTTAAAATGGAAAGTGATAATACCTGTACCGCGTGTATCTGTTAAAAACTGTCCACGCAATCCAATTAATCCGCGAGATGGCACATCATATTCTAAACGTACACGTCCGCTGTCTAGCGCTTCCATTTTTTTTAGTTCTGCTTTTCGTTGGCCGATATTTTGCATAATAGCGCCTTGATATTCTTCAGGAATATCAAACATAACAGATTCAATCGGTTCATGTTTTGCGCCATCAATAGTTTTATAAATTACCTCTGGAGCAGAAACTTGTAGTTCAAAGCCTTCGCGTCGCATATTTTCAACCAAAATACCTAAATGGAGTTGGCCTCGACCGGAAACTTTAAACACTTCAGCGGAAGATGTTGGTTCAACGCGCAATGCAACGTTTACACGTAATTCGTTTTCTAAACGCTCTTTTATTTGTCGAGAGGTAACCATTTTACCTTCTTTTCCGGCAAATGGAGAGTTATTAACCGAAAAATACATGCTTAATGTTGGTTCGTCAACTTTTACATAAGGATACGGTTTTGGTGTTTCTGGTGAACATAATGTTGACCCAAGAACTGGCACGGTATCAAACCCTGTTACCTGTCCAATGTCGCCAAAACCAATTGTATCTACTTCTTGTTTTTGTAAGCCAATGTAAGTGAACAGTTTGGTTACTTTTGTGGGCTTGCCTATTTCAGTGTCTTTGCAGCATACTATTGTTTGCCCTACAGAAATTTGGCCACTGAATACGCGTCCAATAGCTATTGGACCTAAAAATTCAGAGTAATCTAAACTAGTAATTAAAAATTGTAACTGTTCGCCACGCGAAACAGGTGCTGGAATATGTTTGAGAATTGCTTCAAGCAAGGGTTTCATATCCCCTTCTCGTGCGTTCATATCAGTTCCCATAAAGCCCATTCTGCCAGAGCCATACAAAATAGGAAAATCTAATTGAGATGTATCTGTTGCTAAATCTAAAAATAGATTGTGTACTGCATTTTCTGTTGCTTCAATGGTAGCATCTTTTCTGTCAATTTTATTAATAACTACAATGGGTTTTAGTTTGAGTTCTAATGCTTTTTGCAGCACAAATCTGGTGCCTGGTAATACGCCTTCTGCAGCGTCTACGAGTAATAAAAAACCTTCAACTAATTGCAGTGTTCGTTCTACTTCGCCACCAAAGTCACTATGGCCAGGGGTGTCTACAATGTTAATCATGTAATCTTGGTAATGAATACCGGTATGTTTTGCTAAAATAGTAATACCGCGTTCTTTTTCAAGCGCGTTGCTATCCATTGCTCGCTCGCCTTGTGCAACTTGCACAGTGCCAGATTGTCTTAATAACTGATCGACCAAGGTAGTTTTGCCATGGTCAACGTGAGCGATAATAGCAATATTACGAATATTTTTTGACATAAATGATCCTTGCTAGCTCATTTTTTCTTTTACGATTTATAAATAACAAAAGAACCAGCAATAGCTGCTGGTTCTTTTATGTCCTAATTTATTGAAAAAATTGCGCGCAGTACGGCAATAATGCAAATGTTCTTGATTTGCGTATTTCTTTTGACAAGCTGCGTTGATGCTTGCAGCAAACCCCAGAAATGCGTGAAGGTAAAATTTTACCACGCTCAGTCAAAAATGATTTTAGAAATGTTGCATTTTTATAATCAATTAAACTATGTTGATCTGTATTTTGGCAGAATCTACAGTTGCGACTTAATCCATTAGTATTACGACGATTTTTCTTTTTATATAATCGTTGACTTATTTTTAATCTTATTTTTTTTGTCATGATTTATTTTTCCAAACAGTTAAGCTTGTTCATCAATACCTAATCCAAAATCTTCAGATGTTTCTAAATCCCCTATGTTATCACTCATATCTGATTGCTCGTATGATTTGTGACGACGGTCTTTAAAAGTTCCTTCAGTTGCAATAGGGGCTTCTTCAAGTGAGCGTGGACGTTGATATTCAAGAGATGTTGTGTTGTCTAAAGCTGAAATAGCAGATCTCATAACAATCGTCTCAAACTTAACAGAAAGAACGTTGGTAATTTCATTCAGAATTGCTTGATTTTTTGGTATAGTAAATCTAGCTAAAAAATATACGCCATATTCTTTTTTGCGCACAGGATAAGCAAGTTTGTATTTACCCCAACGTTCAAAAGAGATAATAGAGCCCTTTTCTTTTTGAACAACTTTTTCGAGTTGTTTTTCTAGGTCTTTGGTTTCATCTTGCGTTATTTCAGGTACAGCAAGAACAAGCACCTCGTAGCGAGCAGTTTTGTCCATAAAAAACCTTATTAAATGGAAGTGTTAAGATATAAAACACTATAAAGCAATGCTTTATTTAAATACTATGCATATTATTATTAATTAATATAATGCAACAATAAAGTATACTAAAATCAGAAAAAAAGCCTAGAAAAATATAGTTTGCTAAATAATTTTTTAAAATTATTTCAAATATAAACTTAAAAAAATGATTGAGATGAGCTTCAGAAGCCAAAAAGTCATTTTTCAAAAGCTTAATTAGATTCTAAAATATTATTCAACGGGCTTTTTGGCTAGTCATCCTGTCATTGAAACCCATTACCCCATGATTGCCATTCTGTAATTTTAATGTAATATTAATTAATAATCTTATAATTTCTTATGATTGAAAAATTAAATTGGAATAAATGTATGTATAGGAAAATAATTTCTGCATTTTTGTATCAATTATTGATAGGCTTGTTTTGTGTTGATTTTATAGTAAACGCTGATGAATTAGAAGCATACAGAAAAAAATCTCAGTATGATCAAGCAATAACTTATTTTGCGCTTAATTTTGAAGATTGGTCTCAAAAAGAGAATAATGAGCATATAAACGATGGTGAACAAATACCACCTTTTGCTTTAAAAGATGAGCGAGAAGAGCTAGAAATAGGCAGATTATTATATCAAACAGATAGCAAGCCCTCTATTTTACCTTACAAAACACGTGCTGGTAAATTTGGTTGCTATAAGATTTTATGGAATCCTATAATTAAAAAAGATGTTTTAGAACAAAGGCAGCAGTTTATTGAAGCTATGCAAAACGATGATGCATTATATGCAAAGTTAAATAAGTTGTTAGATACATTAGCTATGCATGAATTAGAGTGTTTCTCTTATTGGAATGAGCATGATTCTTTAGCTCAAAAAGTACAATCTCTTTATTTTTCTCAGCCAAAAACATTTTTTGGGCTTTTTGATTTGCCTCCCTTAGCTAAAAAATTAAATGATTATCCGTCTGTGCTTGAATTAAGTGTTATAAAAGAATGGTTTAAAAAGATATGTTACATTATTCCTTTATTGGGGTTAAATGGCATATCTACAAATATTCAACAAGCAGCATTGGGAAATGCTGAGTTAAACATGATAGAAAGTTTTAAAGAAGGTTTTAAGCAAAATATTGCAAATTTGGCAAGTCAATATAATTTTACTGATGTTGACAATCAATTTTTGCATGATTTGTATAAAGGTAGTATAAATATAGAACAGAATAAACGTTTTCCAGGGATTGATTCACCTGCAATAAATAAAAGAACAGCGGCTTTTGTGTTGGGGTATAGTTTCTTGTTTGGAGATCATCCAGCCGGTGACAGAGCAGATATTTTTCAAAATATATTACGTAAGCATGGTATAACTATTCCTTATCCTATTGCAGCAGGAGCTACCCTTGGCAGATCATTGTTAATGACTTATTTCTTGTATGTTTTATTACAAGACCATTTTCAAAGTGTTATTAATACGCATACTGCCTTACAGCAATTGCATAAGCGTGCTGTTTGTGTTGCAGAATATATAAAAACTATAAAAGAAATTGAAGAATTATTAAAAAGTAATCCTAATAAGCAGGTAGAAGCATTTTATCTTGGTAGCTTAACCCACTCTAAAAAAATATCTAAAAAGATGAGTCAATTATTAAGATTATTAGAGAGCGATACGCTTAAAAAAGATGATTCATGGTTTTACTCTCGTGGTAATGTATTATTTATGCACAAGCTTTTGCAAGAAATACACACTGAGCTTACTGATAAAATAAGAAACACGGCTCTTATTGATGCTCATGTTGCTGTAGTAACGTTTATGAAAGAAGCCGAGCAAAAGGGCTTGCCAACTTGTTTTGTAGAATTTGTGTCTGAAAATCAGCCTATTCAATGTACTATTGTTAACGGATGGTCGCCGTTGGTTATTTGTCAAAAACAGATTTGTAATTCAATATCGTTAGGCAACGATCATGCAAGAACTATTATTTTAACAGGGCCAAATGGCTGTGGTAAATCAACTATTTTACGAGTAATGGGTATAAATGTATGGCTTGCGCAAACATTTGGCGTAGGCACTGCCAAGTCTGTCCGTTTAACGTTGTTTGATAGTATGCGTACCAGTTTGAGAATTAATGATAATGCTGCTACAGGTCTTTCAACATATATGGCTGCAGATGCAGCAGCAGAGCGCATGCAGACTCATATCGACAGTTGCAATAGCAAGCATCGTTCACTAATTTTATACGGTGAACCGTATCGTGGTACACCAGACCAAGAAACTACACGCAAAATAATGGATTTTTGTTATCATGTTGCTCCTAATAAACATTTTATTATGGCGCTTGAAACACATGTGTATGAGCCGACTACCCTAGAAAAAGAAATACCTGCAGATTTTACTAATGGGCATATGGAAATTAATGAAGATGAGCATGGTAATTTTGTACGTACTTTTGCTTTAAAAAATGGTCCTGCAAACTGGTGGTTTTTTGATCATGAAAAACGCAAAAGGTTTGTTGATTGGATTACCGTGGTGCGCAAAGAACAAGAAGTTGCTCAAAAAGCATACGAACAAGCATTTATGGAAGCATACGAAGAAGCTGTAGCACAAGCTAAAAAAAAGCAGCAAGAACAGCTAGAAAAAGAGAAAGCGCGTAGTTTATTGCAAAAAACAGTAGACAGTGTTAAGTCGCTTGCCGAATCTGTATTTTAAAAAAGAAACATAAAAATTTGCTTTTCTTGACAAAAAAAAAGAGTTAGGTAACATTTTTGTACATGATCTTTTATTTTTACGTGCCGGAGTGGCGGAATAGGCAGACGCACGGGACTCAAAATCCCGCGGTGGCAACATCGTGCCGGTTCAAGTCCGGCCTTCGGCACCAATCTTTAATAAAAAAATAATTCTTTACAAAAATATCTAATAAATTTGATTATCATTTCCAGTGTAGGTGTTGGCCGGGTATCTTTACTGAAGGCAGTCTATTTTTTCTGTCGGATAAGTATGGGCAAAAGTTAATATTGGTATTATTTCAGTTATCTATACTATTTTAAATCCATTAAAAGCTTATCTAATATTGCAAAAACATTACATGAGCATCTGCTGGCATCATCCAAAATAAACGCTTCCTTCAAATGAATAAAAAGTAAAACGAAGGAAGCGTCATTTATTATCTAAAATAGCCTAAAAAATAATATCATTACGAGTTTGTTTTAACTCTACGGGGATTGCAGGGAGCTTTTTGATTGTGTTATGATCTGGGTTGTATTTATCAGTTCTGTGTTGTTTAATTTGCTCTTGTTTTTTTTGATAAAGTAAAAATTTTGCAGCCACAATTTTTGTACTAAGATATTTTTTATTTAGATGTTCTTTTTGATCTTTAAAAGAACGACCAGCAAAAATACTGCTGTTGGTTGCTAAGAAAAGTGTTGTAAATAGCAATGATGTATTAAAACTCATTATGCTCCTTTTTTTTAATTAAAAATGTTACTATCTAAAAGTTTACCAGATTATTTTTTTCTTTTAAACTTTTTTTCAATTTCGTGTAATGATATTGCCCAACCGGTTGGTCTGCCGTGAGGGCATGAAAATCGATTACTCGTTTTTTCAAGATCGTTCACTAATGTTTGCATAGTGAATTCTGTTAAGCTGTCTCCTGCTTTTATAGCAGCCTTGCAGGCTATTTGTGCCCGTATGGCATGCAAAGGATCAAAAGATTTATTATATGATTCTGCTTTTAAATCTGCAACTGTTGCATGAATTAAATCGTCAAGTGCGCATTCTTTTAAATATACAGGCAATGATTGAATAATTAGTTGATTGTGGCCAAAAAGTTCTGCATTAATCCCGTGATCTTTTAATAAGGGAATAAGTTGTTCTACAAAAGGTAGCTCTACTTGATCAAGAGTAATAATATGCGCAAATAGTAGCCCAATAGTTGGTGCATTTTTAAACTGTTGTTCGCACAGTTCGTACAAAATTCTTTCATGTGCTGCATGTTGATCAATTAAAAACAGCCCGTCATTATGTTCAATTAAAATATAGGTATTAAAAAGTTGTCCAACTATTTTGTTAGTGTTGTAAGCAATTTCCTGTTGGTTTTCTTGATAAGTATCGGGTATAACATGTTTAAAGTTATTGGCTTGTCTGTGCTGTTCATCAATAATAGTTGTGCTTTCTTCTTGCCTGTTACAATACTTTTGCTGGTCATTGTTAAACAAATTAAAATTTTGAGCAACTGTATTTTGTATATTATTTGCAGATTCTTGGATTGGGTTTTCAATAGTAACGTTATTCCAACAAGCAACTGGTTCAGGTGCTTTTTTAAACGTTGCGCTTTGCAAAAAAGGCTGATCAAAAAAAGAATGCTTGTTTTGCTGTTCAACTGGCGCATAATTAATGTGCGTTGTTTCTTTTTTAATATGATTACTAATTGATTGTTCAAATGTGCTGGTGATGGTTGCTTCTATAAGTTGTTCAATTATACGTGGATGTACAAAAACAACTTCTTCTTTGCGCGGATGCGTATTAATATCAACTAATAATGGATCAATAGTAATTAACAACACGCCCGCAGGAAATTTGCCTTGCGGTATAACATTTTTACAGCCTTTTATAAATGCACTACTCAGGGTATAATTTTTCACCCATCTTTTATTAACAATACAAAAAATAGAAGACCGGTCATAGGTTCCATATTGATGATTGCTGATCACCCCTTCAACAGTTACACTAGTATCTTTTCTTGTGTTTGCAAAGGTAAGCAATGTGGGGTTATAAGGCAATAATAAAGACGCTTTTTCTTTTAATATTGTTGTTTGAGGGCTGTTAATAACTATTTGTTGGTGAGAAAATAGTTTAAAATGAATTTCCGGATGCGAAAAGCAAAATGCATGTATTAGCTGAACAATGTGTCTTTGTTCTGTATTTTCTGCTTTTAAAAATTTAAGCCGTGCAGGTGTATTATAAAAAAGATCTTCAACGGTAATGTCTGTACCAATATTGCTAGTGCATTCTGATACTGTAACATTGCCATTTTGGTGTACAACTTGAGTTGCTGGGCTTTCTAGTGAGTTTCGCGTTATAAGTTTGACTTTACTGACAGCTGCAATACTTGCAAGCGCTTCGCCACGAAATCCAAATGTAGTAATTGATGGTAACTCGTCTACCCTTTGTATTTTGCTTGTTGCATGTTTTTCAAAGCAAAGTTGTGCATCAACATTGTCCATTCCGCAGCCATTGTCAACAACGCGTATCATTGTTTTGCCGCCATGTTCAATATACACAAAAATGGCAGTAGCGCCTGCATCAATAGCATTTTCAACTAGCTCTTTTACAATGGTTGCAGGGCGTTCAACTACTTGACCTGCTGCTATTTTGTGAATTTCTGATAGTAAAAGATGTTTTATTATTGGCATATTTTTATTTTTGTATATAGTTGTCAATATAATTCGGGGTAACCATATTTTGTAGTTGATAGACTATCAAACAATGAATAATAAAAAAAGTATATTTTGCTTACTGTTATTATTTAATGGTATGCAATTGTATTCGATGGATAAAGATATTAGCTCAGAGTACATTTTATTTTCAAATAAAATATTTAAACAAAAGATTAAAAAATATTTTATTATGGCTTCCAGAGTACAGACAAAAGTTAATTATAATCTTGTGCAATTAAATAATGAACATACAATAACCAATAGTTTTTTATTATGGACTAGGATTGAAGCTTCAGCTGGCGATCAATTCAATATTCAAAAAAGTGTACTTTTGGGCGTTGATATTATAAATCGAAATACCCCAAATAGTGCAGCTCATAAAAATATTAAGTATCAAAATGCTGTTATTATAAGTAAAAACCAATTGCTGATTAGTATTGTGTTGGTTTTGGGATTATATTTTTTACAAAAAAGATGGGAATGAAAAATGTTCCGTTTTGTTGTTTTTTTTGGATTATTACTGTGTAATGGTTTGTTTAGTATGGATAATCATTCTTGTATTAATTTCAATAAAATTTTATCATGCAAAAATTATATGTGTTCTACATTGATTAATTGTATGTTAACTTTTAGTGAGGACGCCGTTAACTTAAATTGCTGTAACCTGTTCTGGTGTAATATTCAAAGCAACCAAAAAACAATGTATTTGAATAGTTGTACCTTGATTGGTGTTGATATAGATTCACAAATTACCATAGAAAATAATAGTTCTTTGATTATGTCTAAAAATACTGTTAAAAAAATAGGTTTAATAGGTTTATTATGCGGATTGTTCATATACAAAAAATTATTATAATTTTTTCATTGTTTTACCGCCATCTTTAATGTACACACAAATGGTAGTAGCTCTTGCGTCAATCGCGTTTTCTACAAGCTCTTTTACAATATTTGCAGGGCGTTCAACTACTTGACCTGCAGCAATTTTATGTATTTCAGATAATGTAAGATGTTTAATGCTTGACATAGTATATCTTTACTAAAAATTGTTTTAATAAATATATACTCAAACGAGTAAAATCGCTAATGAAATTAAGCTTTTATACAACAAGATTATATGTTATTACTGATAGCTGTTATATAGTTTATTAGTGTTTCTATTTGTGCTCTTTCTTCAGGAGTATCTTGCTCATTTGCTTGCGATTTACTCCGTTCATCTAGCTGATGTAAGAATATTGACTGAACTTTATTTAAGCTGTTATTATCTCTATAAAGTTCAGTCATTTTTAGTAAACATGCTGGCTTCCATGTCCTGCATGCATATTGCAACTTAGTGCTATTTTTGTTAGGCATTTCTTCAGATAATATATTCAATGGATCAGTATATCCATAACGGCAAATAGTCAATAAAATATTAAATTTTTTTATATAATCAAAATAATAATTAGTAATAGTATGGCATTCATTAGGTTGAGGTGCTAAGGTTTCAAGACATTTTTCTGTCGAACCATCATTGAGCTGAGGAAATAAAAGCATATACATTAGTTGAGAAAGCGGTTCCTGATGCTGTGGTAATTGGATATGTAGTTTTTTTCTATAAAATGACGATTTCATACAATGCGCCAGGTGTTCTGGATTATGATTTTTTAAGGCATTAAGCAATGCTTTAATTAGTAAATTATTTGCTGCTTCTTGATACATTTTTGTTGCATTACTAAGCTCCTTGATTCTTTGTTTGAATAAATAATAGTTTTCTTTTTTCACTAGATCGGGTTTTTGTATTGCATTTGAATTTTTTTGATTTTCGATAAAATGCAATAAAAAAAATTCATGGCGGTCCCGAAAATAAGCAAATATTTCCTCTAGATCTTTTTTAGCTGCTTGAAAAACTGTATTATTTATATCCTGTGTATAGACTGGATTATTATAATGATTTTGACTCTCTAGTGCATCAGATGCTTCTGTATAGGTTATAAGATAATGTTGAGCTTCATGTTCTGGTATATAAGGCAGTGTAACATTGTAATTTTCTTCGGTTCTTTTCATACCGTATATATCTACAACTAAGTTTGATAATATAATAAATATAATAAGCATAATACTCCTAGTGCATTCTAAATTGTTTGCTCAATAGTATAATTTTTATTTTTATGAAAGCAAGATATAAAAAGGCTTTCTATATTGTAAAATTTACTAAAAGTTATACAATGTTTCCGATGTTACCATTAAAAATAATAGTTCTTGCGTGTTAAGTAAGGCCGCTGGGAAAAAAATGTTTTTTGGGTTCATAGCAATAGGTATTGCATCTCGCAGTTTATTGGTGTAAAAAAAGCTTTCTTTCGTTGTTGTTGTTAACTGGCAATATATACGGATTGCAGTTTGATTATCTACAACTTGTTTTTTGCAATCCAATTAATCTAGGGTTGCATGTTTTTGCAGATAATTGTTACATCCATACTCCAGCCATAAAAAACTTTTCAATGGGGATTAGACATTTGCAAGTCAATGTACGATTGTTATTTATTACATGATAAACATGTTACTTTGCAAAATCCAAGTGTAAACAATCAAACATCAACTGAAAAAAATTTGCCAATAAAAAATTTTACCATGGCTTAATGCAATGCTTACTTTCCTATATCGTGTTTAGTGGTTGTTCTTACCGCAAAAAATATCAGCTTTTGCTATATTAACCTTTCAAAACTTTTTTTTGTTGCTCCATCCATAATGCTAATTGTCGGTAAACAGTACAATACAAAGAATGTGCTTGATGAAACATAGTAATAAATACAAAAAAAGCTACACTAAATTAAATATATTTTTATATAAAGTTTTTGAATGACTCTTATTTTATTATTGCACATTCTTTTTGCAAGTACATTTACTACTGGTAAATTTTTAAGCACACAAACTAGCCCAGTTTTTTTGACCGGCTTACGTATGCTTTTGGGAGGAGTAATAGTTCTTGTATACCTTTTAATTAAAAGTAGAAAAAAAGAAATTGTATGCAATATTGCCGATTGGAAAGAGCTTGCTCAGGTTATATTTTTTGGCGTTTATGCAAACTACATATTGCGTTTTTGGGCGCTTGCGTATCTTTCTTCATCAAAAACCTGTTTTTTATTTAATATACAACCTTTTCTTTCATCATTATATGTTTATCTTTTGTATAACGAACGGCTTTCTAGAAATAAATGGGCTGGGTTATTGATAGGATTTATTGGCATGATTCCCATTTTAATGAGTAATACCTCTTCAGAAATGGGAAGATCTGTGTTTTTATTTTTTTCATTGCCTGAATGTGCTGCTCTTTTGTCTGCTGCTATGCATAGTTATAGTTGGATAGTCGTGCAAAAGTTAGTGCGTTATAAAAAGTATGACCCAACTTTTATTACCGGTACTACTATGACCAGTGGTGGGTTATTGGCACTTGCCACAGCATGGTTTATACAAGATTTACCAACGCTTAATCATTCTAACGAATTTGTATTTTTGCTGATGTATGTTGTGCTTGTCAGTAATGTTTTTTGCCATAATTTATACGGTCATTTATTAAAACAATATTCGGCAACGCTTATGGCATTTGCATCTTTTTTAACACCTATTTTTGCCGCATTATTTGGTGCTTTATTTTTGCATGAAACAATTACCTGGCATTTTTATGCTTCAACGGTGACTGTTTTTATGGGGCTGTATATTTTTTATCGTGATGAATTTAATGCTTAAGCTAAAAATGGCTATATTGCCAATTTAATTGCATTGGTATACAGTTTTGTTGGGTCCTCATAAAAGAGATGAGCATTGAACGTAAGGGCAAGCGATAGGCATACCCCTAGTACAAGAATATTTTTAGGTTTTAGTAAAGAAGTTTCAATTTTAACGTAATCTGTGTGATTATATTGACTGTTTTCATTGGGTAAATATAATAAAAGACCTTTTAGATATTCAGGCATAAGATGCACAGCCGGCCATAATATCTTATTAAAATGGTGCAACCAAATAATATCAGAAAGTGGTTTATTGTTTTTAAAATTAGTTCTTACGTAAGGTAAAAATTGAATCCAATCTCTTTTTCTCATATATGTTGTGACTGTAATATTGTTGTTTTTAAGCCAGTTTCGATAATCTTCTTTTGCTACATATGGAGCACCAAATGTTATTAAATGAATATTAGCGTTATGGTTTTTTGCGATAGTATGAATAAATGGAACAATAAGAGAAGCAACTCCTGCGCCAAGGCTATGGCCAGTTACTATAATTTTAATATCTAAAACAAGTAATTTTTCGATTTGCTTCTTTATATCGTCCTTAATATTATTTATAATATCAAGATAGCCGCTGTGAGCTTTAATACCTTGAGTATCGTTAATTTTTTTTGATTGGTCATTAAAATTGTGTTCCCAGTCAGATAGGCATTGTGATCCTCTAAAGCTTATGGTAATAATATTTTCGTTCTTGTTGTGTCCAATCATGCCAATTAAAGAAGTTGTTTTATTTTTGTATCCTGTTTGCCCGCAAATCGAATAGAATACCCAGGAATTGGTTACTTCGTTTGGTATTTGATGGCGAATTAGTTTGAATAATCCGCATAAGCCATTTGTTTCTATATCGTCTTTAAAAAATAGTTCTTCAAATGATTTGCGATTTTTTTTTTGTTGATATTGATCATATGCATGAAACACCATCACGGAATGAGTTGCTGCAATTTTTTGAAGATCATTATTTATACACTTTTCCTGTTGCATCGGAGAAACAGTATGGTTTATAACAAAAGCAAAGACTATTAATATACTGTACTTTTTTAAGAGATGTTTAATCATTATATACCTTCATTATTTTTTAGTACTGTCTTTATTTACGTTTTATTAACTGCTGACACCATCGATATTCAATAGCACGTTTTTCTTCATCATTCAACCGCCAGGGTATCGTTGGCGATGTACGTATTTTGGCAATAAGCTGTTGCAAACAAAGAGCTACACTAACAGAAACATTAAAGCTTTTAGTAAATCCATACATAGGAATATGAACAGGTATATCTGCAAGAGCTATGCTTTCTTTTGAAAGACCTACCAGTTCATTACCAAATAGCAAAGCTGTTTTTTGATTAACAGGTAGGTCTTGAATAGGAATGCTTTTTTCGTTAAGACACGTTGCTGCAATTATGTAGCCTTGTTTTTTTAATTGTGCAATACAGCTTGCAGGGTGTTCATATTCTTTGATATTCAACCATTTAACAGCACCCCGGGAAATGCCAATGCTTGGTTTAAACTGATTTTTTACACTAATGACATGCATGTCTTGCAAGCCAAATATTTCTGCAGTGCGTATAATAGCACTTGCATTAAATGGTTGAAAAACATCTTCTAAAGCCACGGTTACATATCGTGTTCTTTGAGCCAATACCTGCTCTATAAGATTTTTTTTATGCTCTGAAATTTGTTGGTACCATTTTTCAATCAGCAATTCCATCTCTTGTTGCGATGGTTCAGCATTTAATAAATCAGATGCAGGTTTCATTTATCTTTTCTCATATCATTGATTGTTGTAATGATGCTATAAGCTCATGTATATAGTTTGAACGCATAGCATAAGCGGCAATAAAAGTAATAATAGCTGCAACGCTATTGCCTGCTAATGTTACGCCTAGAGCACATTGTAATTTCACGCGATATAATTGATGAGTAATATGTAAAAAAAATGCTTGTAACAAACTAAAAAGAATGCCGGAACATAAAATAACAGCACTGTTGGCAATAATGGTAACAGGGATTTGAGCGACTTTTATCATATAAATTGACATGAGCAACATGAAAATTAAATATACTACAAAAGTGCTCCAGTAAGAAATCACAACCAAAATTAAAGCTGGCAAGCTTTTTGACCTTCTTATACTCATAAAAATGCCAATCGAACAAAAAACTCCTAATGCCAATTGATACCACCCCCAGGTTAGTGCCCATTGCCATTCGTGTATTATAAAACTAGACCAGTCTGCCATAGCTCCTCAAAAACATATATTGATGTATTATTGTAAGCATCATTTTAACATTAATGCAAGAAAAAAATGCCTTTATTTTAAACATTATTACGATTTATGCTTTTTTACTAGTTTAGTGCAGGTTTATTTTGATACAGTGAGTTTAATTATGAAGAAAGTAATATATATAATAAGTGCAATATCTTTTTTTTTGACTGCAAATGCCCAAGAACATGTAGCTGGGCAGCCAATATACCTTACAGTAAATACTACTCAGGCAAATCAGACAAGCAGTACCAGTTATGCAACTGCTTTTTCATATGCATTATGCAAACAGATGGTTGTTTCATATTATGATTTGGCTTTTCAGCAAGGTAAAAGCTTGTGGACAGCGTTGTATGACCATGTTTATCAATATAAATATAGATATGCAATCTACGCTGTGATAGGTGGGTACACATCGTTTATATTATACATACAACATATTAATTATTTTATGAGCGACAAGCAAAGGTGGCACAATTGGACTAACGGATTATCAATTGATACTTTGTATACAGTAGAGCATCACAAGCTTGCTCAACAATTGATTGAAGCTTTGCAAAATCGTTATTTTAATATTGCGCAGCCTACTAATAAAATTAACCCTATTATTCAGTTTTTTATTGCTTTACAAGAAGAAAAAAACTGCATTCAACAATATATAAGTTTTGTAAATAGATTAGAAAAATGGCATATTAACAAGCTGCCCGGAATACTATTGCCTGACTATGCATTATTAAAACAAGCAAAAAGACATCTAGATTTTCTGGAACAGCTTGTTAAAGAATGGTGTATTACGCATGCACAATTTTAAGAAGCTGTATCCACTGTTGTAAGTATAATAATAAGTCTACAAAAACTAATTTTTATACTTGATTAATATTGTTTTCTCTTTTGTTCATTGAATCTAAAAACTCTCTATTAGTTTTATATTTTTTCATTTTTTCTATTAAAAATTCCATAGCTTCTATGTTATTTAGATTTGATAAGAATTTTTGTAAAATCCAAATCTTATTAAGATCTTCTTCAGGATGCAATAGATCGTCTCGGCGGGTTCCTGAAATAGGAAGGTCATATGCTGGAAACACGCGCCGATTTGAAAGTTTACGTGACATATGCATTTCCATATTGCCAGTACCTTTAAACTCTTCATAGATTACTTCTTCCATGCGCGAACCAGTATCAACCATTGCAGTTGCAATTATGGTTAATGATCCGGCTTCTTCTGTTGCTCTAGCAGCACCAAAAAATCTTTTTGGGCGTTGCAGAGCGTTTGCGTCAATACCACCGGTTAAAATTTTGCCTGATGCAGGAGCAATAGTGTTGTAAGCGCGGGCTAAACGGGTTAACGAGTCTAGTAATATTACAACGTCTTTCCCGCATTCTACTAGTCGTTTTGCTTTTTCAAGTACAGTTTCTGCTACTTGTACATGTCTGTCAGCTGTTTCATCAAATGTAGAACTTATAACCTCTGCTGTAAAACCTTTGACAGTGCGCTTCATATCTGAAACTTCTTCAGGTCTTTCATCAACCAATAGCACAATTAAAAATACTTCTGGGTGATTTGCAATAATGCTTTGAGCAAGTTCTTTTAATAATAATGTTTTCCCTACCTTGGGTGGAGCTACTATTAAGCCTCGTTGACCTTTGCCAATTGGGGTGAAAAGATCCATAATACGTGTTGCTAATTTTAATGGTTCATGTTCTAATGTAAAACGTTTAAATGGATGCAAAGGGCTTAATCTATCAAAATGAGGACGATCTATAAGCGCTGCTGGATCTTGATAATTTATTTTACTTACTTTTAATAGGGCAAAGTATTTTTCACCTTCTTTTGGCTTGCGAATAACTCCATTAATCATATCACCAGGACGTAATCCAAATCGTCTAATTTGTGACGGAGAAATGTACACGTCATCTGGCCCCGAAACATAATCATATTGAGCTGAACGCAAAAAACCAAAACCATCTGGTAATTTTTCTAATACTCCCTCCACTTCCATTTCCATTTCAGGATGCGCTTGAACGTATTTAATACGCTCAATAAGTTCGATGCGTGGTTTTAATGTTGAACCTATAATACCTAGCCGTCTTGCAACTAATACAAGTTCACTTAATGAACGCTCTTCAAGAGGGCGAGCGTCTTGTACTGGTGCTGTTGGTTGATGATGGTGTGTTTGTTGTTTTTCATTCGTTCCGGTATTATTAGTATTGGTAGCATCAACAGCTTGATTATTGCTAGAGGTTCGACGTGTATAGGTAGACCTCTCTCCCGAAGCATTACGGCTACGATAATTAGTGTGTTGATTTTTCTGATGCGTATCAGATTGGCGTAAGCGTGTCTGAGGTCTGGTGGTTTCTTTTTCAGACACTGTTTCTAAATTTTTATCTCTTTCTGATTGGTCTGTTACAATTATTTGTTCTTGTGTCTCTCCATTAGGCTCAGTTGTTGTTAATTGTTTTTCATTTTCACTTATCACAAGAACCCCCAGTATTTGATTCTGTATACATCATGCAAACTCCTGAAAAATAGTTAAAATAGAATAGTAGATATGATTTATAGTAAAAATCATAAAGAAATAGGACGTAAATAACACAAGAGCAATTTTTTCACTGTCTATTGCTCTTGTGTTTACTATATTAATATATACATTTTTTAAATTATATTATTTATTTTTATCTTCATCATAAAACAACATCATAATAGGACTTGCAATGTAAACTGATGAATAGGTGCCAAAAATAATCCCTACTATGAGCACAAAAGAAAAGTTATATAATGCTTCACCACCAAATAATAACATTGCTATTACCGGCAATGCTGTAGAAATGCTAGTAAGCATAGTACGAGTCAAAGTACGATTTATGCTTTCATTGACAACTTCATCAAGTGGCTTATTGGTATTGCGTGCTAAATCTTGTCGTATCCTAGAAAAAATAACAATAGTATCATTTATAGAATAGCCAAGAACGGCAAGAATAGCGCCAATAACATTCATAGAAATTTCTTTATTGAAAAAATATAACATCGCAAGCATCGCAATTGCATCATGCAACAATGCAATGACTGCACCAATTGCAAATGCAAACGACCAAAAACGGAATGCTATATAAAAAAGCATTGCTATTAACGAAACAATAATTGCACGCAGTGATTTCATGCGTAGGCTTTCTCCTATGCCTGGCCCAACACCTTCACTTTGCAATAATTCTACAGTCCCTTCTGTTACTGTTTCTTGAACGGCTTGTTTAATTTTTTCACCAAGACCTTTTGCATCGCTTGCAAAATCTTGTACTTTAATTATGCATTCATTATTGCTTGAAAAGCGAATATCAACATTTTGCCATCCATATTCTGATAGCCTGGTTCTTATTGCGTCACTTTGCAGTGCGGAGCTACTTTTAAGTAATACCTGTGTTCCTCCTGTAAAATCAATGCTATACAAAAACACTTTACCTTGTTGGCTATAGTGATACAATGCGCTAACCAAGAAAAAACCAAGAAAAAGCATAGAGGATATTGCAATCCACATACGGTACTTAATAAATTGAATCACAAGCTCTCCAAATTAAGTTTAAATGTATTGATGGAATAACTATAGCAAGATAGCAACGCTTGATCAAGCATGCCTACTGCAAAGGAATTATAGAAATATAACGACGACCCTTTGCGCCATAATGAAAAGAAACCGTCCCTTCTTCCATTGCAAATAAGGTATCATCTCCACCACGACCAACACCGTTACCAGGATGAAATCTTGTTCCGCGTTGACGTACTAAGATTTCTCCACCAGAAACTTCTTGCCCATCAAAAATTTTAACGCCTAAACGTTTGCTTATACTGTCACGACCATTTTGAGTAGAACCGCCAGATTTACTTGTTGCCACCGTAATTCCTTTAAAAATTTATAACGTTTTTAATAAAAATGTATATGAAAATTGATTTTTGATTAATGACTAATATATTAATGATCTCTTCAGAGTATTATTTCATGTTATCCAAAAAAGTCAAGATTGCTTATTTACTAACTTCTTTCCAATTTATACCAACGCGTATGCCAACTTTAAATGAAACTGCCCAATCACAAGGTACTTTTTCTAAGCAATCAGTCATTAATCCGCATACAGTTGCTTTCGTTTCAATAGGAGTTGTGATAACGATTTCATCATGAATTTGTAGAACCATGCTACTTGCTGGTGATAGCTGTGCAAGGGCAGTTTGTAGCCCAATCATGCCTAGTTTTACTATGTCAGACGCGGTTCCTTGAACAACTGTATTGACTGCAATTCGTTGTGCTTCTTTTGCCAATGCTTGGTTTTTTTGATTTATATTGGCAATATGTCGTCTTCTGCCCCAAAATGTTTTTACGTATCCATTGAGTTGTGCTTCTTGTATAATCGATTGCATCCATGGTTTTACTTGGGCGTATTGGGCAAAATACCCGTCTATGTATTTTTGTGCTTCTGCGTGTGAAATATGTAGTTCTTTCGATAAACTATATGCCCCTTGTCCATACAAAATACTAAAGTTAATTTTTTTGCCAATTTGCCGTTGGTTTTGGGAGACTTGGCTTTCAGATACACCAAAAATGCCGCTAGCCGTTTGTGTGTGTATATCTTTATTTTGGGCAAATGCATCTAATAAGGCTTGGTCTTGGCTTAAATGAGCCAAAACACGTAACTCAATCTGAGAATAATCAGCAGCTATAAAAACATGATCTTTTTTTGCTTTGCAAGCTGCACGCACTTCTAAACCGATTCCAGAAGCTGGGATATTTTGCAAATTCGGTTCTGAGCTTGAAAGTCTGCCAGTTGCAACCATTGTTTGGCTAAAACTTGTATGAATATTACCAGTTTTTGTATTGATATAGCTTGGCAGTGTATCAACATAGGTGTTTTTAATTTTAGAAAGTTCGCGGTGCTGCAAAAGTAGTGCAGGTACTTGATGTAGTGGTGCAAGGGCTTGTAATACTGAATGGTCAGTTGAATAGGCCGTTCCTTTACCACTCTTTTTTTGCGGGGGAAGGCCAAGTTCTTTGAATAATAACTGTTCGACTTGGCGGGGGGAGTTTAAATTAATCTCTGTATTAGTATATTTTTTTATCTCAATTTCAAGCTCAGAAAGAGTTTTTTGTATTGTTTCTCCTAGCTTAGCCAGTGCAGCGGCATCAAAAAATACCCCTTCTTTTTCCATCCCATAAAGAACGGTAATAAGTGGGTGTTCAATTTTGTGATAATAGCTTTCAAGGCCTTGTGTAACAAGCAGGTCGTTCAATAGTAGTGCCAATTTCATAGTTTGTCTTGCGTCAGTTGCAGCATACAATGTTGCATCATCAAGCATGACTTGAGCAAATGTATTATATTTGTGTGCAGAGACTATTTGTTCAAATGTTAGCATTTGTTCATTGCAATAAAATTGAGATAAGTTTTTAAGCCCCACTTTTTGCCATTCAGGGTTGACCAATCGTGCTTGAATCATGGTGTCTCCTACAAGTCCTTGGACCTCTATTTTTTGACCACTAAAAACTAAAAGGTCAAACTTGGCATTGTGCATATATTTTTTGATTTTAGGATTTTCTAGTAATGGTTGTAGATGCTCAAATACTTGATTTTGGCTAAGTTGCTGTTCGGTTGTCGTATGATTGCAAGGGACATAATACGCATGATCGCCATCAATAGAGACAGAAATACCAACAAGTATTGATTCTAAAGGATGGTTTCCATTTGTTTCTGTATCTATTGCGCATATTTGATGGCTTGAAACAAGCGTGCACAGATTTGCAAGATCTTGTTGATTGGTAACAAGATGTAAATTTTTTGTTTTCCAGTATTTTTTTAAATCTTCACTTGAAGCAGTTGCTGGTTCTGGATTGTTTGCAATAAAATTTTGTTGAGTTAATGGTGCTGTTGGCACTTCAAACTGTTTCATTAAAGAGTTAAATTCAAGTTTTTGGTACAGTGGCATGGCGTACTGAAATTGCTTTGCAGAAAAGGTACAATCTTCTTTTGTAATTGATAGATTATAATAACGCAACATAAAAAGTTCCAGGCTAAGATAAGCATTTTCTTTATTTGCAAGAAGGGCGTTTTTAAGTCTCGGCTTTAGTTCTTTCACATGATTATATAGCTCATCAAGCGAGCTAAATTGTTGGGCTAATTCAGTAGCGCCTACCTTGCCAATCCCTGCAACACCGGGAATATTATCTGAGCTGTCACCTGTTAAAGCATAAAAAAGAGGAACCCGTTCAACGGGATATCCTTTTTTGGCAATAAAACTGTCTTTTGTTATCAGTTCATTTTTCATTGCATCATACATTACTATTTTGTCATCAAGCAGTTGATACATGTCTTTATCAGATGTTACTAATACAACAGTATTTTCCTCTGTTTTAAAATTAATAGCTAATGAATAGAGTAAATCATCTGCTTCTACCCCTTGTTTAGCGATAGAATTAAGTTTTATCAGCTCAATGAACTCTTGGATATATTCTTTTTGTACAAATAGATCATCAGGGGGCGCTTGTCTTGTTGCTTTGTAGGACGGGTATATTTCGTGCCTGGTTGTAGGTCCTTTGCTATCCCATGCAACTACTGCATAATGCATGGAAAATGAATCTGTAAGCTTCTTTAACATCCTTATAAATCCGTACACCGCCTGGACAGTTTGCCCGGTTGAAGTATGCAATGGTTGTAAAGAATAGTAAGCTCTGTATAAAAAAGATGACCCATCAATTAAAAAAATAGTTTTTTGTGGATCGAATTGCATGAATATTCCTATATTTATCAAAAATACAATACATATCTTTTGTACTATAGAAATACAAGATGGTCTAGTTTTTAATGCCAAGTTGGCCAGCAAAAAGAGATTGCTTGTATTTTTGGCGGTTTTTAAAATGTGTAGCAAAAAGCTAAAAATAGCGTTGAAAGCGATTTTAATCCATTTCTTAATTTTATAACTGAAAATTTATTTTTACTTTGCCTGGTAAATATTAAAAATAAAGCCCTAGGTTGGTAAATTTTATTTTTTAAAGTAATATTAAAATTGTAAATATAATTAATAAAATATGTACCCAGGGGTTTCTATATGAAAAAATGCATTATTTGCTTCCATGGCAGCAGAAGCATTATTTGCTGATTTAGCTGTAGAATTGAAACTACGTACTATTGAAAAACTATGTAAGCCAAGATTAGCATTAAAAATTTTAGGAACGTGCGCAACAAGTCTTTCTGCGTTTAAAGGGTTGCGTTTTATGTGGTCGAATAGGGATGAAAGTGGTGATTTACATTATAATAACTTGGTAATACATGGCCCTGACAGTGTGTTTTTATATGCGGCAACAAAATATCCTGGATTATAGGATCGGCTACTAAAAATTTTTGATTATTATACTCAAAATAATGTGAATAGTATTGATACAGATGCGCTACTTTATTTTTTAAATAACAAAGAAAAAAAGCAAGTTGTTTTGACCTGTGGTGATGATATTGATCTTCTGCTTAGACTCAAAAATTAATTCAAAGAAAAATGTTACCAAATAGATGTATTTTTGTTTGACGTTACTATTAAGGTGCATAAATCTCAGGATGTTATTGCCTAGTGTAAAAATTATCAACCAGAATCACCTGAATTTTACCCAATGTTAGATAAAAAAATAAAACCTTAAAAATATGTCCCAGAAGGATATAACTGGAAATTTGAATCAGTGAGAAAATAGTAAGTCAAGGCGTTGAATAATCACGTTTATGCAATATAGTTATATAGTTTTATATTCACGACCTACAAATGAAAGGTTTGTATGCAAATGAACTACACTAAAAATATATTAGTAAAAATGAACTTATATCTTTTTATTTGCTGTATTTTTTCTATGCATAATTTGTTTGGGATGTCTTTAAAAAATGATCCTCAACAACAAGTTATTATATTTGATTTAGATGATACGTTAATTCAAGTTAATCTAAAAGCTTATCTTTCTATTGCATGGAAAGCTTTTCCACGAAATATTGGCACTTTAATGTTTTTAAAATCAAGTAGAGCAAAAGATAAATACGGAAATAAGCGATTTAAAGCAATAAAGACTGATGAATTTTCACCTGGCGGTGCTGCTACTTCATTTGCATTTTATGGTTTGTATGTGAACAATGATTATCATTTTCAACAATTAATACCTGAACTACTCAAAGCCGTGTGGGATAATGCAGTTTTTATGACTGGCGCCAACACTTTACTTGCTTATTTAAAACAAAAAGGATATGCAATAGTGTATGCAACAAATAAAGATTATACCTCTTATAAACATGTTGCCGAATCAATGGATGCAAAGTATAAAAATGCATTTTCTATGTATCCAACGTGTACATTAGTTACTCATCCAACAAAAATAAGTTTACAAAAATGGAAAGAGCAAATGAATAATCAGTCAAATTTGCCAGAAGAATTTAAACAATTAGTTAATCAAATTATTGAGGCTAAACCAGATCAACAAAACAATGTATATTTTGCAGATGGTTTTGAAAAGCCTCAAGAAGAGTATTATACAAGGTTAATATCTCTTTTAGATTCACACAATTTGGCTGATAAAGAGTATATTTTTTTTGATGACAAACCGGTCAATATAGAAAAAGCAAAACAAAAAAACATCAAGGGACATGTTGTTAAAAATGTTGCTGATATAGTTAAAGGGCTAGAAAAAGAAGGCGTACTTGACCCAAATAATGATCGTGAGCTTTATGAACAGCTAGAAAAAGAAGGTGTTTTTGGTTTTATAAAAAAGGTTTCTAGATATTTTATTAAATCTTAATAATATGACAGCAGTCAAAAAGTTGCGGTACGCTTAAGCATTATTTTAAAATATTTGCATAAAAAAAGGTTGGATTATACACTAAAAGTATAATTCAACCTTTTTTATAGTTTGTATGTTTATTGATATTCTTTTATTACAAATGCTTTTTTCATGCTCAACTCCTTTAAATAAGCTGTTGCTTGAGCAGTCGTCAGTTTTAACTTTGACTACTTTGCGCATGTTTTGTGCAGGTTTTTTGATTCTTTTTTCTTGGTTGTGGATCGAGAAAAAAAAAATTATTGTCATTCAAAAAGAACATCTGTTACTTTTTGGGCATAAAATTGTGTTTGGGAGCTATTTAAAATATGTGTTGAAATATTGGGGGTTACAATATATAAGTCCAACTCATGCGGCATTTTTATTTTTAACAACCCCTATTTGGGCAGCTTTATATGATTATATGTATTTTAATCATCGATTTACTGCAAAGCAGTATCTTGGCATGGCAATTACTTTTTTTGCTATTGTTCCGCTTCTTGTTTGTCAAAATGCAACTTTTTTCCCTGTGCAACAGGTTTTTTGTCTACCAGCTATTGCTTTATTATGCGCAGTAGGAGCACATTGTTATGGCGTAATGTGTACTAAAAAATTAATTACAATGTATAGTTATGATCCAGTATTAATAAGTGCTTGTTCAAATATTGGAACAGGTTTTTTGGCTTTTTTGACTATATTATTAATGAAAAAATCTTTTGTTATTGGCAATCCATATATTTTTGTCCCCAATCTGTTACTTTTAATATTTATAAGTAATATTATTGGGAAAATTTGGCATACTTATTTATTAAAAAAGCATTCAATGACTATGTTGGCAATGGCAGAGTATCTTAACCCTTTGTGCGTTGGATTGTACAGCTGGCTTTTTTGGGGCAGTACCGTGACCTTTTTACAACTACTTGCAGGGGTAAGTATTTTGCTTGGGCTTTATTTTTTTCATAATCCAAAAAGTGACGTTGTTGTGCCTGCAGTAATAGCTAAGCAGGTGTAATTACTATAAATAATAATTTTTTTTATTCTAATTTTGGATTATTTGAAAATAACTAATGTGTATTATAATAATAATCAATAATAAAAGGTATCTATGAAAAAATGAGCAATATGCTTTTTTTATTTTTAATAATGTTTGGCATGGTGCAAAATGATTTTAATGCAGGGCCAAGCTTTATGTCCAAAGGTTCGCAAACTCCTATGACCCCACTTACTAAAAATGATATAGTCCCTGCTGTAAAAGAAGAACAAAAATCTGCAGAGCAAGAAGAAAAAAATTCAAAATCCGAGTCAATGTATATACAAGGAGGAAAGTATTTTATTCTTTTACTCGCTGTGGGTATAATGTTGGCAGGTGTTTTTATACCGAATCCCTAAAAAGGTGCTATCCGTAAACTATTGAGTTTTAGTAGGTGATTTTTACTCTACATTCATAGATAAAAACTTGAGCCAATAATATATATTTTTCCATCTTTTTCAATACGTTCGGCATGTGCAATTGCTTTGCGGTCATTAAAAGTAAACGTTGTTTTGGTTGGGCCAACTTGTGTTGCTTCAATTATGGTTCTTATAAATTGTTGCTCTTTTTGATCTTCCCAATCTTTAATATTTTTCCAAACAAGTTGATGGTTGTCTCCCCACGCAAAACATATGCCACTGGTGTCAAACGCAAAAAGTTTTAAATCCCCTCGAATGTAGCCTCCATTAGGATCAATAAACAAAGCAAATGCATCTTGTGCAACTTTTGCTGATTGTAAAGCGGCTATACCGCTTTTGACTAGTATGACCATGGTCTCACTTTTAGAAACTGCATAAATGCCTGATGCTAGCACGTACTTGTCAATCCCTATTTTTACTTCTTCCACATAAATTGATTGGTAAGCATTTTTTATTTTGCATGGCACCCAGCCTCCTCCAGATTTTGCCTGTTGTAAAATGCGCTGCACATATAAATTGCCGTCTTCATCTTTATCATTAAATGCATTTTTGCCAATGAGTTCATCATTTGCACCGCATGCAACAATGGTTCCTTTGCTGTCGTACAACGTAATACTTAGATCACCGTAACGATAAGTGTTGTCCCGCTTGCTTGAAAAAACATCAATTGAAGCTGTTTTTCCGTGTCCTTCAACATACTGAAAAGCTTTTGACACTAAATTGACTGCTGCATCTTCGCTTGCTTCTGGATAATAACCACATGCTATAAAATAGCTATTGCCTTTGTTGTCTAATACTTTTTCTGCGTATACTTTTTTAAGGGCATTTTTTGATGTGTATTTAATCCATATGCCTTCACCAGCATTTTTTAGTTTAAGTTTATTAATAATTTCTTTGTTCGGATATACGCCGTTTGTATCAACATATTCTAATGCATTAGTTCCTGTTAAACCTGGCCGATCTCCTTGGGCGTATACAGTGCCATCAAAACCTAAAGCAAATAAATATAAATCTCCATAGGTAAATATTGAGTGCAAAGGATAGTTCATACTACTGAATGGCTCACTAACACTATATCCTAATTTTAATGTTTCGTTAAAAAGAGCAACGCCTGCTTTGACCATGTTAACAACGGCATCAGATTTTGTGTGCGGATAATAACCGGCGCCAATAATAAAATCTTGTCCATCTTTACTTATTTTTTTAATGTACGCTCTTTTTATTGCATTGCGCCATCCATATGATGTCCAGACTCCCTCTGGAATGGCAGTTTTAATGAGATTTTGAATGTAAAGCGTGCCGAACTGGTCTTTTGCATAGTACAAATTTTGAAAGATAAGCTGCTGCTGTTCACCATGTGCAATAATTCTTCCTTCTTTGTCTAATACAAAAAGGTACACCTCGCCAGAAATATAGTCTCGAGAATTGGAAAAGGTATTACAAGAGTCTGCAAGTTCATGCGCTTGCAAATAAGCTGATCCACGATTGACAAGGTCAACAACAGCTTGTTCTTTTTGTTGTATATCAAACCCTTTAATAAAAAGAGTTTGAGCTTCTTTTACTATATCTTCAGTTGCAAGTTCTGATATAGGTTTTTTATTTTTTTTAGAACGAGTTTTTAAAGCAGACTCTTGATTATTTTTCGCGCTATTTTCTATTACCAATGCAGAAGCTTGTTTTTGAGCTCTTTTTGGTAGTTCATTATCTGCAACTAACTTGATGTAGGAATTACCAAAAAATAAACTTAATAATACTGTGCTAGTAATTGATAATAGATGCTTCATTTTTTCCCTTTTTATAAATGCTTTTTACAATTTATTTATTCTTTTCGTTTGCCCATAAATCGTAAAAGGTATATAAAAAGATTAATAAAGTCTAAATAAAGCATTAAGGCGCCTAGAATGGTAATTTTATACCCCATGTCTTGATCGCCAGCTCTGCTTTGTTGCTGTATAAAGTTTTTTATTCTTTGCGCATCATATGCTGTTAATAAAGTAAATATAACCACGCCCACAGCAGACATTACAAGATCGAGAACTTGATTTTGTAAAAAGATATTAAAAATCATAGAAATCACAAGACCAAATAAAAGCATAAGTAAAATATTGCCCATGCTGCTTAAATCAGACTTTGTGTAATGGCCATACGCAGCCATAAAACCAAACATCCCGGCTGTTGTTAAAAACGTAGTAGCTATAGATCCTGCTGTGTATAACAAAAATATGGCCGACAAAGTAACACCAACACTTGCAGCATAGGTAAAAAATATGCCGAGAGCTGCAGCAAAACTGAGTCTTGGAAGCATGGAAGATAAGCTAACAACGAGCCCAATTTGCAATAAAAATACAGCAAAAAGTGCTATTGGATTTTGATGTACAAATACAAAAAATGAATAAGAAGATAAAGTAATATATGAACTTATAGCAGAAATTGCCAGTGCGGCTGCCATCCATCCATATACTGCTTCTAATAAGTTGCCGCTTGTCTTTGTTTGATTTACTGAGACATTATTATTGAACATACATGAACTCCTTATTGTCAAATGACAATTAGTTAGAAAAGTAGGGTATAAACCATATATTAATTATAGTATATGCAATGGCTAAAAAAGAAGCAAGTTGCTATATGTTATTGTATTTTTTTATAAAGGTAGGTGGCACCCAGTGAGGTACGATTGGGTAATTTTGACTATTGCTATTGCCTTTGTAAGGGAATTGTTCATCCTCTGTCTCTTCTTTTAAGTTGACAGCTACATGATTAAGCTGATCTGACTTATGCCCCCATGCATTTATAGAATTAAACAACAATGAGCTGTATGAAAATAACAAATCTGTTTTATTAGCGAGTGTATTTACTATTGTATAGAGGACCAAAAATCCCATAACAAAACTTAAAGCGTCCAATACTTGCAATGATTTAACAATGCGTGCTCTGCGAACATGCTTGGGCAAGATAGCGTTCCAAATTTTTTTGCCTCCGGATTGTTGTATAATATTAAGCAAAGAGTAAGCCATCTTACTAATAAAAAAAAGCTTTCTTTTTTTTTTCACAGGGAGGTCTTCTTCGATAGGAGCAGGTATTTTTTTTGAGTCTTTTTGAGGAGTCATTTTTTTTGTATTAGTACCTATAGAATCATTTTCGAGCATATGTTGTAAAAAAGCTGGCTTTTCAACGTTGTTAGGCAAGGCATATGCTGTAATTGAAAGGCCAGCTAAAAAAATAACACCTAAACAGATGAAAAAAGTAAAAAAACGCATACTCAAAAAGAATTTAAATTTTTAAAAAATACACTTAATGAATATTAATATAATAAATAAATAAAAAAAGTCAAAACATTTTGGTTTTTATTTATTAAAAGTATTTTTTTAATTGGTGTCAGAGATGTGTTTTTTAAAGGTTTGTTTTTATTGATATTCCCAAGCTAAAGACTCCAAGTGCAAATGATTTAATAAATATACTGGAAAAGACTGTTCTGCAAAACATAGATGCAAACAATCCTGAACCAAGCTCAAGTA
This sequence comes from Candidatus Babelota bacterium, assembly GCA_003963225.1. Taxonomy (GTDB): domain Bacteria; phylum Babelota; class Babeliae; order Babelales; family Vermiphilaceae; genus AWTP1-30. The sequence continues at coordinate 112,203 of RXKB01000006.1, forward strand.
TTTAGATACTTCAGAGAGCCTATGCTATTTTTATAGTTACATGCTATTGCGGTCTTGTGGATTTAGTCTTTGTGTATTGCCGTTTTTTATTAATCTAAAATATTCTGCGACTTCTATATTATGTTCTTTTAATGTTTTAATAATTAACAAACGTACATCGCTTGCAATATCCCACATATCTTGTGTGAAGGCTGAACTTACAAAGCCACGAATTAAAAATAAGTAACCAAACTCACTAAAATCTTCAAGCCTGATCATAGGCTTTGGGTTACGTAAAACATTTGGGTGGTTCCCAATTGCGCTATGTAAAAGATCTTTGACTATTTGAGGATCTTCTTTGTAGGCAATCATAATAAAAATATCATCAAAAGCTATAAAATTGCGCACATAATTCCAATTGGTGATTGTCCTATTTATAATTTGAGCGTTAGGAATAACAATAGTTGTGCTATTTTTTTTTCTGATAATAACAGCACGAGGTGTAATTTTACGTACAAATCCAAAAGTTTCATTATCTAATTTAATAAAATCTCCAATTTTTAGTGGTCGTTGTACTAAAATAATAAAGTATGCAACAAAATCTCCTATTGGTTCGCGCACATACCAACCAATACCAATAGCAAGTGCTCCAATTAAATAACCTATTAAATCGCCTAAGCCAACATTTTTAAAACCAAAAAAAATAAATATAATCATGATAAAATATTGAATAAAGCGTGTAGTAGTATACTGTACGCCTGCATCCACCACAAGCAAATCAAATATTTTATCTAATACAAAACGGTTAATAGCATAAGCAGCAACGAGTCCAAGCATCACAAATGCTATAATTTGTAAAATAGAAAGCAAAGTAATGGGATACGTTGTTGCTTCTAGTAATAATGGTCTATATGCAAGATCAACAATATCACTGATGCCAATATGCCATCCCCATATTTTTGCAATGACAATACATCCAATAAATATAATAGAAAAAAATGATCCTATTATTAGCAATCCAAACCAGGTTCGTGCGTGATTAAATCGTTCACGCACTACCTCGTCATCATCTATAAAAAATAAATCAGAAGCGCTTTTTTTAGACCAGCGATATATTGCTAATAATAACTTGGTTAAGACTAGCGTATATAAAGATGCAGAAAGAATGTACAGCACTAACCTGCCAAATCCAACGTATGGATTGCTCATCACAATAATTGCTATAACGAAAAATAAAATAAGATAAAAATAGTAATCTACTTGTTCATGTATCCATCCCCAAAGTTCATTTTTTTGAGGAATTATTGATAAAATTTGATCTTTGGTAATAAGAGATATAAGCGAAATTTGGAATATAATAAAATTAATTGCAAGTAAAATGGTTGGTAATTCTGTTGTGTAATAACTTATATGTATAAACGCCTGTCTGAAAAAGAAAATAGTGGTTGTTGCATACAATAATATGGAAAATACTATGACAAATCTTTTTTGAAAATCAGAAGAAATAATTGCATAATCATGCCTTGCATTAAAGCTAATCAATTTGTGGATAAATTTATTAATAATAAAAAGTAAAAATGGGATAGAAAGTAAGGCAAAAAAAGCATAAGTATATGGATCAGAAAGCCAAAACATACAAGTGGATGCGGCAATAATCCATAACCCAAGAACAATCCAATTTTCATGAATAAAATAAGTCAATAAGCCTGCTAAAAAGCAACTCGTTTTAATAAGACCAGCGGAGCTTTTATCTGCATGTAATAGAAAGAAATTGTATAAAGCAGGAAGTTTATTTTTTATATTAATAATAATAAGAAGCAAAATAATAATTTTTATTAGTAGTAAAAAAAGCAGCATTGTCCATTGATTAATGTTTGAAACTTGGTTTTTCCAAGATTTAAATTCTAATCGTAAAAGATATGTTTTCATATCATTCAAGAAAGTTATTATATCAGGAACAACATTTTTAATTCCTTGTAAAGTTATTGCATATTCTGGCCTATACCAGATAGTTGTTGATTGTAGTTCTGCCAAAATAAAAAGAATTAAGCGTATAGTACCGTTTACTTCAGAAATAATCCCTGAGTATACACCAGTTAGTTTTCCTAAAACATCAATCCGTTTTTTTACAAAATCTTCTGCGCTATTTAACATTTCAAGAATGCGTATGTATTCATTGTTATTATTTTTAAATAGATAATCTCTTTGTTTATAAACCCGTTCTCTCCAGTCGTTAATATTATCTAACACTTTTTTTTGTTGGTTTAAAAGGTCGGCAACAGTGCTGATGCGTTCTTTACAGATAGCAAGGGTAGACAGAGCGTCTGCTTTTTGAGTTTCATATTGCTTAATAGTCTGAGAAATTTCTTCGCCTGAGCTGAATTTATGAAATGATATTTTATGGTAGGTTTCTTTTGCTGTAGTTTGCATAACAATATAATTAAACTTTTCATCTTCTAGGGTGCGTTGCATTTCTAAAAGGTCTCGTTCTTTGGCAAGCCAAAGAGTTTCTGCGTTTAACGTCCCTAATGAAACTATAGAAAGATATGATGAAACTGTTTGTTTTGGTTCTCTACGCCATGCATCTAGGTCTGGGCCTGTTGGTATTTGGTTTTCAGCTGCAAAGTTGTCGCGATAGTAATCTTTTATTTTTTGTTCTTTTGCAAGACGATCTCTTTCATGCTGATATCGTTCACGGCGAGTAAAATAGTTTTTCTTTTGGCTGTTTAAAAATTCACGCGCATGAATTAGGTCTGGCTCTGTGACTCTAATTGATGATTTTATTGTTTTTAAATGTTGTTTTAAAATATCTAGATGTATTCGTTCAATAAGTAATTTTAGTTGAGTCATTTCAGATGCATATTTACTTTCTAGAATGCGTAATTCGTATAAGTCTTTTTTGTATCTAAAAAGCTGTTCTTCTGTTGCAATTAATGTTTTTTCCTGTTGTTCAATAGTGAGTGATTCATAGTGATCATTTTGAGTTTGTTTTTCTGCAAAATCTTGCAAATCACTTAGGCGCTTTGCATGGTCTTCTTCAATGCTTTTAAGCATTCTTTTTCTATTTTCACGGTCTACTTGTGTATTTTTATCTTGTTCTGCAAGTTGAGCCAAAAGCCTTTCTAATGAAACAATCATGTTATTGCAATTATCCAAATCGTCAAATGAATAATAAGCTACTTTTTCTAAATGACGTTCTTCTTTAAATTTTTTACATTCAGGATCTGCAACAAACTTTTTAAGCTCTTCAATAAAAGTTGTGGATAATGTTTCAAGATCATCGTGTCCTCTTTGTATATCTTTTAATACTTGAAGTGCTTCTTTATTAAGATAAAGTTTTTTGTTTAAGTATTTATTATTAGGGTAATAAACTAACGAGCGTTCTAATGATTTATTGTTGTTTTCAATTTCTTCAATTTCTTCTTTTAGTTTTTGAGCCGTTTCTTCTTTTTTGGCGAGCCTTTCAATACGTTCATCTTGTAGTTTTGTGAGTTGATTTTGCTTATCTTGTATAAAATCAATAAAAAGTTGGTCAGTTGGTGAATTAAAATTAACACCTGTTGCTTTTTTAAATGTTTCAACAATGCTATCAGCTTGTATATTTAAGCTTAGCCATAAACCAACAAGCATAATGCAAAATGTTTTTTTCATATTTTTCCGCAGTGGGCTCTAAAATAAGTTGTTTTAAATTTATTTAATTTCTGGTGCATATCAAAAATAGTAAGAAGCCAATTATTAAGCGCTTCTTCTTCTGCTAAATGTAAAGATTCTATAGTCACTCTGTCAATAGGCAGTGTATTAATTTTGTGAAAAAAAGAAATAATAGATTTTTGTTCTTCTTTATAAATACTTAATAGAAAAAGAATTTTACCAATAAAAAGTTTTTTCCAAAGCGCATCTTCAACATAAAAATTTGTTGGTTGATGATACAAAAAAAGTACATGGTCAAAAAGCCCGTGTATTGTTTTGCCGACGGGGGTAAATGCATATATAATTTCAAAAATATGATGTAAAAAATAGATGTTTTCTTTGGCTATTGCTAGCGGTAAGTCTTCTATGCTAACACACTCGCCAAAAGCAACATCGCCTTTTTGTTTTTTGGTATACACAATATAGGATCCAATAGAAAGAAGCTTTTTACCATCCATAAAAACATGTTGCATAGTATTATTTTCATCAAGAATTGCTGTTTTGCTGTGGAACGCTGTTTTATATATAATAATGCCTTTATAATGCATTACAGTCTCTTTCTTATAAATATAATTTTTATACATACTATTTTTTATGCATATCAGTGTACCATTAAGAAAAAATAAAGCCTTGGTAAAATTTTTAATAAATTTTGCTTATTAATATAAATAATGGTATCATTAAAAAATATAAATAATTTTTTAACTTTTTAATCAAAATGTTTTTAAAAAAATA
>RXKB01000050.1 GCA_003963225.1 Candidatus Babelota bacterium
TCCAGACTCTGTACACTCGATACCTATGTAATCATATTGCTGCCACTTTGAGAGTGTTTGGCTTTTATACTCAATATACACAAACGTATAACCACACTTGTAGACTTTACCTACTTCAATTTACATGATCGTTTCCTCTTAATGTTGTTGATTTAACGTATTATTACATATGTTGGGTGGGTTGTCAAGGGGTTTGTTGGTAAACCTCACTAATAAATTTATTAGTGAATCTCCGAGTACCTATAACCAAACTGTGTACTACACCCTAACTTCCTTCTGAGTTTATACGTCTCATTCACCTCTTCTATAGACCCTTGTATCATAGAACTAAACTCACCCCTATACTGCTGTAAATCCCTAATTACTAAGATATTTTCATCATGGAAACTGGCAGTTAACGTCTTCTTGTTGTACTTCTCTTGCATCTTATCCAATATCCTATCTACCCACATATCGAAGAAGTAACTCCCTGTACCTTGGGCTAGGGTAGAGAATCTGTCCGACTCCTTTCTAAGCGCATAACAGAACCCGTTTATGGGGTTTACAAGCCACTTATCTCCACGTCTATCTACGATCACCACCTGTTCTTCAGCAATGGCCTTCACAGCCCAGTTAAGCTCCCAATAGGCTGTGTGGAGTACCTTACCCTCAGCTAAGGAAACACCTGCTGCCTGAGCTATCTTAGGCGCTCCAGCGTTATATACAGAAGCATAGTTGGTAGTCTTGCCCTTCCTTCTAGCTGCCTTAACACTTTCAGTCTTAACCCCACGCTTAAATGCCTCAAACTCTTCTTCACTCACCATTCCCGCTGTTAAAGCCATTAGGATGTGTGGATCGTAGTCATCCTGTTGCATAGTTGCCACATAAGCTGGGTCATGTGGAAGCATAAAGTGGTGCTTCACCCTGTCCTCTAAGCTGCTTAAGTCTGACCCAACACTTATTCTCCCTTTCCCTGCCACTAACACTCCACGAACAATTTCTCCGTAAGCTTTATCTACACCAGGCAGATTTACAATTTCTGTATGCTGTACCCTTAGTGTATTAGTGAAGCCGTTTATACGAGCTTGGAGCTTACCTTTGTACAAGTCCCTCTTAAACCCTTTGAGCACACCTAGCCGATGTTTTAGAACACAGTACTTGGCATAAACCCTAATCTCAGGGACTTCCTCAGCCAGCTCAAGTAAGGATGGACAAAGCTCTTTACCTTCTTCGCCTGCCACTGTGATCTGTGGTATTGCTCTATCTTCTGGCCTAGAGTTCTTCCAAGCTGTCCACTCTCCCCGCTTTGACCCCTCTCTAGGCTTAGATGCAATCCAGGCATTAAAAGCTTCATCATCACGTTCATATTTGAAGGTCTGAGGAACCCACCCCTTTGAGAATAGGAAATTCTTAATCTGTTCTGGGCTGTTTCCGTTTGCATCTTCATACGAAGTTAATAATTTAACTACACCCTCCTTGTTTGAGGGAATAACTTTTAGATTTCCAAGCTCATCAACCTCTTTTGCCTCGATTAGCTTCTTAATTCCTTCCCAAGCAAGCCCAGATGCAGACAGTTCACCACTCTTTAGGAATGGTTTTGCTGGAGATTTTCTGTCAGAGTATTTAGGAACACTTGGCATCACAGATTCAAGCTCTGCTTTAGCCTTAACACTTTCAGCAGACAGGATTTCTATTGAGCTATCAAGCAACTCCTCGTCAACACCCCAACCAGTATCTTCCTGTAACCTTGCACAGTCCATCTTAAACATTAGGAACGTCAAGATTCGGTTTATGGCCTCTGTAACAGAGGAACCACGATATTGATCAATATGCAATACTTCATTAGAGCTTAACCTTTTACCCCCAACAGCTCCAGAATCTATCACCTCTTGGGCTGAGGTATAAATCTCTATCAATCTACGTTTAAGATCATTCCACAAGGATGCGTTAATGCTTACATCTGTAGAGCAGCGATGCTCGTACTCTTCGTAAGTTAATCCTTCCCAGTCTTCGATAACAGGCTTTTCTATCCCATAATCTTCATGAAATGTCCCTAATCCATGTCTGTTACGATCAAAGTTTAAATACCAACTTAAGGCTAATGTGTCAATAACCATAAGGTTGGAAAGGTCTATACCTAAAATCTTCTCAGCTAGCGGTATGTCGTAAGTTTTACCATTATGGAATACAACTGGGATGCTGTTGTCGATATGATATTTAAAAAAGTCTTTTAGTCTGTTGTGATCGTCACCTTTAATACTAATGTTTTTCCCACTAACTAACCTACAAGACAACACATGGATCTTTGTAGCTTCCCTCAACAAGCCGTCAGCCTCAAAGTCGGCCACAGTTGCATTTTCCCAGTTGTAAATTTGTTTCATTAATCTAGTCTCCCAAGCTTACCTCAAAATTTATTAAAGCTTCATAAGCTTTTTGATCAATCCTGCCCAACCAGATGGCAGCAAGTTCCTTCGCATAAAGCTCTTTTCTGGCCTTATAAACTTTAAAAGCTTCCATCATATCATAGTAAACGCCTAGGTATTCACTTTTACCTGCAACATTACAAGTAGCTTGATATTTATTCAGCCTTGGGTGGTATGTTATACCGACGGGATATGGCCCCCTTTGATTAGCCCTGTTTGTGAGGAATACATTTATTTCTCTTGGTATCAACACACAGAAATCAGGGCAATACATTAAATTACCCTTATGTAAAAGGTCTTTATCCAACTGAAAACCTTCTTCCTTTATTTGGGAGTCATACCAAGTTCTAAAAGTATCATAAACCTTCCAAGTTTCATCAACAGAACATTTTGCATAGTTTATGGCCTGCCTCCCCTCTTTAGGGTTGTAAACCCTTTTTAACATACCACTCCAGGCGCCGTAGGACATAGATTTAATGTCTAAGCTGTCTGTACCAAGGCGACCAACCCCAGAGTTGCTTGGATAGTCTTTATGCCAGACAAAACCCTTTTTCAAATTGCCTCCAGAAACCCACCTAAAAGAATCATCAAAGAACTTGATTCTAATCTTCCCAAAGGTTATGTACTCAACTACTTCAACAACTGCACCTTGCTTGGTTGTAAATTTATCTCCAACTTTTATTGTTTGGCTAAAGGCTCTTGAATCTTCTTCCCTCATTATCCGATTAAGAATGATTGCGGAACTTTGTTGCACCCTTTCATAGCCATCTTCCCACCTAAAAGTTACACGTTGTGTGGTGTCAATACCTGACACCACAACCCTGTTTCCAAGTTTATCCTGGTATTCATCACCAACTTTTATTTTAGTTTTTCTTCCAGACATACTAAACCCTTTTCAAAAAATCTTCTTTGTCCCAAATCTTGTGGGTTTTGTTCTCATAGTAATACTCTCCAGCAAACCCTGTAAACCCAATCCCACGAGCTTTAGTTACTTTAAGTCTACTAGTGTTTCGCTCAATCTCATCTTCCTCTTCTTTGTTACGAGAGATGATAAGGTTAATACCGCCAGACTTGTAGATTGAACTATGCCCCATCATATCTTCTTCTGATAAATCAGCACCCTTACTTCCCGCCTTCTGCCCACTTTGAGCTTTGCGTGAATGACTAATGTTAACTATAGTCACTTGTTCACGCTTAACTAAATCCTTTTCCCACTTCATGAAAGCAGCCTGTTGGTCATCTGGCATAGCATCAAATATGTCTTGAATAGGATCAATAACAATAATCTTACAACCTAAAGCCACAATCAAATACTCTATCTTCTGCTTCATTGTGTCTATATCGGGATCTACAATATAGAACCGATCATTTCCATTATCATCTGTAAACAAGGTTTGTAAGGCTTCTTCATTATTAGTTATAGAAGCTAACCGTTCTTCTACAGTGATACCTAAATTAATCTTACTCTCAATAAAGGCAGAACCGATATTAACACCATACTCACCTTCACTAGCCTCTAACGATACAACACCGACCTTATAGGAAGTATTCATAATCCAATGCAATATCATTGCATCAATATACGTACTTTTACCCGCGCCTGAAGCCGCCATTATGTTGATGATGTAGCCAATAGGGAATCCACCACGCAACTTCTCTTCCAGTTTATGTAAAAACTTAGGTAAAGTGATTCGTGGAATGCTGACATACTCCTTCATCTTCTCCAGTAGACTCCCCGATCCTGTAACCCCGGTCATCATTACTTTCTTAGCTTTGAAGAACAGATTAATCCATTCCTTCTGTTTTCCATCCACTAGATACTTATTAGTGTCTCCATAAGACAATTCCATTTTATAAGCTTTACCACGAGGCAACACCTTTGCCAGCTTCTCTGCTGCTGCTTCTCCTGGTGCATCTGGATCATAGCAAATAATACAACGCTCAAACTTATCAAACCACTCATACTTATCCTGCAACTGTCCTACAGAGGATTCTCCGAGTGTGCTACTTACCACAGGAATATAACCATACTCAGCTTGCCCTTTACTGTCTGTGTATTCCTTCAGCATCTGATAAGCACTAAGCTGATCAATTTCACCAGCTGTGATTAGGCAATACTTACCTGAGCTTTGCTTAAATCGGAACCAACCAAATGGGTCACAGGCTTTACCTGTCTCACCATAGCTGTCAAAACTCTTAGGAACAATTCTTACTTTGTATCCTGACAGTGCTCCACCCTTTGTACAAGGATAGAATTGCTTTACTACAGCACCTGTGCTTGTATCAAACTCCTGCCGTACACCAAAGTAGGCTGCTATTGAGTCTTTAATTCCTCGAAAGCCCTTAGTGTTGGTTGATGTTGTCTTCTTTAGAAGATCATGTACTTCATCACTCCACTCTTTACCCACAATTTCATACTCCTCTTCTTTTTTAGTTACAATGGCCCCCTCTTCTATCCCAGATATTTCAGACACCCTCTTCAATGCCTTCTTAAATCCTATCTTTTCTATGTTCTTAACAAAATCAATAGCGTCTCCGCCAGCACCACATCCAAAACAGTAGAACATCTCTTTTGATGGTACAACACTCAATGATGGTGTCTTCTCGTTATGAAATGGGCAGATCGCTTTATATTCATCACCAGTCGGAATGAGTTCCAAATAGTGTCCTACTACTTTTTCAATTAAACTATCACCCACACAACCTCCAATTACAATTGATAAATCTTCACATTATGGTCTCTGAAAATAAACTCGATCATTTCCAAGACAATATTCCATTCTCC
>RXKB01000041.1 GCA_003963225.1 Candidatus Babelota bacterium
CAGACTCTGTACACTCGATACCTATGTAATCATATTGCTGCCACTTTGAGAGTGTTTGGCTTTTATACTCAATATACACAAACGTATAACCACACTTATAAACTTTACCTACTTCAATTTGCATGATCGTTTCCTCTTAATGTTGTTAATTTAACGTATTATTGCATAACTTGGGTGGGTTGTCAAGGGTTTGTTGGTAACAATCAACTAACTTCTTAGCTTCTGTGATGTAATACTCATAATTGATATTACCCTTAAAGTCTTTAAGTTTATTACAAATAGTTACCCCCCAACTAGCCTCAATCTCCTGTGGCCGCTCTTCAAGTGGTATCTCCCTTTGTCCTTTATTGATTGTGAATCCTTGCTTGTTAGCCTTCTTAATTTCTGAATCTTTGTAGGTTAACATCTCTTCTCCTTCTTCATTCCACCACACAGTAGCTATCTTACCAGGTTTATCCAGAGCAGGCATGATTTTAACCAGCTTGTTCCCATTATTTGAAACATAATACCTACATACATTCTGTTCCTTATTCTCAACTCCAAACTCATCTATTGTCAACAATTTGTTTGATCTTGGTACTTTTACTCGCAACATAAAATCGAGATGATCTTTGTGATTATGAATAAAATCTTCTATGGGTGTACCATACACTAAAAAACTAACAGCGGCTTTAGGTATAATTAATGCTGAATGGTTCTTATGCCAATCAAGGTTTTCATACTCATAAGCCCCTTTACATTTAATCTTCAATCAAGTATCTCCTCACTCTAAAACCTTTACAAATAATGTCATCACTCTTCTTCCTACTAAAAGAACTAAGTGAAGATTTTAAACCTAAACTAACCAATTATTCATAATTAAGTATTGTAGTATCATCATTAACTATATAATAATATTTAGTCATTGACTTGGACATTAACTTTGATTGCAATGTTCTGTCTCTATTACTCCAAAATTTTTTTAATTTAGATGAGTGATCTTTCCTAACACCAGTAGACCATTCTAACTTCAACCGTTCTGATATTTTAGTTGAGGTACTAGGGTGAGTATTCATACCACTTCCGATAGTATCGGATCTTAGGTTATACCCAAAGTTACGATCTAATGTATTAAGAGTATTAATCCAATAAGTTTCTAAATCAGATAGGTCTTCTAATTTACTAACTTCTAAAATGTTAAACTCAAAATTATCAAACCCATATTTTAGTATGGAATTTAACAAATAAATATTTACATGATCACCCCTCATATTCTTTATATCATAAAGATATTGATAACATCTTTTATAGAAACATTTAGTTCTTCCAATATACATCTTACCGTTTACTAAATTTTCTATTTTGTAAATACCACCTACCCCTTTTAATTTACTACTTATTTTCTGCATAAACGGCCACGTACGAATTTACATCTCGGATAATCATCTTGGAATAATCAGCATACTCAAGGTCAAGTTTTACATCCTTCTCCCACTGTTTACAAATCGCATTGTATTGATCTCTTTTGTCTCTTGGTAACTTAACAGTAACCCCGTCAGTATTAACCTGGATCAACTTCAACCCCTCAACCTGTAAAAGTCGCTCAGCTAACATACACAGAGAAAGCTGTCCGTTCACTGTGATGCTCATGGTGAACTTAGGGTCATACAATGGACTAAACTCGCTGTTACTATCTCCATATGAACCATTCAAGGCTAATTTCAACATTGCGTTCTCAGCGCTACCTTTAGCATATCCTTTACGTTGAATGTACATCTCCTTATAGATTGTACAGAAAGTTTCACCTAGATGTTCTGGGTAGATTCTATTACTAATAGCAAGGTTAGGATACATACTGGATACGTCAGCATCCACAATCTCATTATCTTCGTCACTTTCAACAATCGTGGCTGTTAAACTACCATGTATCCCACCTGTACCAAAGTCAAACCTGAACCCATCGACTTGTACATTTAGTGTTTCAGCTATGTTCCAACATAGATACCAAGATGTCTTCTTAGACTTCAATAACCTCTCTTCAACCCAACATAAAGGCATTTCCTTTTTAAACTGAGCTATCTCCTTCTCACTAGGTTCTGACTTTAACTTCTTCTGCTTCTTAACTAATACAGCATACTTAGCAACATCACCTAGTTTGTGTTCTAACAAATCGGTAAACACCCCCTTGGTCTCAGTGATACGTTGTGACTTAAACCAGTTGAGTACCGCTTTAAACTCTTCTCGTTCAAAGTTGACATACGGAAATATACAGTCTTTTAAGTCTATATACTTTCGACGAGTTTGTTGTATCTTACGTCTACCATGAGCATCCACCTTATAACAACAACCAGGGTTTGTTTCCTCTAGTCGCATTATCAAGTAATCCTTACCAATCTTAGTGTCATTATGGTTCAAGAAATTCTTGCTGTACTTAACGCTAAGCTCTTCCCTAAAGGAGATCATTGGTATGGTTTTTAGATAAAACTTATAAGTCTCCTTAATATCATGTTGCATGTACTTAATCAGTGTATCCATCTGAGTGCTGGTTAAGTTTTTACCAACATCAAAGGGTAAGTCTTCAATGCTTTCAGATCGCATATTAAACTCAATCACTTTTAGGCTAGTAGCACGAGCCTTGTTATCGAAGTGATGAATCTTATACAAGTCAATCTGAGGAAGCATCCTTTCCTCTTCCTTAATTAAGTTCTTAAACTTGTCATCTTCGCTAGCTTCAATCAAAGACATTGCTTTCTTGTAAATACTGAATACAGAACAATCTTGGTTCTTTAAAATGTAGTGCAATACAGGATAGTCAAACCCAATGTTATTGAAACCAACTAAACGAGCCTTTTCCTTATACAGTCGTCGAAGGAACTGTACCAGATGAGTAATTTGGTTCTTCCTTGAACTAATCTCAAACACCCAGGACTCTTTAGTTGTAACATTCATAAACCCTGCACTAAATATGTTTGGGTATGTTTCAATATCATATATCCAATCGTTCATTTTAATCCTCAATCTGGGGTGTTGAAATATACCTCATCATCTTCATACAACTCAATTGGGATCATTGGGAGGCTACTCTCTGGTGCTTCCTGAGCCAATGGGTTATTACTTACAACATTGAGGTCTGGTCTACTGTTTAACCAATCTAGTTTATCATACTGCTGTCGTGTTTCTGAGTCATAATACAACCCACCTTCTATTCTACCTGTAACTCCACCCCTCCATTTGGGGATGTCAACAATGGTTGTATTTCGAGTGATGGGACAAGGTGACATCTTATCCCTATTCAACACAATATTAACATCGGCACTTTGAATAAAACTACCGGTTCCTAGTGCATCATATTCTGTAACAAAACGAACCTTACCATCTTTGTCAGTGGGTGGTTTCCTTGTGTGTAGAATGTTTATAAAGACAAACCCATTTTTCTTTTGTTGCTTTTGCCACATCATGAAGTCTTCTTGTACATCAGTCCCCATTGAACGTAAGAAGTCGGTCAGCGGGTCTAAGATGAACAGCTTACTTCCATATTTTATAGCAGCCCTCATCATTTGTTGTTTCAACGTCTCACACTTACCATCTCTTTCATCAATAATGAAGTATCGAGGTTTACCATCTTCATTACAATGTAAGTTTTCAAGTAATGATCTAACATCATCTCTATGACGGTAGTTAACGGCCTCAGAACCGTCTTTAAACCACATTAAGTTCTTTTTGAGGTGTAGAGACTCAATGTCAATTGCAAGCTCTTCCTTAGTCCTCTCAAGACTTATAATGGTTGGTACAATTGGACTATTGAACATCCAGTAGTAGAACAATGTATCAGAGAAGAATGACTTACCTATTGACGTATCACCGATTATATTGACAATCGCCCCTGTTGACCTAAAACCACCTCTCCCTGCATCTTGTATTCTGTGCATCTGTGGAGGTAAGGGGATCTTAGGAGCAGTTAGAAATGAATCAATACCATCAACGGCATCTGTAGCGGCGGCTATCCCACTATTGATAAAATCTTTAGCATTATAGAAATCACGTACAAACTGCTTTTGTTTCCCACTCTCCAACATTTGGTTAGGATCTTTCCCAGACCAAGTAGCAATCTTAACCTTCTCCTTGGGTAAAACCTCAGCTACTTTTAAAGCTGCCTCTCTACCAGCTTTATCGTTATCTAACCCGATGATAATATTGTCATACATATTAAACCAATCGTAGTTCTCAGCCACTTGCTTGGAACAGTTCTCCCCTTTATTTGGCGAGACGACGGGAATAGCGTTGAAGTCTTGATCCTTCATACTGTCTAATAACATTTGATAGGCAGCAGCTTTGTCTTCTTGCCCGCCGACAAGTAACACATACTTACCACCTGTTTTGAACTTAACCTGCCCTGACATCTCCCCAGAGCTACCTACAGTCCCTACATGACCATAGCTAAAGTCTTTAGGGTGGTTACGACAAGTGTACCCTGTCAATTTACCATCTGTAGTTTCAGGGTAATACCTTGCTACTACTTCACCTTTATCATTTAGTTTAGTTAGATGTCCAAAGAATTTATTAATATCATCTCTGATACCCCGATACCCGTTAGAGGTATAACCAACGCTTTTAATAAACTCCTTAATAAACTCATTTGGTAAAGGCACTGGTTTACTTTTAATCGTAGCTTTACCTTCTTTACTCTTCATAACTTCATCAGAGGAAATTCCAGTTATCTTCTCTATGATTTGTAGAGCTTCTTTGAAATCAACTCCTTCTTTTTTCTTCACAAAGTCAATAGAATCTCCCCCAGCACCACACCCGAAACAATAGAACATCTCTTTGGATGGTACAATACTTAGTGAGGGTGTTTTCTCATTATGAAATGGACAGATCGCTTTATATTCATCACCAGTTGGAATCAGTTCCAAATAGTACCCAACTACTTTCTCAATTAAACTCTCACCCACACAACCTCCCACTTACAATTGATAAATCTTCACATTATGGTCTCTGAAAATAAACTCGATCATTTCCAAGACAATATTCCATTCTCCACCTGCTAATCCGCAACC
>RXKB01000018.1 GCA_003963225.1 Candidatus Babelota bacterium
ATCCTCAAAATAACCTCTGGAGGCATATAATGGGGCTTTCTCATTTATCCACTTGAGAGCAGATTCCTCTGTCATACAATGAGCATGAACTGCTAGAGGATTTTTCTTTTCAACTACTAGAAATTGAGCCATTAAAAACCTCCTGCAAAATTAAAGCAGTTTTCTGAATCAAAGAACTGAGGATCATCTTCTGTAATTAAAATTCCTAATCCTTCACATTCAGGGCATTTTTTAATTCTGCCTAGTAATTGGGTTTCGCCTCTGCCTTTGCAGCAAGCGCATAATGGAGATGGGGAGGATATGCTCATACAATTCTCCTTAATATAAATATTTTATAACTTTAAAATCTCCAAAAGCCGCAACTGTATTTCCAGTTATGAATTTTCCATAAGGAGTAGATTTGAAAGTAGGTTTAGAGCAATCCATAATGTAAGCCGTATTCCCACTTAATTTAAATATGAATTGCTTTCCATTGAAATTGTGGCTATTGCCTGAATTATCTTTAACCTCAATTCCAGTATGTTTTAAATCATCTAAAATATTACTTTCTTGTAGTATATTCTCATCTTCTTTTTTTGAATTTCCAAACATAATATAGTTCCTTTTATCCTTTTATCCTTTTAAATTTCTCTTGAAGAGATAGAGGGAATATAGCTTATATTTTGAACTATGTAAAATAGATTTTGATTATTTCAAACTATTTATATCAAATTTGTGACTTTTTTAACTCAAATCTTAAATAATCTATTAACTCATCTTGCGTTTTCGCTTTAGATTCAAGGGCTTTCAATACATCTTCATCTACTGAGTTTTTTACCACAATATGAATTATCCTTACTGGCTTTAATTGCCCCTGTCTATGAAGCCTAGCATTGAACTGTTGATATAATTCTAAGCTCCAGTTCAAACCATACCATACAGCAACACAGCCGCCATATTGTGCATTTAATCCATGCCCTGCTGATGCTGGATGAACTAAGAGCATTTTTATTTTACCCTTATTCCAATCTTTAATTTCTCTTCCATCCCTGCTTAAAACTACAGCTTCAGGAAAAGCTTTTTTCAGCATCTTTAAATCAGTTTTATAATTATAAGCTACAAAGAAATTCTCATCTGGATTATCTTCCATTATTTCTTTCAGGCGTTCAATCTTTGCCTTATGGAGAATATGCGCTTTTCTGTCATTATCATAAATAGATCCATTACAGATTTGTAACAGCTTATTCATTACAGCAGAAGTTGAAGGGGATTCTATATAAATATCTTTCTTGAGCTTCAGTAAAAACTCTTTCTTGATTTCCTTATATTGCTTCCTGTTTTTAGCTGGCAGATCTACATATTCATTTATAAATATTTTCTCAGGCAGATCTAAATAATCTTCTGCTTTCATACTTATACAAATATCAGAAATCAGCTTTTTTATTTTCTTAATGGAGCTTTGTTTTATTTTGAACTGATAGCTCATATAACCAAAACTTCTAAAATATTTCTGCCTGTAACTTGTAATGGTTTTCCCTAACCTTTTTCCAAGATCTAATAAAAATATTTGTGACCATAGATCCATGAAGCTTTGAGGGCTTGGAGTTCCTGTTAATATAACTACACTCTCAAGATATTTTAGAACTTTCCGCAAGGATCTAAATCTTCTAGCCTTTGCGCTTTTGAAACTACTGCTTTCATCAATAACCAACATATCCCATTTCCATTTAACATTCTCTATTAACCAAGGAATGTTTTCTCTGTTGATTATGTGAATATCTGCTGGCTTCCTTAATTGCTTCAGCCGCCTTTTTTCTGAGCCTGTAGCTATCCTAACTTTTAAATGCCTCAAATGCTCCCATTTTCTAGTTTCTTGCTTCCATACGTTATTGGCAACCTTCAGAGGGGCTACTATTAGAACATTAGAAACCCTGAACTCATCTAAAAGATCTGATATAGCTGTAAGAGTTGTTGCAGTTTTACCTAAACCCATATCAAGGAAAAGGCCGCATTTCAATTTTTTCAAAATGAACTTTACGGCCTTTCTTTGATATTTATGTAAATCTGATCTTTTAAATATCTTCATAGGTATCAAAAATAGATTTTCCTTTAGCTACAGAATCAACTACATACACTTTACATTTATTATGCTTCAGAGTGTGAATTACTTTCTGTTGAAGCTTAGAAGGTTTTTTCCCTAAAGCTTTAAACTCTATGAAAATGATAACCCCATCTCTAATGAAAAATCTATCTAATACGCCTCTGTTGCCTGGAGAAACCCATTTATACACAAGCCAGCCTAATGACTTGGCATAAGCGCAAACTGCTTTTTCAATTTTACTTTCTAACATATCAATCTTTCCAAATTACATGAAGCATAGGAGGATGAGAATCAGCAACTTCAGTTTTAACAACTTCCAAATCATCTTCTTTTCCTAACATTTGAAATAAGCGGTTATGTAGAGCTTTTCTCCCTATTTCATCCCCGCCTTTAATCAATATATCTACTCTTGGTTTCATATCTGGATTGATAGCAATAATTGGTTTAGGCTTTTCACTATCAAGCTTAATCAGATAATCTTCAAGTATTTTTGAATATCCTATAATATCATGAACATTATCTATATAGTTGGGATCTCCAGATAACATTCTACTCATCTTATGGAATACCATTCCTAAAACTTCTTTGTGCATTGGGGTTAAATACTCATAAGAAGGGGAGGCTTCCATTACTGCTTTAAAACCCTCAACTATTTTCACATTCTGTTCAAATGTTCCATAGCGGCTAGATCTTTGATTCAAAGTTTCTTTAATCTCAGCCATTGTTTTTACCTTTGTTAAAATGTCTATTGTATTTTTCTGTTGTTGCTTCAACTCTATCAAAAACATATTTAGCTTCATTGAACACTTCATTAAGTGCGGGGCTAACTACATCTTTAACAGCTTGATTTAGAACTACACTAGCTTTAATCTCAGTATATAATTTAAGAAGCTCTGCATGAGTTATATAAACCCCTCCTGCCTGTTCTGCTATATTATAAATTTGATCTTCTGTTAAATTACCTGTCATTTTATACTCCTGTTGTTGATTATTAAAGTTCGCCTAAGCCTAGATTAAACACTATTTCAGCCGCTTCAGCTTCATAGCGTTTATAATCTATATCAGTAGGAAATTCCCCCAATTCCATTATTGGCCTTGAATTATCAGATTTTGCAACCTTGTTAGCATTTTTCTTATAAAGAATTGCCTCTCCATCAGTTGAATAGATCCATCTAACAACTCTGCCTAAATACTCATCTTTCCATTCAGCCCCGCCTGTAACAGATCTTACTACAAGGAACTTGGTTATATCCTTGCACTTTTTTATTGTTAGAATTAAAGGGGTATCATTTATTAAATATTCCCTTGCTGCAATTACACAAATCTCAGCTTGAGGATTTTTAGCTAGAACATCTGAAGGATCTTTCTTAATGGTATTTACTGGCTGGAATATCCCTTTACCTTTAATTTCATTATCCAATGTTACAGCCATATAGTTATTAACATCTCTTGAATAGAGAGCTTTATATCTACTTTCCTCAAGATCAAAACCTGTTTCAAGTTCCCAATTAAAACAAATATCATCATATAGCTCATATTTGGATTTAGGCATCAATGCTACAATTCCATCAGTATTAGCTGAAACTACACTTATTCCCGCATCCTCAAGCCTTTCTACTAACATTAAAAGGGATAGCTGGCCTGTAAGTGTTACTGCTAATAATAGATCTGGAGAATAGAGGGCTGAGTATTTGTTCCCAAATTTACCAAATGATCCGTTAATGACAATTTTTAAGCTGGTATCAACTACTTTATCTTTGTTCTTTTTTGCTTCCAATCTTCTTTTAACAATACCTCTATAAACCTTCAGGAAAGAAGGGCCTAAATGTTTTGGAAACAATTTAAGGTTTAGAATGATTGCAGGATAATAGGCGGCAACATCTCTATCTGCTAATATTTGGTTTTTCTCAGGGATAATAGTTTGCTGGCTTTCTTGTGAGTGAATACCTCCAACCCCTAATTTATAAGTTGAATGGCCTAGCTTAATTTTCATATTAGAAAGCTTTCTAGGGAGTTTAATAGATCCCCTTGCATCCAGTTCAAAATCACTATTTTTAATTATATCTAATGTTTCATTTAAAATATCAGAATCAAATTTTATAAAATTAGGAACTTCATATTTATAAGTTTTGTCTTTTGGAAGGGAGATCTTCTTAAACCTTTCAATATCCAATTCTGATTTTATAACTATCTCTGCTATCTGAGCATCTGATTTTGATAAAACCTGATCTCCATAATCCTCAGCAAGCTCAAATCTAAGCTTAATTCTATCTTCAATTTTTCTAAACAACTCAATAGTGGTATCTAAGTCATTTATACAGTAGGTTTTAACCTTCTTTTTTTGCTTAGGGGTTAAATAGCTCCCAACTGGATAAGGTAGATCCTGAAGCCTTTTAGAGTGCATCCTAGCCCCATAAAGTTTTAAGCTTATCATCACTCCAGGGGAAGGCTCAGATATATCAAAATGGCGAATATTCTTTGATTTAAACAGGCCGTATTTTTTCATAGTCATATAACTGTAAGAGTTACCTTTAACTATGAAGTTAGAAATTTCATTTATTTGTTTTAAGGTTTTGCCATTCAATGCGGCAAGGATGATAGGAAGATCATAATTCTGGCTATTAAATCCAAATGTGATTCTACTTATCATCAAGGAATTTAAGAGCCTAGAACTATCAGGATCTAGGCTCTCATTTTCATCATCTATCTCTATAGTTACTACTTTACCAGTTTCAATATCTTTGAAAGCGGCAAGGAAATAATTAGGATAGACTTCACAGTCATTTACTACATAAGCTTTCATTACTGAGCTTTATAAGCGGTTTTCAGTTGCTTATATTTTCCCCTAGTAGATTTAGGATCAAGTTTAATTGTTCCTAACTTTTTGGGATTATCTCTTTTAACTAAATAGCTGGCTTCAGCAGCCCCTACAGTTTGTTTTGCAGCTTCTTTTCTAAGAGCTTTAGCTTTCTTTCCGTTCATAACATTTTATCCTTTTAATGCGGCTTTTTACAGCCAGTTTCATATAGCTCCCTTTCATCAAGAGAGTTGTTAGTTATTATATCTTTATTGAGATCATTTTCTATTGAAGGATTGCACCAACATTTAGAACTTTCCTCATGCTGGCGCAGATCCTCAATAGGTATTATATGGATAGCTTCATCTAATTCTAAAGTTTTCCACATTTCAGATTAAAGAGTTTCATCCTCATCTTCATCTTCTGCTGAATCGCTAGGAATCATCCCTAGAGCGTGCTTATACAGATCAATCAGAGTTTCAAGCTCTTCCCTTTCTGCTGCATCCATTTTACGAAGCTGGATAATTTTGCGGATGATTTTATTATCAAAGCCATTAGCCTTAGATTCAGCCAATACTTCTTTAATATCTTCAGAAAGAACTTTTTTATCTTCCTCAAGTTTTTCAATGCGCTCAATATAGTTGCGTAGTTGTTCGCCTGAAACGCCTCCAAAATTAGGGCCTCCATTATGACCTTTGCCGCTTTTGTTCTCTTCTTTTAGTTGCTGAGTTTTTGCTTTCTTAGCTTCAAGAGCAGCGTTTCCTTTCTTTTTGGTTTCAGCTTTAGGAGTTTCCTTTTCAGGGGCTTCATCCTCTAGCTCATCATCCAGTTCATCAACAGGCTCAGATTTAGGAGCATTTTTAATAACTGGTTTTTTAACTGTCTTTTTAGTTTCAGTTTTTGGAGTAGGTTTTTTAACTACTGATTTTTTAGCTGCAACTTTTGCAACTGGTTTTTTGATTTTTATTTTCTTAGTCATTTTAAGTTTCCTTGTTAAGTTAGGTTGTTGGGTTTTTATTTAGATGAAATTAAATATCATCATCCTCATCTTCATCATCCTGCTCTTCAAAATCATCTGAAACATCAGGGGCAGCATTTCCTAGAACTTCATCTTTTTTGCAGAATTGAACTCCTAGAAGATTGGCATTAACCTTTTTTCCAAATTTATTATCTTGAACCCAGAAATCAATTACAGCGTTTACTCTGTAACCAGGGAGAATTAGATCATCAATATCTTCAACATCAACCTCTTCCCTTGAGCGATCATATACTTTAGGGCGGTTTTTGTTAGTAGCTTTTATGCTCCAATTATCAGGATAACCTTCATACTCAGATTCATCCCCATCTTTCAAACAAATGTTAGATTTTTTAACTTTCTCAACTTTAGATCTTGAGATAGCTTCCTGAATCATTCTATCAAGCTTCTTTTTAAGCTTAACATTGTCTTTTGGAATTAGGAAAGTTGCGGCGTATTTACCTTCTTTACCTTCAAAGTTCTCTCTTTTAGAAAGGCTAGGAAATGAAATCCTAACATTTTTAAGCTGAACTCTCTCTCGTTTTTTATTATCTTCATCACTCATAACTTTTCATCCTTTTACATTTTAGTTTTATTGGCTAATCATCAGATCCAGCTTGCCAGTTCTGGATTATATTCCCGCTCATAACAGGAATATTTCATTTTAAAAACTATAAAATATATTTTGAACTATGTAAAATACTTTTTTCATCTTTTTTCTTTATTTAGTTTAATAACCTTCTTATCCATCATTCCCTTTGCTATCTGAGTTATAACATGGCTAATCATTTTATGCTCCTGATGGCTTGCACTTATAACCATTGAATGATTTTGAGTTCTGCAAGTAGGGCAAAAGAAATTGATGAAGTTTTCATTTATGGCAATTATAGCTACATCTTCATTATAAGTAGCTGTTACCAGTTGCCCTTCATATCTCCCCCTGATTACATTTAACCCTTTATACTCATCCCATTGGATAGTATTTAGCAGTTCATGAAACATTTTATCATATACTTTCATTATAAGTTCTCCTGTTATATTAAACCGCTATCATTATCATCATAAATTTTTTGTATTATTAAAATTATACTATCTAAATGATCTTCAATTCTGGATAATCTAATCCTATTAAGATGATTATAGTTGTTCTTTTCCTTTTTTATTAGCTTTCCAAGTTCAATAGTTTTAGTGGATATTTTTCCTATTGTTATTATTTTATCTGATATGGTTTTACTCATTTAAACATATCCTTTACTTCTTTCTCTCTAGATTTCTTTTCAGCATAAAAAAGTTCAAGCCATTTTTCATTAAAATAATTGCTCTTTCTACCTTCAACTATGTTAATCACGTTCTCAAGGTATCTATCACTCATATCAGATATTGGAATAAGTTTTCCATCTGAACCTTTCCATGTTTCATCTTCTAAAAGTTCTTTCTGCTCTTCAGCATAATCATTACTATAGCTCATCATCCATATCCTCAAAATTATCAGCAATATCTTCAACAACTACAGCTTTTCTAGGATCTGTAGATCTAACCATAGTTAGTTTTCCTAGCGGCTTATTTGTTAGTTTTGCCATTTTCTTTTTACCTAATTTCTTTTCAGCTTCAGTTATTCCTATGAGTTTTTTCTCATAAGCATCTTTGCCTAGAAGTTTTACAAGTTTCTTTTCCGCCCCTGTTTTGAATACCCTGTAAGATTTACCATACACAAGTTTCATACCTTTGAACTCCCCTCCAGTAATAAGCCTATCATAAATATCTTTCTCAATGGAATTAAAGAAGTCTATGATAAGATCCTTATTATCTAGAATTAGTTTCTTTTGCTTATCTGAAAGCTTAGAAGGTTTTTTAAACTTAGGTTTTTCATCCTCATCAGTTTCATCAAATGCAGCCCTAACAATATCATCCGTAAATTTAGCAAGAGCTTTGCAGTTAGCTTTATCCATGCACCATTCACATTGCTTTTCTCCAGGGATTCTAGGAGCATCTTCTGCTAAAGCTAATGCGGCTCTTTCCTCAACATACTCTGCAAACTGGTTAAGCTCTTCAACAGTTATATCCCAATAAGAAATATTTTCTTTTCTAGGCTGGAAAATATGGATTCTAAATTTATCAATATCTCCTAACCAACCTAATTCATTTAATATTCCTAATGCGTATAATTGGCCTTGTGTATTCTCAAAAGCAGAAACTAAAACTCCTGCCCCATATTTTAGATCAAAAATATGACAAATGCGCTCAGAGGGAATTAAAACCGCATTATCAAGCGTTCCAAAACCTTCAGGCACTACATGGCTAAAATCTACTTGAGCCTCTCCAAAAAACAGAGAATCTTTAGTTTCATGGCTTCTGACATAATCTAAGTATTCCTGCACATATCTTGCCATATCCTTAGATATAATTTCCCCTGTAATTCTTTTCCCGATAAAATAATCGGCATCTTTTCCTTTCTTGAAACAAGTATCAGCCAATTCATGTGCAAGTGTTCCCTCTCTGGAAAACTCTGTTTCTGTTCTGGGATAACCCTCTTCAGCTTTGACTGAGCCAGGGCAGTTAATCCATCTACTGCTGCCAGATGCAGATAGTTTAGCATGATTCCTATTTTCATGATTTATCTCCTGTTTCATGTTATTCCCTAATTTCATATTTGGTTAAAATTGCTCTTCTTTGTTTTGGGTTGAACCCCTGTTTTCTCAGTCGCTCATCTTCAAGTTTTTTCTTATCTTCCTCTGTTGGGATATAAAGCTCATCCCCTCCAAATCTTTCTATATTTTTATCATTCATAAATCCTCGCTGTTTAAAATGTGTTTGATTGTTTCTATATTCCATCCATTACCTATCATTTTATATGCCTGAGTTTCTGAAACTAGCTCAGTATAATTATCTGGTAATGTTTGAAGCCTTTCACACTCTACACGGGTAAATTTTCTGTAGAGGATTTCATTATTGAATCTGTCAATTAAAACATTGTAGGGAACGCCTTTAAACAGATTGGCTACTAGGCATGAGGATTTAGGGTTTTTGCTATCAGAATGATGCTTAAAATCCCAATGATCCCTGCCATCAGCAACCTTTCTATTCATATAGGCAAGTTCTTTATCTGAAAGCTTATAAGCTATAACGCTATCTTTAAATGCAGTAGTTAAGCAGTTAGCTTTATTATCCGCCCTAAGCTCAATATATTGCTTAACTGGTATGGATTTATTTTTATCTTCCCTGTTGCCCTTAGAGTTTAATCTCCTGCCAACTATCCTTGCTCCTGCAATGTTAGGGATGCGATTCTCAAGTATTGAACTAAGCATAACCCCCCCCCGCAAGTCATTTACGGAATTTACTTTCCAGTTACACCAATAATTTCTTATTCTGTTTTGTGCTGAGAATTTTGCAGAATTTAATTCTATATATTCAACCCCCATCAACTCAGATATTATTCCACTATGGTTTTCTCTCATTTTGGTATTTTCCAATAAAAAGAAAGTTGCGGCTGATTCATATTTAGCTCTGAAAAACTCTAATACTAATCTGGATCTAGGATCTCTAAAACCTAAACCTCTTCCAACAAAGCTAAAACCTTGACAGGGAGATCCGCCTATCAAGAAATCAATACCTCTAAATTTTTTGAAATCTGCCTTTTTAACGCAACCATGATGTATGATTTCAGGATGATTAGCCTTAGCAACTTTGATGCAGTATTTATCAATTTCAAAAGCGTGATATTCTTTTATTTTAAATCCTGCCCTTTTAAATGATTCTATCCCGCCTCCATACCCATCAAAAAGGGATAGAATAGAAACTGGCCTATGTTTTATGTCTATTGGAAATTTCATATACAACTCTTTAAAATTTCAACACATAGCTCTTCAGGTAATTTAGATCTTTCAAAAGCGTTATCTTGCCCTTGAGTTCCTGTTCTAGAACCTCTAGGGGCTGATTCATGACATATATCCCCATTACTGCATATTCTTTTAGGCTTCCAGTTTTTATTATTAGTCCATATATCTGTAGGTTTCATTCTATCCTCTCCATATTGGCAATAAGTAACAGTATGTCTTACTGCATCAGGAAGATTTTCATTATCCATTATATCTAATTTCCTAAGCATCCCTCTAGGGTTTTCTATAAAATAATATTTAGGGGCAAAATAATCTATAATATCTATGGTTTTTTGAACTAATTTTAAACCTAGTTTTGCTGTTTCAGTTTTTGGGGTTTTATCTTTATTCCAATTTCTACCTATTGCCGCAACAGAAAAGCCTGTGCATGGAGGGCTTGACCATATAACATCAGGCTCAAAAGGAATTTTCTTATAATCAAATTTAAGAATATCTACCATATAATCAGTATAACCAAATTGCTCTATATCAGATGAAAAAACTTGGATAGACCCCCCCCCTACAATATTAGCGGCTTTTCTTATAGATCCACTTCCACAAAATAATTCTAAAACTTTCATTTACTTTAAAATCCCTGAATGTAACTCTTGTATTTTCTGAAAAACAAAATGAGGCTTCAGAGCAGGGCTATATAATTCCCCAATCTGTTTATAGGTTTTTCTATTTTTACCTTGCCTCATTTTGAACCATTTTCTAACAGTCTTTTTAGGCCAGTTTCTATAAATCCTAGCCATAAGTTTAAACCTGATAGCAGTTGCTAATATACATTTTCCTCAAGCTAAGTTTTTCCCCTATTCTAACAGGCTCAGAACCTTCCCTCTTTATTCCTACAACTTCACCTGTAATAGATTCATGATCTGTAGAATGGATTTTTATAGTAATAACTCCCTTATTTAAATGTTGTAAAATGTATGATTCCCCATGTTTCATAAATTAGTTTTCCTCTCTAACAAAAACGCCATCAATCATTTTACCTTTGCGATCTTTGATCTCTTCATAGGCGGCTTCTATACACTCTTGGATTGTTAAACCTGATTGAGCGGCAAGGATAGTTAGAACAACTACACAATCCCCAATAGAATCTTTTACAACAGCTTCTTTACCTTTAGCTATACCTCCTGCAAGTTCCCCTACTTCCTCAGTCATTTTAAGCATCTGAGCCTGTCTAGTTGCACCTTTAACAAGGTTTCTATCTTCAGCCCAATTTACTATTTTATTTAGTGTTTCCATTTTATTCTCCTTTTGTTGGTTATCATTAATATTAAAAACTATATCATTTAGAAATTTATGAGATACAAATCCTAAACCTCTTAATTTATTTTCCTCATCAATAAATATTTTATCTAATCTAGCACCTGATATTCTTTCATGAGTTTGAACATCTTGAAAATGTTTTCCATACCTATAATAATTTTTAGTTATAGGTTCTTTCATTTTTATACTAACTCTTGCCACTTGGATAGTTAGTTCAACTCTAAGGTTTCCTTTATCATAAACATCCCTTGAGGTTTCAATAAAGCCGTGATTATAAAACCAGGATCTTATATAAGGAACTTTGTTAGCAATCTTTTCTTTAAATGTACTCATATTTCTTTCCTTCTTAATTCAGCCTTTAATGCTCTTCTCTGTTTCCTGTTAGGGAAATTTTTAGATTGTCTAATTCTTTCTTCCCTGATTTGTTTTTCTCTTTCAATTCTTTCTGCAATTTCTGCTTTTGATAATGGAACTTCCATAATTTGTTACGTGTAATTTTAAGTGTTATTTCATTTATAATATCATCTAAAAAAGTAAGAATTTCTTTTAAACATAATGCTTCTAAAATATCTTTTGATAGCCTGTCTAAAGCCTTAGCAAGATTTACAGATGATAGTTTAAATACATAAAGGCAAGAAGGGCAGAAAACTATATCATCCTGATCTTCCCCTAGTTTGAATTTGCTAAGACATTTAGGGCATCTAATCATTATCTGCTCCTATTTTTGTAAGTATAAACCATTGAGATAGAAGATAGCCGCAACCTGCTATTTTATGCTCATGCTGAGGCGCATAGGAGCGCATTATAGCAGCAATAGCCATTCTGGCCTCATTTTTATCAACCCCCTCTCTAGGCTCAATTTTAGCCTTTTGTTCTGCTGCAGAGAATCCATTAAAAAACCATGAGGAGATAAACTTACAATGAATATTATCATACCTATCATGGAACTCTTCAGGAATATCTTTCATAGCTGGAAGATGATCTATATTGCCAAAGGCTAAATCAACTGCTTTTAATTCTGGAACTGGTATCATGGTTTTATTCTCCTTTTTGGTTAAATAATTCATCAAACTTTTTGAATTTAATATGATGAGCTTGAAAATATTTTAGCTTTCTAGTAGGCCATTGATTGAAATGTTTTCCATACATGGAAGTTTTATGTATCTCCTGAGTTTTCCAAGTTTCCCTAGAAGAATCAGATCTAAGGATATGAAGATAAGAATAACCCCATACATCAACTTCTTTTTCATTAGGGGAATAACCTTCCAATATAGCTTCTTCAACCTTACCTATTTTCTCTGTAAGCTTAACTGCAAAAGTATCAAATTGCCTTGCAGCATCCCCAATACATTTAGCTATATATTTTAAAACTTTCTGAGCATCTACTTTCACAATAAGAGGATCATTAAACCCTGCTGAAGCAGTCCAGGTTGTTAGGGATTGATATAAATGATATTTCGCTTCTTGAATTAAATAATCTCCTATATCTTTAGCTCTTTTAGGATATGGAGCAGCTTTTCTAATATCATAATTATGCTGTTTCAAATCTTCTTTAACTCTTGCTACAGTTCTCTTTGCCGATTCTTCAGCTCTGCTCATAGCCTTCTGTTTCAGAGGGGCTACAGCTTCAACAATGGGGTTATTCAGTTGCATCTTCAGCTCCTTTAAACATTTTATATTCTTTAAAAGTATTATCAGAATAACAAGCTCTGATAAATAAAGGTTCAACTTCAAGATTCATTTCAATAGGAACTCCTGAGTATTCTCTAAATGCAGGAATAGGCTCATATGGATTTCTATAAGGACTTACATAATTTATTATTTCTGTAAAATGTTTTTTAAGAGCCTCTACTTCATGTTTAGAATGTAATTCATATTTTGTTATATGAACATCTTCTAAAACTTTTAAACCCTTCATAACATCTAAAAGAGTTGCTAAATTAAATACAGGCTCTGATTTATCTGATACTGTTGAAGTAAAAGTTTCTGATCTTTGGCAAGTTTGAAACTTAGAGCTGTATATTGGTTTTATATCTCCAAATTTACCATAAGAAGAATTCCTTATTAGTGACTGCTGGAGCTTTTTAAATTCATCTGAATTCATAACATTTAATCCTTTTAGTTTTTTATCCTTTTAATCAGGGGAGAGATTTCCATGAACAAAACCCCTCCCCTTCTGAGTTTAAAGTTCTCCAACTGATCCTAAAAACTCCCAAATTTTATTTTTAGGAAATTCCTTATTTCATACCTTTCAGCTTGTTATAAAGTTTAGCTAAACCTTCATCATCAAGATCTGCTATTTGATCGCCGCCGTATTTTTTCACAAGCTTTTTAATTTCCTTGCGATCAGCACCTTTAGCGATTTGTTTTTTGGCAAACTTCTTTACTGAAGCGGCTGTAAGATCATCATCTTCATCCTCATCATCCTCTTCATCATCAGAATCTTCATCCTCATCTTCATCTTCTACTTTAGATTTTTTTGATTTCTTAGATTTCGGAGCATCATCTTCATCCTCATCTTCCTCTTCATCCTCATCTTTTAGTTTATCAGCTTTTCCAGCTTTTGCTTTTTTGCCTTTTTTAGATTTCGGAGCATCATCCTCATCTTCCTCTTCATCCTCATCTTCTACTTTTTTAGATTTTTTTGATGAAGCGGGTTTAAGGCCAGCCTCTTCAATAGCTTCAACTACTATTGCTTTGATTAGATCTTCAAGTGACTTACTCATATTATTTTCCTTTTATTTAGGTTAAAATTAAATCAAATTTTTCTGATTTGATTTTTTCTGTATAACACAGATTTTGAATTATGCAAAATGTTTTTTGTAATATTTAAAATTATTTTTGAACTATACAATATTCATTTTACATTATTCAAAAATAGAATATATTACAATTCCATCAATTTAACAAATAAAAAGGATATAAATATATGACTATATTATCACTAGAACAAATTAAGAAGGGTCTGAAAGATAAGAGATTGCAGGTTGTTGCGGATAGAACAGGTTTATCATACCCAACATTAAAAAGCTTGGCAGATGGAAAAACTCAAAATTATACTACTGAAACTCTAAAAACTGTTAGTAATTATTTAAATGGAAATATACCAGAAGAGAGCCTGTAATAATTTCCACACTATATAATTACACACATAAATTTTTAAAGGTTTCAAAATGGATAAGGAAATATTAGAGGATTATTTATCTTCAGGAAAAAAGTTAATGCCACTTTCAGGCAAGTTACCTGTTGATGATTGGAAAGATAGGGAATGGAGCAGAAAAGAGCTTTTAAAGCATAAAGGAAACTATGGATGGATCTTAGGTAAAAGAGATCTGGTTATAGATATTGATCCTAAAAATGGCGGGGAGAAATCATTTAAAAAGCTTCTAAAAGAAACTGGCCTAGATTTAGATCCTACTGTTGTTACCCCATCAGGCGGCTTTCATATCTATACTAAGATCCCTAAAGATGTTGTTGGAAAGAAATTCCGCAAAACTCTAAATAAAGAATATCCTGGAATAGATTTCCTTACTAAAGGAATGTATTGTGTAATAGCTGGAGGCCAGAATAACGGCAAAAGCTATGAATGGTATGATGAAGATTTCGGGAGCTTCAGCCAAATAAAAACTCCTGAAGAGATAATAGATATTATTGCCTATGAGCCGCAAGCCTCAAAAGATAAGGATGATCTATCTTCAGTAATGGGAAGTTCTGCTGGCTGGCCTGAAGAGAAAGTATTAGAGATGCTGGAAAAACTTGATCCATCAATGCAACATGATGATTGGGTAAAAGTTGGAATGGCTCTCCATGATTGGGATTCTAAAAAAGGGTTGAAGCTATGGGAAGATTGGAGCAAAAAAGGCAGCAACTACACTAAAGGCGCAACTAAAAGAAAGTGGGGAAGTTTTGAAATTGGTGATGGGGTTACTCTTGGAACTATTACATATATGGTTAAAGAGGTAAACTTTGATGAGTTAAACCAGAAAGTAACAAAGCTAATTAAAAAGATAAAATCAGCAGATGAGAAAACGCTTGAAATAGATATTATCCCTAAAATTAAAAAAATGAAGCTGGATAGACTTAACCAAGAAAAGATTGCAAAGGTTATTCAGAGCCGCATTAAATCAACTACAGATATTGCTATCTCCATTGGCAGCATCAGGCAGCTTGTAAGTTCAAATGAAGTTGTTTCAGGGCATTTTATAGCTGATGAAGATAAGCCTAAATGGTGCAATAAATGGGTATATGTAAACTCTCATACTGGTTTCATGAATCTAAACAATCTTCAGCTTCATAAGGCTGAGAGCTTTAATATGGAGAATGGAAAATATATTCCTTCAGAGATGGGAACAAAACCTACTGCAACAAAATATGTAGCTGATAGGGGTTTAATTAATAAGGTTGATAGCTTGGCTTATCTCCCAACTGTTGAAGATAGAATTATAACGCTGGATGGAAAAACTATCCTGAATACATTTAATACTAAAACAGTTCCTATTGCAGCTTCAGAATACTCAGAGGAAGGGATTGAAGCTATTAATATGATAAGGCGGCATATTAAAATGATTTGTGGATCTAAGAAAGATGCTAAAATCCTTACACAATGGATAGCGCATAATATTCAGTTCCCAGGCACTCAGATTTTATGGTCGCCTGTTATTCAATCTATTGAGGGAACAGGTAAAAGCTTTTTTGGCGAATTGCTGAGACAATGTTTAGGAGATGTAAATGTAGGGGTTGTTGCTCCTACTCAGGTAACATCAGAATTTAATGGTTGGGCTTCAGGGGTTGTTGTAAACATCTTAGAAGAGCTTAGGGTAAAAGGGCATAACAGATATGATGCAGTAAACGCCTTAAAACCATTGATTACTGATAGAATGATTCAGATCAATGATAAAGGTGTGAAACAATTTGTTACCTATAATACTGCTAATTATCTTTGCTTCACAAATTATAAAGATGCAATCCCTGTAGGCATTGATGATAGAAGATGGTGGATTATATTTGTTCCCATCTCAAAGCTTTCAGATATTAGCGCAAAAGTTGGGGAGAGCTACGGAACTTATTTCCCTAAATTATTTAATGCTCTCAGGGAAAACTCTCAGGAAGTTAGAAAATGGCTATTAGAATATGAAATAAGTGATGAGTTCAAAAAGACTAAACAAGCTCCAATGACAGATTTTAAGAAATCAATGGTTGCTACAGAGGCTTTAAACTTTGAAGGAATGACAGAACTAAAAGAACTGATAGAAGAGGGCGGAAAATTCTATAATGAGTTTGTAGTTTCAAGTTCTGATGTTTTTGAAGTGCTGGAAAATAAGCATCCTGAAATAAATGTTTTTGGTAAATCTAGACATCTTTTATTAAAACAACTTGGATTTAGTTTAGTTCCTGATCCTGTAAAAGTGGAAGGAAAAACGCGCAGAATTTGGGTAAAACAACCTATGAGCAATGCAGAAATTAGATTTTATTTGAAAGATCATTCTCAAAAAATGATAGATTCAGAGGAAAATATTGATGAAAAGTTGCAAGGTTTATCTGGAAAACTGGATATTTAGTTAGAAGTTTTGGAATTTTTTATGTTGGAAAATGGAAAATTTTTAGCTGAAATATGTGAAATGGCGCAAAATACTGTAACTTTTAGGCTTATCTGTAACCTTACTGTAACCTCTTATTTTGTGTTTTCATCCTTGTTTTTATTATATATTATTTTATTAGGTTACAGTAGTTACAGAGTTACAGTAATAAAAGATAAGTGGAATGGTATGAGGTGATTTAATATATAGAGAGGGGTTGCCCCATACTGTAACCTCAATAACTGTAACTTTTGCAGAATTAGAAATGGAATAACAACAACTTAACAGGTTACAACATAAAAATATCATGTGTAACCTACAAAAATGGAGAAAAATATGAATGAAAAATTGAAAAAACTTATTTCTGAAAATACTAAAGTAGAAAATTTTAATCTTGATTCTGATTTTGATGATTTAGGAATGGATAGCTTGGATAAAATAACTTTTGTAATTTATCTTGAGGAAGAGTTTAAAATAGAAATTGCAGATGAAACATTTTCTGAATGGAAAACTATAGGAGATGTTCAAGAGTATTTAGAAAAGGAAAAAATTATATGAAATGGATTGATGAAGCTGCAAAGGATAGAATTGAAACTAATTTATATCCTTTACTTTATATTTTACTTTCAATGAATTTTATATTGAGGTTTTAAATTATGAGTTGGGGATCTGAAGTTGAAATAGAGCGCAAAAGGCGAATCAATATTCTTATTTGGGCTTATGCCTATGAGTTTGAGAATGTAAGTTTAGTTAGTGATGCTAAATTTGATGCTGAATGTGAAAAGGTAGATATTCTGATTGATACAGGTGATGAGTTCTTAGATGATTTCTTTACAGAAGATTTTGATCCTTCAACTGGAATGTGGATTAGAGATTTTCCTGAACTGAAAAGAATAAAAGAAATGTATTATAAACATTATACTGAGGAAGGTAGAAAAGAAGCTGCAAAAGCTAGAAAACAAAACCTCAAAAAATTGGAAGAGTTAGCAGAACAGGCTGATCCACTCTAAGAAACTTTACAAATTTAAATTTTAAAGCTATCATAAACAAATGGCTAAACAACCTCATATAGATTCAGAAAAGAGAAAGATTGAAAACCAGGGAAAGAAAACCCCTCTTGAGTTTATGCTTTCTGTTATGTGGAATCAAAACGCAACTTTAGGAACAAGATTAGAAGCTGCTAAATCTGCTGCTCCATACGTTCATAGAAAAATGCCTCTTGAAATTGCTAATACAGGGGAAGTTAAAATTATTCCGCCTTTTGTTCCTTCTAAATCAGATCTCAGAAAAGATTTCCTTGATGAGCTTGAAGATAATCTAACTCCTGAAGAGCAGGAAGCAAAGGCTGAAATGGATGATCCTCTCTAAGAAATCAAATGTAGTTACTTATGATGAGTTTTTAGATTATAAAAGATCTTATCATAAAGATTATGACATTAGGGGATTAACAAAACCTCAAAGAAGGATATTTCTAGATCTTGCAAGGTTTAGAGTTGTTGTAGCTGGTAGGCGTTTCGGAAAAACTGTTTTAGGTGTTACTGAGTGTTTGTATAATGCTCAATTAGGTATGAAGCGGAATATTTGGTATATCGCTCCAACTTATAAAATGGCAAAAGATCTAGTATGGGAAGAGCTTAAAGATGCAATCCCTGCTGATATGATAGCATCAAAGAATGAGGCAGAACTTTCAATTACACTTAAAGGTTATGGATCTAAAATCACTCTAAAAGGTGCAGATAATCCTGATAGCTTGAGGGGTAAAGGTTTAGATTTTGTTGTATTTGATGAAGCTGCTGATATTGATTCTGAAACATGGTTTAAAGTTATTTATCCTGCCCTTACTGATAGAAAAGGCGGGGCTTTATTTATTGGAACTCCAAAAGGCTACAACTGGTTTTATGATTTATTCATTGCCGCAAAAGCTAAAACTAATTGGGCTGCTTTCTCATATACAACAGCAGAGGGCGGAAATGTTTCTGTTGAAGAGTTAGAATATGCAAAAGAAACTTTAAGTAAAAAGCATTTTGAACAAGAGTTCATGGCTTCTTTTGAAACTTTAGGAAATACTGTTTACTCCAGCTTCAACAGAAATAATAATGTGGATAGCGGAATTGAAGATCTGGATCTCCCAATTTATATTGGTATGGATTTCAACGTAAACCCAATGAGCGCAGTTTTAGGCTCAAGAGTGACAAATCAGTTACACTTGTTTGATGAGATAGAAATCCCTAATGGTAATACTGAGGAAATGTGTGAAGAGATTAAGAAACGCTATCCAAAAAGAAAAATTATTATTGCTCCAGATCCATCAGGCAAAGCTAGAAAAACTTCTGCTCCTGTAGGTCAAACAGATTTCTCAATTATCAAGAGTTATGGTTTTACAATAATAGCTCCAAATAAAGCTCCTGCTGTAGTGGATAGAATAAATGAAGTTAATGCTCTATGCCAAAATGCAAAAGGGAAAAGAAGATTATACATCAATCCAAAATGCAAAGGTATTATTAAAGCTCTTGATGGATTAACTTATAAAAAAGATACTTCATTACCTGATAAATCTTTAGGGTTGGATCATATTACTGATGCTCTAGGTTATTTAGTTCACATGGAGTTCCCAATTAAAAAACGTGATTTGAAAACTTTAAAAGTAGTTGGATTGTAGCCTTTTCAAAAATTCTATTTACATTTAGAGTTGCTTATAATACCCTTTCAATATATCAGCCCTAGGGGATCTGGTTATTTTCCAGTTTTCATATAATTTAAAAATCATAAAGTTTTTATGGCTGTAAATCATCAAAGAGCAGATTACAAAAAGAATTTACCAATCTGGCAGAAATGCAGAGATGTAGTTGAAGGGCAAGAAAAGATTCATGAAGAGGGAGAGCTTTATCTAGCTTCCTTGACAGGGCAAGATGCAACTGAATACGGAAAATACAAAGACAGGGCTTTATTTTATAATGCTACATCTAGAACTGTTGATGCAATGAGCGGCCTGTTATTCAGGAAATCCCCTACTATTCAAATACCAGATGCAATGCAGGAGATGATTGATAATATTGATCTCCAGGGCAATCATATTGAAACATTTTCAGAGCAAGCTTCTAATGAAATTCTAATTACAGGCCGTTTAGGAATTTTAGTTGAGCATCCGCAAAACCCTATAGATTCATCTACTCAAATGACTAAAGCAGATGCAGCCGCATTGAATATGAGGCCGTTCTTAGTTAAGTTCAAAGCAGAGGATATTATAAATTGGGCTACTACTGTAGTTAATAATATAACAATGCTTAGCCTTGTAGTTCTAAAAGAAGTAACAGAGGTTGTTGTAGATTTTGAGCCTGTTATTGAAACCCGCTATAGAGTTTTAAAACTTGATGCTGAAAGAAAATATTTTCAACAGGTATGGAAAGAACAAATTTCTGATAATGGAAAAGATGTAAGTTACATTAAAGAGGGTGAAGATATTTATCCTAAAATTAATGGAAAATCTTTTGGCTTCATCCCTTTCATATTTGTTTCTGCTGAAGCTGTAACTCATGAAATTGTTAAATCTCCAATATTGGATTTAGTGAATGTAAACCTTAGCCATTATAAAACATCAGCAGATCTTGAGCATGGATCTCACTATACAGCATTGCCTACAGCAGTAGTTACAGGCCATACATTAGAAGAGAATCAGAAATTAAAAATTGGATCTTCTGAAGCATGGGTATTTTCTGAGCCTGAAGCAAAAGCATTTTATCTTGAGTTTGAAGGGAAAGGATTAGATTCTCTTGAAAAAAGATTAGAAAGAAAAGAACAACAAATGGCAGCATTAGGGGCTAGAATGTTAGCTACTGAGAAAGCGCAAGCTGAAGCTGCTGAAACCCATAATATTAAAAGGCAGGGGGAATATTCTGCTTTATCATCTATCTCATCATCTCTTTCAGATGGATTAACTAGAGCTTTAAGGCTTATGGCTGATTGGAGCGGAATAGAATCAAAAGAACTTTATTATGAGATCAATAAAGATTTTGTTCCAGGTGCATTAACTCCACAAGGTTTATTGGCATTAGTTCAAACATGGCAATCTGGAGGCATGGCTTTCCCTGATTTCGTTAAGTGTTTACAAAAAGGTGAAGTTATTGATGCTGATAGAACTCCTGAAGATATTAAAAGCGATTTAGAGGCAGAAGGGCCTACATTTACAAATGATCCTGCTGAGGATGATGATTTAGATCCTGATAAGGATAAAACATAATGGCTAATTTATCTGAATCAGTTGATGCTTATACTAAGCCTATTTCTGGGTTTAGCAATTTAGCAGAACAAAATGCTTTCTTTGCTGTTGTTGTAGCTGCTGCTTTTGCAGGATTCTTTTTAATTAAATGGCTTTTAAAAGAAATTAAAGATGAAAGAGTTCAGGGAAATGCAGTATTAGAGAAATTGAATGTTTCAATAGTTGAATATACTAAGGCTATTACAGAACTAACCATAGAAATAAGAAACCAGAGGATTCAAAAATGATGAGGTTTTCTATGAATAAATGTAAGAAAGATTTTAGAGAAATAAAAACTAATTTGTTCTCTAACTTGGATAAGTCTATTGAAGCTCAGAGGATTTTATTTAATTCTCTGAAACCAACAGAACAAAATAAAGTAATAGCAAAGAAAAGTTAGTATGGATTGCCCTAGAAGGATTGAATCAATATCCCCGCATTTAAAAGATAATGCTGATGAGTGGATAGAGCGGGAAGGGGTATTAAGATGTTCTTATTGTGGATCTGTTCATCCTGATTATGTATTTCAGGCTATCAAGGAAGGGAAGCATATAACCCCTACAGATAAGACTTATAAAATTTATGTTGATGATAGCGCAAAGTTCTATTTTCAACATTTTTCTGAGGCTGATAAAAAGCAATTTACGAAACTTTACAATTCTGGTAAAATCAAAGTTCATTACCCTGGATATTTCTACACTAAGCCTTTCTTTTGGGAATAAACTTTATGCCTGATAATGATGAAATCTTTGAAGATATTGTTACTAGGCAAGTTCTATCTATGCGCTTGGATGCAAAGATAAGGGAAGATATTTTAAAGGATCTAAAAAAGCTTGAAAAGAAAATCATTCAGGAAATAAGTGATTCAGATCCTTCAGGCCAATCATTCAGAAGCAAAAGATTAAACGCTCTTCTTAAATCTGTTAGAGTTTTGATTGAAGATGCTTATGAAGAGATAAGCGAGAACTTTAAAGAAAGTGTAGTGGAATTTATCAGGCTGGAAGCTTTAAAAACTGAGAAAGTTTTAGCTTCAACAGTTCAAGTTTCCACTACTGCAATATCAGTTGAAAAGCTGAAACAAATATATTCAGATACTTTAATAAATGGTGCGCCATCTTCTGAATGGT
Source organism: Candidatus Babelota bacterium (assembly GCA_003963225.1). Classification (GTDB taxonomy): domain Bacteria; phylum Babelota; class Babeliae; order Babelales; family Vermiphilaceae; genus AWTP1-30. The sequence goes on from RXKB01000018.1 coordinate 22,001, forward strand.
GGAATAGACAATCTGAAAAAACTAGGCAGTTATTTGAGGATAATATGCGGGAAGGTTTACTCAGAGGGGAAACCAATGAAGAGCTTATTAGAAGAGTTAGAGGATCTAAAGCTTTTAAATTTAGTGATGGAATATTTAACACTTCAAGAAAAGAAGCTGAAGCATTGGTTAGAACTTCTGTTCAATCTGTTGCTAATGCTGCAAGGCTTTCTACATTTGATGCTAATGATGATATTATTTCATCTTACAGGCATATCTCAACTCTTGATTCCAAAACATCAGATACTTGCATAGCTAGAGATGGGTTGAGATGGAAAGCTGATAAAAAAAGAACTCCAATAGGCCATAAAATACCATTCAGGCAACCGCCTTTACATTGGAATTGCAGATCTACAATCATTCCAGAAATTGAAGGTGTGAATCTTTTGGATAATGCGGAAAGAGCTTCAGTAGATGGGCCTGTAAAAGCATCCATAACATTTGATGAGTTTTTAAAATCTAAAACTAAAGGTTTCCAAGATGATCTTTTAGGAAAAGGAAAAGCTGAATTGTGGAGAAAGAAAAAAATCACTTTAAGGCAGCTTGTAGATCAATCTGGAAATCCTTTGACTTTAGCAGAATTAAAATCTAAGTATGATAAATAACCAACAACCCAACTTAAACTTTAGGAGTTTAACATTATGACAAAAGAACAAGTATTAGAATTTTTGAAATCTGAAGATGGCAAGGCCGTTTTGGAAGAGCTAACTGAAGAGGCCGTTTCTGGCCTTAAAACCAAAAATGCAGAATTGCTAACTAAGAATAAAAAACTCAAGGAAGATAAAGAAGCTGCTGAAGCTAAAAATACTGAACTTGAGGATGAACTTGAAACTGCTAAGAATAGCAAGAGTAAGGAAAATGTTACAGATATTGAAAAAAGAATTGAAAAGAAGTTTGAAAAGCAATTAAAAGATGCAACTGATAAAAATGATGCTTATAGTAAGCAGATAAATACTTTAGTAGTTGAGAATGGTTTAACTGAAGCCCTAGCTAAGAATAACATTGCTAAGCAACATATTCCAGCAGTTAAGGCTCTAATCAAATCAAATGCTAAAATTGAGATTTCTAGTGATGGGGATGAAACATCTGCCACAATAGAAGGAAAGGCTATAAATGATTATGTTAAAGAGTGGTCTTTAGGAGATACTGGTAAACATTATGTAGCTGCTCCAGATAATGCTGGAGGTGGATCTAAGGGATCAAACAGTAATGCTAATGGCGGAACTGATACTTCTAAACTAAGCCCTAAAGAAAAAATGAATCAGGGTAGGAAAAAATTAACATAACAAAAAAGAGGAAATTAAATTATGCTAACACTAATTGAAGCTGCAAAAGTAGCACAAAATGGCGGTAATACCTATTTGGCTGGTATTATTGAACTTTATGCTCAGAGTTCAGATATTCTGCAAGCTCTTCCATTTACAGATATTCAGGGTAATGCTCTGAAATATAATCGTGAGGAAACTCTTCCTGGAGTTGGATTCCGTGGTGTAAATGAAGGTTATACTGAATCTACTGGCATTATTAACCCTGTAACTGAAGTTCTAACCATTGCTGGCGGTGATCTGGATGTTGATAAA
>RXKB01000054.1 GCA_003963225.1 Candidatus Babelota bacterium
TCTTGAATCTAAAAACGTTTGGGTTTAAGAACTATAAAAAACGCAGTCAAGCAAGCAACGATTATATACTTTCATTTCAAAATTTATGTATTATGCTTACACTTCCTAAACAGGTTCAGCAAATGTACGACACGTTTATGTCGCTGCCTGATTCAATCAAGGTAATTAGCAATCCGCCGTCCGTCCCAGACGCCCTCGCCGCTGAAATGGCTGAGGGCGATAAATATACGGCCAAAATCGGCGCTATCACCTTTGTCCAAAAAGCCGCCGGTAAAACGGCAAAGCCCGAAAACCAGGGCAAGGTTTACGGCCGTTTTGATGTTGACGTAGAAGTGAACGGACAAACCGGCCGCGTTACCGTCTGGACTTCCGACTGGCCGAAATTCGCCGCTGCCGTCTCCGATACCGTGATTATTAGCCGTCACGTCAAGGACGGTTATTCAAATTTGCAGTATCACCTGCCGACCGTCGCAGAAACAGCCGAAGCCGCTGCGCCTGCCCTCGCAACCGCCGGTTAATCCCTCTTACTCCACACACCCCCGTTTTTTTCTTTTGTAACCAAACCATACTGCATAAAATGGAAAATATTGCAAGGGCTGCGCTCGCCCTCAAATTCCCGAACGTTGACGTCAGCAATCTGATGGAGGTAATCAACGCAACGCCAAATCCCCAAATGGCGGTCGAAATCCTACTCGACTGCTACAAACCGCAAAGAATACCCTACCAAGTCAAAACCCACAAAGGGGAAACTCGCACCAAGGTCGGAGTTGACTACTGGAATTCAATCGTTAAATACACCTCTGACAAAAGCGACGGCCTGCAGTTCTGCGCCCTTCAGGTATGGCTCGACTTAGCCGACACAACACTTGAGGGCGCAGTTTAAAGTAAGGTCCTGTTACACCAATAACAGGACCTTATTATTTTTCTTGCAACCAAACCACACTTCACATGGGGAACATCATAATTGCAATCGCAACGGGAGACGTCTCCCATTCACTCAATCAAGAAGTGAACCGGCCGTGGGTAACAACTATAGACGGCGATATACACACCGTCTATATGCGCCGGTACACTCCCACTCCGCTCGTGAGAGAAGTCTTCTCTCGAGATATCGACTGCTACGGCCTCGAGGGAATCAGACTACCATACGGCAGTCTGATCCGGTCATATGTGGCCAGACACACTATTCAGTTCTGAGAATTTCGGGCGTTTGATCCGCGTCCGCTTGACTGCTTGCAGTCGGTGTTAAACCTGTCAATATTCCTACTAGTCTAGACTAGTATGGGCAGGAAAAGAGATCATTACGCTCGTGCACAACGGGCAACCGGGTAAGCCGAAAACCGGGAATAGAGTAGGCGGGAATTATTAAAATTTGAAACAATGCTGTACCTTTTCAATACCACGATCATGCCGAATGAAGGCGTGTTCATTAACGAACGAATCAGCCGCGAAAAGGCGTACCATATATTCTGGACCCAAGGGCATTATAACACTGCGCCCCAAGGTTTGGGCGCAACCCCTGACGATCTGGAACCTTCGTTTGTCTCGGCAATCGGACATCAAGGCTCGGCGGATGTCCTCAATCTGATTTTTAACCCGAAACAAAAAATCGAGGTCAATCGGATTCCCGCGCAAATGAAAAGAGGCGATGCGGCGATAGCCTTAAAAGTCCTAGGGCGATTGCCTGAAGGCCAAGTCCTCAGTCTCCGAGAACTTGAGGAAATTGGGTACGAGTTTTATTACATTCGTATGATTGCTAACGACCATAACGAACTTGAATCTGACGCCGCACATTGTGGTGCAGCCCCGATTACTGGCTCGATATGGAAATGACCGACGCATCCACACTTCCCCCACCAAGCCCTGCCCCACCCGGCAGGGCTTTTCTCATCTTTTATCCACAACCGCGACTGAGGTTAATCAGCACTAGGTGAAAATCCTCTTATATCATGAAAGTAGAATACGGAGTAATATCCTATGCTCGTGGTGAACGCGAGTACGGCAGTACGCCCGCTGATTTTATCGGCAAATCGTTCACAGGTGACTTCTGGTTCCCGGAAACGGGGAACGGGAGTATCCACGACACCCCACCTAACACGTGGGTGTGGGCACTCAAAGTTGTAGACAACATCATCGAAAAGGCAGTCGACTGCTCGCTCTATCAGAGCCACAGTGCGATCAACTGCTGGCGAAACAATGTCGAATACGACCCGCGTCCGTGGGCATAAACGACGACTCACAGGCTCCGTGAGTATAAGCAGAGGAGGACCTGATCCCTGTATCATCAATAGGGCGCGACAGTCTTTTTAGACACAATGGTAGTGCGTGAAACTACCATTTTTAACTCGTCTGAGCGAGTATAAATAGCATTTAGGCTCAGAGCGTTCATCTATGAGATGAGGTATGAATAAATACGTTGAGTTCATGTTCCTAGAACATGAACAAGAACTTTCTGTCAAACTTGAGGAGTTCATCAAACTCCTCTATGGTAGTAGACTGTTCAAGGATAGCAATATCTTTGAATATCCTGCAAGGTTTGACGAACCTATTTTGTTTGCCTTTCTTGGGCTAAACGGATTCAGGTTCAATGTAATAGACCATACAGAAACGTTTTCCCCTTACAAGGTGGAATTGTTTCGCAGGTATGGGTCTAAAACTGGTGTGGTACTTCAACCTACTGATTTTGCTTTATCGCAAGGTTATGTAGAAGAATATTACCCATCAGTAGAAGAAGGTTTGCAAGCATGGGAATCATGCGAACAAGAACTTTTCTATTACGTTGAAGTGAAGTAGGTTCCAATTTAATTAGCCTATCTGAAGGTCACTGCGGTGGAGTAAGATAGGTTGTACACCTCGTTATAGGGAGGATGTGCGTAAAATTGCAAAGAAGTCCTGCAAAGGATGAGCGGTCTATAATATAAGGCACAAAAATCCCGTGCCTCGAACGCCTAGTAATAGGACAGTGGGTTGGTTCTCGAACGGCTGAAAAATCCATGCCGTGCAATTATTTGTGTGAGAAATGGTCTAAAAGGAGAAAGCCGAAAATCCTGTAAAGAGTAGGCAAAAAACTTAAACGCAAAAAAAAGTAACCAAAATTTCGGGGGCTGGCCGTCTGGCTGGTCCCCTTTACATTTCAACCACATTTATTTATCATGTTAGACGAACTAGCACGCGAGCTCGACAAGAAATCGGGCCTTGAATTCTGGGCAACATCCAAAAGAGCCGATCTCATGATCGAGTTCTTGTATCGCTTCACTGGCTCGAAACTTTCGCTGGCCCTCATGACGGCCGGAAAAAAGGTGTGCCTGGACTACCTGGTGGAGAATCTGCCGGTAGCGCTCTACCGCTCACCGCAGTTTTATTTTCTTCGCAAGGTAACAAAGCAATTCCTCGACGACCCTGTTAATGGCAATGCCTTACAAGGCAAAGTCCTTAATTTGGGTACCGGCACACCTGGCCACACCCCACGTGCGTGGGCCCGTCTTGCTGCATTCCACGCAGCTGCAATCTACAATAACGCCGGATGCGCCCGCGCGGTAGCGTACGCATTTGTCACTATGAGTGAGGACTTCATGACGCTGACTTTCGATAAGGTAATCGGTGAAGCCGATTACGCTATGTGCGAAAACGAATATCTTCGCGTCCTCGGCGAAATCGCTGACAAGCTCCGCAAGGAGATGGACATGAGCGAGGTATTCCACCGCGTGTACCAACAAGCCTTCACCGTGGCTCGATACTGTGATCTTGATGGATATTTCCGATATTTTATATCCGACGATCCTAACTGGGAGTACCGTTACTTGGTAGTACGTGTCGACTCTCTGGAGCTTGAGGCCGGCAACCCGAAAAAGGAAGCCGAGCCTTTCGACGTCATTACCCTACACGCTCCCGGCACGACGTACAACTACATCGTACTGAAAAGAGTAAGAGAATAGCAGTATTTTTAAAATTTATGTATCAGTTCAACTACGAGGCTGTAGACCTCACTTCTTATGCAAAGAAGTTTCTACAGTTCTCCACGGACAGACACCTACTACACGGATACCTCATGCGTGTATTACTCGTTGATAATAACTTTCAAGCGGCGTACGATGCTGCTAAGAAGTTTATAGACGAGAATTGGGAGAAACTCTCCCCTACGAATGCGCCTACACTACCAGAGGTAACGCTGGCTTAAAATAACGGCTGTCTTGTCATTTCCCGCTAAAGGGAATCGGGTTGACAAGCGCGAGGTAATACTCGTGGACAAAGAGGATAGGCCCTTGATACTAGATTGATTTGACTCTCTTGAGTAATCAGTCATAGCTCATGCTAGAGCGTTTACAGACGCAAAGAGTGGGTTTTACCTACTCATACCTATCTTCGGGGTTCGATTCCCCTTACAGCCGCCTCGAATTTTGAACATTCAGGTGCCTTATGATGCAATATTGTAAGGCACTATTTTACTAAAATGAGACTAAGGCAGTTTTTTAGGCCGCTCTCTGCAAACGAGTAGGGGGCGGTCTTGTTTTGTGCCTAGTTCTAAAATACATAAGGCAACACGCTGAGTTAACGAGGGTGTAAACACGTTGATCTTAGCCTGATCGCACCAGCGGCTCCCAGAAAGAGCAGTTGCCTTATAATTTGCCACCAACCATCTTTTTCATATGTTCCCGAACATCGCTAATCTCACTACTGGCCACTTAGGCCAGATGTACCAGGAGCCGTTCCAGAATCGCAAGCCCCGCAAAAAGTGGGGCATGAAGGAAGTACGCCCTTACCAGCGTAAACACGAAACCATCAAGCAGACCGTCAAAGCCTCCGCAGAGGAGGTAAAGCGCTACGAAACTGCACTCCAACAAGCGGACGCAGAGCAGGTTTCGACAATCGAAGCTGCATGGGAGACCGCCAAATGGAATCGTCAAGAGGCGCAGTTGCGCCTGGATGAATTCCTCGAGTCCCTGCCGTTTCCGGCCGACAAACTTTGACGTTTTTGTATTTTGTCTTTCGTATGACCGTTGCTGATGCAACATTGGCAACGGTTCGTTTTCGATTTTTTCACCAACCACACATATCATGCGTTTCCTTATTTTCCTTTCACTGATCGCTATCGCCTTGAGCTCGTGTGCTCGGCGTAGCGGGGTCGACCAATACTTCTTCATCTCTCCGGAGGTGGACGAAGTGTTCAGCAAGATAAGTTCGACCGACACCCTTACCCTGACAGTGGACTCGACGTTCGCGCCGCAGCCCATCGGCGTGGCACTCCACGGAGAACCCTGCACAATAATGTATCAGTATGAGGTGGAGTCCAAAAGCGGAATCCCGCTCTACGACTGCGACTTTATGCTGCATAACCCGTACGCCGGGTACGTGAATCTATACTACACCACCCGCACCAGCGGATACTGGATTCACGCCCCCGCGATTTTCATAACCGACCAGCCGCCAACAGATGCTAAATTCATCATCAAAAAAATGGCACCGACAGGTATGCGACCGGATCAAAGGATCTTGGTTCAAATACCGTAGGCCGGCCGCCCAATTCGTTGTTGCCCTGCTAATCGGCATAACGCTCCTCTTGATATTGGCCGCTATCGACCAGTACTCAAGGCTGCCTGACAGCCCACCGCCACGGTCCAAACAACGACCAGACCATCCATTCATTTTTCATTCTCACGGGGCTGCCAAACGGTAGCCCCAATCTTTTCACAATTATGCTACTCAAAATCATAAACAGTGTCCTCATCTGGATTACGTTCACCGTAGTAGGACTCCTTTTAGGAGTTATTATGTACTTTACTACCTTGTATTCCTCTTCGCTCTCCGAATGGGTTCAGGTAACTACTAATACGGGGGGTTTTCTCGGAGGATTCTTTTCAGCAAAATATTTTCACACATGAAAGAGTATTTTCATCTACAGTATTTAACCCAACGCGAGATCCTGAAAGCGATCCGCGTTTTGCCGCGCACCGTTAGCTACGCAATTCTCCGCAACATTCGTGGGCGGAGAATTAAAACCCATGTAGGCGTCCATGTAGGCGTCCATTGCGAACCTCTCATGCAAATGCCGTGGTACGACAGTCCGGAAGGACTAGAATACTGGCACGAAGCGTGCCGGGCCCTGATTCATGGAGAAAAGATCCCGCAACCGCCCTTAATTGAGCGGTACCTGTATCGCACCGTTTACACCGTTCAAGACGCTAAAGGCACTCTGTACGAAAACTACGAGATTGCCAGCGAAACTCCTTACAGGGAAGAGATTCTTCGGCGTGTCGAAAATCTTCACGGGAATGTGAGCGTCGTACTCCACAAGACATTCCCTATTTACGAGCGCCTGAGTGATCTACGCCAGCACCCCGCTGCCAAGTACGACGAATCGGTGATTACCATGGGCTGGTACCTCGATTCCCCGTTCGGGCGCCTCTTCCTCGTAAGCCGGGGCTTTGGTCAAGATATGGAGGATTCCCTCTATCTGGAGCTTGCATCCGGCAAACTCAAGTTGCTTGCACTCACCAGCTCGCCCATGATGCCCCCCAGCAATGGGAAGAGGTATATCACGGAGGGAGAATTTCAAAAAATCCTAAACAAGTATCTACCATGAAAAAAGATCATCGAGTTCGTTGGGCGTATATGCTACTGGCTTTTGTGTCCGGCATCCTTATCGCCCTCACCGGCACCGAGTCGCTTACGGCTTGCGGCCTCACGTACATACTCGCCCTGGTGGCGCTGTATAGCTTACTGCGATTTGTGGGCATCATATGCCTACTGCTATTCTTTACGTACACCGCTTCTGCCCAACAGTCACACGTCGTACACTACGACAACTACTGGAGAGGGCTTGATACATTATCCACCGGGTACACCTTCCTTATCTCGCCGCAAGAAATCCTCATTATTGATGAGGCCACTGGCGATAGTAAGGTGTACGCTGTAGTAAGCGTCGTGTGTG
>RXKB01000023.1 GCA_003963225.1 Candidatus Babelota bacterium
GGGGTACTTAAAATTTTTATAGTATATATGGGGTATATTAGCCTAAAAACACCATATTTTAAACTTTTTTTCACTTTTTTGAAAAATAATTGCAAAAAAATTTGCAATTTCGGAATTTTTTTCTTATCTTTGTACCAGCTTTAAACAATAACCCAGAGTGATGACACCTCTGTACGGCATTAAGTCTAGCCTGCAACACGCTAATAGTAAGATGCCCAGAAGTCGGATTGAGTAAGTAACACTAGATGCGAACACCGTTTTCTCCGATAGGTTAAAAATGCTTTATATAGTAAAGGAAGTTGAGATAAACAGATAGCTCCACAGATGTCATAGGCTCCATTTAGTTCAAATACTTAAATTGCTGTTTATCGAGGTAGAAATTTTCCCTTTGAGATACAAGGAAAAATACGGCACTGGCTTCAGAATAAGTTATAAAGTAAAGTGGACTCCCACATCCAACCGAGACTCTCCTTTTAGAGTCTTCCCGGTAGGGCGTTGCATTGCATTTATTGAACATGATATTTTAGAAGTTATAGGAATATAATGGAGATTCTAGCTATTATAGGTACTGTGTTAGTTATAGGTGTTTTAGGGTTAGGTATGCTTATACTTAAGGGTTATGACTGGATTGAGAATATAATAGAGAAGCAGAGAGAAGAAGATGAGAAGTAGGAGAAAGGTTAAGAAGGAGGCTAAGAAAATAATTAAAGCTTTAAATCAAGCTTCAACTACAAATGAGGAGAAGATAGATAAATTTATAAAGATTTTTTATACTTCCAAACCTACTGCAGCTAATGGGATGAGAGCATACTTGATGTACATGGTTTAAAGATGAAGAGTAAATATTATAATAAACAAAACACAAAATAATGGAAGATAATTTTATTGACAGATTGAAAGTGGAGGTAGCGGAACTACAAGATAAAGCCTCTAAGTTGAGAACTTTTATAGGTTCGGATGCATTTAAGAATGTAGCTCATATACAAAAAAGATTACTATCTATGCAGCTGTCTACGATGCATGCGTATATAGGAATACTAGAACTTAGGTTAGAGGATTTAGAAGAAAATAATACTAAAACAAACTAAAACAATGGAAAAAGATTATACTAAAATACCGGTTACACTTAATGTAACCCTGAATGATGCGGTTATACTTGCACAGTTAGCTGCTAAGCTCCCGATAGAACAAGGTTTACCTCTATTTGAGTACCTGAAACAAGTTCTAGAACCGATTATTACTGAGCTACAAAAACAAGAACAAAATGAAAATAAGGTTGAAGATGACCAAAATACAGACCCTGCTTAAATTGTTTGGATTCTATAATTTTATTCAACCGTCTACTAGTAACGTATTAACTACCACTGAAATGAAGTTATTGGCAGTGTTCTGCGATCTACCCGAGAAATATAAATATGCTAGGTTCTCGCTACATGCAAAGAAGAAAGCAGCTCAGATTTATGCTGAGTTATTTGGGGAAACACTGTCAGGGGTTAATCTTAATAACAAGATTTACTGCTTATTAGAGAAAGGGTTTCTGTATAGAGATGAGGATAAAGTTATATATCTTAAGCCGTTTTTGCAATCTGCACTTGATGAGCTTAATACGTCTAAGACTATGGAGTTAACTGTAACACTAGATGTCCAAGATAGTTAGTTTACATGAGGTAATAAAGCAAGCATCTACTGATCTTAAATATGATCATGAGTTTCTACAACGAATAGCACTTCACCAGTTTTCGTATATTAAGGAGTTTCAAAAGAATCCCACATCTGCTAGGTTACACTTGTCTAAATTTGGGATGTTTGTTATACCTAGGTGGAAGTTTTATGAAACGCTGATTTCGAAGGTGATACCGGCTTGTAGGTTAGATAGGTCACAGCAGATGTTTGATATATTAAATAAGTTCTTGAAACTTAGGTTTACGATTAATGCGTATTATAGGTATCAAGAATATAAAAAAAGAACGCAAGATGGATTATATGAAAGAACTACGACCAAAGTTGGAAACATTAACGATGATTGGGATATTTCTGGAGAAGGTTCCGATGACAACGATGTCGTCTCAAGTTCAAGAGAAATTTAATAATCTTATTACGAAATCGATAGATAATATTGATTCTCTAATGGATAAGATGCATAGGCAAAATAACGTGTCAGACGATTTTTCTGACGAAATAAGATTTGATTAACTATGAAATTACTACATAATTATGTACTGATTCAACTTACACCTTTTCAGGGTGAGACTGTTACTGAATCTGGAATTATAATTCCAAAGACAACTCCACAAGAAACTGATGGAGGTAGAGTGGTGTCTGTTATAGATGAGAATGCTAAGTATCAACCTGTTGGTGAAGTGCTAGCTGTGTCTGATAAAACTATGGCTGAGATACCAGAGTTAAAACCAGGGGTAAGAGTTAGGGTATCTAGAGCTGCTATGAATGTAAATCAGCAGTATTATGCAGATACTACTACGCCTGTACAAGAATGGGAAGGGATGATATTAATTCCATCTGGATTGATAGAGTCTGTATTTGATCAAGAATAAAAATTAAAACACCACTAATGAATAAGAATACGAAACTACGTAAAGAATCTCCTTCTCTAAAGGAGAAAGTAGAGACAATTGCAAATAATTCTACTACAATGGATAAAAGCCAGATGAAAGCTACAGCACGTCAACAAGATACTGTATGGCTTGAGAATCAGATTAAGCAGTATGAGTTGTCAGAGTATAATACTAAACAACTTCTAGCTAAGACTGCACCATTGTTTAAGATTGATAATCAAGGAAAGTTTATTAAACCATCTTTTGTGTCTACTATGATTAATTGGAAACTAATTCTAGATATCCTTTTGGAGTTGCTATATAAATATATACAGGCTAATAAGACTGATAAAATGCTATGGGATTCTCACAAAAAGTAAAGGATATTTATTCCGGATACACTAATTATTTAAAAGCTGATGAGTTACCTGAATACATTAAAGAACAAGTTCTGTACAGGATGGAGTTATGCAAAGACTGCGCTTCTAAGCCCTTTTGCCCTTATTGTGGCTGCGTTTCTCCTGTACTTTTCTTTTCTGCTACTAAGACTGACAAACTAGGAAAATGGGGACCAATGGTTCCTGAAGCAGAGTGGAATAAATTTAAATCCACTCCAGAATATATAAATTTAATGAATCAAATAGATGAAACTAATAGACAGAGCAATACAGGACCTGGGGACGAAGGAGATTCCAGGACCGAGCAACAATCCGAAGGTGATGCAATTCCTTCAACATCTGGACCCCAAGATTAAAGAAGAGTCCGCATCATGGTGTTCAGCAGCACTTAATTACTGGGCTAAGGAATGTAATCTTCCACTGTCTGGTTCTCTAGCTGCTAGATCTTGGTTAAAAGTAGGAACTAAGACTCTTACACCTACAAGAGGTAATGATATAGTTATTCTTTGGAGAGAATCTCCCCAATCTTGGAAAGGACATGTAGGAATATACTTTCACCATAATAAGGAGGAAGTATGGATTCTAGGAGGTAATCAGTCAGATGAGGTGAATATATCCCGATTTCCAATATCGAGAGTATTGGAATTTAGAACTCTTTCCTAACACATGTATGATATACTAGATTCTTTCGATGTACATAGGGATTTCTTTGAAGCTAATCCCACTCTCAAGATTATATTTCCAGATATACCATCTACTACAATGTGGGCTATAGCGCTACTGCATCATCCACAATCTAAGTTTAGAAATATTAATTATCAGGAGAGGAAGAAAGTTATAGAGATGGATTACTTAACGCCACAAGATGCGTATGTAGATTTGGATTCGGAAGAGCTTATACCCGTAGTTGAGAAATTCTCTAAGTTTGCTCTTACTAAGAAGCAACAGTTTTTAAATAACTGGGAAAGAAAGCTTGAGGAACGAGAGGAGTTTATAGGCAAAATTGAATATAATGCGAATACGTACGAACTTTTGGATAAGATGATGTCTCAGACACAAAAGCTTTGGCAACAGTATTTTCAATGCTTAAAAGACGTAAATGAAGAAGCATCTACTTACATCACTGGTGGAGCGATGGAATCTTTATTAGAATCAGGAGAATTTTAATGAGTTACACAGGAAATAGTTTTGAGGTAGAGGATGCACCATTGGATCACTGCTTCAATTGTCAAACCACACATGTTAGATCTTATAAATCACTCCCCACTGCGAATGAAATATATCTAGTATTGTGTTTGGATGAAAAGAAATGCGGGGCTAAGTACCTCGTTGACAAAGAAAATAAACCGAACATAGTCACAAAATTATAAATTTATTTATGGCTAAGAATGTTACACTCTATCCACAGTCTACTGAAAAACTTCTTGCAGGAGTAAAGACTCTGGCTGATGCGGTAAGAGTTACACTAGGACCGAAAGGTCGTCATGTTATTGTTGAGAATGAATATCAGTACCCAGCTGTCACCAAAGATGGTGTCACTGTGTCGAATTCTATTACGCTACCAGATCCTGTAGAGAATCTTGGAGCACAGATTATAAAGCAAGCAGCATCTACTACTGTATCTAAGGTAGGCGATGGTACTACAACTGCTACCATACTAGCTGCTGAGTTTCTTACAAGAGCTCATGAATTGATATCTAAAGGATATAATCCAGTGAATATCAAGAATTATCTTGATTCTAGAACTAAAATATCTTTAGAAGTACTTGAAAAACTATCTATGCCGGTAGAGGTTGATTCTGATAAGTTAGATCAAATCGCTACTATTTCTGCTAATAATGATGCTTTTCTAGGTGGAATTATTGCTGAAGCTATTAAGAAGACTGCAGATTCTGGTATCGTAATGGTAGAAGAATCTAAGTCAACTGATACGTATGTAGATATGATAGAAGGATGTAGAATAGATAAGGGAATGATATCTCCTTATTTTGTGAATAATCCTACTAAGATGTTAACTGAGTATTCAAACCCAGCTATTTTAATTACTGATAAGAAGATTAGATCTACTACTGATATTTCACATATCATGGAAGCATGTGGTAAAGCTGGAAGATCCTTGCTAATTATAGCGGATGAAGTAGAAGCACAAGCTATCTCTCTAATTGTTACTAATAGAGTTAGAATTAACTTCCCTGTTGTAGCTATTAAAGCTCCAGGATTTGGTGAGAGAAGAGCTGCATTACTAGAAGACTTAGCGGTTTTTACTAATGGTAAGTTTATTTCTGAGAATAAAGGAGATAAGTTATCTAAGGTCACTATGGATGATCTTGGATCATGTAACAAAATAATTGTTACTTTTAAAGATACCACTCTAATTGGACCACATGGAGACCCACTTAAGATTGCTGAGAGAGCTGAACAGATTAGAGGAGAAGTTGCTACTTCCGATCATGATTTTATGGCTAAGCTGAATAAGCAAAGACTTGCTAATCTAGCTGGTGCTGTAGGAATTATATATGTTGGAGGTGAGACTGAAGCTGAAATGAGAGAAAGGAAATTTAGAATTGATGATGCACTCCAAGCTACACAAGCTGCTGTAAGAGGTGGTATTGTAATTGGAGGAGGTATGACATTCTTGGATATTGCTCTAAGTGATCCAACATCTGAATTAGATGAAATGTACAACTCATCTTTATTTTCTATATTCCGCCAGATCTGTGAAAACGCTGGAAAAAACTCTTTAGATATTTATAAGAAAATACAAGAAAGAAAAGAAGATGGTAGAACCGCTTATACAGGATACAACGCCCTTACAGACACAGTAGAGAACCTATTAGAGGCAGGAGTTATAGATCCAACTTTGGTGATATCGTCAGCATTGACTGCAGCCTCATCAGTGGCGCAATTACTTATTACAACATCGGCGACAATAACGCCAGAAAAAACACAAGACACGCTCTCACCTATGGGTGATGACATGAGCTTGCTAGATCAATAATACAAACAATGATCATATCGCAATCGAATTTTATCGAAGAACATATACCAGAATACCATCCGGCAACAACATTATACAAAGATTATTGGCGAGAACAGATTCGTAGGAATATAGAAGGGTATTGGCAATCAGGATACTGGATGCCACCTAAGCTCTACTTCTATGCCAATTTTGCCACAATTAAAAAGAAGATTAACGATAATTCGAAAGTACAAAGCTTTGGAAGACCTCTGCTACGAGATATAGAATGGATAGTATTCCGTGATATAACTGTAGCCAGAGGTTTTTCTGGTTTTGAACTAGACGATACTTATTCGTGTAATGAGCTTCTACTAGAGGAGTTACCTCTTGAGCAGTTGCCACCTTCGTGTATAAATTCACAAGGTCGGAGGAAGATTTACGAAGATCCTCTATATTATATATCTAAACAGCATGCATCCAATTTAGGCAAAGCTCTATATGAGAATGAAGCTTCTAACTACATTCTGATGGGAGCTAGAGGATTTGGTAAGTCGTATATGGTAGGTGGAGTAATAGCCCATGAGTTTCTATTTGACGGTATGATGGAATACATACCGGGGCAGAAACCAGATTCAGTAGATATTGTTGTAGGTGCAGGACACTCTAATTTCTCCACAGATCTTTTAACTAAAGCTAAGATTATGATGGATAGAGTACCTGGACAGCAAGAGATTCTAGGAACAATATATCCATCCCCACTATCTAAAAAGACAATGGGATCCCTAACCCCGTCATCCATTTTAAAAGCTCTCTATAAGAAGCGTATAGGATCTAGATGGCAAGATGCGGGATCATTATCTACTATTAAACACGTATCATATGCAGACAATCCATTTGCTGCACAGGGCGGCCGTAACTCTATAATGATATATGAAGAGGTAGGTATGCACTCTAATGTACTAGAATGCTTTGATGCTTCTGTAGAAAATATGCGTCTTAATGGACGTAAGTTTGGAACCGCTATCTTCTTAGGAACTGGTGGTGATATGGAAGGTGGAGGTACCATAGGTGCTAAAGAAATATTTTACAATCCTGGTAAGTATGACGCTCTAAGGTTTGAGGATACTTACGAGAAGAAAGGACATATAGGAAGATTTATACCAGCTACTTATAACTTAGGCTCTTTGTATAGAGATGATAATAATATCACAGATTTACAAAAAGCTGTAGAAGAATTACTTAGAAGAAGAAAAGCTAAAGAAAATAAGAAAGGATCGGAATCTGCTTTAACTAAAGAAATTGTAAACAATCCAATAAATCCATCTGAGATGTTTCTAGCGGAGAATGCAGCACTGTTACCAGCAGCTGAAGCAGCCAGACGTCTACAAGAATTGGAAGCAGATAGATCTTATAATCTTATAGAAAAAGTTGTGGAGTTATATTTTGACCCAGATGCTAGAGATACTAATAATGTAAACTACAAAATAGATTCTGCTGGAAAACTTAAACCAATAACACAATTTCCACATAAGGATAAAGATAGGGAAGGTGCTATTATTATATATGAGTTTCCAGCAATGGTAAATGGTAAAGTTCCTGAAGGAGCGTATGTAATAGGACATGACCCTTATAAAG
Source organism: Candidatus Babelota bacterium (assembly GCA_003963225.1). Taxonomy (GTDB): domain Bacteria; phylum Babelota; class Babeliae; order Babelales; family Vermiphilaceae; genus AWTP1-30. The sequence goes on from RXKB01000023.1 coordinate 7,545, forward strand.
ATGATAATGAGAGAGGAGATTCACTAGCTTCTATATATGTAGTGAAATCTGCTAAGTATTTTAATGATATAGGTCATGATGAAATTGTAGCTGAGTATGTAGGAAGACCATATGATGGTATGAATAAAGTAAATGAAGTGTTGCTTAAGCTTTCTTTATTCTATGGAGAAGCTAAGATATATTTTGAAAATGCAGTAGGAAATACTAAAGATTACTTCGAAAGAATTAAGAGATTAGATTTACTTGCCACTAAACCAACTGCATTGTTTACTACTACCGCATCATATGCACGTAGTCCTACAATAGAGTACGGTTACCCAATGTCAAATCAATTTATTAAACGAAAAGGTATATCATATCTTCGAGATTGGTTATTGCAAGAACGAGGGGACGGAAAACGTAATATAGATCTAATTAATTCGAGAGCACTTCTGCAGGAGATTGCTTACTTTACTTACGAAGGAAACTTTGACCGAGTAATGGGATTAATGGGTGCTATATTTGGATTAGCACAAATGACTAGAAACATGGAAGAATCTTTGCATATGCCTAAGAAGGATACTTCCCCAAATCTAGATTTTATATTTAATAATAAAAAACTATTTAGAAATGTTGCAACAAACTTCTTTTCCTCTACAGAGGATGTCGTTGTCCCAGAAACTCAAAAATGGACGTCAGTGGGGCAAAGACATTATAGATTATATAACTAAGTTTCACGCATTCGTTCCTTCAATGTCCACCTCATACGTAGAGATGGAAAGAAATTACAAACTGTTTAATAATATCATAAATCAAAAAGATTTTGAAGCAGAATGTAATCCACTAGGTATTGAAGTAGGACAAATGGAAGATGAGATTAAGCCATATAATAAAATACCAAATAAAATACAAGTTCTACTTGGCGAGGAACTCAGACGCCCATTCGTCTACAAAGCTGTTTTAGTTTCTGAAGATGGTATCAAATCAAAGCTTAGACGTAAGAATGAAATGATAACACAATATGTTGAAGGCATTATGCAAATGGCTCAACTAGAAGCACAGCAAACTGTAGCCAAACAACAAGAGCAGAATGGTGAAATATCACCAGAACAAGCTCAACAAATGCAAGAACAAGCACAACAACAGATTCAACAAATTGTAGATACTATATTACCACCAGAACATATAGATAAATATTTACATACTACTTATCAAGAGTCCTCCGAGATCCTAGCGAATAAGCTACTCAATTATCTTGGATACGCTTTAGATCTAAAGTCTAAAAGAAATGATACATTTAAACACGGATTAATTTCGGATGTAGAAGCAGCATGGGTAGGTATTGAGAATGAATCGCCACAAGTAAATGTGATTAATCCTCTAGCCCTATTCTATCATAAATCTACTGAAACTAAATTTATTCAGGATGGTTTGTACGCTGGATATAGAGTAAGGATGTCCACTCTAGATGTTCTAAATCTATTTGGAGATTATTTAACTAAAGAAGAAGTGGATGAGGTACAAAGAAATCCATCTTCTTTAACTAACTATTCTTCATGGGAATCAGAACCTGAGATGAAATATCACTTCTCTGATACACACTTACACCATCAAAATGCATACTTAACTACTCCAATAGATGGTACTTATGGTAGATCCTATACTCTAGATCATTTAATATCGCATGTAGAATGGCAGTCTGAATCTAAGATTGGATATTTTACATCACCTAATGAGTATGGGGATATGGAAACTGTTACTGTTACAGAAGATTTTCCAATCCCTCCATATGCTGAAATATCTAATGTTACAGATGAATGGGGTGCTAATAAGATGGTGTATACGTTTGATGACTGTACTCTTACATTTCAATGGGTCCCACAAACCTGGTCTGGTATTAGAATTGGAGGAGATAAATATGCTAAGATAGCACCAAAACCTTACCAAGTAAGATCATATGCAAATCCTAAAAGAGTTAAGTTAGGATATCACGGTATAGTATATTCTAATATGAATGCTACTTCATGTTCTCTAGTTTCTAGGATGAAACCATTTCAGTATCTATATTTTATAGTAATGCACAAACTTAAGCATTTGATTGCTAGAGATAAAGGACAATTACTATCTATTGATACTACTCAAATACCTGGAAATGTAGACCACGATAAGATTATGTACTACATAGAGCAGATGGATCTTAACTTCTACAATCCTCTACAGAATGCTGAACAACCAGGATCTGCTCAAAGAGGTAAACCAGTAGAGGTATCATCCAGATCTAATATGAAGCACATTATGAATTATGTGCAACTACTAGATAATCTTGATGTGCAAATAGCGGATGTAGCTGGAGTAAACAAACAGAGAGAAGGACAGATTTCATCTAACGAGGCTGTTACTAACTCACAACAAAACCTACAACAATCAGCAACTATTACGGAATCTTATTTTTATCTACACTCAAAACTATGGGAAGATATTTATAACTCTCTATTGGAGACTGCTTCTTATGTATGGAAAGATAAAGAACAAGTATTTCAATGGGTGCTAGATGACTTATCTGCAGAATCACTAGTTATTAAACCAGGAGATTTATCTTTTGGACAAATGGGAGTATTTGTACTTGAGTCTTCTAAGCAACATGAGGCATTTGATTTTGCTAAACAACACATGCTTGAGTTGCTACAGAATGATAAAGCTAAGTTTTCTGACTTACTTAATTTATTCCAGACTTCATCTCTTGCAGAGTTCAAAAGAACTATCGAGAAATCAGAAAGAGAGATGCAACAAAGAGCAGAACAAGAACAGCAAATGCAGAAACAAATGCAAGACGAAGAGCTACAAACTCAGATTCAATTGTCTGAAATGGCACATGCACAAGCTATGGAGATTGAACAACTTAAAGCAGACACAGCTATCAGGAAAGCTGAAATTGATGTATTTAAATTTCAACAAGAATTGGATTCAAACTCCAATGGTGTACCAGATCCTTTAGAAATTGAGAAACTAAGACATCAAGTAAGACAAGCTGATGAGAAGCTAAAATTAGAAAAAGACAAGCTAAAACAGACTAAAGAAATAAAAGAAGAAGAATTAAAAATTAAAAAGATTCAGGCTAATAAAAGACCGTCAAAATCGTAATGTATATATAACCGAACTGGTTTTGTAGCTCACTATAGCCGTTTCATTTTAAGTATTAGTATAAATTAAATAACTTTGCACCACTTATGAGTATAGATTCATTAGAAGCGCTAATAGCAAATAGCGATAACAATTATTTCGTTGATGATGATTTTGTTCCACCTGGAATAGAACCCGACCCAAATCCAAACGAACCAGATAAAACAAAAGAACTAGATCCCGGGTCAGAACCTGGAACAAACCCAGCTGTTCCACCGACTGATGAACCATTAGACGACCCTGACCCGGATCCGGCAAACCCTGATCCAGAGCCAGAGCCTAGCACAGACCCTAAGGAAACCCCAGAAGGTATAAAAGAATATTATGATTTCTTAGTAGAGAATAATATGCTTCAACCTGATGAAGGTTACACTTTTGATGGAACTGCTAAATCTTTATCTACGGCTTTAGAACAAACTAACGTTAATATGCAAAAGGCTGTTGCGATGAGTTTGTGGGAACAACTTCCAGAGGATTTTAAACCTTTACTACAATACGGACTTTCAGGAGGAACTAATGTAGATGAGTTTTTAAAGACATATAGAAATGGTCCTATAGATATCGCAGATGCTGATTTGGATGATCCTGATACACAAGACTATATCTTGCGGGAATATTACAAGCAGACAACGTCACATTCAGACGAAAAAATTGATAAGTTGATTACTCTGTTAAAGAACAAAGGAGATGTGGAATATACTTCCGAAGTATACGATGCTGCTCTAGAACTTAAAGATATACAGAAATCACAAAGAGAAGAATTAACAAGACAAGCCATTCTACAAAAGCAAGAGAATGAAGCTAAAGCTAAACAAGAGAAAGAAGAACTATTTAATATAATAGATGATCTTAATTTAGCTCCACAACGTAAAGGAATGATTAAATCATTCATTTATTCTTCACAAAATTCTCCATCTAGAATGGACTCAACAATACAATCTATCATAAATAATAAAGAGCACTTTGCACAACTAGCAGATCTCTTATTAGATTACGATCCTAAAACAGGATTTAAAATTGAAGATAGATTTACGAAAAAAGGAAAAACAACGGCCCTGAATGATTTAGAGAAAAGACTTAGTGATAAGTTTTCTGATTCAAAAACGAAAGTTACAGGTTCGAATTCCACGTCAGAAAAACCAAACTTTGACTGGAACGTTATCTTTTCACAACAATCCGAATAATTAATTATTTTATAAAAACGAAATTATATGGCAAATACCGCAGGAAGTTCGATGATAATCAAGCATTACGACGGATTTGGAGGTAATTTCATTGACTCTCAATATTTAGGAGCATCTTATGATGGTGTAGGTAAACCTCATGTATTCCAAGATACCCTAATGAGAATCTTCTCATCACAGAATAGATTTATCACTAATGGTGGTAAACTTCTGATTGGTATGACAGGTGCGAAAGGACCTATCAATACCATGGAGATAGATACTGAAATCTACAGATGGTACCTACAAGGTGCTGATTATAGAACGGCGAGAGTAATTGAAAACCCTGAATCTTCTAATACAGTGCTTGGTATCAACAACACAGTATTCAGACTAAAATTAGATTTAGATTATTACGCAGAACCAGATGTTCTATTAGCAGAAAATAACAACTACGCTCTTGAAGTAATAGGAGATCCTATTCAAGAAGGAAATGGTTATGTTTATTCATTCCGTCTTCAAGGAGACGATATGTCACAATACCTTCCAAGCTACTTGGTAGATCCAGGAAGAGAGCTTTCTAAAGGATGGACTTCAGTTCAGTCTGAGTACAATGAGAAATTCGGTACTCAACAATACCCATCTTCAATGCAACTTGAACACCAAATTTCTTACTTTGCTGAGAAACAAACTGTTACAGACAAAGCTTGGAGAAATCAAGGTAGACTTGGAGTAAAATTTCTTTACAAAGATCCTATGTCTGGCGCAGACAAATCAGTTGAAAAATTCCTTCCATACGCTGAAGCAGTAATGCAAGATCAGTTCCACATGGACATGGAAGTTCAAATGATGTTTGGTAAGAAACAAACTAGAGCTGGACATAAAGGTTACTGGAAGAAAACTGGTAACGGTGTAAGAGAGCAACTAAAAGATAGCTGGATAGATATCTATTCATCTGCTTTAACTGTTACTCGTCTTAAAGATTACCTATTAAACATCTTCTTTGCAAGAGTAAATGAAGGAGATCGTAAAATGGTGGCTATGACTGGAACTTATGGTTCACTTCAATTCCACAACATGCTTGCTTCTGTAGCTAGCTCATTCTTGACTGTAGACACTATGTTTACTCAAATGCTATCTAAAGATCCTAGACACTTATCATTTGGTGCTCAGTTCACTCACTACCAAGGTCCTGAAGGAATCGAGGTGACTTTAGTGAAGAACCCAATGTACGATAATCGTCAGTATTGTAAGCAAACACACCCACAATACTCTAACATCCCTGTAGATTCATTCCGTTATACATTCCTTGATTTTGGAGGAGCTGGTACATCTGAAAAAGGTGGAGCTATCAACAATATCATGATGTTAAAAGAAAAAGATTCTTACGCATGGGGTTATGTTCATGGTACACACACTCCAACAGGTCCTGTTAAAGGTGGAGTAGCTGGTGGTCTTATCGCTGGTTATGATATCTTTATGCAAGGTTCTGCAGGTGTATGGATCAAAGACGTTACACGTTGTGGTGAATTAATCTACGATTCTCAATCTTAAGAAATTCGTTAGTGGTGAGTTATTTATAACTCAAAATTCTATAGCTCAAATACCCTTTCCTATCTCGAGCTTGAAAAAGGACTGTGGGACGTTATACTAAGTAACGTTAAATAAAGGAATACTAGGCGCAAAAAATAATAATATGTTAGTATATGTAATGTCGATCCCTAGACCGACAGCAACAAATGTAAGTGAGCTTGTTAACGGCAGCTCAGGTAAAAAATTGAATAAAACTAAAATGGGATCTTGTACAGATAGAATCTCAGCATTGTATTCTCCTAAAGTTGGAGGACTTGCTAATGGACTATCTTACAAACCATGGATAGAAGATGGTACTCAGAAAATAGATGAACTCACTAAAAAACCCCTTACTCTACAAGATAAGATGGAAAGAAAGTGGGGACTAGAACCAGGTTTTCTAACCAATAGAGCTTGGATGAATGGTGACTCTTTAGATGAAGAGAAAATGACCTACTATCAAAAGAAATATTGGTCTTTGAATGACGGTTCTACAGTGTTTGATACATCTAATATGGATGAAGAATTAGGTTACTATATGTTGCTAGATTCAAAACTAGTAGCAAATTCTGAGAAAGAATGGAGAGATCATAAATGGCCAGATGCTAAATTCTACATCTCACTGGAGAATGAAGAAGATGAATTAAAAGCATCTAAAGCGAGATCTAAAGCAGCAGCTAAGGCTCTAATTGTAAATCCAGATTTCTCACTCAACATGCAACAAAAATTTGTACATATCTTAGGATTAGCACAAACAACTGTATCTCTAACTCCAGATGCTATATTCAATGTTCTAGATAACTACATAGATTCTACAACATTTACACCTGGATCAAACATTGAGAAATTTAATGAGCTTGCTGAGAATCTTAAAACTCCACATGGACGTGAAAGAATTGAAGCTAGACATCTTCTAAAAAGAGCATTAGACTCTAGGATAATATTCGAAAAACAAGGTGGTTATTTCTGGCCAAGACCAGAAGGTCAAATCACACTTGGAGAAAATTACTCCGAAGCTATTGAATATCTACTAGATCCTAAAAAAGAGGTAATGGTGGAAGACATGCATGCGGAACTAAAATTAAAAGGGTTTTAACTTAATACAATAAAATGACAGTAGAAGAATTACATTTTCAATTTATTTTAGCTAAGGATAGCGTAGATGCGTTGTCACATCATACATTCAATCGTGCACAGATTGATTGGCTTCTTAACGATGCCCAGTTGCGAGTCATTAGGGCAAAGACTTCTGGTGAGAACGAAAAGCTTCTGGGTTACGAAATGACTCAAAAGTTGGCCGACGAATTCTCTACTCTGCATATTAAGTATCCATTACAACCCGCAGTACAACTTGTTGATCATGGTGGGGTCTATGAACTAGATCTCACCAAGCTCAAGTTTAAGTATTTAAGACTAATGAATGGAGAAGTGGAGGTCACTATTGATCCCGACTGTAAAAAGTACGTACCTTTAAAGTTCACGCAATCAGATGATATCAAAATTGCATTTAGGGATCCATTTAATTCTCCATCAACAGAGTTTATCCCATATAATATTGGGAGAAGTGCTGATGGTTCCGCATCGTCTTCTTTATACATATATCCAGGAACTTATACCGCTACTAACGCAAAAATAGAATACTTAAAGTATCCTTCCAAAATATCCTTCGGTGACTACAAATATATAGATGGGGTAATATATCCTAAATCTACATCTGAGTTACCAGAAGAGATGCATCATAAGATAGTTGACAAAGCAGTTGAATTAGCATCCGTGTACATCATGGATCCAAATACCACAGCCTTCCATCAGCTAGCTTATTCATTCGATTCTTAATCAAATAAAATTTAAATTATAAAATTATGTTTTCAAGACAAGGTAATAAAAGAGCCGTCGAAACATTCTTAGTATCTAAAGCTTCTGTTGCTTTATTCAACACTGGTTCACCAGATACTAATATCACAGACCTTACAGGCGGTACTGTTCCTAAAGGAACTACTCTTCTTGCTAATGGACAACTTGGTATTTTCAACGCTTCAGGTTATGGAACTGAGACAATCAATACTTCAATTGATGCTACTCCAACTAAAGCAGAAAATCCAATAGTTTATATAGCAGCTGGTCTTCCTAAAGACGCTACAACTAATACAGGCGTAAACATGCCTTATCCTCTATGGAAAAGACCATTTGAGAGAAGTGGAGATATTAATAGCGACAATTGGATTTCAGCTACTTATCAAGCATACACAGCTCCAGCATATTCTGCATGGACAGTAGGAGCTCCTATCGCAGGTGCTGGCGCAGTTAATATTTTAGACGAACAAGAATACAGCATTCAAATTGCTGAGTTCGGTTATGCTAATGACATTTTCTACTCATCTTCTGCAACTAACGTTATAGCTGGAAGTTATGTAACTCCTAACTATACTGCACTAGGTACAACTAATCCAGTAGATCATCTTCTACAAAACCTAGCTTATGAATTCAATAGAAATTCAAGACATCTAGGTATCTACAATAACAACGTATTTCATGGTAACTCTAATGTAGTTGCATTTGGTATTGGTACTTCAGCAGCAGCTGGTTCACAAATATCTGCTTTAACAGTAGGTAATGTGTACACTATTGTAGCTAATGTGAATGTAGGAGGTCAAATAGTAATGACTCAAGCTATCAAAGATGCTCTAATTGCAGGTAGAATTGCTGGAGGATTTGCTGGTACAGCTGAATTAATTCCTATTGATTTATCTACTGCTGGTACAGCTGCTCTTAACGCAGGTGTAGAAGCTATCGTGTTTGTTTCTTTGGATAGAAATCCTGCATACATTGATAGAATTCCTTTCCTAAAATCTACTATCAGAGCAGGTTTGACTAGAGGTTTTGACTATGCTACAGTTAACTCTGTAAAAGCTCAAGACGTTCACGAAGGACAAGGAACTGTTAGATTGCTAGAAGATCAATACAGAAAAACTCATTCACAAAGATTGTACAATCTTAATCATACTGAATTTCCTATCATAGAATTCCCTACACCTTTTGTAGCTGGAACTAACTATGATCAGTTTGTTATTCATCATGTTGATACTAATCAAATAGATACTACTAATCTTTCTGAATCACCTCTTAAAACTATCGTTGCAATCCCTAACGGAGATGCAGTAGTTGGTACATTCACAACTTTATTTAACGCTTGGTTAACTGCAGTTGGTAAAACTAACATTGAGGTAGTTTAAAACTCATGCTAAATGGTCGCCCGTGAATAAGCCTATTGCGCAATTGACTAGTTGTTTATTGGTTTTCTCGAGTGCATTCTGGGGTAGGTCAGTCTACCCCAGCTTTTAGCATACTTAATTACAAAGAAATATAAAAACATAATACAAAAATAATGAGCTCTTATTACAATCAAGGTGTTCAAGTTATTATCGGCAACGGTCAAAACTTTCCAGGAACCCCACGGATCTCACTAATCCCTTTCATCCAGAATGCGTATGATAAGGGACTTTTAAATTTTACGGTATTACCTCCCGGATCCATATCCTTAGCTGAGATACAAGACATCTCTACAGCTAAGATATTAGGAAGGTCTACAGCAGGCTCTGGTGTAATAGAGCAAATATCCATAGGTACAGGATTATCTCTATCTGGTGGAATACTATCATCTACAGCAACTGCCACACCTGGTGGTTCTGATACTCAAATTCAATATAACAACGCAGGAGCATTTGGTGGAAGTTCTCAATTAATCTTTAATGCAGGAGCTACTAATACATTAGACATTACAGGTTCAGATAGTACAGGTTCCGCGAATTCTCTTAGAATTAGAAATAGTTCCGGAACTGATCTAATAATAGTAGATAATTCTGCAAATGTAGGGCTTGGAACAAGTAATAGATTAAATGGTTTATCTGCAATAAATTACTTAGACATTGGTACGTTTGCTTCAACAACTGGAGGTATTAATGTGATGGGTTACTCATCATTAGGTGGTACTTCCTCTAACGGATGGGGTGCTGTTGGCTCTAATTATTTTTTAAATAGTGCGAATGTTTTAAAGCGTAGATTTGTTGACCCTGTATCAATTTTGACTTTTGAAAGCGGTGGTTTCCATTTTAAAAACGCCGGTTCTGCTGCAATAAATTCAACAATATCATTGACGCAATTGGCTTCAATAAATTCCGGTGGTTTTTTTGCCTTAAATGTTACAACAGCTTTGGCTGGGTTTCACAATAACATTAATACCACAGCATCAACACCAAGTGTTTTAATAAGTGGTGCAGGCTTCAGCGGCGGCACAGGATCAACTACGAAACCTACTTTTTTAATAGAACCGACAGGTACAACTTCGACAGGGTGGGGTACTTCGGGTACGAAGTTTGGAGTAAATGCGGAAAGTGGTTTTACAGGAAATTTGTTAGATGCACAGATTAATGGTGTAAGTTATGCAAGTGTGACTTCAACAGGCGTATTGACATTAGGAACAGGGACTACAAGAACAACGATAAGACCAACAACAGTAAATACAACGGTGTTTGAGAACAATGGCGGACAGTGGGGTTCTTTTTCTGGCAATACATGGAATATTGGTCTTTGGGGGTCAAATGCAATTTTAAACGCTTCAAATTCGGGCGATGGAAACAGCAACCGATATGGCATAGGATTAGAGCTAAATAGTGGTAGAGGAACAGGAAACGGAATAGGTGGCGATATTATTTTTAAGACCGCACCTGCAGGTTCGAGCGGTACTTCATTAAACGCTTTAGTGACACGCCTTACAATTAATGGAGAAACGGGGGTAATGACAAGTGCATCCAATAAAATTAATCTATCTACTTCAAAAACACCGTCAAGTGCAGCAGACACGGGCACAACGGGTGACATTTGTTGGGATGCAGATTATATTTATGTATGCGTAGCAACTAATACGTGGAAAAGAGTTGCAATTTCAACATGGTAATAAATAAACAATAATATAAGACAATGGCTTTAAAATTTAACACAAACTTAGACATAATAACTTTTGATGATAGAATTATCAGAAATGTAGGATATGTATTCCTAAAACCTTACTTCTCTTCTAAAGAAGAAGTTGAAGTAGAGTGTGTAATGTATTCAGATAAAACAGATATATTTCCAGAATCAGTTGTAACTACAGATGAAGAAGGAAATGAAATAACAACTACATCTCAAACTAAAGGCCCTAAAGGATCTTTAAGATTTAGTATTGTAGCAACTATGACTGATGACAATTTAGTTGAAAAAATTCATGTATTAGTGGCTGAAAAATTAAGAGAACTTAATCCTTCTATACAGCTTTCTACTGATGAAGTATAAAATATTAGTTTTACTTTTTCTACCATTTTTAAGTTTTGCTCAACCTAAATTAGATATAAATAAAATATTAATAGGTTCTGCAATAGGATTTATGGGAGGAGTAGCATCTGGATATCATGAAGTAACATTGCATCATTACCCAAAATTTAAAGCTATTCACCCATATGCAAATGATGAATACTTCAATCCTGAACTAAGTTGGGTACGTAAGTATAAGGATTGGCCTTTAAACACTGATGCTAGATATTTTGGAAGTAAAGATATTCTAGTTTGGACAACAGATTTTTATCACTTAACAAATACAATAGATAGAATCTCTTTTTTAAGCGCTACATTAGTAGTAACAATAGGAGAAAAGAAACCGTGGTGGCATTATGCAATTAATGTAGGCTCCACATTACTCGCAAGAAGAATAGGCTTCGGATTAGTCTATGATTATATTTATAAATAACATTTAAAACATTAAACAATGAACAAAATGGTTAAACAAGAAGTACCTGTTCTTCCTACAGAAACACCAACAGGAACTGTATTATCTAAAATCTTATTAACTTCTGCAGTAATGGCAGTACTTAATACCCTATGTGGACTAGGTATATTCTGTGTACCAGAAGATTTTCAAATGAGATTTGGAGATACTATAACACATCTAGATCTTAAAACAATACTTAACTTTGTAGCATATTGCGCAATTTTTGTATTCCGTATTAATTTCTTAAACTCAACTAAGATGCCTAAATGGCTTCAAAACATTCTAACACCAGTAATTAACATATTCACAAAATCTAAATAAATAATGAAAAACTTACTTACAATATTTATATTTTTATTCGCAATACCATACTCAGAAATATTTGCACAACACCTGGAGCCTTTACCAAATGCAGTACTTAAGATGGATGCAGGATATTCTATTAAAGGTAACAAAGTAACCGCTATAGATAAAACAACTTTATCTACTAAGAATACTTCAATACCTTCTTCTCAAGCTGTACAGACAGCAATTAATTCTGCAATATCTGACGCCTTAACAGGTGCAGGAAATTTCTACAAAGTAGACCCTCCTTCTAATGCTCTTTATACAGGTATAACATCTTTAGATACTAACGTAATTAGATATGGTAAAATTTTACAAAATACTAGTTATAAAGAGATACCATATAGTTTAGATTCATACACACCAGCTGACTCAATCAATATTGCAAAGAATACCAATAAAACAGTATTTATTGATAGAGTTGAATCCACAGCTAATTTCGCATTTTCAACTGGATATAAATTAGAATGTGATGAAAAATCTAATGTTAACTATACTGTTAATGTTTGGAAAAATAATGGTTATCCGTGGTTGAGGTTTGATTGTGGTAAATCTAATACAGCTTCTGAGAAATCTTCAAACATAATATCTGTAAATAGATATGAAAGCGACTCGCTTTTGGCTATTAATGGTGCATATATGAGTACTCTACATTACTTCAGAAAAGTAAGTAATAAATCAATTTTATTGAATTATAACCAAATGATGTGCAATGTAGCAAGTCAATTAATATACTCTGGATTTAATATTACTAATTCTAATATTGAATTTCGTATTAAACAATTTTATACAAAAGTTCCAGCAGTACAAGCCTCTGTTTTGGCATCTGGAGATTATGGATCTATATATGGGGGTAACGCAAATATTATAAATAGTTTAATTGTATTGAATATTGACTTAGCATCAACAGGCGGTGCTGTACCTCCTATTAACATTGCAAATGCATTAACAAGTAATTCCACCCTAATAATTAGAGTTTTAAACGCTACTAAATATTATGGAACAGACATTCCATTTATTCAAATAAGTGGTACAACTGATGCAACTAGTAAAATTATTATTGAAGGTAACTTTACAACACAGTCAGGCTCATGTGTTAAGGTAGCAAGTAATGCAAATGTAACACTAATAGGTACATTTGAAACATACTCATCAACTAAGGGAGCAATAGAGCTTACTACTTCAGCAGCAAATGTTAAAGTACAAGGTTTATTAAAAACTGGTCATACAGAATCAATAACTTCTACAGGCGCACAGAGTATTTCAATACTGCCTGGTTCAGCAGCTAATAAGGCCGTAGGAGCTTCAGTAACACAAGTAGGTGGATCATTGACAGTAAACGCAGGATATTAAATATTACATAATGAAAATAACATTAGCACAATTAATACTACCATTTTTTGGTGCAATTATACTACCAAGTGGTGTTCTTATAGCATGGATGTGTGTAGCTCTTGTAATAGATCTTATTACAGGTGTAACAAGAGCAATTGTAGATGACGAAACAAGAACTTCTGAAGGATATAGAAATACTTTAGGGAAGGTTATACAGTATGGAGGAGCATTAATAATTGGAGTTATTTTAACTTCTATGGCTAAACACCATGCTAATGGGCTAAATCCTGAGGTGTTAGACTACTTTAATAATTTCTTAGTATCATTTATTATCTTTATAGAGATAACATCTACTATGGAGAATATGTATGCAATTAGTCCAAAATCAAAATTTTCTAAATATTTTGTAAAACCTATGTTATCTTTGTTGACATTCAATCTTCAACACTTAAGTAATATGATAAGTTCTACAAAAGATATAAATAATAAAGTCAAAGAAAATGACAAGTAAAGCTGCATTGCTGAATCTCTTACGCGAGAAAGGTGATGAACAATTAGATCACATTATTCAATTTGCAGATCATAAACCAAAGATCTACAAAAAAATGCTAGTTAAACAAGCTGCTGATAAATTAAAACTTACGGAGTCTGCAATAGAAAAACCTGTTGCAACTCTTGTTAAGTCTATAATAGAGGAGCCTGTTGAAATTAAGAAAGAAAAGAAATCATTCTTTTCAAATAAAAAACATAAAAAGAATAAATAATGCCAACATATACTCAACAGCAAATCGAGAATGTTTGGTTTGCACTTAACTTAAATAGGCTAAAACCTAACAATGACGCTAACTCTGGTGCAGGATTACATAATCCTAATGGATCTATTAATATGTACAAGTGGTTACAAGACGCACTAATGTTATTAGGAGGTACGGGAAGTGGTATGAATGATAACATCTACAATGCCGATGGCACACTAACAGATAATAGAACGCTATCTTTTAGTACTGATAAGACATTAACATTTAGCTCTACCTCAACACCATTTACTACTACATTATGGACAAGTAATGCTTTTACTCAAACCATAGGAAAACCAGTAGGAACAGTAGATTTAGACACAAGATCTCAAATTGTTAATACTGGTGTAGGAGTTTTGAAGTCAGCTGGTTTAAATGCACAAATATATAAAGATGGTGATGTAAGTATTGCAAATATAGCAGTGTCTAGTATAGGATCTGGTATAGAAGATGTACGTGCTATTATGGAAATTGAAAATCGTATAGATAATAACAACATCTTTTTTGAACTTTATTCACAAGTAAATGGAGCATACCCATGGGCAAAACTTGTTATACCAACTAACTATCAACATGGACAAGGTGTTGATGTTTTAGACTATATGGTACCTTCTAAAGTGCCTACGCTTAACGATGAATTACGTTACACATACCCCCTACAAAGAACTGTATTTAACTTTGGAGATGCTAATTATACAGCTGCAGTAAATGACTATGCTATAGGAGCTTTAGCTACAGGATCTAATGGAGATAAAATGACTGCAGTGGAAGTTATTGTAAGTGCTCGTCTATATGCAAATAGTTCAGGAACATTAAGAATTAGAATAATAGAAGCTAGCTCTGGATCAGATCTATATACTAAATCTATTGATATGTCTACTTTACCTAATACTTATGGGACTATGTCACAAGAAGGTATAACTTTACCTTTAAATATTGATGAACAATATTATTGTATGGTAACAGCAACATCAGGAGATGGTACAAATGTTAGAGGATTATCAGTAACTTTATTAACAATATAATGATAGCGAGTGTAGTACAAACAGTAGATCAACCCTGCTCAGCAGTACGATTTACGTCGGATTTATTTACCACATTTAACAACGCTAACTCTGGAACTTTAACTTTAGAGTATACTGTTAATTGTGGTGAGAAAGTTGTAGTTGAATTTGACTATACAACTGTAGGAACTTATTATGAAATTACAACAGATGAGGATAAAGTATGTGATGGTATTTATTGCGGAAAGCTAACATACGTACCAGCTAATACTACTACAAATGTAATCGAATATGCATCTACTTTTGTATCATGTGATACTGAATGTAGAATATACGATGAGTTTGCTAAAGACAGGTCTACCTCTTCTATGGTACTTTACTATGATGTAATTAAGTTAGCTGTAACATGCGATACATGTGAATGTGTTAAAGCATGTACTCTATTCAATGAGTTGAATGGAATCATTACAGGTAATGAAACATCAATTGATATGAGCAAATTTATAAAAATAGAAGATTGTGGCTGTAATAAATCTAAATAAGCTAAGATGTACTCCAGTAGAGTTGTTGTATAACCATGTAATCAATAAGCATTATGGTATGGATTGTAATCCTTTGTATACAGAGGCTACAGCATATGCTGCTTATAGAGATTATTGGATGTACCAAAGAAAAGACAATTGTGTATCTAATTGTAATATAGAAGACATTATCCGTAAATCAAATTATGGCTGTGACTCTATTACAATATGTTCGGATAAAACAATTAATTGTAATCTGACTTTGCAAGTAACTGATTCTTCCAATAACTGCGACGGAATAAACTTAATAATAACATAACATGATAAAGATATCATCACATTCATATAAACCAACATCAGGTGTTGGACCCTTTACCTACCAATGGTCAAGTCCTAATTCTTGTGTGTATTTTGATAAACCTTCTGGAACAGTAGGATCTGGATCAAGTTTTGTAACAGATATCTTTGTTTCAGACTTGACTTGCTTTCAATTCGGAGTAGATTTAATTACTTTATCTCTAATAGACGCCAATGGTTGTCAAACTAACCATACATTTTATCCAACTAATCCATGCAATAACTTATCAATTACTAACATTGGACAAGGTCCAAATGAATTTGATTTTAGTGTAACAGCATCAGGAGGAGATGGAAACTATAACTTCGACTGGAGTATTAAACCAGATGGTTTATTTGCTATATCCACTGTTTCAGCTCAAGGTAAAGATTATCAATCTATACATATTACACCATTAAACTATGGCCCTAAGCCTACTTTCTTTGATATTACTTGTGTAGTAACGGATTACAATGGTTGCAAAGATTCAGTAACATCTAGATTTCCTTTATCAGGAGTCTTACTATCTAATATAGTATCAGAATCTTCATGTATAGAAGAAGGAAATGAAACACCTTCAGGATTTGCTAAGTACGATATAAAAGGTAACTTATTAAACAAAGCAGTACAAGCAGGACCAATCCTACTATCTGCTCAGTCATATGCACCTGGTTGTGAACCAGATTGGAGTACAATCTCATTTGCTTTACCAGATACATCTATACAATATAAATTATCTACTAATCCTACAGCAGTAACATTCTATGGTATTAAGAAGACTCTATTTAAAAACGGATTTCTTAACATTCCATTTACTGTTCTAGATTGCAAAGGAGCTATATCTAATGAAGCTTACATCACAATCTATGAAGCTATCTGTGGAGATAATATTACAGGCTGCCCACTAATAGTTAATAACTTATGTATCACTAATTGTGATACAGTGTTTACTATTAACTTAGAAGATTTAATTAAATCACCTGATTGTTGTTCTGAAAACTCAATCGACTGGACTACATTCGACATACTACCTGGAGCTCCAAAGCTACCAGCTACAGTCGAGTACAATGCAGGTAATCACACTATAACATATACAGCTAATGGATCTACAGAGATTGCAGATTTGATTAGATGGGGTATTAAAGATGCTTTAGGAAACTACTCAGGTATTAAGACTATACAGATAGCTAGACTATGCCCTCAAGCACCGGCTTGTACAAATGATTGTTATTACGTATCACAAAATGCGATTAATCACCCTTTGAATGTTTTAGTTAATGATCTTGGGCCAAATCTAAAATTAGATACTCTGGTTATATCTCAGATACCTGAACATGGTGTGGCGTATGTGTTAGATGGTGATATTTATTATACACCATTCAATGATTATGAAGGAGTTGATACTCTAAAGTATAAAATATTTAACTATGATGGTAAATATTGTGAAGCTACTGTAACTCTAAACATAGCTGAAAATGGACCAGCTGGTACAGGTAATTCTATTGTTACTTGCGCATTGCCAGAAACTATTACAAATGATGTAGAAATCAATGGTGTTTATTCTAATGGAGATTTTGATATAATCTTCACTGCTTATAAAAACGATGAAGAACCGTTAGAAGATGGGGATGAGTTAGATGTTACAATAGTAGTAGACATGGTAGAAATAGCTTCAGCAACTTTAATTATAGGTGAGGACTATACGACACTAGCAGGTGTTAAAACTGGAACTGATGATCAATGGTTAACAGGAACAAACTATTTTTCACAATTCTTAACTGCTGGAGTACTAGATAAAAATACTTTAGTAACAGGTCAAGTAATTAAATTTAACAAAAAAGATTGGGCATGGGCTACAGGACATATTAATACATATGAAGATCTTGAGAAAGGAGGAACAACTCAACTAAATGCAGAATCTATTTTGGTTACGATGAAGGCTAGAAATGTTAGCCTACCTTTAGAGTCTGTTATAAAATCAGGAACTGTAGAACTTGTTAAAATATTCGCCTTTGAGGATACTGACCACATCTTAGATAATAACTCTAATAATGCAGGAACTTGGGAACCTTATGCAGGTGATTGGGTTATAGCACCAAATGGTGGACCTTGTATACCAAATGTATGCGCATGTAATCCAGATGGTTGTCATGGCTGTGATTATCATGGACTAACTCCTAATGGTCAAATACGAAGTTGGTACTCTCAATTTTTCTCCTGCAATCCTTATAGCGGAGCTAAAAAATTACGAAAATATAAAATAGTAGGTGAAACAGAAGTGACTGGATTGACTACTGCATTTACAACTGAAGCTAATTTAAAAACAATATTAGAAGCACTTCCACAAACATGGAGCTTTCCTTACGGTGTTGGAGGATATGTAGACTGGGATTATTTAGCAACAGCACCTAATGATTATAATTTGTACGGGCATAATGCAAAATATTTAATATCAGGATATATGTTAGCATCTGAAAAGGAACTTGAATACTTTGTTATATCGTATGATGGTGCGGATGGAGCAGGGCACACTGATACAGGAGCTAAATGTACAACAGTATCTCATATATTATTCTAACTAATAAAATTTAAAAATTAAATAAAATGTCTTGTGAAAACAATCTATTTACGCTACTAACAGGTACTCCTACACCAGGAGGTACTTGGACATTGAAAAGTATAACAGGCTCTGGTGCACCATCTAGTGTGAAACTTAATATGGCAGAAGGTTCCCCAGCAGGCACTTACTACGATGTTGATGTAGCTTCTTTACCATCACCAGTGTTGAACCCTAATGGAGGGTCAACAGACCATAATTTATGGTGGAAACCAATAGGAACTGCACCATATTCAAACAATCCTGCAACTTGTAATACATCTTGGGTCTATACTTTTACATATACTCCACCTGCAAGTTTATGCAACAATCCACCAACTGCTGACATTGTGTGGACATTATATACATCAGAGAATGGAACAACCAATTATGATGTTTGCGATGGAACTGCAGTTTTTAGCATGAAGTCAAAACTTACTGGATGCGGTGCTACTGCACCTAATGGTGGTACTTGGACTATTATTCAAGATAATGGAAATCCAGACGCCTTTAATTTAGGTGCAGGAACTTTTAATCCTTCAGATGCAGAAGTTACTGGAGGACAAACATATATTGCAAAATATACAGTAGATATTGATGGAGCTGGTACTTGTGCTGATTGTATAGAAGAATACACATTAGAAATAGATATTATAGCACAAGCTTCTGCTGGAGGCCCTGGTTCTATAACAACATGTATATAATATGGTAGATTACTGCTTATTTGATCAATTAACTGGATCACCTACACCAGGCGGTATTTGGACTTATACTAGTGCAATTGGAGGAGGTAGTATTTTAGTAGGGGTTTGTCCATGTAATAATCCGGCATTAGTAAAAACAGTAGGACAAACTTTAGGTGCAAATGAACAAATTTGTGTAAGATTATCTATAGCAGGTACATATACATTTACATATGATGTATCTAATGTATCAAGTTGTTGTAATCCATGCTCATCTACAGTTACTATAGTATTGTCTGAAGGCAACTTAACAATGAATGGATTAGGTTCACAATGTAATGATACATTAAAATTACACAGTGTAAATTCATCTGCAATATGTTGTACAAGTAACTTGAGTTCTACGGTAGAAGTAAGAATGGATTCCTGCGATGGTACATCTAATCCTCCTAAAGCTTCAACAGTAACCACTCCTTTAGATATATTTTCTGGATGGACTATTTCAGTTGGAGAAGCGTTTGATATTCACCAAATGGAATTACATGTGTTATCTTGTGAAGGAAACAGTTTAACAGAACAGAAAGTTACAGTAGGAGGACAAGAAAATACACTAAGTAACGTTTGTACAGGTTTTTACGATTTTTCACAAAATACGTTTACAAATATTAGTTATTATGGAACATGTAGTGGAAATCTTGCCGATTATTATAAATGTATAATAGAAGAAGCTATTGCAAATACTTCAGCTATTACAACTATATTAGGTGGAACACCTGCACAAAATGGTGTACATTATGATTTAACTGTCACAGGTTTATCTAGTTTAGACATCAAATTTAGAGTTAGAGAAATGCAAAATGCATCATGTTGTTCTGGAGGAGGTTGTGATAATTGGATAGTACCAAAAACAGGATTGGGTGCAGATAAGTTAAAGCATAATTTTACTGGCAGTCAATATACTGGATGTGGATGTGAACCAAATTGTTACTGGATACCAGGGCAGGCAAATGGTTATAGTATGAATACAAATGCTACTTTATTTCCAGTATCTAATGTTTCTATATCTATGTCTTTTAATCCAGTAATAGGTTTTTGTAGAACTTATAATATTACTAATATTACATTTAGTAATATCTTATCTTTATCTAATACTAATTATAAACATATAGAAACTCAACCTTTTAATAACTGGATAATGTCAGGAGTAACAACAAGTCCTGCAGGAATTTTAGTAAATGTTGGAGGCAATACTTGGGTTAATACATGTGGAAAATTTACATTGTATGCAAACTCTACAACATGTACAGGAACTAATGCTATAGAATGGAGTAATCCAGGAAAAAGTGGTAGTAATTTTAGTACTACTGGAGAAGGGAAAGTTTTTGCTATTGACGATGGAGGCACATTTGGATGTATAAGCACTAAAATTAGTTGTGGTAGTCCACCGAACAACTGTACAAAATGTGCACATATATGCATTAAAGAAAATCCTCTCACTATAACATCGTATCTTGAAGGAGATTGTACTTGTGGGTGTGCACAAAATCCAGGGTGTAATGATTGTTCAAGCCCACCAAATTAATTGCAAGTAAGAAAGACTAGGGTTGTAGTAGAACACTGCAGCCCTATTTATTTACTACACCAACGGTTTTAATATTATAGAATTTAAAATAAAATACGTAATTTTACAAATTATGGCAACTTTAAAAGAACATATTTATGCAGTAAAGAATCTCTTAGAAAGAGGTTTGGCTTCAGATGACTCTAGGTTATCTGAAAGATTTATTGCATTCTTGCTTAAAGGAGCAAGATCCCAACTGCTAAAAGAGAAGATAAATAAGTATAGAGAAGTATCACCATTGTCTTATCAGACAATATGTGTACCTCTAGAGCTTACAACATATCATGAATGTGATTGTTTACCAGCATCTGTAGGATGTAAAATTCTAAAATCTAAATGTCACATACCTAGAGAATTAGTATCCAAATGGGGTAGCTCATTAACTGTTCTTACAGCATCTGGTAGAGTATTAGATATGAGTTCACTTACTCAAAACGATTTAGCTAAGTTCTCAGACTCTAATAAGAAACCTAAGTTAGCTTATTTTATAGAGAACCAACACATATATGTGATGAATGATACAAAACTTAAGATGGTTTTGTTATCTGCTATATGGGATGATCCAGAAATAGTTAAAGAATTTTGTGGATGTAATTCGAATAATCCAGATGAACCTTGTTATGATCCTCTAAATGATGACTTCCCAATTGACTCTGAGTTAGCTAGACCTATGAGATTACTTGTAGTACAAGAATTGCAGAATCAATATAGAATGCCTGAAGACAATTTAAATAATGCTAAGAGTGTAGATGCTGGACAAGACAAAGAAAACTAGATCTGAAATAGTTGAATGGAATAGAATAGCGCATAAAAAAGTTCATCCTCAATTAACTCAAAAAGATGTATACGAAAATTACATCAAAGAATATCCAGAATCTGAAATAACTTATGAAGAATATAAAAAAGTTATAACACAGTTTAACTGGTATTTTATGAACTATGTTATATATACCGGTTTTACTATTTTATTACCATTCTTCTTAGGAACATTCTCTGTAATTCGTAAAGCATCTAAAGGTTACAAAATTGATTTCCATCATTTTAAAACTACAGGAGAACGTAAGAAGCATTACAACAAACATTCAGAAAGATACTATGCTAGATTTTACTGGAACAAGTCTTCTAAAAGATACCACAATAGATGGTTTAAACATTTATTTCTATTTAAATCTAATAGATTAATTAGAGCAGATTTAGCTAAAGCTATAAAGAACCATAATACAATATATAAATACCAATACTACGAAACATAATGGAAGCAACACCTTATATTTCTATTAGATCTGTACTGTATGACATCTCTACAATGATGGATCAAAAAGAATGGAATGAAGCCAACATGCTTGAATGGGCATACAGAGCTTTAAGAAAAAATAAATCAACTAAGATATACACAACAAAGGTAGCTTTGATTGATGTATACGAACATAAGTTTCCTCTACCTGTAGACTTAAAGTATCTACACCAAATAGCTTATAAAGTTTGTACAACGGAACAATTGTACGAAGAAGTTAAAGAGATATTAGGATTAGACCAACCAGGGTTTGAAGGATCTTCGCTACCATATTCAGCTTTACTAAACTTGTATAATGCAGGTTTTAATAGATGGACTCCGCTAAGACTTAGCCCGAGTCCATTTGCGTTATCTATACATTGTGGTTACAGACTACCAGAGTGTCCTACATGTGAACATGAGTATACAGTAGATGAGCAATTGATATGTACAACTTCTTTAAAAGAAGGTAAAGTATTAATATCATACATGGCTTATCCTGAAAACGAAGATGGTGATGCACTAATGCCAGATCATCCAGATCTTAGAGATGCTATAATGCATTACTGCTTACACAGACACTATATGAGTAAATCACTTAAAGCTGCCGGTACTGATCAGTCTGCAGATAGACAAAGAGATTATCATTTAGCTATGTATCAAACACTATCTGCTAAGTCTGCAGGGGATATGAATCTCCCATCACTCAATGAATTGGATAACTATAAGAGACAACATAACCGTTTAGTTCCTAGAGCTCATCAATACGATAAGTTCTTCTTAGGATTAAATGGTCAAGAAAGAGTAAGAAATGCCTAATCAACAAAATAATACACACATAGCTTCGGCATCCAAGGGAATGTCGATGGATACTAAACACAAGTATCAGCCTGAAGGAAAAGCCTCATTCATATTGAATGGGGTTTTGGAGTCTACAGCAGGTGATTATCCTGCTATTACAAATGAGTTAGGAACTTTGCTGTGTACTACTGTTACTCCAGGTTTTATAATTATAGGTGTACAACAATTAGATGGTGATGATTTTGCAATCTTTAGTGTAACAGATGAAAACAATGTTTCTGAAATAGGAATATTTAATCAAGCTAAATGTGAATACAAACCATTAGTTCAAACAGGATGTTTAAACTTTAACACTAATAATAGAATAAAAACTTTATTTAGAATACTAGGAGGTTGTGAAAGAATAGTTTATTTTACTGATGGTGTTAATCCATATAGATCTATAAATCTAGATAAACTAGAGGACTATTATGATGATAATAAAAACTTTGATTGTACTAAATTAGAATTATCAAGACCTATACAAATTCCAGGAATGGAATTATTTAAAATAAATGATGGTGGAGGACAAATACCATTAGGTACTTGGAGATTTAGAATTAGATATTTAGATCAAGATTTAAACCCTACAAATTGGATGTTATTAACTGCAGGTATTCCTATAGTTGATGAAAACATATCTGCTGATTTTTATAATGTTGATGGTGGATATAATCTAACAGCTAAAAGTGAACAAAATGGAGGAGTGCCAATCTCTAATAAATCGATAATATTAAAGTTATCTAATTTAGATTTAAAATTTTATTATTATCAGATAGCTGTTTTAGGTAGAGTTTCTGGAACAGGTAAATCAACCGTCGCATATATTCTACCACCAAAAACTATAACTTTTTCTGAAGAGGAGTATACGTATACTGGTCCAAATACAAATACAGATATTGCTACAGATGTAACAGCTTTAACAGTTGATCCTGGAATTATAGATATTGTAGATGCACATGCTCAAATAGACAATAGATTATTTCTAGCAAATTTGTCTAATCCGAATTTTAAATATGGAGATATACAAAGAGCTGCTAATAAGATTACAATAGAATGGGTAAAAGGAGAGAATAAATGGGAAGATCTTAGTGAGGAAAGCGGATCAGGAAAATCACCTTATGTATATACAAATTATAGAACATTTATGGCAGATGAGGTATATGCATTTGGTATAAGAGGTTTTCATAAAAAAGGATGGTCAACTCCAGTATTTCATATCCCAGGTAGAAAAGAAATATTGAACACTACCTTAGATGGTCAACAATTAATTAATTTAGGAAACTCTAATCCTCACTATAGAAATAAAGTAACTATAGCACCAACTGCAGTAGGTTCTTGGGATAAAGAACCTTTGACAATTATAAAAAGGGCTAATACTATAAATACTAAAACACAAGCAAACAATAATGCATCGCAAGTAGATGAATGGGATGCTAGACATTTAGGACCTGCAGGATCTACAATTCCAAGATGGAAAATGTACAATACAGCAATACAGAAATCAAGTAGCAACGTTGGTATTATGGCATATCATGAATCTATAAATGACTATCCTGATATAAAAGATTGTAGTGGTGAACGAGTATTTCCAGAAGGAAAAATAAGACATCATAGATTTCCAGATAGAACTTTAGTTAATTTATATAAAACGACTATAGAAACTGATAACACTGTTTATAATGCACCATATGATAGCGCGACAAAATTAGATAAAAGAATTGAAGATGAAGAAACATTAGTCTATCCTTTAGGATTTAGACCACAGTTAGACGCATTCTTTGCATCTCTACCTCAGGATATTTTAGATAATTTTACTAATTGGGAAATTGTTGTAAGTGTTCGAGATGAACCTAATAAAACCGTTTTAGACAAAGGTTATATATATTCAGCTAATGGGGTATTTGATGATACAAATCTAGATGGAGATGCTGTTTTTGCTCCATGGTATACCTATACTAATACCGTTCATGAGTTATATGCTTCATTCGTTTCTCCAAAAATAATGTTTAATACAGAGTTTTTAAATGGTAGTTATTATAAACATGAGTTAGAATTTGATCATAAGATACAGTCAGCAATATTAAATGCAAGTAGTTATAAAGTTTTTGGAGATTCTGTAAATGGTAATCAAGTTAGGTTTTTTGATTATAGTATGTATAATCCAAAGATTCCAGATGCTGCACAACCAATATATCAATTTAAATCTAGAGCTATAAACCAGTCTACATTTTTAAGTAACTATACACCTATTAAAGGTGAAGACGGTGATAACTTTGATACAAATGATGGGAATGCTTTTACATTTAATTCTAACACAATCTTAAATACTAAAAAAGTAAAAAACCCGTATTTCAATAATTATCAATTTATATCTAATGTTAAAGATCCTTTAATATCAAGAGGATCATTTATCAGGTCTTTAACATTCAATAGATTCTTATTAGATGACTTGGGTACAAAGAATAACTTATCCTACGTTTCAATAAAAAGACAAGTTGACCCATATTCTAATTTATTTGGTATACAATATAGAAGTACAAATTCTTTTTATTCAAAGTATACAACAAAAGTTGTTACTAATCCTTTAGATCCTATAGGTGTTTTACGCAATAGTTTCTCTGGGGATTGTTTTATAGGTAAGATGGCTTATACTTGGAAATTTCCATTTACAGATCCAGATGAAGATAAGCTTAGAAATAATGGTGTGTGGGTTAATGGATTCTATGAATCTGAAATAAATGTTGACCTTAGACATTCTGGATCAGAAAAGAAAGACCAATACTTTAAAAAAGATTTAAAGAAAGCTACTGTAGACGATCTTTATAAGCATGTTAAAATTCTGAATGAAGATAATGACATTTATACTACCAAAGAATTTTGGGGATATAATCAAGATTTTTCAGGAGTATCTGATGAAGCTTTATTTTTCTCTTTACCTATAAATTATGATTACTGTGCTAAGTGTGATAACAAGTATCCATTCAGAATTAGATACTCAGAAAAATCGTTTCAAGATCAAGTACTAGATAAATATAAAATCTTTTTGTCTTACAACTTTACGGATTTGCCAGGAGATACTTTAGCAATAAACAATTTGTTTGTAGATAAGAATGAGTTATATGCACATACACCTAAAGCTTTATACTTTGTACCTACTAGACAGCAATCATTACAAACCAATGAGAATACTATTTACATAGGAACTGGAGAAATCTTTGCAGTACCGCCTAGAAGATTGGTATCACTTAATTACGCTTATGGTGGATCAGTAGATCCTTGGGCAACAGTACCATCTGAATTTGGAACTTTATTTATAGATTCTCTATCAGGTAAAATATTTATGCTACAAGAAGGTCTTAAAGAAATATCTACTCATGGAATGAGAAACTTCTTTGAGAATGAATTAGGTTTAAAGCTTAACGAACAAATTAAATCTATCTATGGAAAAGATTATCCATTTAAATCTCCAACAGTTGCTAATGATTTAGGTATTGGGTACAATGCTACATTTGATACTCGACATAGAAGATTTATTCTACATAAGAGAGATTACGAAATGTTAGCACCTACACATAAGGATTGGTCTTTAAGAGATGATGGATTATATTTTAATAATAAGAAAATTCAAAATCTTACAAAGAGTTATGGATTGTTTAGAAATAAATCTTGGACTCTATCATACAGCTTAGCTCATGAGTCTTGGGTATCATTTCATTCATACTTTCCAGATTATATTTGGAATTCTGAATCAGATGTATTCTCAACTATAAAGCAAAATGTAGATTCTAATCTTATCTACAAACACAACAAAGGTGATTATACTACTTACTACAATAAACCAAAATCAGATTTCATACTAGAGTTAGTATCTAATCCAAGCCCAATGACTACTAAGAAATTTGGACCTATCAGATTAATACACGACACACAGGTATATGATTCTGTTACAAGACAATTTAAGGATATCTACGATTTAACATTTGAACGTGGGATCTTCTACGCATCAGATATATCTACAGGAGAATTAAGCATAAGACAACAGTCTTCATTTGGATCTGTAACCGATCCATTTCCTAATAGGATACTATTTGAACGTAAGGGTAGAGAGGTGCACATGAACGAAATCTTAGATGTAGTATCTACAGACTTACCTATATTTACAAGTGAGTGGTCAGTGATTCAACCTGACTACTTTATAGATAAAGTAGTAAACACTAATGCTGTTGACTTTAATAAAAGCCTATTTACAAAATCAAGAATGGTAGACCAATATATGGTGTCTAGACTATTCTTTAATCCAAACGATAATATAAAAATCACTTTTGAAGGACTCATTAGTGAGTTTAAACCATTTATAAGATAATGAAAAGATACAATAAAAACAGACAAAAATTTAATGTCCAACTGTCTGACGGTACAAATAATATATCGTTTGAACAAATGTGGGCTCTTAATCAAGCATCCAAATCCCCAGGATTTATTTCTAACCCGTTAGCTAAAGCATACAGTAATGCATTTGTTTCTGGTGGGCAAATACTTCAAGGAATAGGAGGAATAGCATCTGCAGTTCCAATACCTGGTGTAGCTATAGGTGGTGCAGCTCTAAGTATGCTAGGAGGTTTAATAGATAAACCTGCAGCTCAAAAACCAACATACGGTACTGAAACAACTACCAGATACGGCATGGCTACAGGAGGTTCTATGGAGCCTATATCACCTAATGCTATGGAAGTAACTGGTGCACCAAATCAAACAGATGGTAATCAGATAAACTATAAAGGACAACCTATCAATGTAGATCACGGAGAAGTGATTGACCATTCAAAAGATATAGTTTTCTCAGATAAATTATTTGATCCAAGATCAGGTAAGTCATTTGCAGATACAGTTAAGCCCATGGAGAAACTAATAGGTAAATTATCTAAAATGCCGTCTAATATTAACAACAATACTATTAAAGCATTAGAGCAACAGAAGCAGAAAGTGTTTCAAACACAAGAACAAGTAGCTGCAGCATTGGGTCAAAGAAATTCAGATGGTTCTACAGTACAGCCTGGACAGCCAGCTATGGCTATGGGTGGTAAAATAAACTCTTATGTTACTGGTGGAAGAGCTAAAGGAAGAAAATATTATAGAGGAGATCCAGGTAATCCTATTGTAAATCTATTTAAAGATATAGGCAAATCTATAGGTTATGGTGCACTAGATTTAGCAGGTGAATTAGCAAATACTCTAGCGGGGATGCCTGCTAAGGATCGTGCAGACCTTCAAGCAAGAATACAAGCTCAAAGACAAGCAAAAGAAACGTATAGTCCAAAAACTACTATAACAGCTAAAAGAATAACTCCTCCTACACAAAGTTCAAAAAATTATGTAACTACAGGAGTTAATAAATTTCCTATTGTTAGTATGATGCGAGCACAAAATAATGTTCAAACAACCCCTAATACAGTAACCCCTAAGAGTAGTAGAAATACAACATCAACAAGAGGTATATCAGTTCCACCTTCTTCAGCTAATGAATTTAGATATGCAAAAGGATATACAGATTATGCAAGTTTGGATTTAAGACCTGATGAATTTAATAAATATGTTAATGCGTTTTTAGAAAGTGATGAAGGTCAGAAGTATCAAAGAATACAAAGAGCAAAGGATCCGAATTGGAAATTCTGGGGCAAGAATCAGGCAGCTAATAATACAATAGGTCCAAAATATGCGGAGCTATTAGATAATCCAGAATTTCAAAAATTCTATAAGACTCCTTACAACGAACCACCAACAGAAGAAACTAGATTAGGTCAACAGTTTGGGTCAGATCCTACATCGGCTATACAAGAAACTTTTGGGTATAATGTTACTCTTCCTGCTTCCAATAAGCGTTCAGTACCAGGTTATGCAAATGATGCTCAGGATACTTATAATGCAGAACGTGAAAGAGCACGTTTAGCAGGTACTACTTCAGATGATAGTGAAGAAAACAAAAGACCAGGTTCAGAACCATTTGATGCTAAAGGAGCAATCAATCAATTTTTTAAAGATAATCCTAACTCTGCACAACCTCTTAAAAAACCATCTAAATTTGGTTTAGGTGATTACTTACAATTAGGTGCAGCTGGAGCTTCTGTGCTTGGCGCGTTATTTGATAAACCAGAAAAACAAAGACCTAATTTAGATAAAACACAAATTACTCAAAATAGATATGACCCAGCTAATGCATTAATGCAAAATCAATACACTACTAATGCGGGTATGATGGCTAACACTAATAACTATTCATCAGCGGGAGTTCAAGCAGGTCTTCAAAATTTAATGGCTAATAAGTATAAAGCAGATTCCCAAGTTCAAAGTCAGTACGATCAAATGAACAATCAAGCAAGAACTCAGTATGAGCAAAGGTTACAACAACAAAATCAATTCAATGCTCAAGTATTATCAGCTAATGATGATAAGAACGTAGCTAATAGAGCAGCATATACTAATAACTTATATGGAGCTTTACAGACAGTTTCTAATGTTGGCAAAGGATTCAATCAGAAAGCAACATCCGAAAAAGCTATCAATGCTTTAATCGCAAACGACCCACAAGCTGCACAAGGATTCTTAGATGCTAATGGTCAAGTAGATCAAACAGCTTTAGAAAAAAATAAACAGTTAGGACAAATGGTTTATCAAACAATAGATGGTAAATACTTTAACGCAGATGGTACTGAATATAAGAAACCAACGGGTCGTTGGTCAGGAGGTAAAATAAAATTAAGAAAGAGAAGATAATATGTCAAATAGATTTGTACAATATAGACCATTAGATTATACTCCAGTTACGGAGCCTTTAGAAATTTTAAAGGAGAGCCTAGTTAATAGACGTAAATTAATTGATGCTGTGGAAGATCAACAGGATAAGTTAGCACTTATTACTGTTAAAGGTATTCCAGGAACAGATTGGGAAAATAAAGCAGCTGAACGACGTAGATGGTTAGATCAAATAAGAACTGAGGCATCAAACTATCTAATGGAAAACTCTGGTGATTTATACGGAGCTAAAAGAAAATTAAGAGAAGTTCAGAATAAGATAATGCAGGATTTCTCATCTGGAGAATCAGGAGCTATAAAAAGTGCATATGAGTCATATGCTAAAACAATGGAAGATCTTCAAAAAGAAGCAGGAAAGAAAGACAGCTACTCTCTAGATAGATTATCTAAACAAGATCAATTATATAAATTACAACAGAAAAATCTAGGAAAGTTTGATCCAATTCGAGGTACTTACGAACATGCTGCATCGTTATCAGCACCACCTGCAGAATTTGATTTGTGGTCTAGAATGAAAGATGTAATATCTGTTACTCCAGAATTACAAGATACTGAGATAGTACAAGGTAGAGATGGTTGGTTCATCTTAGATAAGAAGACTCAAAGAAAACATAAAGATAGTGATGTTTTAATTAATAACATGAGAAACTCATTAGCTAATGATACAGGATATTTAGAAGATTTAAAATTTAAAACTAAATATTTTACAGCAGTAAATGGTCTTGATGCTTCTAACCCAGAAGATGCTCAAAAGATTTTAAACTATCAGGATATGTTATCAAAGCAAAACTATAATCAAATTGGCGGATACTCATATTCTAATATAGATCAAGACTTAAAACGTACTGAAGATCCTGGATTAAAGATTCAATTACAACGAGAAAAGCTATCTGCTGAGAAATCTATGTTTGCAAGTTTAGTACCAGATCAAGGTAATATACAAGAAGCAGAAGTAGATTATCTTTCTGATAATTCAGCATTAGAGGATGCATCTAGTTATTGGAATGGTATATACAATACCGTAAATGCTGTATATACTAAAAATGGTATATATGTAGGAGGCCCTAATTATCATGATGACGATATAGAAGATCTTATGGAACTTAATAAACTCGAAAAAATAAATAAAGAAATTAGTGATAAACTAAACATTTCATATTCTGATCTTTCATCGTGGATAAGTAAACAGGATAAAAATAAGTCTTATAGTAATCTCATGAAAGAGTATATTAAAAAACAAGTAGGAGAAGGAATACCAAAATCTACTATACATGGTTATGAGATACCTTTTGATGAGAGAAAAAATAGAACAATAGATCTAGTAAGTAATCCGAATTATAGAGTATATGTTGTGAAGAATGGAAAGGTAGTAAAGGATGGTAGGGATTATACAATGGGACAGTTTAAATCTGACTATAGTAGTTTCTTTTCACGAGATGGGTACTTTAAAAAATTAGGACCTGGTACATTTGAAACAACACACTTTGTACCACCTTCAAAACAGATTCCAGAATATACATATAAGATGGTAGGAGATGATGGAGAAATTATATATGTAGCTCCTACAAAAGTTTATAATTCCAGGGATCAATCAGATATAAAGGACTATCATACATCCTATAATAGTGTTCAAACAGGTAAAGCCTCTAAGTTAGTTTTACCATCTAGGTTTGATTCAAAACTTACAAGTGATATAGAATCAGCATTACGTACAAATAATCAATCATTACTTAAATATGGTAACCCTAATAATATCGTAGGGTATGAATTAGAGTCTGGAGGAACTTCTAAAAATCCACAGAACTTGGATAATAAAAAATTATATTCTAAAGTATATGCTATATATCAAGAACCATCTGGAAAACAGAAAAAGGTTTTAGTATATGATAAACAAAATATGCGCAAAGATTTAGATCTAGATGAAGGTATAAAAGAAATACTTAAGACAATGGATCAAGAAGTATACAAACGTGAAGTAGGAACTACTCAAAGAAATTTCTACAAAGGAGAAGCAAGAGACTTTACAAAATTAAGAGATATATTTAATTAATATTTATGGAACAAAATAATTCACAATTCATAGACCCAGGTTTAGGTTTAGCTGGTTCTAAACCTGGATCACTTACTCAACAATACTTAAAAGACATTGTACAGCAAGATTATAAAGGTTTCATACCTAGTACTTATAGTACAGATATTTCTGGACATCCTTATAAAGGATACAGTAAGTATGATGCATATTTAAGTTCTGGTTCAGATCAAGGTTATGTTAGAGCAGGAAATCAAAATAATTGGGAAAGATTTGGTAATGCCTTGGTTAATTTTCCTATCAAAGTCGCAGCAAAAACATTACAAACTGGAGCTAGTATAGGAGGAGGTATTTATGAATTAGGAAAAAAATTAGCTCCAGGAGTTAGTGGTGATATAATAAAAGGTTTATCCGATAATCCAGTATTAAATGCTATAAGAGATTTTGAAAATAGAGTCGATGAATCAGTTCTTCCTGTTTATACTGATAGGTATTATGACGAATCTAATGCTATTGGTAAGCTTGGAAGTTTTAGTTGGTGGGCAAAAGATTTTGCAGATGGTGCGGCTTTTGCTGCCAGTGCCTGGTTAACAGGTTATGGAGCTACTGCATTAACTGGTAAGTTAGGATCTATAAGTACTGCATTACAAGAAGCAAATTTAAGTAATGCTTCTATAAAAAGTGTAGCAAACTATGCTGGTAAAGCGTTATTAAAATCTAAGGAATTCACAGGACTTGGAAGTAAACACTTATTAACTGGATTAGTTAATACTTCTTTTGAAGCAGGTTCAGAAGCATATGATGCATCTAAACAAGTTTCTGATTATTATGATGCTTTAATAGAACAAGCAAAAGAATTTAAACAACTAGATAAAGTAGAGAAACTTCAAAAAGAAAAAGAGTCAAATGCTGCAGCAGCTAGAGATTCTACATTTATGTATAATGCTCTACTATTAGGTGTGACAAATACTTTGGGTGAAGCTAAGTGGTTTTTAGGAAACGATGCTGCTATCTATAATAAATTGAAAACAAAATTAATTAGTGCTAATATATCTCAAGCCGAAAAAACAGCAATTGAACAAACAATACAAAGTTTAGGAAAACCTAGACTATTAAAAGGTTTTTGGAATGGTGTAAAGAATGAAGCTTTTGTAGAAGAGAATTTTCAGTCTGCTATACAAAATAGATTTTTTAATAAGTATACACGACCAGGTGGAGCTGATAAAGATAGCTTAGAAGATCATGCTGTAGATTTAGCATCAATTGTTTATCAATCGGTTAGAAATGCTGCAGGTTTTGTTGGTAATACTTTATCCATATTACCTAATGCTGTTGGTATGGATGTAAGAGGGATACAAACAGCTCCACATAGTCCAGAAGATGAAGCATCGCAAGCCATGTTTGCAGCTACAGGATTAGGAGGATCAATGTCTTCATATTCTGAAATGCGTGATCATAAACAAAAACAAGCTTTTATAGAAAAATATGGTGAAAGAGCTTTAGCGTTTAAAAACATCGTAGATATTGCCAATAAGCATTTTGTAGAAAATATGACACAGCCTCTTAATATGTATGACCATACTATAACAGATGCTGAAGGAAATGTTAAAACAAAAAAGATTCCCATTGATCCGGCTACAGGTAAAATAAGTATTAATCCACAAGCTATTGCAAATGCTAATCAAAGAAATTCTAACATTATGGAATCTCATAGAATAGCACAAGAAGCTATTCTAGATCAAGATGTTGTAGGATTTGAAAGAAATAGAAGAAGAACTATTGCAGAGTGGGCATATGACTTAATGTCATTAGCTGGTTATAGTATTGAAGAAGATGAGTTAGATGCGATACTAGATAGTATTCCAATGTTCCAAGATGATGTAATGGATGCTTTAGAGGAAAAAGATATTTTACAAAAAAATAAAAGTAAGTTAAGAGAGTATGCTCTAGATTTAAAAAAGCAATTTAATAAAACTGTGAAAATAAAAGATTTAATTCCTGCTAAAACTAAAGAAGAATTAAGTCTTTTGAATGAAGATGAATTAGAAGAGTACAACAAGCAAAGAAGAGAAACTAATTTACAGATGAGTATAAGTAATGATGTATTAAGAACTCATTTTTATGTAGATACATCTTTAGAAGCATTGTTGGATGCAGATCCAGATTTAGTTAAGTATTCTCAAGATACTGTAGCTGATGAGAATGTTTTAAAATCTTTAAGCCCGGAACAAGGTGGAAGATATTTAGATTTAATAGAACTTAATTCTATTAAATCAGATTTGGAACAGGGGGACAAATCTACAACTAAAAAAATTATTACAGATCAACTATCTAGACAACTTAGAAATAAAGAAGCTTTTGAAAAGGCTAAAAAAGATATTGCAAATTTAGATCTAGATATTAGCAAAGAATCCGATGAAACTAAAAAAGCAGAAATGCTTGGAAAGAGATCTGCAATTATCAAAAAATTTAATGCGGAAAGTTATTTAAATGATGAAGCTAACAAACTAGAAGGATTTTCTTCTGTTGCTGCTTTAGTTGATAGTGTAGGCGAAAAAACAATTGTATCCCAATACAATGTTTCTGATACTAAATCTAGAAAAGTAGGAGCACCAAGACTCTATTCTACAAAAAACACCCCAGGTATCGCTGCAATTAATGAAGGTAGACTTGTAAGTGAAAAAGTATATGAAAGATTACTTACACCTATAAATCAAAAATTAGACAATTCTAATTTAACTATCGAAGAACTTGAAGTAATTTCACAGGAAATATCTGATATAATAGATAAGTTTGGATATGTTACAATAGGATCTAAAGCGCTATATGATATTATTAATAAGTTGGAAGAAAAGTATATACCATTTACAACAGAATTAAGTGAAGCTTTGCATGAAATAGTTCTTGCTATAGAAGGAACTACTGAAAACTTATTGGAATGGCTAAATAGAATGCCTAATTTTGCAGGAGATGAGGAGAATTTAAGTTATGGATTAGAAATTATTAGAAATGCATTTGCAGAGATTGATGACAATTTATCAGCAATAGAAAAGACTGAAGCTTTTACAAATACATTGAATAAGTTTTTTAGTGATTTAGCTATAAATCTAAATGTCGAATTTCAAAATCCTCCACAATCTTTCTTAGAATTATTCAATCAACTTCTTAGTAAGATTGAAAATGGTGAAATAGATTTAAATGTTTTTCCAAGTATAGTAAATGCTATTGATACTACATCTTCAAATCTAAAAAAAGATATTCAAGATATGCAGACAAATTTTACATATCTTGCAAATAAAACTTTAAGTAAAGATCAAATTTTAAATGATATAACAAACAATGAAAATTATGAAAAAAATCCACAACAATTTAATCTAACTTCAGTTTTTGAAAAAATGTTTAATGATGAAGATCAGAAAACATTAAGTAAATTTACAAATTTTTTAAGATGGATTCAATCTGATGGTGGCTTGGATTTTCAAGATCCTAAAAGTATTGCAGAGCTTTTTACAGATTTATTTGGGACGGAATTAGGAGAAAACGGCGTTGATGATTTTACTAATTTAGATCTCGTAAATAATGTACTCAGATTTCTAGAAAAGGCAGCAGAAGCATATAGAATTAGAACTGATGTTTCAGATACTTTTAGAGAGACTATGTTAAATAGAATAAAAGAATTACAAGAATTATATAAAATAATTCAAGTAAAAACTCAATATAATATAAGTAAGCAAGATGCTAAAAATCAATTATATTTAGACTTTAAAACAGAGGGAGTATTTAAAGTATTTGGATTTGACGCAGGAAAAAATCCAGATCCCAATAACGAACTAATTCAATTACTAAATGAAGTACTATCAGATACTGATAAAAAAGCTTTAGAAGAATTAGAATATCAAAAAGGAGAAAACTCATTTAGTAATTTATTAGGATTATTATCACTAGCTAAGGCGTCATTTACTTCAGAACAAGCTGAGAAATTTACTAAAATATTAGAAGATATAGAAAATTCTATTATTGAAAAATTCTTAACAGAAAATCCTGGGATAGGAAAAGCTTGGGTTAAACAAATAAGAGATAAAAAACTAAATGGTTTATATGATACGTTTAATTTATTTGCCAGTACTTTATTAAAGAACCCAACTAAAGAATTTATTTCTCCATTTTATGAATTACCACAATCGGCATTATTTCAAATCTTTGAACATGGTAGTTATATTGAAGCAATATTAAGAATTGATAAAGATGTAAACAGTGGATTACTCACTGCAGAACAAGGTAATATCTTATATAAGTATGTTACTGAAATAATACAACCTTTAAATGGTTTAAAAGATTTAAAGAATATATTAGGTAGTAGTTTATCTTATTTAGATTTAAAAACTGAAGTTGAAAAAATTGCATCAGAATTAGGAATTAATTTATCTCAGCAACAGTTTGCAACAGCTATGGATATGCTTCTATTCTTAAGCACTTCTAATACTGATGAAAAATCAATGGGCTATGCTGCAGTATTAAATGGTGTACTAGGATCTGGAAAGTCTACAATAACTGGAATAATACTTAAAACTTTTAATAAGTTAAATAAAGATTCAAAGCTTGATAGAATAAAAGGAGTAGGACATGTTGAAAATTCTGCAGAGAATATAAATAAACATATTGACTCTTCTAGAAAAGATTTAACAACTTTAGATAAAGTTACTGCCGAATATTTAAAAACTGTAGATATATTAGTAGTAGATGAAGCTTTTGCATTTTCAAATACAGATATTGCTAAACTACATACTCTAGTACTTGCTGAAAATAAAACAAGATCTGACAAAAATAAAATAAAGGTTTTATTTTTAGGAGACATGTCTCAAAATAAAATTGAAGAAGACCACGTACTATTAACTTACAAAGGACTTTCTGGGTTAAGTAAGAGTATAGAAGATAACTATTCTATAAATAGAATATCTCCGTTAGCTACAATTTATAGATCTAATATATCATCTATTGTAGACGCATTAATGAAATTTAAAGATATTAGAGAAGAAGTCCCAGTAATAGATACTCTATCTAATATATCATCTTTACAAGAATATGATGCAAATAGCTTAGGAGTTACTTCAATTAATTCTCAAACATTACCAACTTTTTTAGCAAACAGACCTACAAATAGAGAAGCTATTATTATAGTAAACAATAATAACGCTGTAAATACTTTTATAAATCAATTAAAAGCAGTAACTAGTAAAACCTTAGAAGAGTTAAATATAAAAGTGTTAAGTTATTATAACGTTCAAAGTTTAACTACAGACGAAGTATATATTCTTCTAGATAAAAATGAAAAAGATCATATAGGTAAATCCTTTACTGATAAGGCATTTAACACTGCTATGTATACATCAATAGGTCGAGCTAAATTTTTTGTAGGTATATCATCTAATTCAGTAATAGTTCATAGTAATAAACAAGATATAGATACTTCCTTAGATTTAGGAGAAGAAGTAAAAGATAAGTTAAAAAAATCAAGAGAGAAAATTGAAGAGGGTTTTGCGAATGCAGCTGAAAGATATTTTGGAGTTAAAAAAGAAAATAAAGAAAAGGAAAAAGAAAAGCCTATTGTAAAAAAGGATGAGAAGGAAGAAGAAGATACATCTAGTTTAGAGTCTTCTATGGATATTGAAGATACTTCTACAGGTGATGAAGAAGACATTGATGTAGATGAACAAGGTATAGAAGTAGAACCTGTAGATAATATTGAAGATATAATACCAGATGTAAAATCTGAACTTCCTTTCTTAACTTTAGAAGAAATTTCAAAATTACATGAAGAAGGGCATTTACCACTACAAGATGTAACAAATCAAGCTATAAAAAATATTTTAGACGATTTACCACAAGGTAAAATTATGGCTAAAATAATTGCAATTAGAGATGATGAGACTGTAGATCCTAAAAGACAGATTAGATATGTAGTAGTAGCGGCGGATAGATCAGGACGGTATTATGCGATTGCTCAATTAAATGAAGAGGAAATTAATTCTTCATTTGCACATATACCTGAAGCAGCTAAAGGAAAAGGTATTGTTTCCTTTAATAGTGGTATGAAAGCAATTCCAGCTAAGGATGTAATACAAGAAATAGAAATTAAGAATCTACAAAAAGCTACTTATTCTTATGTTGATAATGAAGCGGATAAAGTACCTGCAGATTTTGAAGATATTATAATGACATGGATTACTGGTTTTTATGGTACTGATATGAAGTCAGCCAGTGATGCACTCTTTGGAGGAAAGCCAGTAGCTAAAGAAAACATAGATTGGTCAAAATTTAGTACAGAAGTAGTTACTTATGCACTGTTTAATAGATATAAATTAGGAGAAAGAGGATTTCATCCTGATAATATAATAGGATCAGTTGTTTTATCTATTAAGGGATACAACCTAAAATCTAAAAATGCTTTACCGCAAATTATAATTTTATCACAAGCACCTGCTAATTCGTTAACTACTAATTCATTAGTAGATGGAAATTTAACTAATCCTTGGTTTGAAAAAACTATAAGACCTATAATAGATTTTACTAAAGCTATTAAAGAATTAGAAAATATATTTTTAGAAGATGCTTTTGTAGAAGCTAATACTAAAGGTAAAAAACTTTACTTAGGAGATGGGCATAAAACTTTAAATACTGATATAATAGATGAGTTTGCTAAACTCGGGTATGAGTACTTTACACCAGGTTTACCATTAAGAAGTAATGCAATTGATATTCTTAGAAAAATATTAAGTAGTGAAAACGTAGAATTTAATTCAGATAAACTTACAGATGAGGATATGTCTAAACTTATTAGACATCTTGATACTGTTATTAAAATGCTTTATACTGAAAAAACAAAAGATCTAGTTATTCAAAATACTGAGGAAGCTATTGAAGATGCAAAAAGAATATTTGGTAATAACTATACATTAGATTTTGAACAAGTTGTTGGTAAACAGAAGAATTATGTTAAGGTTAGAATACTAGATGTAGATGGTAATCTAAGTAATGCAGAAGTTCCTATTCATAGTTTAGGTGGAACTGAAGTTACTAAAGCTTGGAATCGTTTTGCAAATGGTGTTGGGAATTCTAAGTTCAAGGGTTTTCAATTAACGACCTTATCCAAAGAAAATGCAGAGGGAGCAGAAAAAAGATTTTTATCTCCTAAGTCTTTATTATCTTTGAGACATGGATCAAAAACTAGAGCTGACGGATCTACTAAATTAAGCTTAACAGGACTTATTAAATATCGTTTTAGACTTGCAGTTTTAGGAGATCCTAAATCAGAACCACACGTGCAGAATGTTGATCCAAAAACTTTAGAAACATTACAGACTGCTATGCAGGATTTTATTAATTCTGAATTTAAGGATAGACAGTTTCAAATGAGTAATGAAAAAATTATTGAAGGTCTAAAAAAAGTATATCCAGAAGAAGTCAAAGAACTATTAGATTCTGTAGTTAGCAATGAAGCTGTACCTATAACTTCTAAAGTATTGGAACAAATTACACAAATAATTCCAGGAGTTCCTGTTGTTTTAGATAATGGTAAAGTAATGAGATTACATACCGATTCATCAGTATCTGCTGTATCCTTAGCAAATAAAGATGCTAGAACAACTATTCAAAGTAAATTGACATCTGGATTTAAAGGATATATGCCACCTAGTATTACGTTAGTAAATAATGAAGTAAGTGAAGAAGCAACACTTGCTAAAGCTGATGATTATGTAAAATCTATGGTGGGCAAGGAAGACACTAAAGAATCTGGATATAAAAAATTAACAGATAAGCAAAAAGCAAATTTAAAAAAGAAATTTGATAATACACCTTTAAGCTGGTTAGCAAATTTAATATTTCCACATTTAGGTAATGTTCGTATATACATTGATGAATCTGGAAATTTAGATATAAATGGATTATCCGTAACATATTTAGATAAAGATACTAAAGATCCTATAATTGTACTATCTAAAAATTATGACTTAGAAGTGTTAGCACATGAACTTATTCATGCATTAACATTAAGATCTCTTCATGATCCTAAAACAGCTGCAGAAATACAATTTGCTAAACGTATAAAACGTTTGCAAGAATTATTTGAAGAAAGAGCTACTAAGGTTACTGGAATAGCATTAAAAGATATTTATCAAAATACTCTATCTCAGATAGATGTTAAAGAGTTTATTGCTAATTTATCAAATCCTTTATTTGTTCAAGCTGCACAACAAATAAAAATAAAACAGAAAGGAGGAATATCAAATCTCTTAAAAGAAATTGTAAAGGCTATAGTTGATTTATTTGGACTTTCTAGTAAAGAAAATCCAAATATTTATGAGCTAACTGTAAAATCTTTAACGGACTTTTTAAGTAATCCTATAGAAGAAAATACAAAACCTGTTGAACCTGTAGGTGATAACGATAAAGAAAGATTAGAAAATAAAATATTAGAGTTAGATACAAGATATGAAAATGATTTAAATAATGAAGATTACCTTTTTAAGAAGGATATAATTAAAGATGTTATAGAACAAATTGATAAGGGAACTCCTATTGGTAAAGAAACTATAGACGATTTATTAGCTTTCGGTATGTCCAAGAAAGTAAATAAAAATCCAGGAAGCGAAGAAGGTAGATTTGAAAGAGCAAAGTTAGAGAATATTTCTCTACTAAAAAAAGAATTTGAAGTATCTAAAAGTATCTCCAGTATTGAAACTTTCAATACAGCTTTGTTTTTAATCAAAAAGCAAATGTATCTAGAAATGGAAAATTCCATTGTAGATAGTATCCCCGTATCTTATTTAGAAGCTAAACAATCTACTTTTAAAATCTTATCTGCACAATATGGGGACTTATTAAAGCAATTTAGAGAAGAGACTGAAAATGTATTAGGATCTAGAGCTAAACATGTATTAGATGAAAATATCCCATCATTGGATAATATAAATATCTTAGATTTAGAATACTTCTATGATAAGCTAATAGATAAATATAATAAATTACCCATAGATAGTATACAACATGATATTTTAGGGAAAATATATAGTGCTACTTTAATTGATTTAAAAAACTTAATGTTGAAATATCAAATAAAACTAGTAGCGCTAGAAACTATTTCTAAAAATAATAATAATATTTACAATAAAACCATACGTTATATATTTAATAATTGGGCAATATTTCCTAAAGAGAATACAGATGCTAACTTAGCTAGTGAAATTCAAGATAACGATGAAAGGAACTTGGTAAGCTCCTTCACAGAGTCTTTAAAAACTTATTTATCTCTTATTCCAATTAGAGATGAAAGTGGAGATATTATTAGTTTTGTATTACCTAAAACAGCAATAAAAACATTATTTGAATTATTTGAGAACACTATAGATTTTACAGAATTAAATACACCTGAAGTTCTTAGAAGAACTCTTATACGATTAAGAGATACAGGATTAAATACAAAAGAAGATATTGCTATTTTTAACAAGTTAATACAAACTATAGGAGACTTTACATCACAAGAAGATCTACCTAAGAATATAACTGTATTTGTAGATTCGTTTAGTAATAATGTCGATAGTTTTCAAAATAGCTTTTATGTCATCGAAACCATTAATCCTGCTGAAGATATTAATCTAGAAGGATTTACAGTAGAAGAAGCAAAACATATTTATGGCGATAAGGTGAAGATCACGCAATATTCTTCATTTAAAAATTTTAATATTGAAGCACATCCAGGGTTGAATATGGAGCAAGCAATAAAGATGTTTTTACGTTCTAAATCCTTCAATGATTTAGCAAATATAAAATCTTATTTAGGGTCGGCTACAAATGTCTCATACTTAGAAATTGATGAAAAAACTAAATTTAATTTTGGAGAAGATAAGGGTGATTTCTCTTTAACAAGACTTTCTAGGGTATCTAAAAAAGTTGTATCTAGCTATAAGACAAAAACTAAAGAGCATTTAATTAATAACTTAATTAGTCTTCTTAGTGGTAGTCCAGTTTTAATTAATGAGAAGTTGGTTTCGATTAATGCAAAAAATTTCGATACTACATTTAAACCAATAGCATCAAGAATTCTAACGGCTACCTCAACTAATTCTAAAGTAGCGGCACTGAAACAGTTATTAAAATTATTTAATCTTGAGCATATTTTAAATTTTGATGATCAAGTAATTAATGCAGATCAA
Source organism: Candidatus Babelota bacterium (assembly GCA_003963225.1). Classification (GTDB taxonomy): domain Bacteria; phylum Babelota; class Babeliae; order Babelales; family Vermiphilaceae; genus AWTP1-30. Next base: position 49,647 of record RXKB01000023.1, read on the forward strand.
GGAGAATTTTCTACTCTTCTTAATGAAACTATTACATCATTTAAAGCTTTCTTTGAAAGTTTAACTAATCAAACTAGTGAATTACATAATGTTTTTAAATTATCAGATCCTGAAATACTTAAAAATGGCAACATAGATTTACGCTCTTTAGAAGAAGATGTACGAATAGCTTTTGTTAATTCTCAAAGTGCAGATATCTTTATAAGTAGACTATCTAATTTGGCATCTAGACATGTACAGGTAAAATCACTTAATGCTATTAAGACATCTGACGGTAAAATCTTAATTGATTATATCCCTACTAGTTCATATAGGCAAGTTTTAAAAGATTTGAAAAAACCACCTACACAAAGAAGATATGTTAATTCTCCATTCTTCCAAAATAATATATTTGTAAATGGTGTAAATACTGTAGTAGATGGTTCAACCCGAATACTATTAAAAAAATCTGGAAATTATTTTACACTAGCAAATAGATTCTCCCCAGGAAAAAGATTAGAATTAATGGTTAATGACTTATTCTTTTCACAAATAGAAAAGAGTAATGAGTATTATCAGACTCTTTATCAGCAAGGGGAGGCTACTAAATCGGAAACACCTAAAATAAAATATTTAGATTTAAATAATATTTTGGATGCTTTAGATACTATGCTATTACAATTAAATAATTTAGATCCTAATATTACTAGTAAAAAAAGTTATAATCACAAACAGCGACTAGGATTTACAGTTTATGATAGAGCTAAAAAGATTGTAGGAGATGGAGATTTAACTTCTAAAGAATACCGAGATGAATTGAAAAAAGAAATATTAAAAGCTTTTTATGAAGAGGCGAAATCCTTAAATGAGGATTTTAGAAAAAAACAATTACATGTTAATGATTCAATTCCTCAAGTATATAAGAAGATTAAAAATACTTATACCTCTCAAAATCTTAATGATGTATTTAAAGAATTCTTTTCTAAACTAGTTAAAGAAGATGAATTATCATCAGTAGATGATTTAAAAGCTTTTAAAGCACATAGTAGAACTTTTAAAGAAACTAACTATCCGGAAGAAAAAGAATTTACTTATATGTTATTTGCATTTGTAGCTAATAATTATGTAAATTCATTTGGTCTTTCTCAACTTGCTTATGGAGATTTAAATCAGTGGGGATCATTATCTAATTTAGGTAAGCGTGCACAGTTGAGTGCTTCTCCAGGATATTACGGTGTAATACATGATACATTTGGATTACCAAAACAGGCACATATTTTAATGGTTAATGATGTATTAACATCTGGTTCTCAATATCATGAATTATTAGAAAAATTCAATTTAGACTTAACTAAACAATTTAATATTTTACATCAGATTTCTAATGCTACTTTAAATAAACAAAGAGGATTAGAAGCTTCTGAATACGACACTATTGAAAGAACAGATGGTACATTATTTGTAACTCCTAAGTTTTACTATAAATTACAAAAAGGATTTGGTTCAGGATTAAATCTAAAAAATGTAATGAAAGATCAAGCATTTGGTTGGACTGAACAACGTATTGCTGATAAAGAAAAAGTTTTTAATTCCTTAGAAGATTTAAAAAAGTATTTAGGAATAGAAAGAGCTGTAGAAGGAGTACATTATATAAAAGAAAGTTCCACATCAAATAGAGAGCTTACTATAAATGACGTAAAAATAGATAAAGCTTTAGCTAAAAGAGTAGATAAACTTTTTGAATCCTCTAGATTTGCAGATGACATTTTACTTACAACTAATAAACCTATTGAAGAGTCTAAGAAATATTATGCGGAATATTTAAAGCATGTTAAAAAAACAGAGAAAACTCAAACATTAGATGATTTTAAAAACTTTGTAGAAACTTACCAAATAAAAACCGTTGAAGAGACTGAGAATACTTTTTACCCTATAAAGATAGTTACAAGTCCTATAGGATTAAAAAATGCTCTAATAGTTTTGGATGATAATTTTATTAATGAGAATTCACATAATCCTCAGTCTAGAGAAGATCTTAGAAAATTAAGAGAATTTTTAGATGCTGCAGAATTTAATGGGGAGCCTATAAGTATGATTTCATTTAAATCTGCTAATAAAGCACCATTTGATAATGCAGTAGATTTATTTGATTCTAATGGGAAATTATTAGAAAATCCACAGCTAGATACAAATAATGGTATTGTAACCATGGGTATGGATTTATTTAAAATACAATATAACCCGTTCTCTACCGATACTACTACAGCTGTACCTAGACAATTACTACATTTTTTATCTACAATAGAGAATACACAGATAGCTACTGATACTTATACAGCATTAGCACAGCTTCAAAATATTTTATATACAGATTTATTTTCTAGTTCAAGTGGTCGTACTAAAAAATTAAGTAAGAAAGAAATAATAAAATTATTAAATAGTTCAATAAAAGAAGGACAAGATAATTTTTCGGTAATAAATGCAATTCAAAGTGGATTATCAATAGATCACCCTACGATTGTTCAGAAAGTAATTGGTATATTAGGATCTATGTTAAATAAGTCAGCATCTAGAATACGATTACCTGGAGGTAAATTAATTCTTAGATCTGATATAGGGTATACCCTTCCTAATAACAGAAAATTAGGACATGGGAAAACTTCTAATGGAACACTTTATGCAGAAACTGTAATACCTAAACACTTCTTAAATCAATCTCAAATTGATGCTATTAATAGAGGTGAGAATTTATTCCTAACACAAGGAGATATGTTTGGATTTAGAATTCCATCAGGAGATTTAAATGCTGGTATATTATTAAAGGTTGTAGATTTTTATGAGTCGGATAGTCAATCTAATATTGCAATAATGCCAGATTTAGAAATCTTTAAACAAGGTTGGGATTTTGATGTGGATGCTCTATTTTTATTGAATTACGAAGAAGCATCTACTACTTATATGTCGGATAGTTTAAAGATACAAAAAGGAGATATAGTAGGTTTTGAGCCAAATAAAAAATATGATATTGAAGACAATGAGCAATTCTTACGATCTGAAATAATTTTATTAAATGAGATGACAAAAGTATCTCAGGAGCTTGCAGCATTAAAAGATACAAAAAAAGAAAAAGATGTTGTAAAAATTATAGAAGTAAAAGATAAATTAAAACAATTAAAAAAACTTAGAATTTCGTTACTAAAGAATCAAGTGGTAAGTGGTATCATGCGGGCATATTTAGATTCTACAAATAATAGTAGGATTCTTGATGTTACTACTTTACAAATTATAAAAGATAGTATTGAATATCTAAAAAATGGTGACCAAGATTTATACACTCCAGACAATATTGAGGATCCATCCTTTGTTAGAGATAACATAGCGATGTATTCAAATGTAAATGAAGCTGCTAATGCTATCGGTATTTATGCTAAAGGTTCTTCAGTTAATGCATACATTTCAAAAACTGGTAGATCTGGACATAATTCAAGTCCTAAAATTTCTAATGAAGCTAGGTTCACAATTAATAATCGATTAATTAAAAAGTTTGATACCAGAATAAATGTTTTTGGACAGGACTCCGTTGTTTATACTGTAAATAATAAATTATTAAATGCTTTCTTAGATGCGTTAAAGAATCCAGAAATATTTTCAATAGGCTTTAATGGTACTAATGCTAACATGATTGATACTGCATTATCTGTAGGAATGGACTTTAGAGATGTATTATTAATATTTAATCACCCAGCAGTTAGAAAGCTATATAAAAATAGATCGGCAAGAGATTTATTTAAAGCTTTAGAAACTTATATTATTGACAGTAATGGGAAATATACTAAAGAATTTGCAGATTTAAATGTAACAACCAAAGAATTAAGAGATGCATATAAGGCAGATTTTAATTCTATTGAAGATCTAATAAATAAACAGGGTCAAAGTATTGAGGAGATAAATAGTGATAACGAATCTGAAGAAACTGTACAAGATGTTGATTCATCTGATGTTAATGTAGTAGAAGATAGTGCAGAAGAAGAGTCAACAGTTGAAAAGAATATCGATTTAACAACAATGAATTCATCATTACTTAAAATGTTCATGGTTCTTTATAAATTAAATAAAGTGTCTGAATCTAAATTTAAACTTATATCTCTTATTAATTTGGCACAAGACAAACCTACAACTATAGCTCAAATATTTAACTGGGAGGAAAGTATTCGTAAAGTATTTAAGTCTGAATTTCTTAACGACTTATTATTAAAACTTGAAGGTTTAGCTGGCTATAAATTAAACTCTCAACAATATGTGGAAGCTATAAACAAAGCTATAGCGTCTATAAGGAACTCCTATATTCAAGAATTTGATCCAGAAACAGACACTGAAGCATATAAATCAATACTTAATCCTAACTTTGGAATTGAGTCGGAATTTATTCTAGAGAAAAATCCACATTTAGCTGTTGCATTAGTTCAAACACTAACTCATATAAAGAACTTAAAACAGAATTTTGCTATATTTTCCCCTGATGCTATAAAGGTTGTAAATTCATTTGTTCCTAAAGTTAATCATGCCATAAGTACTTCAGGACAAGCTAAACAAAATGGATTATTTTCATTATCAGATTTATTAATATCTTCTTTTGCTTCAGATATTATAAACACTTTGGCTACAAATATCCAAAAATTAACAAAGACTAATAGGAGAATGCAGGATGTTGTAGGTATTGATGCATTCAGTAACAATTTAGTACTTATGTTACAGGCTGTAGAGAAATATGAGAGTAATGAAATAATGACTAATAATTACTATAATAGAAATATTTTTCTAGAAAATTTAATATTTAAACCTGGCGTGCCAGCAACCATTAAAACTATTGAAACATTTACTGAATATTCTTTTCAATTAGCAGATTACCATAAAGCATTTAATGATTTAGCAAAATTTGATTTTGAAGAGAAATTTAACGAACAAGGCGAATTTGTAGGGTATACTGCAGTATACAATCATACTAAAACTTCTTCACAATTACAACACGATTTAGTAACCTATGCTACGTATAAATATGGATTACGTGGATCTAGTATTAATTTTATAAATGCTATAGATCCTTCTTTTATTAGTGATAGAATAAAAGATATTAATAGTGTATATAGGACATGGGTAACTTATAATCAAGATGTAGATAACTTAAAAAATATTTACAAGCTATTTACTGGTATGAAGTATCCTGATTCATTGCCAGTTATTACACATTATATAAAAGATGATAAATATAAAACTAGTAATAACCAGGTAAATAGAGAAAATTTAGAAGCTGACTTAGCAGTCATGGATAATAATACTTTCCATGATTATATTATATCTACAGATAATGAAAAGAAAGCTAACTTGCCTTTCCTTGTTAGAGAAACGGAAACTAAAAACATTTTACAGCAAACTTTTCTAGTAAAAGTTGCAGTTGTTTCTAATGGTACAAATGCTTATGGTTTGTATCAACGTTTTAAATATGGTGAAGTTATTCTCACAGATAGGCCTTATAAGTTAACTGATCACTTTAGAACTGATAAACCAACTATTAAATTTAAAGCTAGTTCTGAATATGATATACATACTAAAACAGTTGTAGATGATAATGATAAAGAACATCCTAATGAATTTACGATACCATATAATGAAAAATTTCATACAGATCGATTAATGAAAGAGTATGTTTATGGTGTATATGCTTCAGATACAGTTAGACATACAGTATCTTTATTACGTATAATGAATATTGATTTATATAAAACAGATAAGGAAATAACATTTAGAGTAATTGAGGACAATATAGGGTATAAACAACAAAATGAGAATGGAGAATGGGAAGATATACCATCTCAAGAAATTACAAATAAGGAGTTATTTGAAAATAAGAAGTCTAGATATAAGTATACTTATCGAAAGAATGATGATTCTGTTACTAACTTTAAGAAAAATGAAGTTAATGTATATATCTCAAATGATGAAAATTTACCAATTAAGGGTCAAGTGAAGCAAGCTTTTGGCGAAGTAGTGGATGCTGATAAGAAAAGAAAAAATTCTAAGATAATTAAGATAGGTGAATATGGAATTGTTGGAAGATCTAATACTATAAATGAGGGTAGGAAAGGAAAAGGTTTTGGATTAGCTTTTAATAGAATAGATAATGGTGTTGAGAGAGTAGGTACTATGTCTGATATGAAAAAAGCTTTTACTTCCTTAATTCTTTCAGCTAAAAATAATCCTGAATTAACTTTTAAACTTACACTTAGAAATGTAAGTGATTTATATAAATTCGGATTAAATGAAATGGCTAAAGCTTTATTGGATACAAATATGCCAATACCTTCTAATATAGAAGTTAACTTATCTTTCCATGAAGAATTAAAAAAACAAATAACTAAAAAGAAGCTTGGTAATATATTTGAGTTTGAAGATTTATTAGATGAAGACGTTAGAAGTAAGTTTACGGATTTACAAATTTGGAAGAGTATAAAATCTAATTTTAGAGGTGTTGATAATTGGCGGGAAGAATTGGTTAAAAGTATTTATAATACAGAAGACCCTACTGTCGAACAAACTGCAAAAATCCTTACATTAATAGATGAAATACAACTAGGTGCAATTAATGCTCTCAAGAAAGATACAGAGACAGATGAAATTTCATATAGTATGAAGTCTTCAAATCCAAATATTTCAAATCTTTTAAATTTATTGTTAACTGATTTAGTAGAGGATAAGGCTAAAGAAATTAAAAAGAATTGTGAAGGGTCTGGAGGACTTACAGCAGAATCTGGATTAACAATTGGATTCACTCCAGGATCTAAATGGTCTTTAGTTAAAGATCTTAAAGGTCCTTCACATGCACAAGGTGGCATAGATTTATCTATTGATAATGGAAGAGTTATGTACTCAAATGGAAATACTAAATTTCATGCAGCTAATGGATTAGTATTACCAGCAAATACTCCTGATCCTCTTTTGGGGAATATAGCAAACACAATAAATTTACCAGAAATTGAAATTACGGCTAAAAGAACTTTGTTAGATAATTTAAAAGGAGGTGTTAGAAAGATTAAAAATAATGTAACTAATACAATAAATAAAATTCCAAATTATTTGATGGATGCTGTAGAACAAACAAAGAACTTTGTAACTCATCCAAAAGTTCCTCAAAGCAATGTAGGATATTATATGAAGGAGTATTCATCTTTAGCAGCTGCACCATTAAATGCTAGACTTTTAATTGCGGATATTCTAGGAAATCATAAACCCATTACTGAAAGAGATTTAACTGATCAAGAGTTAGAAGCATTAAGAAATGTAGCTAATACAGCTATGAAAAAAGGACATTCATACATAAAATACCCTGATTACAGTTCTGGAAATAGTAATATAAAACAAGCAAATAATCCAGAAAGTAGTTTACAGTTTTTAAAAAATCAATTTGATCCAGAATATAGAATAAAAACTGCTATAGGTCAAGCAAACATAGAAATTAATGATAGAGACACTTTCGTAGTAGATAAATATAATTTTAATGATGCTGGAAAAAAATCTTTAAAAGAGATTTTAGCTATACAAAATGGTAGTCCTTATAGTGCTGTAAGAGGTCTTGCATCTTTGATGGGATCACCTGAGGGAGAAGGAGCGCCAATTAAAATTAAATTAAATAAGAAAAAACAGAAATCTATACCATTGCAAAATAGATGGGATTTAATAACTGATTAAAAATATGAAAACTAAAGTAGAAGCACAAGGTGGTGTTTATAGTATAAAAAATAATATTAATAATAAAATTTATATAGGATCAACCTCAAATTTTAAAAGAAACTGAAGAAAAACTATCACTACATATGATTGAAACAAGAAAAAGCAAAGATTGGCCTATTTTTGTTGGAGAAAATAATCCAAATAGTAAATTTACAAATATACAAGTTTCCAATATTAAAGAAATGCTGCATGAAGGTATTAAGCAAAGTGACATTGCTAAAATGTTTAATGTTTCAAAAAGTTGTATTAATAAAATTTCTAAGAATAAAAGTTATAAAAATATAAGACATGCGTATTAATGCACAGGGAGGCGAGTTAGTATTACGAAATGAACATGGTGATACTATTATTGTACCACGAGAAAGAAGGAAAGAAGCTATGAAAGCTTTATTAAAAGATGATCATAGGGCTATAGATTCATTAGCTTTGCAGTTACCTAAGGCTGAATCTTATGCTGCTGGAGGTACTGTATTAGATGGACAAGATCCTCTAGAAGGTATGATGGGACCTGAAACAACTATCACAGCTAAAAGACCAGAAAAATCTATTGGTAATTTCTTTCAGAGATGGGGTCATGAACACTCTGAAAATCCTACATTTGGTAAAGATTCTTTTCTAGGTGCAATAGGCTCTGGAATAATGTCTTTGGCACAGTTACCACAAGCAGCAGCTACGTATATGTTAGATCCTAAAGGAAATGTATTACCATCTAAAGCACTACAAGGAACACAAATTCAAAAAGATATAGAAATGTCCGCAGCTCAAGGAAATATAGGAGCTAAGATATTAAAACGTCCTATAGTACAAGATATGTTATTAGATCCTTTATTACTAACAAGTGAAATAGCTAAAGGAGTTAGTAAAGGATCTGAATTAATTAATGGTTTAAAAAAATCTGAATTAATTAATGACTTAGGAAATAAATATTTACCTAATGCTTATAAATTAAATCCTTATGCGTTCAGAACTTCTCCTGAAAATTTTTATAGACAGATAGATAATGTAACTTATAATGAAGGCTTGGAAAGTGGATTAATAAGAGGTAAACAAGATATTAACATGACTAAAGGCGAAGGAACTATTAATATAAATAAAGCCTTTGGTGATGATGCATATTATAATAAAGGGTCACTATATTATAAAAATAATAGTGATTTGCCATATTTATTTGAAGCAAAATTAGGTGAAGATAAGTTTATACCTAAAGTAAACGGTAGAACAAGAAAGTACACAACAGAAAACACATCTGTTAGAGTATCTAAAGAACCTTTGCCTATAAATGACCCTAATATCACAACTTATAAGAAAGATTGGCTAAAAGGATATAAAGAAGTTCCTAAACCTAAATCTACTTTATCTCCTATTTCTAAATCTTGGCAAATACAAGATCTACCTGGGCTACACTTACAATCTACTATGTCTAATGGACCTATTAGTAAGATAATAGAACCCAAGACAGGTTTAATAAATACAGAACAAGCATTAGCCATTATAGCTAAGGAATCAGGAGGTAACGATAAAGTTGCTTTAATTAAACAAGGACTAGGAGAAAATATTCCTAAGAAGATGGATTTTAATGATTTTAGAAAAACTGTTCAAGACCAACTTATTCCTTTAGAAAGACAATTTGCTATACATAGTAGTGATTATGGAATAGAGAGATTAGGTTACTCACCAAAATTACAAGGTAGTGTTTTTAATAGATTTCAAACTTTTATGAATACACCTGTGTCTGATTTGGGGAAATCACGTGTACTAGAAAACCAAACATTAATTTTAGGTAATAAAGGTAAATTTGGTAGAGGTTCTTCTGCTCATAGTAATCCTGAAGAAACACTTGGTCATGCACACTTTTTAAGAGATGCTGAAACACCTGATGTATTAACAGTAACACAAATACAATCAGATGCTTTTCAAGGTACTCATAGAATAATACCTAAAACACAACAGGAAGCATTAGAAAAAGTAAATAAATTAAAAGAGGAAAGTGTAGAAATAAAAAGTATGTTTGGAGATGGCAAAGAAAGTTCTAATGCTGTTTTAGCTAATTATGAAAAACACTTACAATTAGATGAAGCATCTGCTAAAAACTTTACACAAAAACAATTATTAGATAAAAACCATCAAGAAAGATATTTACAAGAACTTGTAGATTATGCAGGTAAAAGAGGAGATGTAAATAAAGTAAGAGTACCTACTTCTGAAACTGCCGCTAAAATTCAAGGGTACAGTAAACAAGTCCAAACAGGAGATAACACGCCTGGTTTTGCTCAATTACAAGAAGATTTAAGTATTGCAGTTAGAACAAGTAATGAACAAGAAGTAAATAGATTAATGAAACTACATGATGAAATGTTGAATACTCCTTATAAATCTTATTCATCAGAACATCAAACCATTCTTAAAAAATATAAAGACAATCCTAAAATTATTAAGAAACTCTTTGGAGAAGAACCTAAGGTAGTAACAGATAGTAAAGGTAATACTTGGTATGAATTTGATATACCTAAAAAGTTTAAAGAAGGTAAAGGGGAAATAAAAGCATTATCAACTCTTGGAGCTACTTTAGGAGTTAAACAAATAATAGATAATAATAAACAACAATAATATGGCATACACATTAGCAAATGAGGAAGAATACGAATCTCCTCAAGAAAAGAAAACAGAAAATTCAATAGCATACGTTCTATCTTGTATGATGGAACTAAGAGATAACGCACATATAGCACATCTTCAATCTCGATCTTATGCAGAACATATAGCTTTAAATGAATTATACGATGCTATACCTGATTTATTTGATGGTCTAGCAGAATCTTGGCAAGGTAAATATGGAATCATTTCTGGTTACCATGCACCTGTGATTCAAGAAGGTATGAATTTTATCGACTATCTTAAATCTAAGGTAGAAGAAGTAAATGAGTTTAGAAAAACTGTAAAAGATACTTACATTCAAAATCAACTAGATACTATAGTAGAAACATTCTCTGGTATCCTATATAAATTACAATACTTAAAATAAACTAAATGAGTTGTCCCAATATTAATAGTCCAGAGTGGCGAAAATTAGTATCTAATTTAGGAGAAGATATTGCATATAGAGTATTTGCAATAGATCCAGAGTTGCAATATGTAGACGCTATTATTGATGGTATAAATAATACTGACAATTTACAAATATCTTATGCATTTAAATCAACAAATCGTAAGACTAACAATCCTATCTTTGAGAAATTAGATAAGGCTATGAAGATTGCTAATAGCGAAGAAAATAGATCTTCATCATTAAAAAAGTTATTAGAAAATGGAGAGAAAACAATGCCTGGAAAGACATATATTGGATTAACTCCTTCTGATGGTATATTAAATAAGTATAGACAAAAATCTTATGAAGATTCAGAACTTCGTATACAAAACGACGCTGATAAATTATATAAGGATTTACCAGAGGACACAAAAATATTTCACCCATTTACTAAAGAAAAATTAACCAAGGATGAATATATAAACTATAGAACATCTGCTGTAAAGCATGGTGCTTATATGGGTAAAATTACTGAAATTGCTTTAACATTACCTTTAATTAGAAATGAATTACAAGTTAAGGAAATGCTTAAAGAACTTGAAGACTTATTTGTAAAAGCTAATGAATTTAGAGATTTACGTAATCAGTATCTTCCAGAAAAATTACGAAAAGGTAAAATAAATGAAAATTACTTTACTACTAGATTTGGATGGGCTATAAATTCCGAAACTTATCCTAATAAGATATTACAAATATTAGGAGTAGATCTACTAAATAATCCTGATACAAAATATGTTTTTCAACCTGTAATGACTTCAAGTATTCTTGGAGTTAAATCAGTATTAGATATGTTGATTGAGCATGAACCTCATGTATATTCTATAGTAGATTTCAAATCTGGTTTTAAGTTTGGAGAACTAGGATCTTCAATTCCTTTAAAATTTTATAGAGGGTTGAATAGTGATTTTATGGATAATCCTCAAACTATGGCTAAGCTGCAAATTATGTGGGAGGCTGTACTAGTAAGACTAAATGATCCTAAAGCAAGTTTTCATAGTTTAAAAGCAGCATGGATTACAGGAAAGGATTCATTAAACAAACAAGGTATTCTTTATCATGTTGATCCTAAAGACTTCATAAAACTCATAGAAGATTTTATAAAGGTAGAATATCCAACAGAGTATGAACAGTTAAAAATTGCAGATCCTCAGCTATTTGACTATCGAACATATACACAAGAAGGTCCAGAAGCTAAAGAGATTAAGAAAAAATTTACAACTTCACAAGAAGATAGATTACTATCAGATATAACTCAAGAAATTGTCTTTAGACAGACATTTATGTCTTATATGGAAGAAGGTAGTAAATCTTTTCAAGATGAGAAAATTAGACGTTTGTATGATACATACTTGGATTATACTCCAGATAATGCACAGAAGTTAATGCCTTTTTTGAAGATTGGTGAAGACTTTAAAAATATTCGTGATCTATCCTTAGGAGAATATTGGCTAGGTTCTTTCTATAATATAAAACATTCTGTAATTTCAGCTGCATTAGAAGTAGTACATAAGCAAATGATTAAAGTTACTTCTGCTTATCAAAGAGACAATCTTATTTTAAAGCAATTGCTGACAAAAGTAGCTATTAAATATGTTAAAGGGTCTAACCCTGATGCTATAAATAAGCTAAAAAATATACTAGCAGACCCTGCATCAAACCTTTCAATAGCATTTAAAAAGATTTTTGGTTCTTATGATCAAGAATTATTAAATGGTTGGATTTATAGAACAGAATTTAATGATGCAACTAGTCAGCATGAGAAAGTTATGGCAACTACTGAGGAAGAATTACTAGAGAATGTAAAAAACAATCCAAAGTATAGTTGGATTATGGAAAATGGTAAAATTGGTAAACCTTTTATCGATCTAATGCATTTTCTAAATGATAGGTATAGTTCTATTTTAGATCACAGTAGAGAAGATTCTTTATGGAATAAACAACTTGCATATAAATTAGATAGAGAGCAGAATAAAGAGAAAGTAACTTTTGGTGATGAAATAAATTCATCGGAATATCGTAAAGCAAAACCTTTTATTTATATAAAAGGTTGGTTTCCAAAGGTAGCTAAAATGGAATCTGAGTTTGATAAAATCTCTTTTAAAGGGAAATTTAAGGAATTTATGCGAAAGTATTTTACTAATTTTTATGAATTAGCTTTTGATGAATACAATAATAATGCTGAAATTATTCCATTGAGAGGTTTAGGAAATTCTGTAAGTAGCATGGAAGGTGAATATTCTCTTTCTATTGAAAATCAGTTTGAAACCTTTATGAAATCTGCATATGGTAAAATGTATTTAACAGATGCACATTCTTTTATTGAAGCTATTAAAGTTAAAAACCAAGATAAAGAAACTAAAAAACCAATACTACCTAGACTAGAAGCCTGGTTAAATGCTCAACAAAACTTAGCATTAAAAGGTCGAAGGGCTGTAATGACTAGTCCTTGGTCTAGGCCATTACCTTTTACGTTCTCTTTTGATGATAAAGAAACTGGACAAGCTATAAAAGTAATGCAAAGTTTTAATCTAGGTAAAGCTTTATTATCTTTAGGTACTTTAACAAGTTATATTAGATTAGGATTTAATATACGAGGTGGTATTAAAAATACTTTGGGTATTATGATGTCATCAGTTACTGAAGCATCTAAGCAGTCTATAATGCAAAAACTCTATAATGATCCAAAGTATACTTCTTTTGTAAAAGATTTTACAACTATGGGAGCAGGTGAATTTGCAAAAGCTTTAAAGCCTGCTATAGGAGTTCAAGTAGATGCTATGAAAGGAAAATTAAATAGTAATAAAGCTTGGGTGCTTATGAATAAATTTGGATATATCCCATCAATTTCTCCATTAAGAAGTGAAAGAAAGTATTTTGTAACATCTAATAATAATGCATTAAGTATGGATTTAGCATTACTCCCATACTCTACTTCGGAAGAAGTTTTAGTTTCTACTTTTTTCATAGCCCAAATGAATCATATTAAGATTCAAAGAGGTCCTATGAAAGGTAAATCTTTATGGGATATGTATGAGCAGCAAGAAGTTATTGATCCTTCAACAGGAATTACTTATACAGACTATGTGTATAAAAAAGATGAGGATGGAGAAGATTATGTAAGAGGTGTTGTTACTGATGCTAATGGTAATATTGAAAAATTAACTGGGTTATCTAACAAAGAATTAATGGCTATGCATGCTATCTATGAAGAAAAGCAAGGAGGATTTGCTACATTAGATAGAACATTAATTGAATCTACTGTTATGGGACAAGTGCTTGTACAATTTAGAAGACATCTTCAATCTATACTAAGACATGGTTTACAAAGTTATGGTGAAAACTATATAAAAGGGAGGTATCAAGATACTAAAAAATTAGACGAGAAGGGTAATCCTATATATGAATTTTCTGCTAAGACCGTAGAAGGGAAATGGATGACAATGGCAGGTTGCTTATTACACTATTTACCAAAAATGTCAAAAATTTTTGGAAAAAACACTTCAGTGACAAGATTTGTAGATGCAAATTTTCCTAAAGGTTTAGATGAATATTCTTGGGATAAATTAGATCAAGGTCAAAAAGAAAACTTAATTGATTTTACATTAAACATAGGAGTATGGGCAGTTATGGAAGGTTTACAATGGTTAGCTTTTGGTAGTAATCCTGATGGTGATGATAGAGTTTTACAATTAACTGATCAAATAATTAATGAAACATTACAACATTGGTTTTTATGGCAAATGTATAAAGACTTACAACAAGGTCCAGCTGCATTTAAGGTGCTAAGTTCATTAATTGGAGGTAGTGCACAATTAACAATGTCCACCTTATTGTGGGGTATAGATAAAAATATAGATAATATAGACGTTGATGAAGATAGTTATCTAGATAAAAATGACCGCTTAAGAGGTTTAATGGATGTAGCAAAAGTTAGCCCTATTGTAGCATCTACTAGAACAACTTATCTTACAGCTTTAGATTTAATTGGTGATGAAGAATAAAGATTACTCTCTTAATCCAGATGAATTTAGCATGTATATCTATAGAGAACTTAACTCGGAAGGCTTAATGGTTTTATATACAGTATATACTCAAGAACAATGTATTATAGAACACGTGTCTAAAAAGCACGCATTGAAAATGTATAAATCTTTATTTGAAATAGAAAATCCTTGTATAATATTACCTGTTAAAGATATAATCTTAAAATTATTTTTAGATCATCAAACTGCAGAAACAATAAAGGATGTAATAAAACGTTACTACAATTTGTAGATGTGAAAAAAAAAAGGCCCTACCAAGATTTCTCTCAGTAGGGCCTAATTATTTAATCACCAAACTTATTTCACAACAGCTTCCTGGCGTTTCTTAACGCCATATTTTTTTACATACCAAGAATAAAATAAGTTAACTGCCAAATCAGCTTCAGGATCTTCACTAACTTTTGTTTTAACGATCTCTAAATGCTTTTCAGACGGTTTGAATTTAAACTCATTATTATTAACGAGTTTTTTACTCTTATATGTTTTACGTACTTCGTACAAAAAGTCTTCAAGAGGGCCTTCCAATTTAGCAGGAGCTACAATCTTCTTCTCTTCGACAGTCTTGTTTAATCTCCTTTTTACTAAATCTTGATACTCCTCTATAGTTATCTTTAGAATATCTAAAGCTTCACGCCTGCTTACTGCAGGCTTTTGTATTTCTTGTATTCTTGTTTCAACAGGTGTTGGTTTAACATCCTGAACTAGAAATTGAGCCAGCTTCTGGCGCAAGTTCAGTGTCTGATTTAGGATACCCATAAATTTCGTCTTCTTTTTCGGGTCTGCTCCAGACCTCCATATCTTCGGTAAATTCCACTCCAATTCTCTCCTCCCAATATTTTTTAAGGTCTTCGTGTTTATTAAAAACTTTCCAGTTATTAGAAACTCTTCTAGGATTTAATAAAACTCTTGGAAAATTTTTCTTAACGAAATCCCTACAAACCTTGGAGTACTTTCCATCAAGAAAAGGAACGATTATTTTTTCATAATCTTCTGTATTTATTTCAAATTCAAATATTAATAAATTTTTATCTATTGTTATAGAAACAAATTCAGGAACATTCAATAATAATTTTCTTAAATATTCTGATATCATTTCTATTTTAAAACTAAAATAAATGGATTTCCCCCATTCATCTTGTGTTTTGGAATACATGCCTAAGTAAGAATCTTGAAATCCGTTATTTAATAACAACTGATATGGAATATCTATTATAGGTCTTATAAATGACGTAGTTTTCGTCATAACTAATTGTTTTACCAATTATTTTCGGTTGGTTTAGGTTTGGGCACATACACCCGAACCTTTTCTTTTTTAGGCACCTTCCGTACCTTCTTCACTTTGGACTGTTCCATAAGAAAAAACATTTAATTTTAATCTACCTTTGCCTTCAAAAACCTCTTGTGGTAAATCCCATTGCTGTGATTCTGTATGGTATTTAAAAGCCTCTATTAATTGATTTACTCCTTTGTAATGTTTCCCATATCTATAACCTCCAGTTAATCCGGCTTGGATGTCTTCTGGTGTAGTTTCAAATATAAGAGCAGGATATGATGAGGATAGTTTAGAATCTACTACAATAAAACTGAATGGTAACCACGCGTAGTCTAACAACTCTGGTCTGTTTTCTTCAATCCATTTTCGTAGAGCTATTGTATAAAAGGCTGCTTGCCTGTAGTATCCAAATTGAACAAATGATGTAGGAAATTCATAGACATTTTTACCTATTGTTTTTAAATCAAAGGGTTCTATCTCTTTAGTTTCATGGTTAATTCTTACACCATCCATAAGAGCTTTACAATCATAACCCATATACTCAAAGTAAATAGGTAATTGGTGAATCAATTCTACATGATCGTAATCATTCCTAAAGTATTGATATGTAAAAGTATTTGCAATGAGCTTGTCTTTACAAGCTATAACAGTCTCATACTCATCCTTAGCGAGTATTGATTTACCTTGCGTATTTCTAGTAGCGTTATAGTATTCTACAGCTGTAGGGTTAGTCCAGAAAGAGTCTATAACTCTATCAATTTTCATTTTATAACCAGCTTTATCATAAGCCTCTTTGTACATGTCTACAGAAGCTTCTGGAGTAATACCAGCAGGTAGAGATTCTACAAACTTACCCATAAACCCAAAAGGTTTAGAAGCATCTACAACTAGAAACTCATCTTCAAATACACCATTTCCTGTAAGAATACAGTCTAAAGCAGACCCTATCCTAAAATGTTTTTTATCATCGTCTTCCATATCGGGATTATCCATTTTCATTTTAACCCAACGTGGATTTACTAGCGAGCCTAATATCGAATTTGACAGGCGTTTCGCAGCAAAATATTCTTTAATTTTGTCCAAAAGTTTATAATTTAAACTTTATATTCGTTTAATAGATTGAAGCTAGATAGAACCAGATAGATAGTATTACTACTACCACACCTAGTAATATCCACTTCATATTCCATAGGGCATTGACCTCACATTCTTTATAGCAAGGAGTCCCTGGATTGCAAGTACATTTGTGTGGTCTCATTATTTTAAACCTTTTATGATTTCGATACTAAGATCAATTTGTTTATTACTAGTTGGAAGAAATAATCTAAAGTGTAAATTATTGGCGTATAAATAAGCCTTGAACATTTTCCATTTGATATTGAATTCAGGAGTTCTATGTCCTTTAGTTTCAATTATCCAATCTGATCCTACAAAATCTGGAATATATTTAACTTTATTAATCTTTCTTCCGAGGTTGGAGAATACATTCTCCCCCTTTAATCTTTTAGGTTCCCAGACTTCGAAGTCGTGATAGAACTCGTCTAATAAGATAAAGGCTGTTGGTTCATATTCGAACTCTAGATTATTTTCTTTTAATTTTGCATAGCAGTAAGACTCTAGCTTAGACCTAAATTGGTTTCCACTAGAGTCTGTTGTTTTTTCTGCTTTGTATTTACCTGACATTGTATGTATTTTCGCACAATATACGAAACTTTATTTTAAAATGTACAAAATGTACATGACGAGTATTTTAATTGACAACAGCGATTCTTCCATATGTCCTTGAAAGACCTCTTGCACTAACAGAACGTAAATATTTTTCAGCAATCATATGAGGTAAGGCTTGTTGGTAATGTTGAGCTGTTACATTAGGACATGGGTTATCTGGAATAACATCCATTCCTGGGTTTGTATTAGTTTCTGAGATATAGAATTTTCTTGTATGCTTGTTATACATAACATCAGTGCAACAGAAATCTAATCCCATTAATTCAGCAGCCTTCACAGAGGCTTCTACCATTTTGTCCCATTCTTCGGGTTTTCTAAAATTTGATGAGAAAGTAACTACTCCAGTAGCAAAATTCCTAGTTGCAGGATTTATTGCATATGGATTACGTAACTTCTTTTCGATTCCTAAAATTTCACCATTAGATCTAAGGTGTGTTCCACCAGAACGTACTGTCCAACTCCCTTCAGGAGTCTTTAAAGCATATTCATATTTGTAAACAATACTTTTATCTTTTAATAATGGTGAAACATGAATCCTGTATTCGTTTGTGAAAAGAAAATATTCCTCAAAGAAATATTCCCTAATTTTACTTGGCGGTATTTCGGCCACAAACTTTTGCAGATCCTCCGCATTATTAAGGAAATACATACCTTTACCGCCAAATCCATATTTTAATTTAGCAACCATTGGGAATCCTATTTCCTGTTCTAGCAGATCTAATTTAGTTTGTCTAGCATCAATGTATCTCGATGCATGATTGTATTTAAGCAACACTGGACAGTGTTCTTTAATTGTATCTTTCGTTAGAGTTTTAGAAGAACTAATTCTAATGCCAGAAGGAGTATTAATTCGAAGTCTTTGTGGTTCGGAAGGTTTAGTAGAACCAAAGGAAACATCAACTGGGTAAGAAAAAACACAATTCTTAATAGGATATCTATCTGGAGAACCTATTGGAAAATTCGTATTTTTTCTAAAATAGCGCTTCATTTTTGAAGACTTGCCCCCAAAGAAGTTAGGATAATAACGCATAATTTAAGTTTAAAAAATTACCAATTTATTTCTGAAAGCTTTTTGGTTTTTAAAAATTTGTTAATTTGAGTAAAAGGTTTTGAACCTTTAAATGGTGGAAATTTTCCACACGGTTTCTCCCACGAAAGCGGGGATGGATGCGATGATGCAACAATTTTATGTTTCTTTTGATCTATATATGGTAGATAGCTAATAGCATTAGCGCCCCATAATACAAATATGACAAAGTCTTTGCTTTGTGAAATATGTCCTAATAATTCTTTAGTAAATGGGTCCCATAAATTTTTATGAATGTTAGGCATACCTTGCTCTACTGTGAGAGCTGTGTTTAATAATAACACCCCCTGAGCTGGGAGTTTATTTAATTCTCCAATTGGTTGTTTGGTATCGTACATCATCTCTGAAAGTATATTTCTAAGAGATGGTTGTGGTTTAGAATAATCTAAAACATCAAATGCTAAACCTGTAGCTACCCCTGGTGTGTGATAAGGATCCTGCCCAAGAATGACGACTTTAACGTCGTCTAATGGACATTCTTCTAAGGCTCTAAAAACATTATTTCTAGAAGGGTATATCGTCTTCTCTATTAAGGATGACATTATTTCTGCTGTCTTGCTTTCCAGAGTAGGCGTGGAATAAGAATTTTTCATATCTGTGATACGATTTGGATAGTATTCGTTTTAACATCCTATATGATGAGTATTTTCCATATCTCTTATAATAATCCGAAATGTCCTTCGATTTAAATAGAAACATGTAAGGGATGTCTAATTTTAGAGCAGCTTGTATTCCAGCATTATCGTAGTCATAGAAACTTACGATGTATTGAAATCTTTTACGTAACTCTTTAATAACTGTATTAGGTATGTTAGTGGATTCAGAATTTGGACAAATGGCTGGTATGCCTAACTCGTGTAGCACCATTACATCCTTTAGAGATTTTGTTATTACTAACAACTTCCCTTGCAACGGTAACTGAGTTAAACCCCACAATACATTTTTATTAGTTTTCGCTAGCCACTTAAATGTGGAACTTAAAGGTCTGTATAATTTAAATTTTGTAGAATCGTTTGTAGTGTACACAAAGATAGGATTACCTTTAGTACTACGCCAGCCATTGTCTCCAAATTTTACTGCTTTAACACAGTATACACCATACTTGAGGAGAGTATCTGAGCTGACCCCATAGTGAGCCCAGTACTCTATCTCATTTTTTTCGTATGGTTTGATTGAATAAGTGATTTCAATATCAGTCTTAGTAGTTTCTATGATTTTTATCTCAAGTTCTTTATTTACAGGACTAGGGTTAGTTGTACCTAATTTTAAATTTAAATCATCATTTATTAACTTAAGAACTTGACCAAAGTTTAGTTTATATTTCTCCATAATAGCTTCGAAGCAATTCCAGCTCATATCCTGAGCAAAATCATGCAGAACTAAACGACCGGAGGAATTCCGGTAAAAACCGCATGATGCTTTCTTATCTGTTCTGAATGGAGAACATATTGAACCTTCGACTTTAGAGATATACTTAGAAAATATCTGCTCATCGCTGACCCGCAATAATATATTAGCAGCTGTCAATTTAGATTCTAACAGATCTTTTCCTTGTAACATATTATACTACGTCTGAGATATCTGGTTTACTAGAAGCATCGGACTGAGAGTTCGCATGCATTCTACTTAGCTCGGATGGTTTGAATGTAAGTTTAGGAGCTTGTCCATCTACATACGGTTCCAAATAACCCACGTACCTAGAGATATCTGGATATTTACCATCCATAGTTTTTATAACTTTCAGATTTACGAATTTCGTGTTGGTATATGGCATAAGCAATGTTCGAATTGCTGTAGCAGTAGATTTGAGATCGCTAATCGGAATATTGGAAGCGGTCTCTACGCCCACCATATTCTTGGCTAAATCTAACAAATGATATAATGCTTCATGGATTCGTAGCTCATACGTTTCCTGCACGGACATTCCTTCTTTAGCTGTGGTTTTAGCTATATCAGGAATCCATAAACGTTTGTTTATAGTAGCGCCATTGGCAGGGTCCTCAAATAGTATATCGACATAAGTGTCAGTTATCTCAATATCTTTGAGCTTAATCTTCGAATGTATTCCTGATGGAATTTTGCTAGATCCTCCAGAGTTCATTTTGTCAAAAAGATCTTTACCAAATAAATTTGTTTGCATAACGTTGTGGTTTTTTAAACGTTATATTCGGATATTAGGCATAATATTCATTAGCCTTATTAATTACAAAGTCAAGGTCATTGGGAATTTCTATATCATCAAACATACCCATTGGACTTTTCCCTGGGTGTGTATCTGTTGTATTAGTTACAAATGTATAATCAGCTTTCTTAGCTACAGGATCATAATTAACTTTAGTATATAAGATACAAGTTAGGTTTTCTTCTGGAGAAAACTTTTCCTTAATCATTTTACCACCAAGTTTAATTTCTTTAGTTATACCATAACCATCTTTCATTTCCATATTTTCGTGAAACATGAAGACTATATTTAAATCTTCTCTACAGTTTTTAGCTGCTTGCATTATTTGAAAGAAATGGTTAGCCATATCAGAAAATTTGCTATCCGTATGTATTTCTACGTACGATGGACTATATCTTAACTTTGATTTTGTCTTACTTTTTGATTTATAATTTTTTCAATATCCCAACCTTTATGTTTTCTATCGACAATATTTAATATAGGTATACCAGACATTTCAGATAATTCTGTCAAAGTATATGATTGTCCTTTATAGTGATATAATTTATTAAATGGATCTTTTTGAATTGCTTGTTCAAATGTTAATCCACTTCTTGTGATTCTACCATACAAAGTATTGTATTTTATACCTAACTCTTTTGCCCAAGTTTTTAACGTCTGTGTCTTATTTTTATAAGTTATAAAAACATTGTGATTTATTTTATTATTAGCTTGAGTATATTTATCTGCCCATCTACAATTATCTTTAGTATAATTTCCATTACCATCTATTCTGTCTATGGAACATCCTTCTGGACATATTCCCATATCTTCTATAAAATTTTTAAATGAATTCCACCGTATATCAACTTGTATATTATGTAATTGGTAATAAGTGTTACTAAAGCATGTTGAATTACATCGAGCTCTTAAAGCTTTCCATATTCTATACTCTCTGGGATATTGTTTTTTAAATGATTCTTTCATTGTACATATTGTTATTATTTTCAAAGTTCCCTCCGTTTCGGCTTAATAAGCCTACGTCTTACGACTAGTCTCTGAACGTTTCCCATTTTACAAGGATTTCGCTGCTGATTGTCTAATATTAATAGTTTTTAAACATTCACGATTACAGTTTTCTGTTGCGTTGTAGTCTATTAATCTTAAAGAGTTTCCAGCAATTAGAAGGGTTTATACAGAGCATAGCATTAATACCCTGCTTCATTAGAACGTTTAAATTCTTCTATGAACATAGTATAACCTACATCTTCTAGTACCACAGTTTTAATATCTGGTCTATCTGAAGATATCTTTTGCAAGATGGTTATAATTTGATCGTAACTAGAAATGTCAGCTAGATTTTTGGCTTCTTTATTGTATAATTTTTCGCTGCCCTTGAAGGGTAAAGCTTTACCTAATACGTTGATGATAT
The DNA here is from genome assembly GCA_003963225.1 of Candidatus Babelota bacterium. Lineage (GTDB taxonomy): Bacteria > Babelota > Babeliae > Babelales > Vermiphilaceae > AWTP1-30. Next base: position 72,220 of record RXKB01000023.1, read on the forward strand.
ATGTGGATTTGGGATCGAGGGTTCTAATCGAGGTAGATTTCCCTGACCCAGATTTGCCCACTATCCCTATGAGACGTTTGTTCATTTAGCATTATTAAAACGCTATATTCGGATAAATAAAGCCAAAGTGTAGAATACACTTACGACTTTAAGAAATTCAAAGAATTCCATTTTAGTTTTATTTTTGAGTTAACTAATATTCGAGTATTCTCGAATGTTTAAAGTTATCTACCATCATCAGGATTTGCGATGAGGAGAATCTAGATTTTAATATGTGCCAATATATCATGGCTTGTTGTGGATCTTTAGGATTAAAAACAGGTAATCCATAAACATATTCTGATCCTCGTGGTGGCCCATAATAGACACCTATTCCTTCTATTACTGCCGGTTTATGAGTGACAATAACGTAGTCCGAACAATAGTAGGCAGCACTAGATGCGAATAGGTCATTCTTATTAGGATACTGTAACATAGGATTTGTAATTCTTTCCGATTTTTCAATATCTCGGTTGAGCTGGGATAATACTATAAAGATACACTTTAAATTGATAGTCTCAAAATATTTTTTTAATTGTATTAGAGTCTTATAAAGTTTATCTATTATTTGTTTCTCAGCATCTTCATTAACAGCTCCTTTAACAAGCAAACTATGGTCGAAAGTACATACAAAACCTTTTCCTTTGGAAGCTAGTTGATTTTCTTGTACAAAGTTTAAAATCGTACTGACTATCTCTTCCACAGTGCCTACATCATCTACGATGTATATAGGATAATATTTCATTTTGTCCGCCTCTGTGCTTATTTTGGTGTACTGTGCATCTGTTAATTTAGATCCCGCAGAATACAATTCTTTTGTAGACAATTCAACCTTAGACGATATGTCTCTAGCTACTTGATCTACACCTAGCATTTCCATCTCGAAAGATAAGATATCAAATTCCTGATCCTTGTTATAGTCTACTATATCACGTTTGATCTGAGAGAGCATTAAGCTCTTTCCTGAGTTATGTACTACGATTCCATTAGCAATAAAATTATTGTAAGGAGCATTACACATAATATCATATGTTTCTTCTACTCCACACGATTCAATTGATATAATTTTATCGTATTCAATAGTATACATATTATTCCTTAGTATTAAATGCTCTAGAGCATGTTCTTTCTTTGAAAGCAACTCTAAGTTATCAATAGAATTATTAGAAGTATTTCCATCTTTATGGTGAATTTCCATAGAACTATCTGAAAATATAAGATTTGAAGGATTATTAACACATTCTATTAGAAAGTCCTTTATATTTGTAAAACCGTTTAAATAGGCATCATACACAGCACGTTGTTCTAAACATTCTGCATAAACATTATTATTTATAATTTTTAATCGAGCATTCGGATAATTAAAAAACTTTCCTGTAATACTTTTTCTATAATGACTCTTTTTAGGTTTTATTTTACTTTTGAATCTAGATACTAAAAGATCTCCAATATGTAAATCAGATAGTGATTTATAGTGTTCTTCTGATTTATTTCCTATATGTGTTAAAAATTTATGATCTTTAGTAGCCTTTATTTTTTTACCAGATTCTGTAGTAATTTCAAATACTTCCTTCTTTCCGCTAAAAATAACAGCATTAATTTGTGTTTTTCCAATTGTATTTAAATCTTCTTTATAACATTTGATATAAGATGGAATTTTTTTATTCCATTTACCATTTCCAGTAAATAAAAGATTATATTTTTCATATAATTCTTTTATCGTATACTTTCTAGAACTACTTCTTTTTCCTCTATTAACTTCAATAATAGTATCTGCAGATAGACATCCTGATAATCCGGCAATAGTTATAATTCTATTCCACTCCAAGCCTTCAAATAAGGCATCATTTAGTTTTTTAAACGAAGTTTTTAAAGAGGGTGCTTCACCCTTCATTCTTTTCTTTATAAATACTTTAGCATCATCTATCTTTTTAGAATAGTGAGCCACTGGTAAACTCGGCTTAAATGAATTCTTTTCCATATTCTGAGAATGTTGTATTATTTTCAGATATAGAAGAACTCAATAGATATGTTTCGTTAGTCAACCATGTAACTGGTGACTGTAGATATGATAACTGATTCTCTTTAACGGAATTCTTTTTTCTAAAATCTACTTCTTTTTGTAAAGCAAGTAGTAAAAATTCTGATGTTACTGCCTTTTTATTTACGGCATTCATATATAGAGCTTTAGCTTTAGCTTTTGATCCAGTTCTAATTAATCTTCTAGCTCCGTAATTACCGTGAGCATCGTTAGCTGGAAAGTTATCCCACCAGTTTTCAAATTCGGTATCAATATTATCATTGTTTTTTTCTGTAAAGAATATCTCTTTACATAATTGAGTACCTTCTCTAGTAATGTTCCGTGAAGCTGTTAAAAATTTATTTAAGATTAGTTGGTCATATTCCTCAGCAGCAGGTCTATAATGAGTTAGTGATTTTGTTCCTGTACATTTACAGTACAATATCAAAGCTTGATCTAATGTCAAATTGTATAGAATTATCTTATCTAAGATAAATTCGTCAATCATGTATTTGTATTATAATTGTATTTTCGGTTAAAGTATCAATTTTGTTTGAATATTTTTTAGAGGAATAATACCTTCTTTCAATAGTTCATAAACACGTTTTGAAGCCTTATAAGCTAGCACTTCTGGAGGATGGTCTTTAGAAATATCATCTACTGTAGATATAATTTGTGCTTCATTTTTATTTTTATATACTTTATAAATAGCATATCCTCGACCATTTGTGCTAACATTTATATAAATATCTTGTATTGGATGTTTAATTATGACTTCATTTTTAGGATCATGTGAAGATAAAGCACATATCCTGCAATATATTTTAGGCTTGTATTGCTCTATAGGATTGTCTGTAAATTGTGTTAAATCATTAATTAATTCTGTGCCACATACTTCGCAGTTGGGTCTATCTATCAGGTTTCTACATCCAGGATACTTTTTATAGAAACAAGCAGGACATGCATGTTTACCTTTTGTATGTAAAGTACATCTAGAGTTATATTCATGATTAGCTATAGGATATATGTTACTACAATTTGTACAAGTATCTGTATAGCCAATATGATTTCTCAATGTGGTGTTGTGATTTAACAAATAATCGTTGCATCTATCACAAACTTTAACAATACCTCCATAGCTATGTAAGGAATCTCCTGAAGGAATTTCTAAATCCCATGGAACACCTATAGGTTTATTCTCACAGAATATACAACAGTCTGATTTCTTTCCACCTTCTAGATAATCAAATTTGTCTACGGGTAGGAAAAATAATTCTAAATAATCTCTTAGATTTTGTAATCTTTTCTTTTCCACATTAAAATTTAATTCTATTTGTCCCCGCACTAAATGATTTTCAATAGCATTATGACAATCTAAACATTTGAATGTATTCTGCTCTGGACCATTATCGGAGCTGGTAAAAGGCATACTATCATGCTCCATCCCACAGAATACGCAAAACATTGCATCTGGACCGTCTGGAAAATAACGATCGATATCTTCAGGAATTACATTATCCTGAAGATACTTTTCTAATCTATGTGATAAAGTCATGCTTAATAGAATTTACCCATTGTGAAGAAATATTTTTAGTACGATTAGTAACCCAAATCATTTCTTGTGTATTATCACAAGCTAGATTTATCATTACAGGTGTTTTACCTTCTTTGTATCTGTTAATACGTCCTATCATTTGTATACCAACTAATTCTGTTGAAACCCCAGATGCACATATTGCAGCATCCAAGTCTGGTAAGTTATATCCTACATTTAAAGCTTCAGCAGATACTAAAACTTTATACTTAGGGTCTGAAATAGTGGCTAAAACTGCAGCCCTATCGTTATCTTTCATATTAGAGTGGTACGCTAGTGTAAGAATACCTTCAGAATTCAGCATTTGTGCTAAATCTTCTACGAATTTAATTTCTTTTGAAAATACTATCCATTTTTTATCTGGAAACTTTTTTATTAAATCAATGCATACTTTCTTTTTAGATTCTGCTCTATAGCAAACCCATTTACGCATAGACATTGATGACCAGTAAGCTTTTCCTACTTTGTGTAATGGATGATTAATTGTTCTAGAAGCATCTGCAGCTAAATCAAATACATCCATATCTTGATATAGAGTATTATTTTTAATTGTTTGTGCTAATTCGATTCTAGCTTTCTCAAACATCTTATTATATATAACGTATCTTGCACGTTCTCCAGCATTAAGTTTAACTTTTAAATTAAACACTTGGAAAGCAGGAACAATTTCTTGTGCTACACATTCAGCTAGAGATATACTAAAGAATACTGGAAGACGTTCTAATAGAACATCTAAATGATGTTCGTTATGCTCTGGTAGAGTTGCTGTTAAGCCTAACATATAGTCACAAGGAATATCTAAAACTTTCCCATGAACATCAGATAAAGCCATATGGACTTCATCTATAATAATAAGATCATAATGATCTTCAAATTTATATGCAGTTTGTTTGCATTCAATTGTAATATTTAACTTTCCTAAGCCGAGTAATTTAATTTCAGCTGGCCAACTATCATCTTTAAGAACCGTAGTAGGAGTAACTATTAAGCAAGACTTAATATCTTCAGACTTAAATAAGTTTTCAGCAATCTGTAAAGCTACTCTAGTCTTACCAACTCCTGTTGGAAGCACAATAGTACTCCTACTAGGTTTCTCTTTAATGTATTTGGTAATAATTTTTTCTTGTAATTCGGATTTCTTATCCATCATAGTCATTAATACATGTATCGCATATACCCATTTCAATGTGAGCGAAATTAGAGTTACATACAGTACATATAGTATATTCGGATTCGTGTTCTTCACAAATACCATTTGCATTTGCAGTATTATGACATCGAGGAATTATACATTCTGGCGGCCTATTTCTAGCAGCACAATTTTCACAATATCCTCTAAAATCTGTGTAAATTTTCATACAAATATCCCCACAATTAGTACAGATAACTGATTCTTTACAAATATCACATTCTGCAGAGTTGTCATCGCTATAAAAGAAACTACCACATTTTACACATCTTTTTGTACAAAGCCTGCATGTAGATTGTTCTGGAGAACTTGGTAAAAATATCTCCTGACAAGATTCACAAGTATCTAAATCAGTTTGATTTGCATTGCAACAATCTTCACAAATTGTTCTACCATTAAATGGTACTTGTAACGTGTATTTTACACCACAATTATCACAAGTATACAAATCTTCTTGTTCTTGTAAATCTAAATTTCTTTTAAAGGCTAAACAATCTTCACATAATAGTGAACCTTTGTATTCATGTAAAGATTCGTAAGGATAATGAACAGATTTACCACAATTATCACAAACTTTTGAGCAAGTTTCACACACTTCTCCAGCTATTGGTACTATTGAAGTATGACATATAGGACATCTAAATTTAGGACAATCCGGACTTGTACATTTACCGATAGTATGAGATTCACAATTGTCACCCAATTCACAATGGAAACTGGGTGTCGTTAGTTTCCCACTTCAGCTATCTTTGGTAAAGTAAGACCAAAACCTTCACCATTTCTAGTCGAAGCTGCAAATAGGTTATAAATCTTCTTACGCAATTCTATTTTCTCTGCTTTTTTAGCGTCTGCAGCAAGTTTATAAGAAGTCCTATCAAATTCTTCAATCTTTTCAACCATTGCTGCAATATTAGAACTTAAACGAGCTTTTGCTCCAGTTTCTAATGCATTGTGAATATTGTGTGCAGCTGTAATCTTAGATTTCTCCACATCCTCAGCTAAAGAACCATTTGAGTATCTCTTAACAAGCTTTGTAATAGGATCTTTACTATCCTTAGAATTTTTGTCCTTATCTTTGTCCTTATCTTTATCTCCTTTATCTTTGTCCTTATCTTCTTTTTTATCTTCTTTCTTATTGTAAATTATAAAAGCTCCATCCAGTACAACTAGAAAATAGTGAGCAAATGTTACATAGATTGAAGTAATCATAGGGTATTGCATAGCACCAGACGGTGAGAACATTGGCGATAACCCTATACTTTGATAATATGACGACATGTCATTAAATGGATTTAAATCCAAGATGTATAAACTTAATAATTGAGTCTGTTTTAGACCATTTGCAATTAGCAATACATTTATATATGGTAGCGCAATTGTTCCGAATACTGCCATAATAAATATAAACAAGGTAGCTGCTCGCTTTTTATTCTCTTTAGCAAATAAATCTGCAAAGAATGTTGGTAACATCAAACCACAAGTTATGGCAGCAATTGCTATAACCATGTGAGATAATATCCTAGCTAGAGGATTCACTTGTACTTCTCCTGAAGGAGTAATTGAAGCAGCCATAAGAGCTTCAGCAAAATTTATTATAAAACAAGTTATAATAAATACAGAAACTTTCTCTCTAAGAAACAAGTTATTCACTATGTCTCCGAAAGTAAGTTCTGGATTCTTTTTTATTAGTGTTCTAGCCCACCATATAACGCCAAGTAGCATAGCTAAACCTAGCATGATGATAGTGGAATAACTGGTCACTACACCTTGAACATCTTGATTATCCATTGTGAATGTTATTTAATTAAAAATTCAGAAATTTTTGGTACTGCAGTCATAGGCAGTTTTTTTACGAATACTTTTCCAGCATTCTCCATAGAGCGCTTTAATATTTTAGAAACTCTATTACTAATAGAAATGTCACACTCAACATTTATTTCATCATGGACTATATTGACGATATATGCTCTATTTGACCAGCCTAGTTTTTCCATTTCTTTGTCAAATAATACGGCAGCCAATTTTGTCATAGAACCGCCAGTCCCTTGTATTCTAAAGTTTTGTGCATCTCTTTCATACCCACCTTTTAACTTAAAATAAGTACTCCACACTTTAGACGGAATCTTATACGACGGGTGAAGAAGTAAAGAATTATTTATAAATTGCTCTACATTTTTAAATTCATTGTAATCTTGTAAATATGATCTTCTTTTTGTTACACTATCTATTAAATGATACCCTTTAGATAATGCAAACTTTTGTTGTTTTTCAAAATATAGTTTAAGAGCAGGATATGATGTGAAAAACATATTAATCCACTCTTGAGCTTGTTTCATAGAAACTTGTGCAGAGTCTGAAATTTTATGAGCAGATGCGCCGTAAGCTATTGCAAAATTTAACATCTTAGCAATAGGTCTATTTTGTGATGTTACTTCACCAAACATTTTTACAGCAGTGAAGCTATGGAAATCCCCATCACCATTTATAACAAAATCTATCATACTTTCTTCATTAGCATATTCTGCTAATATACGACTTTCTTGTGAAGAATAATCACAAACGATAAATGTTTTGTTTTTCTCTGCTACAAAGCATGCTCTAAACTCTTCAGTTGCAGGAATATTCTGCATATTAGGATCAGAAGAAGATACTCTACCAGTGTTGAGTATTTGATAAATATCAGTATGAACTCTTTTAGATATAGGATTAACATTCGTTAAGAACTTAAATCCGTATGTGTTTACTGCAGTTTGTAATTTTTTGTAAGATAGATAGATAGGTAAAATATCGTATTTAGATTTATACTTACCTACATGTGCTTTACCTACAGTATTTTTATACACAATTTCTTGACCTATAGAATTCTTTTTATCAATAATCTGAATTGGTATATCTAATTCTTTAAACAAAGGTACGATTTGTTTGGAACTATTCCAATTAATTCCTAAGTAATGTTCTAAATTATTATCAATTAAATAACGGTTTAGTTGGTATTCTGTATCTGCTAATTGTTTTTTATTTTTGGCTAATAAATCTAGCCATTTTTGAGGATCTAATTTGATACCTCTTAATTCCCATCTAGCTACAACCTTAGTAAAATTGTTTTCAAGGCTAACTGTTTTAGTTAGTTGATTTTCTTTAACTTTCTTTAATATCTTAGGATATGCTAATGAAGGTATAACAACGTCTGCAGCAGAATACTTAATTAACTCTAAAGTAAGATCATCATAAGCAAGCTTTTCATAATCTTTTACCGTATTCTTTGATACATAATTTTCGAATAAGCTTAATTGCTTCGAATTTAAATTTAAATTTAGATATTTTTCTGAGATGGCTGCTAATGACCACGAAGCTTTTAAACCACAATTCAACACAGCTTCAGCTAAACCTATATCATATATATTTTCTAATTCTACACCTAAATGGTGTTTAATCATTTTAAAATCAAACTTAAGATTTACTCCTAGTTTAATAATAGATTTAGAAGTTAGAATTTTAGATATAAGTCCTATGTTAACATATCTAGTATCTATTACGAACTGTTGATTCTCATCACCAATCTGTAATGATATTAGCATAGAAGTATACGGATCTAAACCAGATCCTATTCCTACATATAGTGGATGTACCGAGGTCTCAGTATCTACAGTAACTACCTTACATTTTCTAAGATAAGAATATGCTTGATTAATTGTAACATTTTCTACACCTTCTACTGAATAAGGAGCTATTAATTTTATTTTGGATAAATCCATTAAAAATGATTAAAACATCATCTTCGGTTAAATGTCTTCAGCTAAAATTCTTTCGACATTTCTATAACGTATTCTTGTTAAAAGTTGATATGAACTAATAGTTCCTGGGTTTATGGTAAATTTCTTACCATTCTTCTCTCCAGTCTCAATAATGCCTATATTTAGTAAGGCTTGACCAAAATGAGTTTTTGGGTTATCTTCTAGGTATTTGGTTATAAATTGTAATATTTCATTGTTACATTCAACAATGGTAGATTTCTGTTTTTTGGGATGACTCTCTTCCTTTTTGGATGGCTTCATTATCATATAAACAATTAGTACGATAAGTAGCATTCCTAAGAAGTAAATAATCATCTCAGGATTTTCGTTTGCCCACATTTTAAGTTTTTCCATAATTATTGTTTTTGAATTTCCCAATTACCAGAAGGGATCTCTGGAAAAGACCCTTTAGGAGATTGATTAATTACGTTAAGAAGTCTATTACCGGCTATATAAATAAAAGCTTTTTTGCCTTCACTAATAAAATAAGAATGTAAATCAAATAAATTGTTTTCTCTTGTGTCGTTATAGCCTTCTAAAATATTAATTGTATTTAATACTAATCTTGTAACTTTATACAATTCTCCATGTATTTCTGGACCGTCTTTATCAAATACTAATGCTGGATATTGATTGTTTATATTCAATAGCTTAAACGTTCCTTGACGTATTGTTGTTTCTTCAATAAATTCAGATCCTTTTACATCTAGATATCTGTGATTACTACCACCTCTTTTTAAAGTTCCGTAAACAAATACGAAGATATCCTCTTCTTGTTCTTGTTTGTTTTTCTTTTTAGGCATATTACTCGATTAATAAATTAATAATAGATTTTTTTAACTCGACTAATTTTTCAGTAGCTGCATTTTTTTCAGCAGCTTTATTTTGAAATTTCTTTTGCCAATTAGGTACAGCAATTTCGTAGTTTTTACAAGATTCTTGTAAAGATGTGTTTATTGATGCTAATTCTTCATTTCGTGCAACTGCTTCTCTAAGACTTGCTTTGTAGCTTTGATGAGTCTCTTCTGCAGTTTTTTTAAATTCTGTAAAATCTGTTTTACAATTTTCAAATTTCTTCTGCCAATTAACTATAGCAGTTTCATAGCTTTTACAAGCATCTTGTAGGGCTGTGTTTTTTAATGTTAATTCTGAAACTTCTCCATTAAGTCTTTCAACTTCTTTTTTTAATTCTTCAGTTTTCTTTTCAAATTTATCAACTAATTCTTTCTCAAAATTTTCTGTAATTTTAACAATATGTGCTTCAGCTCTTAGCCTTCCTTCGATTTCAACTTTTATAGCTTCTTTCAAACTACGTACTTCATTTTCTAACATAGTTTTCTTCTTTACCCTTTCAAAGTATTTATTTTTTAAACTTATATTTTCTGATGCTAGTCTTGAAACTTCTTCTGAGAGTTTTTCGACTTCCACTTTTAATCCTAGAATTGTAACCATAAGGTAATTTTTATTGTTAGTAAATCTCTTTCCCGTTTACCTTAAGAAATGAATCTTTAGGTAGTTTATCCAGTTCATCAATTTCTTTGTTTGCTACTGGACCTATTTTATGTAGTACTCTAACTTTGTACGTGCTAGATGCATTTGGTATTGTACCGTCTACGAATTCTACTTGATATCTATCAAAGCGATAGACTAGTTGTTTTTGAGTAGGTGATTCGTATTCTGTTTCAGATTTGAGAATAATAGGTAGGCCAAGGCTAATCAATTTGACTAGCCTGGCTTTCCCTATCAATTCAGTTTGTAATTCGTCGTGGTAAATATTTACAACCTCTCCAATCATATTATAACTTATACATATGAATGTGCAATCCAGTCGCACGTCTATTTTCAAATATATATTCACTAAATCTATCTCTAAATTCGTCTAATCGACGAGATCTAGGTTTATCTTCCACGTAAAAAGAAAGCTTATGGTCTTGCAGCCATTCTAGGCCCCCGGGGCTTATAAGCCATTCTAACATATTGCGGCCATGTTTATCCATGTTGATATCGATGGCTTCGCCTGTGGAGTGTTTGGAGTGCTTGCAATAGAGCCTCCGCATTGAGGTTATTAAAACACTTCCAGGTCCATTATAAGATTTAAGTGCTTTACATAGCGAACTATGTAAGTATCTGTCAACGTTAGATGCCACTCTAAATCCTTCAAAAGACATTATTGACGATTTTTTGGATTTATTGATCTTGCGATTCTTAGCAACGTTGTCAGATTTTTTATTTGAACGGTTTTCGTGCTTCTGGACAGTAAGTTCTGCTAAGGAGTCCACATTACATTGATAGTAATCTATAATCTCTAACAATTCATCTGTTTTTTGCACAGTCATTTGATGGGTTTCTTTAATTTCTGTATACAAATAAGTACAAGTTGCTAATAGCAGCATATTCATAAATATAGATACTAATTGAAATTGAGAAAGTTTGAATTCTTTAATCTTGGATTCTATTTTCTCTGTAACCCATTTTGAAGCTAAATACATAATATTAATTTAAGTAATTTCAAAACACACTTTAAACTGATCTGTTTCACCCTCAGCAGGCGCAGACATTTAATATCTGCGGTCAGGTGTGTATAGCATACGAAGCTAAGCAGTAGGAAAATATTTATTAATATTTCTACTGAAAGTATGTAATTCTGGAAAGGAGGCATTTGCCTTCATGGTGTTAGCTTTAGAAGAAATTATCCATATATTACCTTTAACATATCCTAAAGTATTATCGATTCTATCTATAGAAGGAGAATTTCCATTTCTTCCTGAGATATGATCATAATTTAGAGGAATTTCTAATAAAGGGCAATAATCTGGAATAATAATATCATCTATAGTTAGATTAAAATCTAAATTTCTACTTTTAGCAGATTTCTCAGCTCGTTTTAATATGTATTTCGTTAATCTATCTGTATAATCTTTTCTTCCTTTAGCTCTTCCACATGAATAACATTGATAACCAACACCATCAGGTCTTGATTTATCTCTCTTAAATTTACCTAATGGTTTTTCTATTTGACAAGTAAAACATTTTCTATAACCTTTTAAAAGGAGTTCTTCTGATCTATTTTTTACTGAAGATCTACTACAATGTTTACAAGTATGCCATTTTCCATCTTTGGATGCCTTATCATTATAAAAAGAATCTAATTCTTTTTCTTTATGACATCTTTTACAAATTTTCATGTAATTTAATTAATATAATATTCACTTCCATGGTTTCCCATGTTGTCGGACTATCCCATCTTCCTATTAGGAAGGAGTGATTATAGTCTCTGAACGTCCCCTTTCAGGTTTCGCTGCGGATTGCCTTATCTTTCGACTTAGGGTTCCCGACAATTTACACTCTTATTCGACATACATTACTGTATGAAGGGCCCATCGTTTGAAGCCTTGTCAGTTCAAAGAATCTCTGCTTTTTGGAAAGCAGGATTATTGTGATTCCTCGGTGTGAACTTTTCAACGTATACTCGATTGGATGGCGTAGTATCTCCTACGATTTTTGGCACCCAAACCGAATCTTTAATCCCATCTCTTCACGAGCCTGAGATATATGCTCTTTTATAATATAGAAGTTTTCCTTCTTTATTTGTAATTTGTTTAATACCGTCTAGACCGTATCCGATACCTAGCGGCTTGTGCGTTTGTACGTCTCGAAGAACTAGAAATTGGTTTGCGGCTATTAGATCCACTATTCATTGTTCTAGCTTTTTCGGCGTTCAGTTCTTCTTCACGTTTTCTTTTGAGTAATTCATCGCGTTTAATTTTTAGTTTAGAAATTGGTTCCAAGTCAGAAGCTGTAACGACTTTGTCGACTACAGCTTTAGTTTTTAAATGTTTTTGTCTTTTTAAATACCAGTTTTGTAATACTGGATGAGTTATCACATCAAAGATGTGTATATCTGATTCTATAGGTTTATCAAAATCGTATGCGTATTGGCATAAACACTGTAACGCTAAAATCCAATTTTCTAATTGATAAATATCAGAGGTTGCATTTACAAATCTGAATTCTTGAAAATTTGCATTAGATTTGGTTGGATATAGAGCATTATATTTTACACCATAATGATTAAACACATAATAAATGACGTCATTTATTGATGTATAACGAGAAGTAAAAAATTTACAATAATGATTATCTATTCTGTGTCTTGGTACTATATGTATAAATCCAGGTTCCAAATATACAAATAAAGTTAATAGTCTGGTAAGATATTGCCTTTTATTTGCAATATTTAATGTCGGAAGTTTGAAGTTTATATGCAATCCACATGAAGGGTTAACAAACATACAAGGATTCCCATCATTAGCTTTAACTTTGAAAAGAAAAAAAGCTTTTCGCAATTCTTTGAAATCATACAAAGCTGGTGTAGAAAATTCTATTTTATAAGCAGCTGTAGAAAGTGTTAAGCTAATTTCTTCATCCAAAGTTGGAGATTTTGTAATACGTTTAATATTACTGGTAAGGACTTTTAGGTACTCCTTAGTTTCAGCTAAACTGTTTTTTATATCTTCTGGTACTTTTTCCATATCTTCAGGAGATAATGTATAATTAACCGCTGCATCTCCTCTATAATTTAAATTATTTATACTTTTTGTATCTATTGTATATGGAAACTTACCTTCAGTAGCTAATTTCTTTAACTTTTCTTCATCTACTTTAATACTACCATCATGATGTAGATACCAATAAGGATATGGGTATGGATCGCCAATAGAATCACCATTACTACTAGGATTTATAGAACATCCAACAGATTTCATTAATTGCCCCATTGTAATACGATCATAAGCCGTCCAAGCTTCTATCTCTACGTATGGTAAAAAGTTTGTATCAATTTTAGGTCTAGGGTTTTGTCTGAGGAATTTAGCTAACTCAAGACGAGTTAATTCATCCTCTAATATTTTTCCGTCTTCTAAGCATTTTAAAGCTTTTTCAGTTATATTCGGCATTATTTTTCAATTTGTAAAGTGAAGAAATTCTCTTTATCAGATTAGAGTATTTTGAAGGTTCAAGTAGAACAAAATCAATAAAATTTTCTTTAAGTAAGTTATTATTTGAAGACTTTTTACAAAAATGTATTAAAGCAAATCCAAACTCTACAATGGAATTAAATTCTTCTATATTTAGTGTAGATCCGAACCAACGAACCTCTAAGCATCTTCTTCCACACTTTGATGCCCATAAATTGAAAACACTATTAAAAGAAGTTTTATGATTATCATCCTTAAAGAATTTTACAATTTGATCTCTGTGATCAGAAAAACTTCTGAAAACTATTCTTGGATCTTCTGTACCGTAAGTATTTCCTAAAAAGGAATTCATATCGGTCAATATTTGAGCACCTCTTTTTCTAGAGGACATCCGGATCATAAAATCAATGTTATTAAATGCGAATTCGCATAGTTTTTTGATTACTAATGCTCTTTCCTTGGCATTTTCGCCTAAAAAATCATAATCAATATTAAGATGTATTCCGGCAGTCAGCTTCTCATCAGAAAATCCTAAGCTTTTTGCTGTTTCCATGAATTTTTTAAGATTGTCTTGAAACCCTGAATTTTTATAAAGAGTCAAACATCTTGGTGCAATATTAGCTTCTACACCACCACCATCTAAAACAAAGTCTTCGTATAGTGGAAATTCTTCTTTAAAATATGGTATTAAAACGTTTAAAATAACATCGACACTTGGTTTTATACCTTCTGGGACTAATTTATTTGTTGTAATCCATTTCCAAGTAGCACGTTTTTGTATGTGGTCTGGATCGTAAGCAATTTCATATTCAACTGAAATCATATCAGGATCAGAATTAGTTACATATCCAGTATATTTACCTAAATTAATTTCCTTTTGCATTTTTACTCATTATTTCGTTAATCAATTCGTGAGTAATTAAATCACCTACTAAACTTCCAGTTTGTTTGAAAGTCGATGATGATAATAAATTGTACATCCTTTCGGGATGATATTGTACTCCAGCTATAGGGAGTGTTTTATGCTTAAAAGCTTCTACACATTCTACATTATTAACACAACCAGCACCACTAAAAGCTACAGCTTCTAGATCAGAGCCTAAAATACTAACAGCTTGGTGGTGAGAGGTATTTACTTTATACTCGTGGTTTTTTGATTTAATCATATGCAGTCCTGTATTTACATCATGACCGTCTATATGAGCATACATTTTTGAGCCGAAGTGTGCAGCTAGTAGCTGAAAGCCTAGACATATTCCAAATATTGGAATCTTGTGTTCAATATAAGAATCTAATAGAAATGTTCTAAAAAATTCAATATGTGGATCAGTCTTACCATGTTGATAAGATAATTTTCGACCTAAGAATGCTTTATTAGTAGCACTCAGGTCAGCACCTCCAGTAATAATTAATAAGTCAAGATCACCTCGAAATTCATCCGGCATTACAAGGCGAGGATTGCCTTTGGTGGCGGCAAAATCGAGATATTGTGACATGGAGTGATTGGAGGTATGTGGTGAGAATAGAACTCCGACAGTTCTTCCTGAATTTCCCGATCCCTCTTTGGAGGTGGGGGTAATGGTTTCGGGGATGAACGGACTAACAATGGTTTGTGACATACCTTAGAATTGGGTTTTGGTTTTTTAATGAATCTTTTAGTTTTTCCTACGTAATCAACCACAGGTTTAACTGCGATAATCGTAGGCTCCGGGTCATTAGTTTCAATATCAAATACTTCAACTAACGTGTCTAAAGCTTCTTCTCTACTGATCATACGCTATTTATTTAATTCTTATTCTCTCTCCTGGAAAAACAACAAAATTTTCTCTATTTTTTATCTTAGGATTGAGATTTAATAATGTTCGAACTTCAATACATTTTGAATCTGCTAACAGCTTTAAGTTTTCACCAGCTTTTATAATGTGGTATTCAGTACCATTTGATGTACAGACAGTATTGCTGGATGGTTTTGGTATTATAGGCGCTTTAGCATAAAATTTGTTTTCTCCTAGTTTAACATAAGATACTTTAGAATTCTTTAATCCGATTTCGAAATTAATTTCTTTATTGGTTTCGGATGTTAAAGATGTTTTTAGAATGTTATATTCAATGGTTAAGTTTCGTGTCCACGGTTTGGAGACTGTAAAATCACAACCCATAGTAATAGCCATGTTTTTATCATATTGCTGTAATGTCAGTTTTGTAGCATCTAAAAGGAAATAGAAAACTTTATCTGACTTATAGCCGTTATTAGCTGTGGGTAAATAGTGATAAAAAGTTAAAGATTTGTCTAAGACAATATTTTCTTTAATTTCTAAGTTCAAGGTTGAGTTTGAGGATTCTGGCTCTGGTGAGGATTCTGCAATAGGTTGAGGATCTGGTTGCTTAGGTGCAACTTGTGTTGGAAAGGTGTTTTCCGAGCCATTTGTTAGTGATGATACAAAGGAAGTATCAACTACAGGTGTAGAATTCTTAAAAGAATTGGGAGGTGTTGGCGTACATCCTATTAAAAATAGGAAAAATATAACAACATTACGCATAATTAAAGAATTTTAATGGTATATCAAGATAGATGTTTTCAATGTTAACTATTTTAACACGTAACTCATCTAATTTATCTGCTATGGCTAATTCTAGCCTTTTATCACTACCGTCTCTTTTAGACATGTGTATATCTTCAAAAATGTATTCGTTATAAATGTTTTCTTTTACGTTATCTGCAGAGCTTGCTTGAGGATGTCCTAAAAATTGAACTACATGTCCACTAAAATGATCTTTGCTTAACTCTAAAGGTTCTGCATAAGGAACCTCAGTTTCATAGTGTTTATCCAAATTTATTACTTTATAGACAGATTTATCTTTAGCATAGTTTCCTCTCATGTGAGATCTTTCTAAAATGTTTACAGTACCTCTTATCAAATCTGGTTTCCCTAATTCATAAAATGGATCTTTCAACACTTTATACTTAGAGGACAACATGTTTTTACTAGGAATTATATAATTAAATGGGGGATCCATGTAGTTAAATAATTTAGAATGTAATGGATATCTAATAACCCATTTACGCCAATTGAAATTGACATGCATTTCAGCATCTTCAGCACTATAGTGAACAAAAATACCACAAGCTTCTTTTGGATTTATGTGTGACAATGTAGGCAATTCTTTTATTTGTACAAAATCTCCAATACTAATTGGAATAATGTTTTTTGAATGCAATAGTTTTGTTACTCTATCTGCCATTAGTTTTGTTTTTCGAGTAAACAAACAGGGATAAAAAGATAAGTATAATTATATACAATTTTAGCCCAAATATCTGGAGAATCTGTTATTTCTCCTTTATAATCTTCAGCCTTTTGAGTTCTCATATTTGGCATTTTATGAAAAGAAACTATCTCGCCAGATATAGGCGGATTAGTATTATCAATAGTTCCAAATATCAAATTTCTAGGAATCGTAAACAGCGTTTTTCTGTCTATTATCTTTTCATCCTGATTTTTTCTAGAATTTCTTAAAGTATACGCCCAATAATACGGAGTTTTGATTAACGCATGTTGCGTTAGTCTTCCACTTTTTGGGTTTTCTGGATCCTTAGCTGTAGAAATTCTATAAGGTCTTATAAGTTTTACTGTATCTCCTATTTTCATTATAATTCTTTTAAAGTTTCTATAGGCAAGTAGCCATAAACACTATGCCCATTTACTATGACTACTACTTTGGCGTATAATCCGACTTCATCAAAGTCAGCACCTTCGTAAGTTTTAAATTTTGTAATTTTCTGTTCGTGGGTTTGTTCTAATAGGTCTATACATTCTACCAATTCCACTAAATAGAACGGACCATCTAAAGTTTTAGAATCTGCTGGAAGATAACAGAACCAAGTTCTTGGCAATTCGTCTTTAGTGCTAATTTGCCACACTAAATCATACTTACCTAATACAGAATCAATTAAACATTCGGCATGAGCTATTGCGTATTCTTCAGCTAATGTAACAGTTTTCATGTAAAGATACATTTTATTTATGACAAATTGTATTTTTTCAACAATATTAATGGCAAAGTAATATAAAAATTATGTAAAGGCACAACTGTTACTATTTTTGCTGAATAATATGTTGTATACGTACTAGTCAGTATAGCTTTTGTTAAAGCTCTGTGATGATTTTTACTAAAAATCTGCACAATTTCACCTATTATAGTGTTTTTTCCAATAAAAACAGATAAACTATTATCTGAAAAGTTGCTGTCTAACTCAAAAATAATATCATATGGTATAGAATATTCTTCACCTGTAGCGTCATCTTTATAAACTCCACAATTTAGGCGGTCATCCCATCTCAAATAGAGATCTTTCTGAATAGTTACTGTATCACCTGCTTGAAATAATATAGCAGACATAATTTTTATACATTTAAATAAAAGAATTATAGGCCGGTTATAATAGACCGGCCTATTTTTACTAATTTCCTAATACTTTAAAGTAAGTAGTTTAACTACATTCAAAAGAGTTTATCTTACGGTATTTTTTCTTTGTTCAATCATAAAAAAGATTATCCACATACTTGCCGAACCCCATCCAATCATTCCAGAAATATTATTTTTATATACATCTAGTAGACAGTTTGCAATTGCCAGAAGTAGATTCACTATATCAAATGTTGGTATTTTCTTTTCCTTTTCACTTAAGATGTATTGTAGATTTAACTAAGATTATTTTAAAAACAGCCGGCTAAAAACTTTATGAGACCCCTTACAGGGTCGAATACTACGAATAGCTTAGCCCCAACTAAGTTTGGACCTTAACCAGGTTAATTAACCGGCTGAATGTTTTGTACCCTCTTTGTTTAGAGACTGCCCTTTTACTTCTTACAGAAGCTATTGTATACTAACCCGATGGTACGTTTGCCCGAGACAAGGGCGTCACTTCGGGCGAGCTACAAAGAGGGCTTTGCTTATTTCTTCCTGTTAGCAATAATAGGAACAACATTGTCCTTTAGCTTAGGAGGAGTTTGTGTTTTTTCAAGTTTTGTACCTTTAGATTGCACAGCCTCTTTCAAAGCATCTGCAATTGGTACAGGGACTACGCAGTGATGAATATCTGCTAGAGTAATTTCATTCTCTAGAGCATATGGTTTATCAGCACCAGGTAGAGTATTTTTCGTTTTCAGTGTATGCTCATAGAGCTTCTGATCAAATACATCAACAATTGGATCAATATTCTCTTTAATTTTCTCAACAGCTTTATCAGCTGTAGGTTTCTTAAGAGGTGTTAAATGTATTGCAACATCAACTCTACCAGCTCTAAAAGCAGCAGGATTGACATGGCTTTGCTCAGCATTGAATATCAGAATGTACACTGTATTGTATTGACGTCTATGTTCACCATCTAGCATAGCAAGAAGTATTTGAGACGATGCTTTTGTATCATCTAATGCAATTTGAGCTTCATCAATAACCATAATGTTTAATTGACGTTCAGATTCTTTTCCTGCACTATACACATCGTTTAGTGATTGACCTTCTGAACTAATATACAAACTCTCTGATATATCTTTCGCACCACTATCAGTATTAAAGATCATAGGGGCAAAACCTTCGAATTCAGGTGTAATTACCGCTTCTACTGTTGAGGCGTTAAGATAAAAGACTTTACCAATATTCTGTTTAGCTAATTCATAACATAAATAACCACCTAATACAGTTTTACCTGTACCTACAGTACCCATGATATAAATATTATGCTTAGATTGGACAGCTTTGATAATACCTTCAGAAATGTCACTGAGACTTATTCTGTGTTTCTCATTGTTGAAATCGATGGTAATATCTTCATACATTGTTCTCAAATCTTCTGGACCGTTTATCAAGCTAAATGATTTGACGGATTGAGTAATATACTCAGCTCCTCTCTTCACTATCTTGTGAATGTAGAAAATTGGATTTTTAGAAGAATTTTCAATTTTGATAGTAACACTATGGCTCCTAACAATTTTGATAACTTCATCAAATTTAAACTTTGTTTTTCTATCATGATAGATTATAACATCACTCATGGTATTTACAAGCTTTTTAGGATCATTTGGTAAAACCTGTTTGTGCACTGTGTACAACATAATGATTTTTTCTCCTTCATGTGAAATAGACAAATAGATTTTATTTGCTTTAGATTCAGGAGCAGGTTCAGCATTAGTTATAACAATGTCAGATTGAAACTCAACTTTAGATTCTGGAAATCTTTCCAAAATGGCATCTATAGTTGGGTCATTTAAATAATAAACTCTTTCACTCATTCCCGATTTTTTCTGGTTTTCTACAGAAAGCCTGGTAGAGAAGGTGAACTTTTTTCGTATACCCAACAATTTGGCAGCTATATCAGCTTCTCCTAATTCTTCAAATTTATAGGAGTCTATAATATTTGCAGTAGGCATTACAGGACTAGCAGTTTCTTGTTCAGCCAATTGTCGCATTTTTGCATTATGTCTAATATACATAACTACAAATACTATCACAATGATAGTGAAGAAAAATGCAAATATAGGAAAAAATATTCCTATTTGAGAGATTTCTAACAACATAATTTTTACATTTTTTATGTGAATAAATAAATACTTAAACAGAGGCCTCCCCGTTAAGAGGAGGCTTGTTTCTTAAGTTCATGAACTTTTTGTACATAACTGAGAATATCTCTCAACTTTGTGGGGTAAGATTTATCCTCAGCATAACCATAATCAACGAGGAATTGAATATACTCCTCATTGGTTTTGACCTTCTTACCACGACTAGCTTCATATCGGGACAGGTACTTCTGTTGCCATGCTATGTAGTCTTTCAACGAAGCGCTAAAATCCCCACCATAATCTGCATGACCTAGTTGTGATCCCTTAGAGAATCCCCTCTTGTTGTGTTTCATACCGAAACCATTCCCATTCTTCAAAAATACCTCTGAAGACGCATATCCTGTTTCCAAGATAAATTGAGACATAACAACTTCAGGGAATCTTGCCCCAGCATCTACTATAGGCTCGAATGCTTTGTTCCACTTCTCTATTACCGGAGTAACTCCCCGAATAACAGTAGAAATGCGTGGACGCTCAGTAAACAATATTACAGCTATTAATGCGGCTGTACAAAAACCGGCAGCGAAAGCTAATGTATTTTTCATGATGTATTTTTTTAGATGTCCTCGACACGATTTTTAAATTAATTATAATTAACATTTCTCGAAAGCAAACATTGGATATTTCACATCTGTTTTGCCTACAAATTTTAATTTTGTTTTTTCTTCGATTGCTTTTATCGCAGCTTCTATTGATTTTGCGGCAGCTGCATACTCAGTAATTAAAACTCTTAATTGATTTTCTGAATATGCGATAATTGTTGGAGAATCTTGCATTTTAGCAATAATATCATCCATAATTGGTACACCAGTGGTTACCAACTTTACTTTGTCAGCTATGAATTTCTCCTCCCCTTTGTGAAAGAATTTCTGTAGAACAAATTCTACTTTATCATTCACTTTAAACGGGATATTGATATCAAAATTCTTTCTTTGAGCAGTATAAATCATTGGAACTCCATCAATAATAGTACCAATCTTTAACATGTTAATGTTGTTGTGTGGTTCTGTTCTTTGGATACCTGATATTACACCGGTCTTAGTCATTGATTTTTCAGTTCTCGGTGGAACTTTGAATAGCGGAGTTTTGGGATTTTCTGGAGCAATATTCTCCACAACTTTTTCTGAAACTATTGGCGCTATTGGTGCAATAGTTTCTATCGGAGCGATATCAATTACTGGTGGAATAATTTCTTGTTTAGATTTTTCCACGTCAATGATTTTGCTCAAATCTTCGAGGGTTGATGCTACTTTTCTCGGTTTATTCCCTCCCTTGTTACGACTTCTTCTTCCCATGGTTAATGTTCAAATTTTTTAGTTTAGTTAATAATTGTGTAAAATAGCTTCCTGAGGCAGAGGCTATGGTATGAAAGGTAAGTAAAGATGCTATGCTTTCTAAAGCTTCTTTGTCTTTATTTGAAAAGCCAAATTCTTTAAAATCATTACCATAATCATGTCTAAATGCGTTGTACATTTCTACAGTTAATACCTCTTCAGTTTGCAGTATCTCTACTAGCTTAATTGTATTTTTGAGAGTTCTTTTCATCCAAGCTTTGTTTTTCGAAGCTATCGATAATTTCCTCCCATTTGTGCTCTTTAATGAGCCTTCCATAAAAAATCAAATTTTTAATTAGTAAAATAATGCTTACAAACGGTCCAAATAATACAACTATAGTCATAATTATGGAGCGTCTTACAGTTTTGGGTTTGTCAGATACATAAAATGTAATGACTTTCGAAGCAGAATAATACAAGCTACCTAAAACCCAGATAAAAGCCATGATATAAATCATACTATCAGATCTGAATAGAGTTCTCTGGAACTGGTATACTAATAGAGCATTGATAATACCTCCAATTAGTGGCATCCATTGTATAAACTGCAATAATTTTCCTCTCATCTTTATTAATTAAGAGTTTAAAAGATTTAAATTTTAGAAGAAAACTAAATTGCTCAGATAAAATCAAAGTAAAATAGTCTGTTCTAATATTGGCTACTATAAGATCAGTTAAGTCAACTTCTTGTATAAGTTGACTGAGAGGCTTAAGAATGTCTCTAGGTCTAGCCACACATAAAGCACGCTTCTTATCCGTTGTATGTCCGATAATATCAACTATCAGATCATTTTTATAAACACCCAGGGTATCATTAAGTGTTATTTTTTTAAGCCATAAGCGGCCATCCATTAGTTTAGTCCGAAATCTACTTGCCATGATATAACCATTAAACTTTTTATAGGATGTTCTTCAAAATTTAAAGAATAAACAGAATATCCTAATATTGATAAAATAGATACTGTTTCATGCATCTTGTCAGATATGTATATAGTTACTTCAGTTTGAAATTTGTGATTTCTTGCGGCATTTCGAATTTTCATCAAAACCATTACAGTAAGAGAACTTAATGCCATTTTAGGATTAGGCGGCATATTTCTCTTGAACTTGGTATAATAAAATATGTCGGAAGCTCTCATCTTTTAGAAGACTTAAAATCCTTACAATATTTATAAAATGTATCTTTAATGCCTTTACATCGTATTTGTAGTTGTCTAAGCTCATCCACACCAAGTAATCTTTCAACTTTGTGTACTAGAACCAAATTAGGTCTTTGAGGTTTAGTTTCAATTAAAAACGGATTCAGCTTTGATACATGTATATCATATGGAAAACATAATTCTTCCAAATGTTTTCTTGCTGTAGGTATATCTATTACACTGCTACTTCCAAATAAATTCTTTATTTCTCTTGACATAACTAATTTATAAGCAACTTGTGTTTGAATACCATTAGCATCTGAAATGTAGGTTATAGTTAATGGGTGTAAATAGATAGGAGGAGATATTACAATTTTACTGTATACAATCTCTTTCTTTCTCTCTTCTGGAGTAGACCATTCTGTCTGAAATCCAGGTTTAACTTTATCATTTTCCATTAGTATTTGAATTTTAATTCTTGATTAATTTTATATAGAGCGTCAAAAATTTCTGGGAATCTTTTAACAATGTTTTCAAAATTGATATCCTCAACATTATGTAAAACAAAGAAAAATATAGATATAGCATCTATATTCTCTTTCTTAATAAATTGAAATTCTAATCTTGTAACATCGTTTAATTCTTGGCACATTATTGGAATTAGAGCCTCTTTAATAGTTGAGAATTTTTTAATTCTGAACTTAAACAATAGTCTACTCACATCATCAGTAAATACTGTGAATGTAGCTAATTTTCTGTCTAGAGTCGGGCTGAGCTTCTCAGCTTCATGGATTAACTTAAATAGAGCCATGATTTTATTTTAATTAGTTAATAAATAATTAAAGAGAGTTATAATATTTTTCAACATGAAACTCTCCAAATCCAAGATACTACTTTTCAGTTACTTCATCTAATTCATCGATATGCCAATTAGGCTCATAACTCAGTTTATCCTCTTCAACTTCTTCAAGAGGTTTTTTAGATGAAGTAACTACATATTCATCCCAATCTGTTAATTCCCAGTATTGAGATATTTGCTGTAAAGCTGCTTTCCATTTAAGAAAAGCTAATGGAGTTTTGATATCTGCATTGAAATTGAACTTCTTAGATTCATAAAATTCTCTGGGAGACATCCGTCCTGATAAAGTATAAGAATACGAAGTTGGCAATTCTCCGCGCATAACTACAACATTCTTATAATCTTTTGATAATGTAACTTCTATTGAAGGAACATAATGTTCGTAGTAATCTACTACGAATCCTGACCCTTTCTGCAACTTGTGACATTTGATGTTGTAAGATAGACCTTTTTTAATACCTTTTTTGAATTTATCTGGTACTAAAATAATGTGATCTTTTCCCAAGATATTAGTTTGACCAATTGTGGCACCGTTTTTAAGGGATTTAAAGAATACGATATTAACAAAATCGTATTGTCTAGGATTTTTTTCCATGATTTTTATTCTTTTTAAATGTTTTATTGATAGATTTTATAAATTCAGCATCTTGTTTTGATTGTGGTACATCTGGGCACATAGATGCTAATTTGTCCCAAGTGTTAAATGCAGATTCATTGTTAGAGTCGCATATTATCTGGATCCTTGACCCAGATAGTTTAATTTCTGGTAGAACGATTTGCATATCCTTTTTGTATTAAGAATATTAATTGTGAGTTAATTAATCTGTCTAGAGATTGTTTAGCAGCTAACAATTGTTTTGAATTCTTAACATTAGAGTTAAAATACTCATTACATTGTGCCATTTGTCGTTTGACATCAATTTCTGGTAATACTAAATCACCTTTGATTTTATGGTCAATGTGATAGTCAGATATTAAATACTGTAATTGTATTCCTGTTGTGTCTAATAGGAATGTTTTTGATGCATTGTTAATTTGAATTATGGAAGTATCTATATTTACATAAAAAGATACCTTACCTGTTGTAGTTACAACTACTGGAACCTTTGATTTAAATGGTACAGTATAATTATAAGTACAAGAGTCATTAACATCAAATTCACCGTGTATTAGTCTGAGCTTCTCAAAGAAGTCAGTTTCAGTATGTACATATGTAGAATCAGACAATTGCGGTAACAGGAATCTCTCAGGTATAACCTTAACTAGAGTTTCCATTGCAGTTTTAGGTGAGTACAAATAGAATAGCGCAAATGCACCAATTCCTAAGAACACCCATGTTATTACTTTTTTCATGTTTTATAAGGATTAAAGGGTTCAGGTGGTCCAATAAATGCTTCTGCTAGTATAACTATTATACATAATAACAGCACAAATAATACTGTGCTGCCTATAGGAGACATTTCTTTAATTGTCTCCCATTCTCCAAACTTTTTAGAAGAGTGGATAGTATAATTTTGTGGTTTTGTTGATGGGCTTGTATATACTGCTAAAGCAGTCCCATCTTTGTATACATCTATAATTTGTACTCTCTTCTCTATAGTAAATATTTCGGAGTTGTATATTAGCATCATTAATAGAGAAATAATGACACATACTCCAAACCTTTTGAGCATTAGATTTTATTTTAGATAAAAAAATGAGGGTGAGAACATATCCCCACCCTCTATAAAAATCCGGGTTATGCTTTTGCAGTCAATCTAGCTCTTGTTTTAGCTAGTTGAGTTTTTAAGTCAGCTGGAAGCATTTTGATGTCAGCAATTTCAGCATGAGAAGCTAACTGAAGAACTAAACCAATGTTTGCCATCAAATTTGATGGATCATTGTTTAACTCATCAGTGATTTCAGCAAGATAGAATTGACCTTCTTCTTCATTTTCTTCTTCACTATCATCTGCTTCTTTTTTAACTGTATCCAAAACGATTTCATCAGTTTTGTTTTCAACTGTAGTAATTGGATCAACAATGGCTTCAGCTTTCTCAGCTTCCTCTACTTGTTGTAGAGTATCGAGATACAATGCGGCATATTCTTCTTTAGCCTGTTTTGCCAAATTGAAACCAGCAACATAACTAGGATTAGCTTTTACAGTTTCCTCCTTCATATCCCAATAAGCTTTACGAAACTCTGGAGTATTAGAATTTCCAAATTTCTGGAAACTCTCCAATTTTTCCATTATTTCAGCTCCATTTTGAAACAATTTTACAGCCTCATCAAAACTGAGAGCTATTACTTCAGCACCTTTTGTGATTTTTTCCATGATTTTCATGATTTTTAAAAATTAAATAATATTGTTATCTTCGAGCTTATCCAAATATTCATATTTGGCATAAAGATCGCCAATCACAGACGCTCGAATCTGTGCAGCGGTTTTTGTGTTATTTGTATTATCTAAACTATCATACATCTCATCATAATCTTTAAAGATTCTCAGAGTAATTTTATGGACATTATCTAAGGTCCACCGCTCTATTACGGCAGGACTGTAATTATCCCTAATAGTTTTCAATACCATACTGATAGGTATGCTAGAAATAGCGCAATCTACCAGTAATTTACTTATTGGCAACAGTGTAGCCATGACTCGGGCATTTATCTCCTAAAGCTTTAACTTTACGCTTACAAGGAGTTCCTTTTTTGGTTAATGCTCCACATGTAATAGCTGGAGTTTCTGTACCATCAGTACCGGTTGTTTTGTTACAGCATTTAGCAGGAGTATATCCTGTCAGGTCACTGATTACCTTTGCTGGATTAAAATACCTACAAGTAGATTGATGGTATTTTTTAGATGAGGTGGATCCAGACACCTGTGCATGTGTTCCTATACTCCATAGGAGTAAGGTTAATGC
Organism: Candidatus Babelota bacterium; assembly: GCA_003963225.1. Lineage (GTDB taxonomy): Bacteria > Babelota > Babeliae > Babelales > Vermiphilaceae > AWTP1-30. The sequence goes on from RXKB01000023.1 coordinate 98,684, forward strand.
GAAAATGAACTTCTTCATGTGTTTAATGTTTATTAATTACAAAATAGTTTATGACTCCATCATACCTATCACAGATTCTCACAACAGTTTTTACTCTACCATCAGATAGTGTAATATCTTCGTCGTATGATGCCATTCTAGGTAATGTATCTGTAGTATAGGAGATTGTATCAGGGTGTGGCTCATATTTATTCTGCCATTCCTTTTCCTCGTTATAGACATCTTTATTAACAGTATTTACTGTGTACTTTGCAAGAAAGAAAACGACACAAAGAGCAAGACCTGTTGACAATATATTGTCTAAATACTTAGGAATTTTCATATCATGAGCATTTTTGTTGTTCAAGAAAATTTTTAATTAGTAAAAACGTGGCATATTCTAGTACTATGCCACTGTAAAAATTTCCCTATTAACGACGTACAGATTTAATCAAAGGCGAGATAGGAGACTAGAACATCCTATATATTTTAAAAACCCTGGCTTGTGCGGCTAACCAACCAAAATAGAACCAGAGTGACTATGAATGAAAATTTGAGAGAGTTGCACAATTGGTAATGCCAGGGTTGATCATTCGATTAAAAAACCTAGATAGGAGCAAGCTGGATAGGAAAACAAATTGGATATATAAATCGGCTCGCCTGCCCCTTATCTAGGAAAATCATGACAATTATCTTCTATCTTCTGTGTAACTTATTTTTTATATAGTTTCGCAACAATGCTGTAAACAGCATTAATGTAATTAATGGGTGTACTATTACAAATAGTATGACGTTAAATTCCTTGTAGGTTAAACCTAACATAGGAGAAACATCCTCCATTATCTTTACGCAGATATCAAATATTGTATCCATCATCTCATATCTTTTTGAAGTGCCATAAAAATAGAATGCTCTACAAAATTTATAGAGATCGAAATTAGATCACCTTTTAGATTTTCTACAAAATATGTAACAACCTTATCTGGATTATCTTCATTATCTACGAAACCAGTAGAATAAATATCACCTTGCAAGTATTTTAAAAACTTATTTATTTCTTTGTTATTATTGAAAGTTTGGCAATAATATACTACTACACCATCTTCAACATACATTGCTAATAATGTTTCAGGATATTTCCAATATCTCCATCTCTTACCATAATCATCATTATAGTATCTAGGGATACCAAATCCTGAATTTGAATCTTCTGCCCAATGTGTGGCATATGGAAATCCTACAACAACTGTAGCAATATTGTCCAACAATTCCATTGTAACACTAGATCTTATTCCAATTGGAGTAAGAATATGATCTCTTCCTACTTGAGCCTCACTGACTCGAGTGATTAGCATAATGGCTATAACAATTAACCACACCTTATATTTTAAAGGCTCATTGTTTAGTTGTTCTAGCTTACGCTTTTTTTCTAATTTCTTTTCATATTCCCCATCAGGTTGACAGAGCAAATACGCTCTATAGGCTCTAAAGCCTATTAAAGGTACCAGGAGAAAGAAAAAGATAGTAATATCACCACCGGCTGCATAAATCATACAACCTATCCAGGCTGTCATAATTATAAGCATTCCGATGAATGATTTGTAATGTTTGTGTGCAATCATAACGATGATAGACACGATTAGCGCAACAGCTATGAATAGTGACACATTTGCGCAATATGTGTTCACTAGATTGATGAAATTCTCTTTCATGATTTTTATTTATTTTAAATTGTTATTTAGTTTTTTGATTTCAAACGTTATATCGATCCATACAGTGTAAATTAATAAGAATATCATATACATTGTGGCTCTGTCTGATACCATATTTTTATCTAAGATAAATAAGACACCAAATATAAAGATAATCATTATACTTATAAAGTTTAGAAACTCCATTATATTTCTCATGGTAGCGGTTTTATATGTTTAACATAATACTCTCTTAATGAGATTATAACCAACCACCAATGTATGAATAGGAAATAAATGAATGCCCAAACATAATCCTGAATACATTGTAAATAGGTAGCCCCAAATATAAGACCAACTGTGCTAAATAGTAAATAATATCCTACGGTAAGCACAAAGTACAGTAGGATCAAAATAATAACTTTCATGATAGTATTTTTTGACTTTCAGTGAACAATGCATAGATATGTGGATCATCACCAGACTTGACAGGGTTTAGATAATTATTTATAGAATCTACAAGTCCTCTAGGATAACTTATAGTTCCAAACTTAAGTATCATTATTACACTTGTCTTACCAATAAACAGTTCGATATCTTTATCACTATGAGTGAAATCTATTTCCCCTTTCAACTTATGAATAAATTCGCCCCAATCAGTAGGGTATTCTGAATCAACTTCAACTAAATTTATTAGTTTGTGGTATTCAACAGCTGTTTTGACATGGATAGTCACCACTAGGTTTTGTGATAATATCCGATAACTAATTTCCATTTGTAATTATTTTAAAAGGTTGATTAATAATTTAAAAATTTAATCCCTCGCAAATTAAACCGTACTACCGCTAACAAGGGTTTGTAGCAATAGGGGCAGAAGTGCTTTAATTGAGCTGTGTGCATATTTTGAAATTTTTTAGACCGCTTCGTAAATAACCCATCCCCTGTTTGGTGAATAAAGTGTTCGGTATTTGCCTTCAAACTTTAACCATCCGTCTAAGCAAATATTTGTTATTTCCATATTACTACCTACTACCTCACACTTTATTCCTTTCTTGAGCGCCTCTAACAATTCGCCTCTTGTCTTAGGTCTAAAAAAACTATCCGCTAGCATAGCATTAGCGTCAGTTTGGGCAGTAGTGCCGGTATCAAGTTTTGTGTTTTTATTTTCCATTGTATTGTAATTTAGTTGTTAATAATTCGTACTACTACAAGCCCCAATACGTTGTATGCAATTAGTTGCCTTCATCTATGTACTCCTTTACAATCTTTTCAGCGTTATTTTCAAAGTCGTAGCCATCACCAACCCATTTAAGAAAGGCAACTAACTGTTCGCTTCGCCCTACAACATCGTGTATGCGTAAGGCTTCGTTTAATGCTTCGATTATACTTTTGTGTAATCGACTGTGAGTTCTTTTAAAAGACTCCTGATTCCATTGAACCATATTCTTTCTTGCAAATTTTTCTAATAATTTTTCTGCTTCTGAATCTACTTTTACTACTTTTAATTTGTTCATTTTTATTTGTTTTAATGTTAAAAAAAAATAGATATTAAAATAACTCCCTACTCAGTTTTCGGGAGTTCATTATCAACTCTTAAAATGATCCTTAGCAACAGGTACCATTTTCTTTTTCATCTTCATCAGTATTGTCTTCACCAAAGAGAATCTCATCATTTATTCCCTTGCTGAGCATACAAGCGAAGTTTCTAACTGATGTCTGAAAATTTTCACTGTGCTTATGACAGACCTCTGTTGATAGATATTCGAACAATACTGCCGTCAACAAATTGATCTCTTTATCAGTTAGAGTAAGTTTATGGATTCTCCATCTTCCATAATCTTGTATATTCTCAAGAAAATACTGTTTGGAGATTTTGTTGATGTGTTGATCTGGTTTAGAAACGTATGTCATGATTTACTACGATTACCCTATACATCGTGAGGTTTTAGTTTTAAAATTTGGTTATTATTTTGTCTACAGGTTTTTGGAGAACCTGTGATTTTAATCTAGCCCATTGATAGAATAGATCATACATCTCAAGCTCTAACTCCTCAAATCTGTTTATAGACACATCAGGTCTTTTGCTATCCCAATCACCACCAAATCTAAGTGTTTTGTTGATACATTGGATAACTTCAGCACATTCTTCTGCCAAGGCTAGTGCTGGATCGCCTTCATTCTTAAATGCTCCCATCTTAATTAACTGGATTAATTGGTTAAAAAAAATGATTATCTTTGTTTTTGGGATAATTTCTTCATAAATCTCTTATGAAGAATATCATCTATTTTCGACTGAACTAAATGCAGTTCAGTCTTTTTAAATGCACCAATGAATTGGGCATTTTTAATTAGATGATACTCCTCATAATTTAATGATAACACTAAGTTATCATTAGTTATGAAGAAATATGTCTTATCTTTGTCCACTGTCTGACAGATGGACAAATTTCGGTTCTGTACTACCATGATTTATTTGCACATTATTTGTCGATTCCCATGTGCAATGGGTTTTTATTTAATTTAAAAAAAAAAAATAATTTAACTGTTTCGATTCTTTTTAGTCCAGTCGTTGAATAAATTCAACTCCTTGTCGTTAGAGTAAACTCTAACTCCATCATCAGGTGAACTACACAGTTCACGACAGTTTGTCATGTTCTAACCATTTAAAAAAAAATAACCCCCACTTGCGTGAGGGTCATAAGATTTAGATATCGAATGCCATTGAGTCAGCGGCAAAATATACTTTGCCACTACCGTCAGAAAATGGCTTGATTTCACCCTTAAAGCCCTTTCCTTTAAGTGATGCGAAATCATTTTTGTTAACCTCGTCCCAGATTTCCTGAGACCCTTTGAGTGTTAACTTCTCCCCGTTATCTGCGATGACGTCTAAGTGCAGAGTGTATCTGTCCTTAGCACCTTCCACAGCACGTTGGAATCCTGTACCGACAAACTCACCAAACAAATCACCTACCTCAAACCCTTGAAGGGTTGAGAAAGATGATTGGAATAAATCACCCTTTAAGTGTCCTTGAATAGGTGCAACATTCGTTTTTGCTGTCAAGACAGCATTGGCAGCCGCCAATCTTTCTTCTCTAGTCATGATAACTAATTTTTAATGGTTAAATAATCACACGACAGCCAAACCTACGGGGGCATTGCGCTTCGTGCTTAACGCCTTGGCGTGTTTAGTTTGGGGGCCACCTATTCCTATATCCACACACATTTTATATATATAGGAGGGGGGGGTACTTAAAATTTTTATAGTATATATGGGGTATATTAGCCTAAAAACACCATATTTTAAACTTTTTTTCACTTTTTTGAAAAATA